>NZ_MLCT01000036.1:0-299398 GCF_001806145.1 Pseudomonas sp. BS-2016
AACAACGCTCGGACTGGGCACAACGCCAAGGCCTGACCAACCCGATCAGGTTTCAGGGGCAATACCACGATCACGAAACAGGGCTGCACTACAATCGGTATAGGTACTATGATCCACGGGTCGGACGCTTTATCAGCAAAGACCCGATCAGCTATGCGGGTGGGTTGAATCTTTATGCGTATGCGCCGAATCCAACGGGGTGGGTTGATCCGCTGGGGTTGGCATCAAGCGCCGCAAATGCAACTCATATCACCTACCAAGGTATCGACTCAAAGACAGGTAAGCCTTATATAGGCTATGCAAGTATGCAAGGAAACAAGACAGGCGCTGAAGTTTTAAAATATCGTTATGGCGGCGATTATTCACGTTTCGCTGGTGGTGCACCAGAAGTGCTATATACGGGACATGGCCAAGCCGGAAAAGATACTGCCCGCGGATTAGAGCAACTCCGCTTTGAGCAATTAGGTAAACTTGAAGGAACTGCAAACAAACAAAATCCAGTAGGTGTTGGTAATGCACGAAACAAAGAGTATATAGCAGCAGCAGATAGTCATTTAGAGAAGCAGAGCTTAAGTAAATCTACGTCGGGACCACTATGCAATTGCAAGCCAACAAAGTGAGACTAACACTATGAAAAAAAGAATAACATGGAAAAATGGCGCATTTATTGTGATCGAGCTTGAGAATGGCTTGTTTACAGTAGCTCAAATGATTGCAAGTGCGATCATGCGTTTTTATGACATAAAATCAAACGAAGACGATTGGGAAAGTGTAAATTGGCCTGAAGTAAAACCACTCTTCCAAGTATTCGTTGGGACTGTAGTTCAGAAAGATTTAGGAGTCAGGAAAATCGCTATTGAGTCTATAGCAGCCCTCCATGATCATATTAAGCCTTACTGGATAAAACCCTACACCTCGATGGATATTCTGCATTACAAATCCGCCTCTGATAGCTTTCCATTCCTTGGTGGAAAGCTTATAGATCTAGGCATAGGTAATGATCGAGAAACTACAACAGCCCCAGTATTAAAACATGATTTATCTGTATCCAAAGACAGAGAATATATAGAAGCCTACGAGCTAACGAATATGTGGGGGAGTCATGATTTGAATGATAGATTAGTCAGGTATTTTAATACCGGAATTAACAGAGATGATCTTAAATTTGAGGTATTTCCGGGGCTTTGGGTAGATCGCGAGAAACTTCGCCCTTTAACCCGCAGGCTGCCAGAGCCCCTCAGATAAAGCTCAACCTACGGCGATACAGTGAGATAGCGTTCACTGAGACGACTCCGCAGACACGACGATTAACCGATTGCCGGTGTTGGTCATTAAGTCAGCTGTACTTGGTGCGGGAGGGGTTTATGGAAGGTAGCGCGACTGCTCCAAGGAAGGGATTGCAGATGCCCCACGGCACTAAATGTAAAAGCGCCGCCTTGAAAGCGATTGCATATGCAAAAGCAAGACAGGAGTATAATAAATGAGAAACGACATAGTAATCAGTGACTTATATCTTCCAGCAAGCTACTGCGAATTTGCATTGAAGTACAAAGAAGCTGAAGGAGTCTGCAACGTTAGGTTAAAAGATAAACTGACAGCTTCGGCAGCACCTGGAGTGCGAACTCGCTCAAGCCTACCCGGACGAAAAGAAACTTTTGAGACAAACAAAATTATTGAGTAACTATTTTATTGCAGACGGCTTTTACGGCAAACCTGACAACAAAGACTGCGAGCCTAACTCAATCGAAGATATTTTCGGCTTTAGAGAAGTAGTTTGGAGATGATAGTCAATACTGCTTCGGCTTTAGAAAAAATCGAGAGATACTGTCTGTAACTTGGTGGAAAGATGATCACTGGCGAAAAATATCGAATTTGCCTGAAGATTTTATTTTATTTTATTATTTGTCGATTCAAAATGACGAATTAAAAAGCTCAGTACAAATAAAAATACCCACACTTGGGTATTAATCAAGATACGAATACCAGATACATAGCTTCAGATTTGAATGGAGGCCGTTTGAGACCATATCGAGCAGGGAGCCGCTCTGAAATTTTAAATAGAGAGCGCAGACTCGTAGAGCGTTTTCCAGGACCAGACAATAATGAACCATGGGCCGGTTCGAGAACCACAAAATAGGAGGTATTAATGGAAATCCAAATAAGCGGACAATACGGAGACCCACAGGCGGACGATATATTCTGGCCTATGCAAAAAAATTAAATGATTACTTTAAGAAATATATCATAGGCGGATATTTTAAACGCATTACAAAAAATCGCAATAGTGTTTCGAATATCCGGCAAGATATGGGACTTTAAATCCCAAGGTGTGGAAAGCCTGAGGTATTTAAAAAAACCAAGACACTCACAGTTGATCTAGAATTCAGTCAGTCTCAATGGTTGAATGCTGACTTGAATGAATTAAGTGAAATGATCGCACAAGGGACGTTACAATGCTTTGAGTTGATGATAAAAAAAACAGAAAAACTGGGAGAGCTAATTCAAAAAGAAAGCTTATTATCAGATATTGATAAAGCAATATCTGAATTTATGCGTTAGCCTTTCTTGCTGACATATACTAATCCCACAGATTTGTTCGCTCGACTATTGTGAATAGGAGAGTACTAGAGGCACGAAACACGACTGCACTACAACCGGTATAGGTACTATCATCCACGGGCCGGACGGTTTGTCAGTAAGGCCCCGATCAATGATGAGAACTCTACCCCTCCCCACTCGGCTCTGTATCAAGCCAGATTGGCGTCTCTAATGTGTCTCAACCCACGCTCTAGTAACCGCTGAAACGGAGATGACAACAATGTCACCTGCAGAGAGGGTTAAAACATTTAAAAATCAGATAATCGTGCGGGAAGCAGCCTTTCATGGCGAAAGAAAAATCCTACATTACACACATAATACTAAATACAGCCATCATGCTAACGCTAGTACGAAGGCGCAGTTGATTAATATTTTTCTGAATAAATTAGTGCAGAAAGCTTGAATATTCCTGGCGCTGATCGACTCAAAACCTTAGGCATTGGGCGGCATCCTGAGTATGATCAGGCTGTTTTAGTTGTTACCGAGACTCGCGCCGGCATGGAGGGGACGGTTGAAACAATTAAATTTCATGGTATTAAACAGCGTTACCAATACGTGTTAATTCTGGAAAACGGCACGCCTAAAATGATTGGCGTAAATACCTGGCGTGACAGTGCAGAAAAATGGGAGCACCGTAACGCTATCCAGAGGACGCATTGAGTATTTTGTATTTTCGATGTGTAAAAACCAGAAGGAATTGAGTGTAATGAAAGACATCATTCGCCTAGGCGATACCACCACCCATGGGGGCGTCGTTCTTGAAGCTTTTTCCCGGACTGATCTCAACGGCAAGCCGATTGCGGGGGTCGGGCATAACGTTAGTTGCCCTTTATGCAAAGGGATTTTTCCGATTGTCGAAGGCAGCGCAACTCACTCCGTAGACGGCATCGCAGTTGCGCTCGACGGGATGAAGACGGCCTGTGGGGCCGCGCTCATTGCCAGCGGCCCGAAAGGTGCTGTAAGCCGTTGAACAGCCTGTTCATCTCACGATAGGACACGGAACTTCAGCATTGAACCTGTTTGACGCTGTGGTGCTTTTTATCTGCCCGGGCTTTTCTGGAACTGGGCAGACTTAACCCCTGCAAGTTTAAACTTGCATCAACATTAATGGACTAAACATGCACATCAAAATTTCGACCGTGTTATTAGCTGCCTCCGCTTCGTTCTGCTCTGTGATTCAAGCGGCCCCTGCCCCGGCTATGCCTGATGCCGCAACCCTCAAACAAATTTATGACTCCAGTCGTTCCATGTCGGGATTAATCGCCTACTGTGTCGATCAGAGCCACTTGAAGAAAGACAGTCTTGTGCAAGCCGAGAAGATGGTGGATTACGTCAGCAACATGCCTGCTACTTTCGATAAAAGCTCAGGTGACGCGATAGAGAAAGCCGGGCGCCAAGGCAAGATTCCGGGCAGTGATGGCCAACTGGTGAATATCAGCGATGCCCCTCAAGGTCTCGAGGCGTGGTGCAAAAGTGCGGATGAAGGCCTGCGTCTAGGTCTGAAATCCATTCAGCAATAAATGAACCTGATCCTTTAACCACGCTGTTTAAAAGTGGTTAATCGTTTCGACAGCCTATTGATTGTTGGGCTGTCGACGCGATGAACGTCAGTTGGATTTAATGCGAATAGATGCGCACTTTCTTATTTATCAGTCAGTAGGTATCTGGTTTACCCTCACAAGGACTTGTGTTGTCATGGAAAAAACATTCATTGCTCGCCTTATGCCTGTGGCGCTTTCGTTATCGGCGTTATTTCTGGCGGGTTGTCATGAAGACGCTGCGACCCACTCCACTGCCCCGCCCTCAGCTGTCCCTTTGGCTGCCATGGTGATCCCCGTGTGTGTGAACGGTGAGTGTCTGGTGCTGGACCAAAAGGGCTCCGTGTTAGTCAACGGCGATAACACCTACGCCGTCGCCCTCTCAGTGCCGTTGAACAGCACGTTCATTTATGCCGAAGACGGTCAATGGAACGTGGCCAATGCCGACGGTACACAGGTTATAAAACCCGCGTTCACCGAGGGGCTGCGCTTGCTGACACCCGGTTTTTTCGGATTTGAGCGTGACGGCAAGTGGGGTGTCATGGACCAGCAAGGCAATGAAGTGCAACCGCCAGCTTATGATGATATCTATCCCGGCGGCGGGACTGCGCAAGGCCAGTACATCGTCTACGGGCTGGACGATAAATACGGTCTGCTCAGCGCTGAGGGGCATGTGATCACAGCCCCGCTCTTCGACTCGCTCTTGACCCATAAAGACAGTGCCCTGGCGGGCGGTTGGGTGAGTGCTGAACGTGACGGCCAGAACTGGGCAATCAACCTGCAAACACGCGAGCTCAAGTCTGTCGGCTTCGACAAGTTCGTTGAATACGCCAATGAGCATTTCGTCGTTTCACAGGGCAGAAAAAAAGGCTTGGCAGACGCGTCGAATACGCTACTGACCGAGCTCAAGTATGACTGGATGGGCGTACCTGGCGACGGTTTGGTGGCCTTCAAGGAAAACTTCGACAGCCTCTGCGGCTATCTGGACTTCAAAGGTCAGGTTGCCATCGCGCCGAGCTACGACGCTTGCGAGGTGTTTGGTCACAAAGGCGCACTGGTCAAGACCGTGGGCGACGATGGAAACAAGGGCAAATATGGCTTTCTCGCACGTTCAGGAGAGTGGCTGATTCAGCCAAGCTTCGATTCGGCAGAACCGGCAGTGCACTCACCGTTGGGGATGCTCACGTCTGTTCCGGGCTTTACCCAGACCGGTAACTTACAGAACATGTTCACCGTCTACTTCGGCCTGTTCGACACCGATAAAGGGGTTGAGCTGTTCAAGCCTGAATATGCACAGATCGGTGTTTTGACCCCTGATCGGTTTGTTTTCGCAAAACCTGATTCGCCGAAAAAGACCATTACTTTCCTGGGTTCGGCCAATCAATTGACAACGCTGGGACTCATGGACGCCAAAGGCAAAGTGCTGATTGAACCCGGGCAATACGTCGCGCTTACGCTGGATAAAAGTGGCCGTTTCATCCGTGCATGGACTGATACATCCCGCCTGGCAACAACCGCGTTGTATGACCTCAATGGCAAATTGTTGGTACCCGCCCACTGGCAAGAAGTGGTTATCGATGAACAGCGTGGCGCCCTCTTCGCCTATGAGCTGGAGGGTACGCCATCTGATGAGACCCGCAGCTTACGCGCCCTGTACAGCCTGGACGGGACCCCCGGTTTTGAAACCCGAACGGTAGGATGCGACGTGCAACAAGTGATCGATGGCAGCGGCAAGGTGTTATGGCCTACCGATCCAGAACACCTGTGCGGCGAGTCAGACGACGCAGCCGAGACCCAACAGCAGGGCTGAAACTATTGCCCCCTGCGCCCCTTGGAGTGCGCCAAGGGGCGCCAAGTGCACCCGTAACTTTCAAATGGAGTTGAGTGTGACCAATTTAAATGCACTGAGCGGTATCGAGCTGGATCAATTCATGGACCGGCTGGACACGCAATATCAAGATTGCGATAGCAGTTCCCTTTTGACCTCATTGCGGGCTCAGCCGCTAAAAGCAGACTCACTGGACGCGATAGAGCGTCTGCATGTGCTTTGGGTTAACGCCGGGGACTCGAATGCCGCTAAAGCCGTGTTGGAACATGACGCTGCCGCGCTATTGAGCAGCGTGCCGGATTTACAACAGCCTGAGTTGGCGATGAACCTGATCATGCTGCGCTTGCGGCTGGCCAATTATCTGAATGACGACAGCGCTCTTCTTGAGCAGCTTGAAACTCTGGCGGCAATGGCTGAACGCTCTCTGAATTTCGATGTGGAACACTATCGTCACCATCACATGTTTGAAGCACTTGAATGCGGCAGCCTTGAAGTGGCGCTCAAAGCTATCGAGGTGCGTTACAGCCTGGCCACGTCCAATCCCGATCGCGCTACCGTACAGGCCTGGGATATGGCGGATCGTCTGCAACGCCGAGCGCGGGTGCTGGCTTCCTTTAATGACGATGAGCCAGCCCGTGAGGCCGCACTGGAAGCGGTTGCTGCGCTGCGCACGGCCGGCCCCGAACAGAGCGTGGATGCCACTGACTGGCTGTGGCTGGGCAATGCGCTGATTACCATCATCCCTTTACGACTGGCCATGTTCGAACAGCCCATCAGCCGCTTGATTGCACATTTGCCTGCGCCTCAACAACGCGAATGGGAAGTACGCATGGCGCGCCTGGCCGCGCGTTCGAAATACGCCCAGGGCGAGCTGGATCAAGCCCTGCGCCTTTGCGCCACTGCGTCATTAAGCCTGGACTCTGACGCCAGCAATAATTTTATCGAGTGTCACTTGCCTTGGTTGGTGGAGAGCGGGCAAATCGATGCCGCAGGGTATCGCGCATTTATCGATGTGTATGACCAGCGCACCGAGGTATGGCCCGGAACGGTGCGCTTGGTTCACGATCGCCTTCAAGACCCGGACGACCAACGCGTGTGGTGGCCTTTGTGTGTGATGCGGGCTTGTGATAGCCCCGAAACATTGCAGGCTTTTTCGGCCGCGTTGCCCTCTGTTGAACACTGCACCGTCGAGCCCTCTACCCTCCTCGCCCTGTTGTACCGGGCCGCTCGCGAGCCAGACTTGCTGAGCGAAGTGTTTGCGCATGCCCGGGCTGAGGCACAGCGTCGCGCACCCGATCATCACTGGATCAAGCGGCTGGCCTCTGTGCATGATTACGCCGCGGGGGTTATTGAAGCATCCACACAAGTCAGGCTGTTGCAGGAGGCTGTACGCGATGGCTCGTTGCAAGACAACCGCACCGCCTTCAGCCTTTTTAGCGCCCACGTGCAGGTTGAAGGCGTCATTGCAGCACTGCGTCAGCCGACGCCTGTTCTGGCCAGTGGTTGGCATGCCTATAACTACGCCTTGACCATCGATCGCCTGGTCGAAGAAAAGGCTGAAACGTTGACTTCAACAGAGCGTCAAGAAGCGTCAGATCTGTTGGCCAGCGCTCAGATCAACGCTTATGAACAAGGGCGTACGCGCATGGAGCAGTACTTCGCCTGCGGCACCGGGCACCCATACGATGCTTGCGCGCATCTGTACTCCATGCTCTGCAACAACCTGGCGATTCTATACAGATGCACGCGCAACCCAGCCACGCATGACCTGTGCCTCGACCTGCACCGGCGCGGTATTCAGGCCAGCCCGTTCGCGGAGCACTACCAGGGAGTTCTGAATGTTTACCGCGCACAGGATGACTATCTGGCCCTCATAGACGCTGCCGAACAGCTTTGGCATTACGCCCAGGACTACGGCTACAGCCGCCACGACCTCAACGATTATATTTGTGACGTAGCCTACGCCCTGCTTATGTTGAATCGCAGTGGCGAAATTCTGATCTGGGTAGAACGCCTGCTTAAATGCCAGCAAGAACAGGGCATTAGTGATCAACAACTGTCTGTGTCCCAATTGCATACCCGCGTCGCATTGGCTCGTTTCCTGGCCCAGACCTACCCCGACAACGCCTATGGCTTGTGGTTGCGTTATGCGCGCTGCGTCGAGGCCGCGAACATGATCACGCTGATGCTCGAAGTGGCCAAAATGTTTGAATACTTGGGTCGCAATGCCGAGGCCATTGAGTATTACTTGCGCATTCAAGTCACGCCACCCACCGAGGCAGACTGGGTAGATCCGGACTGGCCAGCGATTGAAAACACCCTCGCCAGCTTGCAACGCGCAGAAAAAGCCTCACACAAACGGTGGTGGCAAGTATGGAAATAGTGCCACCTGGCTCTCGCGGGCCGTACGCTGCACGTAACGCCCTTAATGCAGATCAACTCAAACAGGGTATTACTCAACGAAGTGGCGAACGGGGGGACACCGCTTCGATTCGCGCCTGGCTGCAGAACCACTTTTATCGCCATTTAGTGAGTAATTTTGAGCCGGCGCGTCGCCTCCACTCTTTGGAAGAGAGCATGGCAGTACTGGGCTCAACCCCTGCTCCGCCCTGGCTGAGCCGGTTTTTCAATGCGTCCGGCAATAACGTTCCACTGGTCTGGGTTGCCCCTGAAGATCCGTTACTGTTGCAACAGGAAGCCCTGCTGGTCGAGTTTCTGACGGCACGCAAAGGTACACCCCTTGAAGGAAAACTGGAGCGTATCAACTGCCCTCAAGCGCTGATGCTATGGGAAAAAGAGCACGCGCAAATGACAACCCGTACGGCACAAGGTTGGCGCACCAGTCAGCCCGATGCGCTGGGTCGTATCGTGACGTGTACAGACCATGCCTGGGTTGAGCTGCTGCCCGACAGCCATGCACTTCGCGCCGAAATGGCGTTTGAAAGCTATGTCATGCGCCATTGCCTCGGGCAGTTCGCCGATCGTAAAGCGCTGACTGGCGGCTATGGCGGGCACTACGCCGATGCTGTCGAACAAGGTCATATGCGCCTGTTCAGCTTGCGCGATGCTCAAGGCCAGCCGCACATCACCGTCAGTTTGACGGTACAGGCCAATGGCGATTTGACGGTTGATCAAGTCAAGGGGAAACAGAATCGCCCGCCCGTGGAGCGCTACCTGCAACCCTTGTTAATGTGTCTGAACGCGCTGGGCACTGATCAACAGTCACCACCAGACTGTATTGCCATCGGTGTGGTACGCACCCAGGCGGGCTGGTTACGCCTCGAACAGGTAAACGACCCGACCGCCCAAACGCAACTGGTGGCGCGCTACCCGCAGTTGTTCTCTCGGCTCGAATCGCCATCGGCCATGACGCAATGGCTGGTCGCTGCCCGACAGGTCGAGATGTTGCAGCGAACCGCGCCCGCTGCTCCGTCGGTCAGGTACGCCGCACGCCACGTACTCGATCCCCTCAGCCCACCCGACCTGTCGGATAACCGGCACTTCACCACCGAAGGAGTACCTTGGGTCGGCCTGTCCTCCGGGCACGCAGCGGCCATCATTGACTGGCAGGCATCCATAAGGTGAGAAATTTCACATGACTACTCTTTTGATTATTGCGTGCGTGTGCCTGATCGTGTGGCGTATAAGACGCCCGCCAGCCTTGCCTGAAAAGGCTTTCACTCAACGCAAACACTGGGCGCTGATGCTGTCACAGCCCATGGTGGATGCGGTGGGCTTGACAAGGTTTTATGACGCTGGCACTACCGGCTTTGTCGAACAGATTCAGGCTGCGCTCAGAGCGCCACTTTTGCATCAACTGGGTTTTCGCAGCCACGCAACGGATGACGAAGTGCGTGCCCATTTGGATGCAACCTTGGAGCGCCATTGGTTTGGGCTGGATCTTGAGCACTTATCACCCACTGACGATCCTCGCGCGGCCATGGCATTTGCCTGTATCCGCACGGCGTTTTTGATGCGTTGCATCATGCTGTTGAACTGGGTACCGCAGGACACGGCCTGGCGTGTGTTGTTGCTCAATGCGCAACGCGCCCAGGAGTGTTTTTCGGGCTGGGAAGACTTGGGCAAGGCCTTCATTGACGGTCGTCAGCAATGGATAGCCGCTTTCCGGGCCGATCCGCTGGGTCAGCGCTTCAATGAAACCTTATTAAATCAACTGCTCGCGCCCCGTACTGGCGCATGGGCCGCTCTGCCGTGGCGCGAATTGCCTGCCTTCAACCCGACACCCGCCTGAACAGCCCCACCCGCGGATCAACCCGGTATACGCGCCAGCATCAAAGGTGCGATATACCGGTGAACCGGAGCGACCGGCAGCATGTACAGGCGGCCAAGACGGTTATGGGTATGCACCACGGTGGCCACTACGATTTCTCGCGTGCCGTCGGCTTGAACGTCAGAGCGGCTCAATGACACGTACACATCAAGATGCTTGTCTTTGTCTGCGACCAACACCTCATTGGGGGTGTTGGCCAGCAAGGTGAAGATGCCAAGCCGGTCATGCACCTGATAGGTGCTTTCTTCCCGGTTCAAATCGATATGCCCCAATCGGCCGAGGTCTTTGAGCCCCAACAGCTTGACCACACGATTGCGCGTCGTCATCAGTGCGTCGATCCAGCCCGGCGTGGCCGCCATGAGATGCAACAAGTGGCTTAACGCTGTGCGTTCTGCCTCCCGGGTGAACGTGCGCTGACTGTCAACGAATTGCGCGCCTTCAACGTAGGCGCTGATCAGCGTACCCGGCGGCACTGCACAGGGGGTGACGCGTGGGTTCATAAGGTTGCGCTCCTTGCCAGATAGCTTCATTGCCTTCAAAAGCCAAACGGGGCCTGCCATACATCTTCACGGGAAACGTCTTTTAACCGCTGCTGAAAGCTGGGGCATTGCCCGTGACTGCGCGCTGGGCAGGCCGCTGCACTGCGCAGCTCATCGCGTACTGCGGCGAGCTTGGCCATTAGACGGTCCAGCTCATCGGCTTTGCGGGTGAGTAACTGCCGGTCAAGGGTGACATGGCCATTGGCTGTCAGCATGGGGGCAATTTCTTCCAATGAAAACGTCAGCGACTGCGCGAAGGTGATTAACGCGAGCTGATCCAGTACATCTGCCTTGAATACCCGGCTCAACCCCCGTCGTCCCGCGGAACGGATCAGCCCTTTTTCTTCGTAGTAGCGCAACGTCGAAGCCGGAACCCCCGAACGCCTCGCGACTTCCCTGATGCCGAACTCTTTCATGCTTGACCTCAAGTCGACTTGAACTTGCACACTGGCCATTCAAACAACTCGCTACCTGGCCGACAAGGGGAACGTGACATGGACACTACGCAGTGGATTGCAAGCGCCACGGGGCTTGGCTTGGGGGCCACGTTTTTCATGGATCTCGTCGCTCTGCTTCGCCGGCGCTTATTCAACGTGCCATCGCTTGACTATCGGTTCGTTGGCCGCTGGCTGGGGCATATGCCTTCGGGCCGATTTCGCCATGACTCAATAAGCCGCGCTCAAGCGGTACGGCATGAGCGACTGACCGGCTGGCTGTTTCATTACCTGACGGGCGTCGCCTTCGCGGCGGTGCTGCTGGCGGGCGCAGGCGAGCGCTGGCTTTATCAGCCAACGCTGGTGCCGGCACTGCTGGTGGGCGTACTCAGTGTTGCAGCACCGTGGCTGATCATGCAGCCGGCGCTGGGGATGGGGGTTGCCGCCTCAAACACGCCGCACCCACGACTGGCGCGACTCAGGAGTCTGGCAACGCACCTCTCGTTCGGCATTGGATTGTATGTAACGGGCTGGCTATGGGCTCAGTGACAGGAGATTCTCCACAGCTGATCCAGCCGCGTGGTGTAACTCTGACTCATCAAATCCCGGCGCATGCCCCAGTCCGGATGGGCCGGTACGCTTGCCGCACGCAGTGTTCCCCGGCCCCAGCGGTTGTTGATCTGGTCCAGCACGGCCATCACCCGTGAGGCTTCGGCGGGCTGATTGAGGGCAAACAGGTCATCGGAAAACTCGCCGGGCTGACGCAAGTCCAACAGCATGACTTCAGCCTTGCTGTAGTTGAATCCGGGTTGAAAGACATGCTCCACGGCGTCGACGGCGGTTTTTGTCAGCAGACGCACGTCATCGGTGGGATAGGGCAACGTCACGACGATGCCTTTGGCGTATTTGACTTCGTGCGGGTTGAACATGCCGGTACGGATACTGACCCGCACCTTGTGGCAGTAAGACTGTTGCGCCCGCAGTTTTTCCGAGGCACGCATCATGTATGTCGCGACTGCTTCTTTGATCGGCTCGATGGCTGTCAGACGCCGGCCGAACATTCGGCTGCAGCAGATTTCCTGCTTCGGCGGATCGGGTTCGTCCAGCTCCAGGCACGGGGTGCCCGCCAGCTCGCGGGCCGTTTTTTCGATGACCACGCTAAATTTTTTACGCAACGTCCACGGGTCGGCCCGCGCCAGATCCATCGCCGACACAATGCCCATGCCTTCCAGATGCGCCGTCATGCGCCGTCCGATCCCCCAGACATCCGACACTGAGGTATTGCGCAGCGTCCAGGCCCGTTCGTGATCCGGGCACAGATTGACCACGCCTCCGGTGTGCGCCTGCAAGCGCTTGGCCGTGTGGTTGGCCAGTTTGGCCAAGGTCTTGGTAGGACCAATACCGACCCCCACCGGGATACCGGTGCATTGCAGGATGCGCTTTCGCAACTGGCGACTGACCTGCGTGACATCCGCAATGCCGGTCATGTCAGCAAAGGCTTCATCAATGCTGTACACCTCGACGGCAGGGACTTGAGCTTCGATCAGGCTCATCACCCGCTCACTCATGTCGCCGTACAACGCGTAGTTCGAAGAGAACGCCATGATCCCCTGCTGCTCCAGTTGCTGTTTGATCTGGAAATAAGGCGCGCCCATTTTGATATACGGTTTGGCGTCATAACTGCGGGCAATGACGCAACCGTCATTGTTGCTCAGCACCACGATCGGCACCTTTGCCAGGTCCGGCCGAAACACGCGCTCACAGCTTGCATAAAAGCTGTTGCAGTCAATCAGGGCAAAGACCGGCCGGGGTTCAGTGGCCATGGTTGCGCACCGTGTGGGTGATCACGCCCCAAATCGACAGCTCATCACCTTCCATGATGTAGCGATTGGGGTATTTGGGGTTGTCAGAGACCAGCATGACCGTGCTGCCTTTCAACCACAGGCGTTTACAAATCGGATCATTATTTAGCAGCGCCACCACCACATGGCCGTGGGCCGCTTCAATGGCACGATCCACCACGGCCAGATCCCCGGAAAAAATCCCCGCGTCCTGCATGCTGTCGCCGTCAATGGTGACCAGGTACACGTGTGCCGCTCGAATATTAAGTGCCTGATCGAGCGAGATATGTTTCTCGACATGGTCAGCCGCAGGCGAGGGAAAACCGGCCGGCACTTTGAACGAACACCACGGACGGCGAACACCACCTTCAGCCAGAGGACCCAAAACAGTGAAACCCATGACGCTCGCCTTTCTGTTAACTGTATGTTCATACAGTTAACTGCGCTGCGGGCCGAAGGTCAATTTATCTGTAGGAAATTACGACGAGAGGCTACGTAAATCAGCCCTGAAACAACGAGTCTTTTCTCTGGGTGAACCCTGCAATTATCACTGCAAAACAATATTTAATTATCGTTTTACAATCATTTTTTCTGCGCTTATGATTCCGCCGTCGCCCACTTGCCGCGACCCGATTCACCTCTACTCCCCACTACAAGATTTCCCACACAAGAAGGATTGTTGAATGAACACAGATCGTTTGGCGAAGTACAGCAAAGTCCTTGCAACCGCGACGCTGGGCCTGGTTGCCCTCATGCTGCTTTCCAATATTGCCTACTGGCTGTTTCCGGACGTGATGAATCTGTATGGACCTGGTTTCAATCTCACGGCCCTGACCGAAACGCTGGACGCCAATATCCATCAGATGCCCTGGTGGCAGATTACAGGCGGCATTGTCCTGTCCAGTATTCCGCTTTTGATTCTGGCCAAGGGGTTGGTGGCGTTGAGTGCATTGTTCAAGTTTTACGCCAACGGGGAATACTTCGAACCCGAATCAGCAGACCTGTTGGGCAAGGTCGGAAAAAGTGTCGGTCTGTGGGTATTGATCAGCTTCTTGCTGGGCCCTGTGTTGAGCGTATGGATCACGATGATGCGCCCGGCGGGTGAGCGTTTGTTTACCATCAGCTTTGGCCCTTCGGATGTGGTGGCGCTGTTTCTCGCGGCAAGTGTCATGATTGTGGCCCGTAGCCTGCATCGTGCGTGCATGTTGGCACGTGAAAATCAGCAGTTTGTTTAAGAGGTCAAAATGCCCATAGAAATCAAACTCGATGTGATGCTGGCAACGCGCAAGGTCAAGTCCAAGGATTTGGCGCAGATCATCGGCATCACCGAACAGAACCTCTCGCTGCTCAAGCAAGGCAAGGTCAAAGGTATTCGGCTCGGGACGCTGGAAGCCATTTGCTGCGCGTTGAATTGCCAGCCGGGGGACTTGCTGCATTACCAGGCAGAGCCAACCGATTAAGACAAGCGCTCGCTCACACCCCGTAAGGAATCGCCCGTTTACTGCTCCTGCGAGCGTAAGCGGGCAATATTTCGCCTGGAAAATAATCCATCAAAATAAAATCCATTATTCCACCAACTAATAGAAATAAAATCTAATAACCGCCCAAAAAACAGAAATAAAAGCAAAATTAAACACGCTGAGCGTCCGTATCATTCCCCTACGTTCATTGAGGAGAGACGCCCATGCATGACGCCACCCACTACCTGCATTGCGGTCGAGATTCCGAAGCGTACGGCGGACTCATCAATACACCGGTGTTTCGGGGTTCTACCGTTCTGGCCAAAGACTTCAACAGTTGGGAGGCGAGCAAGAAGGACGGTAATCCGTACGCCAACTATGGCCGCTTTGGCACGCCGACCACCCGCGCCTTTGAAGATGCAATGGCCGGGCTGGAAGGTGGTCATGCCAGCCTGGTATTCCCTTCAGGCCTGGCAGCCTGCGTTCATGCCCTGTTGGCGTTTGTCAGCGCCGGTGACCATGTGCTGATCACCGACAACATTTACGGCCCGACGCGCACGTTTGTCAGCACGGTACTGACCCGTCTTGGCGTAGAGGTGGAGTTCTTCGCCCCCGCTGCCGGAGCGGGTATTGCCCGCCAACTGCGCCCCACTACTCGCGTCGTGTTTACAGAGTCGCCGGGGTCACTGACGTTTGAAGTCTGCGACTTGCCGGCCATTTGCCAGGCGGCCCATAGCGTGGGTGCCTTCGTACTGCTGGATAACACGTGGGCCTCGCCGCTGTACTTCAAGCCCTTTGAGCATGGCGTGGATGTGTCCATACAGGCGGCGACCAAATACATCGTGGGGCATTCGGACGCCTTGCTCGGCGTTGCCACCGCCAATGAACGGGCCTGGCCACTCTTGAAAGCCGGGGCGCATGATTTTGGCCAAACCGCCAGTCCTGATGATCTGTTCCTCGCGTTGCGCGGGCTGCGCACATTGCCCGTGCGCCTGCAACGCCACTGGAGCAATGGGGTCACGCTGGCACGCAGCCTTGAACAGCACCCACTCATCACCCGCGTCATGCACCCCGCACTGCCCAACGATCCCGGCCATGATCTGTGGAAGCGCGATTTTCTGGGGGCCAGCGGCTTGTTCGGGATAGAGGTCAACACGCAAGACCCGACGGTTTTGGCGCGCCTGTTCGATAACCTCAAGCTGTTCGGGATTGGCCTGTCGTGGGGCGGTTTCGAAAGTCTTGTTGTGCCCGTCGGGCACCCGGTCCGTCAGCACACCCCCGCACCGCTGGGGTATCTGATCCGTGTGCATGCCGGGCTTGAGCATGTCGACGACCTGGTGCTGGACTTCCAGCGAGCGCTGGACATTGCCGTGCAAAAACCGTGTGTCGCTGTGGCGTAAACCGGGACTGAGCTATGGGTTTTAGGCGCTCAAGGCGCGTAGCGCAGAGGCAGGCTGGTTGAATACTTGATTTGCTCCATGGAGAAACTGGAACTGATATCCGACAGTCCGGGGACCTTAATAAGCTGTTTGTAGACGGCGTCATAGGCGGCCACATCAGGCACTGCAACGCGCAACAAATAGTCCGTGTCCCCGGCCATACGGTAAACCTCGACCACTTCTTCGATCGAAGCCACGGCAGCGCGAAAGCTGTCGAGCCATTGGGCATTGTGCTGAGTGGTTTTGATCGACACGAAAACAATCACCCCCACGTTCAGCTTTTTGCCATCCAGCAACGCGACCCGACCGCGAATGATTCCGGCCTCTTCAAGCTTTTGAATGCGCCGCCAGCAGGCCGTCGTGCCAAGACCGATCTGCTCGGCGATATCCCCTACCGCACGTGTGCAATCGGTCTGCAGGATGTGCAGAATTGCCCTGTCAAGCTTGTCCATGAGAAGTCGAGGCCTTGTACGGATCAAAAGAAAACAACGGTGCGCGAAAGCCCGGCATTCTCCAGCAGCTCACCCTGCCCGCGCTACCCCGTCCTTCCCTGTCTGTCGCCTGAAAACCCTCAATGCGGCGCCAGAACTTCGCGCACACCTGCAACGCCAAGGATCTCTTTGATCATTTGGTCCGCCGCCACACGGGTGACGCCCCGGAACTCGATGGTCACTGTTTCGGTGTCCTTGACCGGGCCTTGCTCAACGATGAATTGTCTGATTTTTTTGGACCGCTCACCCAGCAGTTGCTCCAGCTGACTTAACGACAGCGTATTGGACGGCGCCACCAGCTTGACCACCTGGATCTGCACGATATCCCTGAGCACGCGTTCCATGGGCCGAATGGCGATCAGGATGATCAGAATCAAAAAGGTTGCCGCAGTGCCCAACACATACAGTCCGCCGCCCACGGCCAGGCCGATAGCTGCAACCGCCCACAAACTGGCGGCCGTGGTCAGGCCCTTGATGACCTCACCGCGCATCAGAATCGAACCGGCCCCCAGAAAGCCGATCCCCGAGACCACCTGTGCGGCAATTCGCGAAGGGTCCAGCTGCGTGCCTGGCATGGTCAGCGCCTGTTGAAATCCAAACGCCGACACAATCATCACCAAACACGCCCCCGCACACACCAACATGTGCGTACGCAGGCCTGCCGTCCAAAACAGGTGTTCGCGCTGAACGCCAATCAAACTGCCGAGAAAAGCCGCCAACAGCAGCCGCATGCACATTTCCCAATCAGAAATCATTCAGTCCCTTCCCGCAAATAACCTGTGGTGTGTTTAAACAAGCTCTGGCGAGCATAGTTAAGGATTAACAGGTGTGCCCGATCAGGTTTTTAGGGAACGCGCAGGTCTGTACACTGCACGCCTTCGCCGTGGCTGCGATCAATGCCGCCACCCTTACCCGTTCAAGCAGAGGTGTTCATGGCCCATAACGAACTGACTTTTACCCCTGATCCTGATCCTGAATCCATTTCGTCTGACGTCGCCAGCTTTGGTGGCGTAATGGTTTCGACGCAAATCCCTACACGTGCCGATGGCAGCCTCGAACTGGGCGGCATCACTGAGCAAAGCGAATGCACATTGCAAGCGCTGAAAGTGGCCCTGGAACGTGCGGGCAGCTCTATGGACCGTGTCATGCACTTGACCATCTACCTGACCGATATGGCAGAACGTGCGGCATTCAATGAGGTGTACAAACGTTTCTTCAGCCAGCCATGGCCGGTGCGTGCTGCTGTAGGGGTCGCGTCGTTGGCCGTCGAAGGCATGCGTGTTGAAGTCACCGCCATGGCAGCCAAAGGCTAATACTGAGTCCATGTCGGCGATGGAAGCGGCCGCTGATGCAGGCCGCTTCTGTACGCCTGAAAGACCATTCACCTTCATTTCCTTTAGCAGCCCCCTGCGCATAACGCTGATTGCAAAAGAAAATCCGCCACTCGGTGAATTTTTTCGTATCTGCATGTATCTCATCCCCAAGAGCGCGTGCCATCAGAACGATAGCATTCGGCGCTGGCAAAACGCGTCTACCCTTCATACGACTGGGGTTTAGCGGTTTTAAAAGGATAGATCAGCTAATAAAGGGGCTTGCATGAGATCTCGTAAGAAAAAGGTCAATCCAATCGGATTGCAGGACATCACCATTGTCGATGACGCCAAGATGCGTAAAGCGATTACCGCTGCGGCACTGGGCAACGCGATGGAGTGGTTTGACTTCGGCGTGTACGGCTTTGTTGCCTATGTGCTCGGGAAGGTGTTCTTTCCCGATGTCTCGCCCAGCGTGCAAATGATCGCAGCGCTGGCCACGTTCTCGGTTCCCTTCCTGATCCGCCCCCTGGGCGGGCTGTTCTTCGGTGCGCTAGGTGACAAATACGGACGACAGAAAGTCCTGGCCGCGACCATCGTCATCATGTCACTCAGCACGTTCGCCATTGGCTTGATCCCCTCGTATGCCACGATTGGTATCTGGGCGCCGATCCTGCTGTTGCTGGCCAAGATGGCCCAAGGCTTTTCGGTGGGTGGTGAGTACACCGGCGCGTCGATTTTCGTGGCCGAGTATGCGCCTGACCGCAAGCGCGGGTTTCTCGGCAGTTGGCTGGACTTCGGCTCCATAGCCGGTTTCGTGCTGGGGGCCGGTGTGGTGGTGCTGATCTCCACACTTCTGGGCGAAGAGCAGTTTCTGGAATGGGGATGGCGCGTGCCGTTTTTCCTGGCCTTGCCGCTGGGGATGATCGGGCTGTATCTGCGGCACGCTCTGGAAGAGACACCCGCCTTCCAGCAGCACGTGGAAAAACTTGAACAAGGGGATCGCGAAGGTCTCGCACGGGGCCCCCGGGTTTCTTTCAAGGAAGTGGCCACCAAGCACTGGCGCAGTCTGATGACCTGCATCGGCGTGGTAGCAGTCACCAACGTGACCTACTACATGCTGCTCACGTACATGCCCAGTTACCTGTCGCACAACCTGCATTACAGTGAAAACCATGGGGTGCTGATCATCATTGCAATCATGGTCGGGATGCTGTTCGTTCAGCCCCTGATCGGTTTTGTCAGTGACAAGATCGGCCGCCGTCCTTTCATCATCTGCGGCAGTGTCGGTCTGTTTTTCCTCGCCGTCCCGGCGTTTTACCTGATCAACAGCGGCAAGCTGGGGCTGATCTTCGCCGGGTTATTGATGCTGGCCGTGCTGTTGAACTTCTTTATCGGTGTCATGGCCTCGACCCTGCCAGCGATGTTCCCCACGCACATCCGCTACAGCGCGCTGGCCAGTGCGTTCAACGTCTCGGTACTGATCGCGGGCCTGACGCCGACGGCGGTGGCCTGGCTGGTGGAAAGCACCAATAACTTGTACATGCCTGCCTACTACCTGATGGTGATCGCGATCGTGGGACTGGTTACCGGGGTCACCATGAAAGAAACCGCCAACAAGCCGTTGCGCGGGGCCGCACCGGCGGCTTCGGATATTGAAGAAGCCAAGGAGCTGCTTCAGGAGCACCACGACAACATCGAACATAAAATCGAAGACATCGACGCCGAAATTGCCGAGCTGGAAGCCAAACGCAAAAACCTGGTGCAGCAACATCCCCGTATCAACGACTGAAACGGGCACTGACGTAAAAATCCCGCCGGGTGTAGTGATCAACCGGCGGTTTTTTTTTAGCCTGCGCTCTGCGCCTGTGCCAGCAGGTCAGTGATCCAGCGCACCTGGCGTGCGGTGTCCTGTACTTTTTCTTCCGGGACAGTCAAACGGGCCCGGCTCAAGCTGAGCAGAGTCTTGTGCTTTTGAGACAGCTGACGCTGCCATTTTGCAAGAAAAGCCGGGCTGCGTGCTTGCATGTGCAGCGGACCAAAGTACAGCTCCTGCGCGCTGTACTTCACCGTGCCGGAACGGGCAGCGACGATAATTTCGTAATCAAAACGGTTTTCCCGTAGCACTTCTTCACAGAGGATGCGGTAGCCATTTTCCATCAACCATTGGCGCAGGGGGTGTTCACCGCCATTGGGTTGCAGGATCAGGCGCTCCTCACCGCTCAAGCGCGACTTACCCTGCTCAAGGATGTCCCGGGTAGTCTCCCCTCCCATCCCGCACAGGGTAATGGCAGTGATCGCGTCTTCGGGTTCAATCGCCATCAGGCCATCAGCCCTGCGCACCGTAATGGCGTCGGCCAGATCATTTGCTTGAACCGTACGCCGGGCCGCAGTGAAAGGCGTCAGCGCCACCTCACCGGCTACTGCGCCTGTGATTACGCCCCGACGCATCAGCGCCACCGGCAAATAGGCATGGTCCGACCCGATATCAGCCAACCGGGCGTTTACCGGAACATGTGCGGCGACGCGCTCCAGGCGCATGGACAATGTGTGGGGGTTCAACAGTTGTTCCTTCCAAAACCAGTGCCAGACCTGCGCGGCATTTATCAAAGGGCGCCATCATGCATACACCGTCGCGCCGGGTAAAGCATCGGGGCCGGGGTGGATCCGCCCCATCCGCATTGTTAAGGTGCAGGCGTCATCAAGAGGATGTGTTTATGGACTTCACAGGGAAAACCGCAATTGTCACAGGCGCCGGCCGTGGCTTGGGCTGGGTCTATGCCCGGGAACTGGCGAAATTGGGCGCAAATGTCGTGATCAGTGATATCGGCGCCGACAATGTGGGTGACGGAGCTGACGCCAGCATCGCACGAGAGGCAGCTCAAGCCCTTCAAGCCGAGGCATATCACGTGATCGGTGATTCCAGTGACCTCTCCAGCGAGCAAGGTTGCCGAGGCTTGATTGACGCCGCTGTCGACGCGTTTGGGCAACTGGATATCGTGATTCACAACGCCGGTTGGGTGGGTTACCAACCCATTGAACAGGCCGATGCGGCATTCATTGCCCGCGCACTGGACATCAACCTCTATACGCCGGTCTGGCTCTGTAAATACGCCTGGCCACACCTCAAACACTCATCGGCTGCACGGATAGTGCTGACAACTTCGGACCGGGCCATGTATCAGCGCTATGCGCAGACCGGTCTGGTGGCGTACGCCGCAGGCAAAATGGCGCAATTGGGCATCATGAATGCCCTGAGCATGGAAGGCGCACCGGACGGCATTTTGGTCAACGCGGTATCGCCCGTGGCCAAAACCAGAATGTGGGGTGTGACCCAAACACCGGAAAACCTGAAACCCGAGTGGGTGGCGCCCGGCGTGGTTTACCTCGCGTCGCCAGCGTGTCAGGACACGGGTTACATCCTGCGGGCCAGTAATGGCCAGTTCACCGCCACCCGATTCGCTGAGAACCCTGGCGTTGATTACCCTGTGGATTTGGCGCGGGTCAAAGCCGCCAATGCAGAACAGGTGGCAGCGCTGTGGGGGCAGATCAAAGAAGCGGGCGCATCATAAAGACGTCTGACACTCCACAATCAAGCACACTCACTGATTACGCCGCTTCCAGCCCGTCAGCATGAACGTGACACCCGGGATCAACAGGCCGGGTGCCATGTAGAGAAATGTACGCTCGGTCAGTAGGCCGTTAAGGGCAAAGGTGCCGCCGCAGATGACCAAGGCGAACCCCACCAGAAAGAGCGGGTTGCGAAAAGCTTTATCCATGGGTTCAGGTCCTGTGATGAAAATGGCGGCACATGATAAAACCTGCGCAGCCGTAAGGGCCAGTCGACTCTCGCGACGCAGGTCGTTAAGCTGGCGTTTTTTGAGGCCCTATGCACGTGAACAAGGTCTATCTGGGTAGCTGCCTGTGCGGCGGCGTCCGCTACGAGCTGCTGAGCGAACCTAAAGCAGTCAGTCACTGCTATTGCAGCCAATGCCGCAAGGGCCATGGCGCAGCGTTTGCGTCCTATGGCAGCGTGCCGCGCAGCGCCTTCACCTTGCTCAGCGGCGCCGAAGACCTCAAGGCCTACCGGTCATCAGAATCGGTAAGCCGGGAGTTTTGCATGCAGTGCGGATCGACGTTGTTCTGGTCGTGCTCCCAAGGGGATCGCGCCGGGTGGATTAGCGTGGCATTAGGGACGCTGGACACACCTTTCAAGCCCAGCAAACAAAAGCATATTTACACCAGCGACACAGCAACCTGGTTCGAGATCCCTCACGCGTAACGGCCAAACCAGGGCAGCAAGGCTCACCTCTGCTTGGGCAGTGGGTACATCCATCCTGTAGAGGGAAGTACCTGAGCCTTCAAGACTGACTTATTCAACACTGACACACTGAGCAAAACCTATGAATCGTCGTAAAAAAATCAACCAAATCTTGAAAGCTAACGCCAAAAAAGCCAGCGCCAAACTGGCTCCCAAAAATAAGCCTAAATACATCTGCAAAGCGGATCGCTTGAAAATGGCCGCTGAATCCAGCAGTGACTTGACCGCCGCTGCTCCAGAGTGAACAAGGTCCACTCAAGAGAAAAAAACAAAGCTCGCCAAACGACTTCCGCTCTTTGCCGCTGCAAGTCGGGGTTTTAGGTACAAGGTTGTGGGCAGTGAAACACAGCATGGCTGGCAGCGTCTTGATGACAAGTGGGCTCTAAAGCCAGCCAATTCAGGCTTCGGGCACTGCCAGTCGCGATGATCCTTACAACCTGCACGCCATGCGCGTTGATCTGAATGATCTATAAACCAGGTCTGGATAATTGCGGCGCGCCCGGTAAGAGCACTTCATCAGGCTCATGCAGAGGTTGCATTCAGAACGTGGTAACCCACCCAGCCATCTTGGCCGCCTTAACGAGGTTTAAGGCCGCAAGGCTGCGACCTCTTTGCCAGCGCTATCGTCCCATTCCAGCACTTTGATACGTTGATCCAGAAAGTGCTTCCAATGGGCGGTCGGGGTCATGTCGTCCAACTCAACCCACTCCTCCAGGCCTTGTCTGAGCCATCCGTCAAAACCGTCTGCGTACACAAACGGGTTTTTGATGGAAATGGGGCCCAGATCAACGTACATCAGACGCATGTTCAGGGGCGTTCCATCCATATACCTGACACCTGCGTATTGGCAAGTCACGTCTTCGATCGGTGGAGCCCCCACGTGATTACCCGCCCTGAACGCAAGCTTGACTGCAGGGTAAACAAAGGTCGCCATGCCCCGCTGAACCAAGGTTTTGTAGCGAGACTTGACCTCAAATGCATCCGTGTCCGTCTTGGGCAACGTATCGAAGCCCTCCGGGAAGATCCTCGCGCTGAGCAACCTCATGTCTAAAGGTGCGCGCACCAGACTCAGGACCGCTGCTTCGCAATTCTCCAGAACCCCGAAAGCCAACCGGGGGTTGCTGCCAAAACGGTAATAGCTAAACAATGCAACCAACAGGCCAAAGCCCGCTACGACGACACATGCACTCAACGTTTTTATATAGATAGGCCGCACGTTCATGCTCTCAAAGGAAAGCGCTGAACTTAGCACCTACCTTTTTTGCTGTATGCCAGCCGGTTCTGTCAGATGGTTCTTCAGTGAAACCTCGCCTACTTCCTGTTCGTCTGCGTCGATCCGTCCGCCAGCCCAGACAGGCAGTAGATCCAGTGCGCGGACTTTCGCTCCTTGAGCTTGAAATAAAGCGGCACCCGTCATGGCAACACGTGCATTGTCACGCTGTGGAAGGACCCTGACACCGTAGAATCTCCAGCTTATGCTTAGACGATTCAAAGCAATTAGGCGTAATTCAGACTTAACCACCCGCTGTTATTTCTTCACTTCCACTTCCCCTGCAATCAGACGGCAGGCGCACTCGCCCGGATATACCCTCTCTGTGAGCAAGGCTCCGTTCTAACAGGTTGCTAACGCCGTTCTCAGTCTGACTAAATTTCGTGTAATGGAGATCCACCATGACTTCTACCAAAACTCTGCAAGGCAAAGTGGCTTTCGTACAAGGTGGCTCTCGCGGTATAGGGGCGTCCATTGTCAAACGCCTGGCCCGTGAAGGCGCGAAAGTGGCTTTCACTTACGTATCGTCTGCCAAACGGGCCGACGCTCTGGTCAATGAAGTGATTGCCGACAGCGGTGAGGCCTTTGCCATTATGGCTGACAGTGCGGATGCCGCAGCCGTACAGCAGGCGATACGCACTGCTGTCGCACACTTTGGCGGTCTGGATATTTTGGTAAACAATGCGGGCGTGCTGGCTTGGGGAAGCACCGAAGAACTCACCCTGGAGCAGCTTGATCACACCTTGGCGATCAATGTGCGCAGTGTGTTCGTGGCCAGCCAGGAAGCTAGCAGGCATATGACCGACGGTGGGCGAATCATCAATATAGGCAGCACGAACGCGCAGCGCATTCCGGTTGCTGGCGGCGCAGTGTACGCCATGAGTAAATCGGCACTGGTCGGATTAGCCAAAGGTATGGCCCGCGATTTAGGGCCGCGCGGCATTACTGTCAACAACGTACAACCGGGGCCGGTGGATACCGAGATGAACCCTGCGGATGGTGAGGGCGCCGAGTACCTGAAAGGTCTTATGGCTCTGGGGCGCTACGGGCGAGCAGAGGAAGTTTCCAGCTTTGTTGCCTATCTGGCTGGTACCGAAGCAGGCTTCATTACTGGCGCCAGCTTGACCATTGATGGTGGCTTCTCCGCCTAAAAGCTTGCCACTGATACTAGACGGGCGACCCACTTATTGCCAAAGGGTTGCCCTTCTCAATTTCAGCCATTTATCACAGGCAGTTACCCATTTGCTCCAAAATTCCACCCCCAACGGCTCCAGCTCCCAATTTAATGCGATCAACTCCTCAGCCTTCCGTAAGCGGATGGCGAACACATCTTTACTTCGCTCCCCTTCCAACTGCTATTTAAGGCACTGGATCGCCCTTGATGTCGTGGGCATATCCTACTGACTGCATTCTGGCCGGTTAGCAACGGCCTGACTCCGACCCTCGCCATGCGGCCAAAAGTGGTCATAGGATGCTTATAAAAAGCTAGGCAATTCAATTGATGACGTTTATTTTCCCATTAGATAAATTTACAATCCTATCGAGTCACCATAAAAATAAATTAAAAATTTAAAATCCATGTATCAGGGAAGCTCATGAAAAATATTATTATTGCATCTCTCTTGTTCGGCTCCGCGCTTCCTTTAAAGGTGTTGGCGGGCGGATTAGAAGTCGAGCACAGACTAATTGAGCAGCGCTGGTATACGTTCGAAGACGTGATAGAAAAGAGAAACAAATATAACAGAGTCGATATTTCGCGAGGGTACATCAAATATTATTTCGAGGGTGATAAATATACTCCAGAGTATCCCGAAGAGAAATTGTCGCCGCGCCAAAAATTCTACTCCAATCATGGCAGCGTTGGAAAATATGCGGCTGCTGATTATGAAACTGAGCTAGACAAGGCGTGCATAGATGTTGTCTCTGGTTCTTTAGGATCATTTATAGGTGACTATAAAAACTCCAAAAGACCGGATAGACAACAATATAAGCGCATAGTAGTCGGCATAAGGTCTTTAACGTACAAAGGCCCCGAGTATAACTTCAAGAGCCCTTCATCCTGGTCACCTGTAGCGTTACCCAAGAACAATAGAAGTCTTCTTTGTGATATTTACGAAGTCAATAGCAAAGAGAGTAATGTGAAATACATTGTTTATGCTGCTTCAGTGGCAACCGCTATGTTTGACGAAATTCACGCTACCTCACTGCCAGATAATAAGGTCGAGTAACAATAACTCTTCGCTCTCATGCTGCAGCATCCATTGTTGCGGCATGAGCTGGATCAACCTTGAGGCGGTGAACTGAATAATGGGCTTGAGCAATTGGCTCAGCTACGTGACCCGCTTCGGGCCGGGAAAGAGCAAGTGCTCTCTGTCACGAAGGGCGGTAGCGGCAAAAGCTCTTTGATTGACCTTCAACTGTCCCCGGAAGTTGAAGCCGGTGCACTGCGTGTAGTGGCATTCCTGTTCAGCTATTACGGCACCAGTGATGCAAGCGATATTGCAGCGCCCGCACCAACTATTACCACCCGTGACCGCTTGGCACCGGTCACCGTGACCATTAAAGGCACGCCGTATGTGATCGTCGATATCTGCCTGCGGATGCTGCAACCGGCCGAGCTGTACAAGGCCCAAGGTTTCCCGGCCGACTACATCATCAGCCACGGCGCCGACGGCAAGCCATTCACCAAAACCCAACAGGTGCATATGTGCGGAAACAGCGTCAGCCCGCCGCCGATGGCTGCACAGTCCCGGGCGAATGATCCATGGCGAGCAATCGAGCGTCAGGCGGAAGCAGCATAAATCAAGCTTAAGGTACCGCCTCCGCCCACTCGGTAATACGAATCAGCAATTGACTCAATAGCTCGATCAGGACGTGGTACATCAGGCCTGCAAAAAATCGCTTCATTTGGTAATGCCTCAGTTGGTTTGAGACATTGAGCCACCGGCCCTGCACTACTTCCTCTGGGGTTTTTTCCACGATTTCACTACCGCCCGGGCATGCCCTCACTGCCGCTACTTGGTCCGATTTCGTGCAGCGCCTGCGCTACGACTGCAAGGGTGAGCGTGTCCACGATCATTGCACAGCTGACGCTATCTTTATTGTCGAGGCGCGCAGAATCGTGTGCGGGCTGGACATGGATTACACCGAACAGCGCATGGTGTATTGGGATAGCGGCGAGTCGGATGCTGAATCGATTAAAGATTACTGGGGAGGTTTATCCAGGCACGAGAAACTCTTCCACTCCATATGCAGAGATTTCGCGTGTGCTGCTGTGGCGTTGTAGCAGAGTTGAAAGCTTAAGCCGCCGCGCTGGATCGGGAAATTCAGGCGATGGAGGAAGACATGCGCAACGAGCGCGGATAGTTAGGAAAATACGGTGAACAGATTCCGCAGTAAGCCGCTACGCGATCAGTACGCAGCAATGGTCGATGCCTACCGCAGCGGCCATCAAGGTCTGTTCACCGACGCTGGCCAGCCTCACCGCGCAAGCGGTCTTGCATTGGCTTTCTGGAACGGCTTTGACGGCGTTTCGATAGTACCAGGGCCGAGCGCAGTTCGCCTGCCTACGCTTGCTGGAGAGCTGGCCAAGACTGCAAAAAATTGACCGTCGTGGCTCAGGCCGCAAGTTAAGGGAACCGTCACCAATGATGCCAATTCGAAATCGCAGCCCGCGTAGTCAAGTAGGAAAAAAACGCTCGTTACGCACTCAAGCCCGGCCGATGCATCTGGTGCAACCACTGAATCCCATCCACGTGAAGCGATTCGAAGGCCCTGTGTCCCCCTGGCTGGAGCTTTTCGTTTGGGATTCTGCGTGGTAGTGAGATTATGTGGATGAGATGAATAAAAGGGTGAACGAGATGCAAAACGACAAAGTTGAGTGCCAGTGCTGCAAAAAGATGATGATCCCTAAAGTTATCACTAGCCCCCCTTTTTACTTCTGGGGCGTCCCTGTTGGTGGACGTGACCCAGAGTATTCGGTTTGTCCGTTTTGCTTGTCGCCCAAGTGGATGCTAACTGAGAAACAAGTTCTCATTGGCACAAAGGCGAATGCTGAATTTTTCGGGATTATTGTGTTGCTTTTGATCAACATCGTTGTGTTCACCCGCTTGGGTGCTGAGGCGCTCGGTGTAAGCGTAGGCCTGTCAGTTTTGCTGTTCCTGTTCCGGGACCGTATCGCAAAGGCGGCGAAGGATCGGCTAACTGAAATTATCAAGGGTTGAAACATGCAATTAGTTAAGAAAAACATATGAACGATCAAGCCAACAAGTACTTCAACCAAGCCCAAATGATGCTGCTGGATCTGCACAGCTCGATACTCCGTCATCTGATGGCTACGCAATCCATGGAAGAAGCACGGCAAGATAATCAAGACACGGTTGATCTATTCGATGGTGTTGTACAACGTGATGTGCTTAGAGATATATGCAGCGTAGGTTTGGACAGGGTCAAGCTTAAGCTCAACGGCAATATCCGTGCGATTGAAACCTATGGGATTTTGGTCAACATTGCAGCAGGCGCGTTACTCCAAATTTCAAAACAAGCCCTCTCTATCGCATACGGTAAAAGAGAAAATGCTCCCACAGGAGCGAGCGTTTCGTCCACGTGCGTTAGGGATTTGATTTGACATGGGCGCAATCAGTCGATGCATTATGAAGAAACACGCTTAATGCCATTGCGGAACGAGAAGGGCAAGGTAATTACTGGTTGCAGCTCCTGGGTTGAAATATTTCAAAAACTGAACGATCAGAGACCCGGTAGTTTTGAAATGTCGCCTCCTTACCGATCGCTTGCTAAGGATGTTCTAGACACTCTGGAGTGGACTTACGATTACACCAAATTCGAGCGTGACATGAGGCATTTGCTCGGGATTTGCACTTGATTGCTGAAGTTTAGGAATAGAACGTGAACAAGCAAAAAGCACACGATGAGCGTCTAGCAGCAAACATTCATGTCTGGGGGATTTCGGTTTTCTTGATCGGTTTTGTCGCGTGCATAGCCATTTGGGCTTTTTACTAGGGAAAAAGTTCGATGACCTTTGATTCAGCGATGAAGGCTATCATAAGGCCGATAACAATTGCTTGCGACGACGACTATTACCAGTTCATCGGCAGTGGCACAGCCTTCATCTGCCAGTATAGAGGGCAGGTTTTCGTAATTTGTGCCCGTCACACTTGGGAAAATATGGGGATTACGATTGAGAATTTTCGCATATTTATCCCTGGGTATGATTGGGCGCTATCGTTCGATTATGAAGCCGTTGTTGGTCCCGAAGAGCGCAGTGATCTGAAGGTTCTGCGGGTCGATAGCCAGATAATGGGCAGCTACCCAACAGCCCTGATGAGAGCGTTTGATTTGAATTCCTTCGTGGTTCCGGCCGAAGATTTCAAAGAGGGTTCAGTGTTTCTGGCTGTGGGATACCCGCAATGTCGAAGAGAATTTCACTACGATAAAAAACGATTTATGGCTGACTTGGCAGCGTTCAGTGGACCGCTGGTAGGGGGGCTTACTGACGCGGTAATTACGATGCGTACTGATTTTGGTCATGTGGATGATATTGATGGTTTGAGTGGATCTCCCGTTTTCATATCAGGCGACCCTCACTTGTTTGCAGGTGTAGTCATCAGAGCTGGACAAGACGCTGGGCTTATCCATTTTATCCACGGAGCATGTCTCATCCATGCGATGGACGCACTGGTAGTGCTTCCCCCTCGGCTAATGATGAATTGATCTAGGAAAACTATGACGATCTATGGACGGCTGTCAGTCCCTATTATTACGACTATTTTGCTATCGGCCTGTGGCGGGGACGAGGTTCATGACACGAGCCCGCAGGAGCGCATGATGAGGGAGGCAATGTGCGTTGCGGCGTCAGAACGCTTTGCCCTGTATGACGATGCAAAAAAACATTTCGCTCACGGGATGGATGCAGCTTCGGACCATTTCAGGACGTCTGGCGAACCCCCGCATTTTCCGAAAATGATCAATGCTGTGCGTTCATCGCTCGTTTCTAAGCAAAATGAATTCGTAGTCGAGCTGATCGCGACAAAGTGCAATGGCCAAGTGACATTCGGGCAGGTGGCTGATTTTTAGCCGCTAAATAGCAACCTGCACCAACGCAGCTTAAGCTCAAGGAAAAGAACGCGAGACATGGAAAGCCGAGTGAAACGATGAGTAAGATAATTCTGATAGGTCTGGTACTGGTGGCTTTGGGTGCTTGCCAAGCAAGTCCACCAACTAAAGTGCTGGACAGTGAACGGCAGTTTTTGATAGACAGCGCTCGTATCAACGCGTTTACCGATCGTCACCCCTGGAGCGCTGAAGAAGTGTCAGGTGACATGGGAGATGCAGTCACGAAGATTGAATACTTGGAACACATGGGGCCGGGATATCTCAAGCAGCGTGACGACGAATACACCAAGCAGGAGTATGTCGATCAGCAGGAGCGAACGGCAGACCAAAATGTTGAGCGGAAGAGAGTCGCGCAATACGAACAACGGGTTGCAAGCAAGGTACATAAGCGGCCCATGGGATCTTTTGGAGAAGCCTATTACCGGCTGTACGCCGCTAATCAATTTGCTGGGCGATCTATGAAAGCACCAATTCTGCAATCAGGCCTGCTCGACGGGATATTCAACCTCGACCTAGCATTTCGCGTACGTCGCTGTAACGACAATGCGTGCTATGCAGTTGCTGAAACGGGTATAGGGAAAAATTCTGAAAGGATCACAGTTTCTTTCATACGCCCTGTGCCTTTGGTAGCTGGTGACTTAGTACGTCCCTCTTATGTCGAAATTCTGGGGGAAGATGCTCAAGGAACACTCGTAGCGCGAGTGCTGGCACCTACGCTTAATTAGGTGCGATGACTTCTAGGAAATCGCCCAGGTCCCCAATCCGGATTGCTCGGAACACTCGCCGCCCTCAACGTCCCCCTCCCCCAGCGTCCGTTGATTTCATCCAGCACGGCCATGACCCGTGTGGCTTCTGCAGGTTGATTTACGGCAAACAAATCATCTGAAAACTCTCCGGGCTGTCGCAGGTCCAGCAGCAAAACTTCTGCCTTGCTGTATTTGAATCCCTCCCGAAAAACATGGTCCAGAGCCTCTACTGCTGCCTTGGTCAGCAACTGCACATCGCCAGTCGGATATGGCAAAGTCACCACAACACCTTTTGCGTATTTGGCCTCATCAGGATTGAACATGCCCGTGCGGATGCTGACACGGACTTTTTTGCAATAGGACTTCTGCGCCCTGAGCTTTTCGGAGGCGCGCATCATGTAGGTGGCCACAGCTTCCTTGATCGGTGCCAGTTCAGTCAGTCGCTTGCCAAACATTCGGCTGCAGCAGATTTCCTGTTTCGGCGGATCCGGTTCATCCAGCTCCAGGCACGGCGTTCCTGAAAGCTCTCGCGCGGTTTTCTCAATCACCACGCTGAATTTTTTGCGCAGGGTCCATGGGTCAGCCTTGGCCAAGTGCATCGCGGTGGTGATGCCCATGCCTTCAAGGTGTGCGGTCATGCGCCTACCGACACCCCACACTTCAGACACAGCCGTGTTGCGCAGCACCCAGTCCCTTTCGAAATCACCGCACAAGTTGACCACGCCGCCGGTGTGGGCCTGGAGCCGTTTGGCAGTATGGTTGGCCAGCTTGGCCAAGGTTTTGGTGTGCGCGATGCCCACGCCGACCGGAATGCCGGTGCATTGCAAGATCCGGCTGCGCAACTGACGCCCCATTGCCGTGGCGTCAGCGATCCCGGTCAAGTCAGCAAACGATTCGTCAATGCTGTACACCTCCACACCCGGAACCATGGACTCGATGAGGGTCATCACCCGTTCGCTCATGTCGCCATACAAGGCGTAGTTTGACGAAAACGCCACGATGCCGAGCTTTGCCAAGCGATCCTTGATTTGAAAATACGGCTCACCCATCTTTACGTAGGGCTTGGCGTCGTAACTGCGGGCGATCACACATCCGTCGTTATTGCTCAATACCACAATGGGGACTTTGGCCAGATCAGGACGAAATACGCGCTCGCAACTGGCGTAAAAGCTGTTGCAGTCGATCAGCGCGAAAACCGGATTGACCTTAGTGAACATGGCTGCGCACGGTATAAGTGATAACGCCCCAAATCGACAGGTCATCGCCTTCCATGACATGAAGGTCAGGGTAACGGGGATTCTCAGATTGAAGAATCACGCTCTTGCCCCGCAGGCACAGACGCTTGCAGATAGGCTCGTTGTTGAGCAATGCCACTACCACGTGACCGTGGACAGGCTCCACGCCACGGTCAACCACTGCCAAATCGCCGGGGAAAATGCCTGCACCTTGCATGCTGTCACCATCGATAGTGACCAGGTAAACATGCGGCGCGCGAATGTTCAGCAACTGATCCATGGATATCTCTTTCTCGATATGGTCTGCAGCCGGAGAAGGAAAGCCAGCCGGAACCTTGAACGTGCAAAGCGGCAGAGGAATGCCGCCTTCAGAGATGGGACCCAGGGATGTAAAGCTCATGACGCGCGCCTTTTAGTTAACTGTACGTACATACAGTTAACTGTGTAGGACGTTCCCGGTCAATTTATCTGTAGGATATTTCGACAAGTGGAATGAGTAGGCTATTGCTTGGGCGCATTGTTCACGGCCTCAGCTAAAGCCAGCAACACGTCTGAAACGTGGCTCACAGCCTCCTCCAGCTTATCGAAGGCCTGATGAATCGCTTGATGCTCATCGACGGTCTGCCCTCCCCGTAGAGTATGAAGCCCTACCCTTTCGTCCTGCTCCAGCGCCTGAATACTCGTATGCGTCCGGCCAAGTCATCTACCCAACCCCGCAACGCCAAGACATGGTGTGCACTTAAATTTAAGTGGGCACCAGTTCTAGCCTTTTAAGCGGGTATGTCATGCAGCCAAAACGTCGTTCTTATTCCAAATGCTTCAAGGCCCAGGTCATTCAAGAGTGTGCCCAGCCCGGCGCTTCGATTGCCAGCATCGCCCTCAGCCATAGCCTCAACGCAAACCTCGTCCACAGATGGATTCGGGTGCAAGCGCAGAAAAGCACGGCGCTTCAACCTGCATTCATCACATTGCCTATGCAAACAACAGCGCATGTATCTTCATCGAATATCAGCGTTGAGATTCTGCACCCACGCGGCACCGTCAAAGTGAACTGGCCAATCGATAGTTCTGCTGCCTGCGCCGTTTTCCTTCGAGACGTTTTGCGATGATCCGCATCGAAGCCATCTGGCTCGCCACCGAGCCCATGGATATGCGCGCCGGAACTGAAACCGCGCTGGCGCGTGTGGTCGCCGTGTTCGGTGCGGCGCAGCCGCACTGCGCATATCTGTTTGCTAATCGCCGCGCGACTCGGATGAAAGTGCTGGTACACGATGGGATTGGCGTTTGGCTGTCGGCGCGCCGCTTGAACCAAGGTAAATTTCATTGGCTAGACATTCGACAAGGCAGCGACGTGCAGTTGAATACCGAACAACTTCAGGCCTTAGTGCTCGGCCTACCTTGGCAACGTGTTGGAGCTGGCGGTGCAATCACGCTGCTTTAAAAACTGTAATTAGTGTCTTGGCTGGCTGTTGCAAGTGGCCTGCGTTGGTAAAATCCACGGCATGACTTCCTCGCCCAATCTCGATCGAATGACTCCCGACCAACTGCGGGCATTCGCTGCGCAATTGCTGTCGCAGGTCGAGACCATGGGCAAGACGGTCGAAACAATGGGCAGGAAGATCAACCGCGATCAAACGGTGATCGAGAAACTGACCCTTGAGATCACACAACTCAAGCGTTTGAAGTTTGCCAAGCGCAGCGAGCAGATGAATCCTGAGCAGGCCAGCCTGCTTGATGACCTGATCGATACCGATATCGCGGCGATTGAGGCCGAGCTTCAAAGCCTGCAAATAGCGCCAGCGGCGACCGAGAAAAAGCAAAAGCCCAAGCGCACTGCATTGCCGGCAGAATTCCCACGCACGTTGATTCATCACGAACCGGACAACATCCAATGCCCATGCGGCTGCGCTCTCAAGCGCATCGGTGAAGATGTCAGCGAAAAGCTGGACTACACGCCGGGCGTATTTACCGTTGAGCGCCACGTGCGTGGCAAGTGGGTTTGCGATAACTGCGAAACGCTGATCCAGGCACCGCTACCTGCGCAGGTCATCGACAAAGGCATCCCGACTGCCGGGTTGCTGGCCCACGTCATGATCGCAAAGTTTTCTGACCACCTGCCGCTATACCGTCAGGAATCGATTTTTGGTCGTGTCGGCTTGGCGATTCCTCGCTCCACCTTGGCGCAATGGGTCGGCGTGACTGGTGTGCAGTCGCAGCCCCTGGTCGATGCCCTGCGGGACGTAGTGCTTGGGCAACAAGTCCTCTACGCCGATGAAACACCGGTGCAGATGCTCATGCCGGGAACAAAGAAAACTCACCGTTCCTATGTTTGGGCCTATGCCACTAGCCAGTTCTCGGACTTGGCAGCGGTGGTTTACGACTTCAGCCCCAGCCGCGCCGGTGAGCATGCTCGCAATTTCCTGCAAGACTGGAAAGGTAAGCTCGTCTGTGACGATTTTGGCGGTTACAAGGCCAGCTTCGAACTCGGCGTGACCGAGATCGGCTGCATGGCCCATGCCCGGCGCAAGTTCTTCGAATTGCACGCGACTAACAAGAGCCAGCTCGCCGAGCAGGCCCTGCGTTACATCCAGTTGCTGTACGAGATCGAAAATGAAGTCCGCGACCTGGAGCCGGATTTACGGCGCCGAATACGGCAAGAAAAAGCCGTACCGGTGATGGATGCGCTGCATACCTGGATGAACGCGCAGCGCGATCTCGTGCCCGAAGGTTCGGCAATCAGCAGAGCCCTGGATTACAGCCTGAAACGCTGGGCAGCGCTGTCGCGCTACCTCGATGACGGGGCTGTTCCCATTGATAATAATTGGTGCGAGAACCAAATCCGTCCGTGGGCACTGGGGCGTAAGAACTGGCTCTTCGCAGGTTCGCTACGCAGTGGCAAACGGGCGGCCGCGATCATGAGCCTGATCCAGGCTGCGCGTCTGAATGGTCATGAGCCGTATGCTTACTTGAAGGACGTCCTCACGCGCCTGCCGACGCAGCGAGCGAGTGAGATTGATCAGCTACTGCCGCATAAATGGACACCCGCATAGTTATGCGGAATTGATGGGGTGGCGCTTACAACTATTAATCACCTATACCGCACAAAGGCCTAGTTACCGATGCCGAGAGCCGATGCCGCAAGTTTCGCCACCCCAAGGGTACTACCGGGTTCATCATCGTCTTCGAGCATCCAGGTTACCGACAATCCTGTCCACGCGAGTACCCATTGCAGTAGTCTCCGGCGATCAATGCCGGAGGCATTTGCGACGACTTCGATTCGACGTGCGAAGCACCCCGGTGCTAGAGCGCTTTCACCGTCGGGATTGCAGAAGATGTTCGCATAATCAAAGCCACGCTCACCGTACAGTCCCTTGGGGTCGATAGCGAGCCAGCCGGACGGGCCGAAATCAAGCACATTGCCATGGTGGATGTCGCCATGCAGTACCGTGACATCGCGCGGAGCAGCCAGGAGTTCGCGTGCGGTTTTTGCGCAGTGTTCAAGAATGCCGCCGTGCCTCGCCGCTCCACTCCATAACGCCTCGAACCATTGCGCCAGAGGAACTAAGGCGGGGATCGGCTTGGCACGTGGTGTATGAAGGTGGGCCGCTACCCCACAGAGGATACGAGTGGCCTCGTCGTCCCTGCCGCAACTGACCATCTGCATGAGCGAGGCCGAGCCCAGTGCGCGTTCCATAAGTAAGGCCTCGCCATCATGGGCTAACACGGGTGCCGCACCTTCGCCGTCCCACCAAGCCATGAGCAAGCTACCTGCTTGTTCCTCGGCTACGTGTGAGATTTTGAGGATGGCTGGTATGCCGCGCTGGCGAACGGGCAGCAGATTGCCGTTCAGCGAGACGAAAGCATCCCCGTCGATGGTCAGATCCCATCGTTTCAGATATTGATCAAACATACTTTCACTAAATCCAGAGTTTTCAAACGAAACTGGTGCTCATCCGCCGTCAACAAGTGCGAGGAAGTCGAAGAAGACATCCTTCCAGGGTTCTCGAATCGCGAGGAAATCGCCATTGGCGAGCGTCCTTGCTGGAGAGACCAGACCATTAGACTACTACATTCGTCCATTCAAGCTGCTTGGCTATATGCCTTTGGCTCAAGATCCAAGGTGTGTTTACCGTACTGTTACGAATACTCGTACGTAACTCCTCAACCTGTCGGGAAACGACTGCAAAATGATCCTGCTTTGAACTTCCCATGACCCGGCCACCTCAGAATAAACAGTGCTGTTTAGAGGCCAAGCTCTGAGCAAGCGTTCCTTTGGCTGGGAGTCAACACCATGTGCGGACGATTCGTTCAATACCAGGGCATCGCCGATTATCTTGAGATGCTGGCTTCTGACAGGCCAATCCTGAGCGGTTACGACAACCAGCCTATTGCGCGGTACAACGTCGCGCCCGGGACCCGCGTAAACATCCTCCTCGGGGATGAACAGGGTTTACGAATAGCCCCCGTGCGCTGGGGTTGGGCGCCGTTCTGGGCCAAAGGCAAACGCCCTGACCCGATCAATGCCCGAGTCGAAACAGTGACCACTGGCAAATTTTTCAAGCAGTTGTGGCCAAACGGACGCGCTCTGGTCATGGCTGACGGCTGGTATGAATGGGTTAAAGACCCGGCCAACCCCAAAAAGAAACAGCCTTACTTCATCAGGCTGAAAAGCCAGGCATCGATGTTTTTTGCGGCTCTAGCACAAGTTCATGCCGGGCTTGAGCCGCATGAAGGCGACGGCTTTGTGATCATTACTGCCGCGAGTGATCAGGGAATGGTCGACATTCATGATCGGCGGCCGGTGGTGTTTACGCCGGAGAACGCTCGGGCCTGGCTGGAATCAGAAGTGAGTGAGGAACAGGCGGGTAAGCTTGCTGAGGGATGCAGCCAACCTACTGATGAATTTGAGTGGTACCCCGTGAATGTGGCTGTGGGGAATGTCAAAAACCAAGGTCCGGGGTTGATTGAACGGTAGCTTTCGGCCGATTCTGTTGAAAAAGTAGCTCCCCTGTCTGGCCTGCGGCAAAATCCGCGCATCGGCCAGCAGGGAAGCACGCAGCATGATGGGACAGTTATCGAGTGGGCAGGAACGGCTGTTTTACTCGTTCAACCTTGAAGACCACATCCCCGCCAATCACCTTCTGCGTAGCATTGATCGGTGTCTCGATCTGAGCGTTTTACGCCATTACCTCGCCGATTTTTACAGCCCAATTGGGCGTCCTTCGATTGACCCAGAGTTGATGATCCGCATGCTGATCGTGGGCTATTGCTACGGCATTCGCTCAGAGCGTCGGCTGTGCGAAGAGGCCCATTTGAACCTGGCGTATCGCTGGTTCTGCCGGTTAAGCCTTGAAGATGAAGTCCCCAATCACTCGACCTTTTCCAAAAATAGACACGGCCGTTTTCGGGACAGCGATCTGTTTCGCTGGTTGTTCAATGAAGTGCTGCGTCGCTGCATGGACGCCGGTTTGGTTAAAGGCGAAGGCTTTGCCGTGGACGCCAGCATCATCAAAGCGGATGCGAGTCGGCAGCGCGGCATACCGGGTGATGAACAGGTCAACTGGAGCGATCCGGCCCTGAGCACCCGCGCCGTGCGAGAGTACCTTGAAGCCCTCGATGAAGAGGCTTTGGCCGAAACGCTACCGAAGCGCCTGTCGCTGACGGATCCTCAGGCCCGCTGGACCGCAGCTCCAGGCGGCCCAGCGTTCTACGCGTACTCCACGAATTATCTGATCGATACCGAGCACGGCGTGATCATGGATGTGGAACCCACACCGGCTCATCGAACCGCAGAAGTCGAGAGCACCAAGACGATGATCGACCGGGTCGAAGCGCAGTTCGACATCAAGCCGGAACGCCTCATTGGCGACACCGCTTACGGTACAGCGCCGATGTTGGCCTGGATGGTGGAGGAAAAAGACATCGAGCCGCATGTGCCGGTGTGGGACAAAACCGAGCGCAAGAACGACAGCTTTTCGAGTAACGATTTCCACTGGAATGAAGAGGCCGAGGAATACCGCTGCCCAGCCGGCAACGTATTACGCAGCGAATGGCGAGCCTTCAAAAACGAGCGTTCGCACGTCACCAAAGCCAACACTATCATCTTCCGATCCCGGCAGACCGACTGCGCGACATGTCCGATGAAAGCCAAGTGCTGCCCGAATACTTCGATTCGTAAGATCGTCCGCAGCGTCCATGAAGCCGCTCGTGATGTGGCTCGACGCATCGCAGCGACACCGGAGTACGTGCGCTCTCGCCACGAACGTAAGAAGGTCGAAATGTTGTTTGCCCACCTCAAGCGCATCCTGAAAATGGATCGCTTGCGACTACGTGGCATGAGTGGCGCGACCGATGAATTCACGCTGGCCGCTGCGGTGCAGAACCTGCGTCGGTTGGCCAAATTTACCTCTCAAGGGCCACCGGTTACGGGATAGGTGCGTCTGCACAAAGCAAAAACCCTCAAACCAACCCAATAACCGAGCTGCAAAGCTCAACGAAGGGCCAAAAAACCACTCAATGTGGTGATTAGGTTCTCCGGTGGTGATCGTGCGTGAGTTCAGCCGATCTGCAAATCAGACTTTTTCAACAAAATCGGCCAATAGGAGCCGCTGGACAGCTTGGGCAGGTGTTGTCGTTCAGCGTTTGCCTTCAACGTTCGCGGGTTCGCACTGGGTTGGGGGCAAAGAGAGCATGGCGGCGGCCTTTTCTCTCTCCCGAAGTGTCGCGCGTACAGTCTGCCCTGTTATGCTGATTCAGCCGTCCGGCGTGTAGATAAGATGCTATACGGCGTTAAGTGACAGGTATGTTGGCTAATTGATAGTTAGGGAAAACTGAGTATGCGTCGCTTAAAAGCCAACGGGTTTGTGTTTGTCAGCATTGCGATACTCTGTTGCGGCTGCACATCTTATTCGTCCCAGCCGACAATCAACGAACCCGTTGAACCCGAAACACAAGAAATCATCTCCAGCTTCAGTTACGCAATAAACACCCCATGGAAAGACAGTCGCTTCGGCAAGGACGCATACGCAGCGACACTCAACGTTATTCCCGATGCACAGGATAAGAACTCCAGCCTTGCCGCCCCGAGCCTGCCGGCATTAGAAATAAAGATCTCGGAGTTCTCATCTGGCGGCGCTTGCGGACAAGATTACTTGACGGGTCTGAGTCTGGGTTTGATCCCCAGTTGGTGTACGCGGACAAACCTTTTCAAGTTTGATTTTATATTGAATAAGGACCAGCGCTTTTGCAGGCAGAAAACCTACTCGATAAACTCCACGTCGTTTTCACATCTCACGATGATTCCGTTTGCACTCTTCAATACGGGCAATCAGCCATTGACGCTCTATCAGGCGGCGCTTAAAGATTTTCTTCGCAGAGGTCAATGTGCGACGCGTTAAGAGGCTGCTTTTGGCCGAAAGCAGGCTACCCAGGCTATAGGGCAAAAGGCACACCCCAGCCCTCCGTCACAAGGCCCCAGCTTACGGAATAAAGAGGCTGCTTGCGGAAGCGATCCCAAAAATTGCGGAAGTGATCGTCAAATCGCAGCCAATAAAAAACCCCGCAGACCGTGATCTGCGGGGCTTTCAGGATGGAGGCCGAGGCCGGAATCGAACCGGCGTGGGCGGATTTGCAAGCCGTGTCTTGACTCCTTTACAACCGCGGCCTGCAGGGTATTTGGTGTCCCATTACTCGGAAATTTCTTACGCCTTGTAAGCCTCATTCCGCCTAGGCTCGGCCTTAGGTTATGGACCCAAAAAACCATCAATTTAACAGCCCTCTGCTGGTTAAATAAGCTCCAGGGTAATTCCCCCTAAAATTTTCGGACGCGCGTAATAGCATCTGTAATCGCTTGTGCATTTGCGTCCAGCGTATCCATGGCAACGAGTGCGTTATCTGCAACACGCTGTATGCCATTGTCAGAAAGCCATTTGGTGACCTCCTCGACCGCCGCCGCTAGCGCATGCTGGTTGTGCAGTAACAATGTCAGAGCATCTGCTATGGCAATATTGGACTCGGAGTGAGATGACATGACAATCGTCCTGAGAGTTGGATTTTTAGAAGACTAGTTCATCCTCAACTTTATTGGTCTGCTAGGGATGTTTTGAGCCCAGATGAACAATCTGAAATGTAACGCCATGCCTCTATCCGCCTAGCACTCCATGCCCGTTGGAGCATGGCAAATCCTTCAAACGTAGCTGCTTTCTCTGGCGCTCGCTGCAACCGAAGAGCAATAGATACTTAAGAGAGTCACGCAAAAGTCACGCTGTCTATTGATCCTGCCTCCTGCCGAACGAACCATATCGCAGCAAACAGCTCCGGCTTAGACCCCACAAAATAGCGATGCACACCTGCGAGACAGACCTCAAACCTGGTGTACTAAAATTGCCTGCTATTGGCGCAAGCAAGCACCTAGGCGTCGCCCGCCCCCCAGACAGTGTGAGGGTGAAATCCTCGCCCCAAGAACCATTGATCGCTTCGAGCAACCCCAGGAAAACCATTTGCTACTACATTGTAACTAAGTACATTAATCCGAGTCTGGGTGAACTGAATGCTCCTCGACCTTATAGAAAACCTAGCCCTGCTGATGACCCTTTGTTGGCTACACGAGACGATCTTACAAAATCTCAAGGGGCATATTTTGCTAAGCAAAATATGTGCCGGGGCATTATTTGGCCTAGTGTGTATTGTCGGCATGATGATCCCTTTAGTATTAGCACAAGGAATCATCATCGATGGCCGCACTGTAATTCTCAGCTTGTCCGCTCTATTTGGGGGCCCCTTGGTGGGTTTTATCGCTGGGTGCATTGCGGGGCTTTATCGCCTCTGGGTTGGAGGTATAGGTGCCATACCTGGGCTGCTCAATATTCTGATGTCGGTGCTGATGGGGATGGCCTTTCACTATTTGCATCAGAAGCGGCGTATTCCTTTAAACACCGGATCATTACTAATATTTGGCGGTATTGTTCAAGTCTTGCAAATCTTGAACATAAGGCTATTGCCTGAAAAAATTTTTGCCACATTTGTAGAATACACTTTATGGCCGCTGGTAATCGTACAACTGTCCTCAACCTTACTTCTAGGTCTAATTCTCCGCAATATTCATCAGCAAAAGAATGACCGTGATGCCCTATATGAAAGCGAAGCCTATTTACGAGCCATTACCGAAGCCATACCCGATATAGCACTAGTGATAGACGAGGAAGGTAACTACACAGTCATAAAATCCTCAGAAAAATATATACTCCCTACCAGCTCTACTAGACCTACAAGCAAGCGTCTGCAGAATAGATTCCCACAGGGACAAGTAGAATTATTTATGCAATTTATACAAATGACCTTAGCCAGCAAGGAGCCACAGACAATTGAGTACAGCATGCAAACTCAGATGGGCAAGCGTACATTTGAGGGGCGGGCTCGTCGCTTGGATATGCTTAATGGAGACCTGCCCGCAGTAATATTTATGGCAAGAGACATTACCGAGCGGTTGGTTCTAGAGCAGGAAATCCGGATCGCTGCTATAGCTTTCGAATGTCAGCAAGGCATGCTTATTACCGATGCGCAAACACGAATAATCAAAATTAACGAAGCATTTTCCAAGTTATCTGGCTATAGCAAAGATGAAGTGATGGGACTGCCAACTCGAATACTCTCCTCGGGTAAGCAAGGGCCGGAATTCTATAAGGATATGTGGAAAGACCTCACAGAAACTGGTGGCTGGGCGGGAGAGATCTGGAATAGACACAAAGATGGTAAAATATCTCCAGAGTGGCTGACTATAAGTGCTGTGCATGACGAATACGGACACGTAAATAATTATGTAGCTTCATTTATCGACATAAGCGAGCGAAAAAACAATGAACAAAAAATACAGAACCTAGCTTTTTTTGACCCATTAACCGGACTACCCAATCGGCGCCTGCTATATGAACGACTGCAGCAGGCGATAATCGCGTGCTGCAGAAAGAACACTTATGCTGCTCTGATTTTTCTAGATCTTGACGACTTTAAAAACATTAATGACCTACACGGCCATAAAGTTGGTGATGAACTGCTCTGTCATGTAACATCCCGTCTCAAAAATAACGTTCGTGAGCTCGACACAGTTGCACGCTTGGGCGGAGATGAGTTTGTGATTCTGCTGGAAGAGCTTAAGACATGCAAGGAAGAGGCTGCAATTCAGATTGAACATATCGTTAGCAAGCTACTAAACGCGCTACACGACCCTTATATATTCAATAATCATCGTCTCACAACGAGCGCAAGCATGGGCGTTGCATTGTTTAATGATGATCAGCACACACCGGATGAGCTAATGCAGCATGCAGATCTATCAATGTACAGCGCCAAGGCTTCAGGTAAGAATTCAATGTGCTTCTATGACCCTCAGATGCAGGCAGCAGTAAGCATGAGCGTGAAACTGGAGCAGGACATTCGCCGCGGCCTGATGGAAAGTGAATTTAAATTATATCTTCAACCCCAAGTCAACAGTCATGGGGAACTGGAGGGAGTTGAGGCTCTGACACGCTGGCAGCACCCCCAGCTAGGCACACTTGGGCCCGATATTTTTATCGAAATTGCAGAACGAAGCGATCTGATCGAATTGATCGATTTGGAAGGTTTGCGTAACAGCTGCTTAATACTTTCGCAATGGGCTGAAAATCCGCGCACGGCCAACCTGAGTATTTCTGTAAATATCAGCACCAGAACGCTTTACAAGAATGATTTTACCCAGTTAATTAAACAATTAATTAACGAAACAAAAGCCAACCCATTATTCCTGAAGTTCGAAATAACTGAGTCTTTATTACTACAAGATAAGAACAAGGCAGCGATACGCATGCAGACGCTACGAGAATTGGGTTTCAGCTTTTCAATTGACGACTTCGGCATAGGATACTCGTCAATGTCATACCTACAACAATTGCCGCTAGACCAACTTAAAATTGATCACTCGTTCGTGCGCGACTTACCAGAAAGTACTAGCAGCTTAGCTATAGTGCGTGCCATCCTTGCCATGGCGCAAAGCCTAGGACTTGAAGTGATTGCCGAAGGAGTTGAAAACCTCGCACAGCACGACTCCCTCATAGGTTGTGGCTGCAAACACTTTCAAGGCTACCTATTTGGTAAACCCGTTATCGCAGAGTGCTTTGAGAAATTAATATTAGATTCTACCCCAGGGCTAATTGTTCAAAAAAAATAAAGAACCCAGCACTAGCCACCCATGTTAATTCAGGTTGCGATTCGATATATAGCACTCTCTTTTGGAAGATGATTCGCCCCAAACTTCATAGCCGCGCCAAATTATCTGGCTTTTGCCAATTGGCCTGTCATGAATGAGGGCAGCAAGCCATAAGCAGCCTGGTACGACCGGCGCTTTTGGACAGTTTTCAGCCGATTACCACAGGCTGAAAACGGACAGAGGCAGCCCTTAAGTCGTATTCAACACATCAGCCCTTTAACGTGGATCCAAACAAAAGACCGCAATCAGCAAGCCTATGTGAGCACTTGATAACGACTTTGTACAAATCCGTTATCAGACGCTGATGAGTCAATCAGACATAAATTACGCTCCTCACCCAACTGGCTGAACAGTGGAACTCCTTTGCCCAACAACACTGGAATACGTGTGATAGTGATCTCGTTGATCAATCCCGCAGCGAGAAAAGACTGTATGGTCTGACCTCCGTCTATATAGAGATGCTTCAGACCCTGAGCCGCAAGCTGCGCCACGATAAGTACCGGATCGCCCGCTAACACATCGACATTGCCTCGCAGTTTTGGTGGCAGCGTTACCTCCCCATGTGAGAGCACCACGACTCGCGTGTTTTCATAGGGCCACTCAGGGAAAGACAACACCTTATCCAGCGTCTTGCGCCCCATAACCAGTGCATCGACCGTTGTCATGAACTCATCATAAGTGAGCCCCCTTAGTACAGGGCACTCGTACTCAGGCCGATGGAGCCACTCAATATCTCCATCCATCCTAGCAATGAAGCCGTCAACACTTGCTGCGATAAAGACCAAGCATTTTGTATCCATGATCAGAGGGACTCCTTTTTTGGCGGTCTTTATAGCATGTCCTCAATCCCGATTGATCGCATGGCGCGTCATGATTGAACATATATAGATACCCATTGACTGCTATTGGCCGATTCTGTTGAAAACAGTCGGCAGTGGTTTCCACGGCAGAAAAGTACGTGCTTGAGATTGAAATCTTTACTTTAAGCAGAGGGTTCCGCTGCGCGCAGAAAAGGTATTTTCACCCATCAATATTCGAGCGCGTGGGGCGGGAACAGAGGAATGAGGCGATCGGCCAGACTGCGTTTGCCGCCCATCCACGGGATAATGGGTGAAGACATAGTTTGCAAGACCTTTACTGTATGAATAAACAGACGTTAGGCTCGCTCGGCTTTGTGCACGAAGCGGGAGCCTAGGCTGGGCTTGCAGGCGTGATCTGCGGGTTTAGTGGCCGGATAGAATGTTGACGCATCCTGTTTCGGCCGGTCTTTTTTACTGTGAGCTTGAGATTTCTTTGGCGTAAGCCTGACAGGCCTTTAGCGCGATCAGTCCTTGATCGCCGTCGCCGGTGATTCCGATAATTCGTTGAGCATGCGCTCGGTCAAGTTGGGCTCTCGCGGTTCCATGAACCACGCCGCCGGGGACGGTGGAGGCTTGCATTCCGTCACTATCAGTTGCGGCGGTGGCGTCGAGTAGGACTGACAGCCGCAGGTCAGCAGTAGCAATGCGATCACGCAAGCGGTCTTGATTGGTTTTTGCATCGGTCAGGGCTCGGTAATGGGATTGGTCACTCGCTGCCAGCCATTGCTCCAGGGCGAAGCGTTTGTTCTGTTCGGCAAGGATCAGCACGGAGTTGGCGTTGGCCACGTCGGTCAGCGCGGTTTGGTGGGCGGCTTTTTGCTCGGCAATCTGCTGGCCGTAGGCGTTTGCCTGCCACTCCCATGCGGCCCACGCGCTGCCCGCCATGAGGCAGAGCATCAACACCAATGCCCCGCTCCACTTCAGCGCATCGAGCTTCACGCCAACACCTTCAACGCCCGGGCGTACAGCGCCTGACGGTCTGCTGCGCCGTTCTGGCCGCCGTTGATGCGCCGGGTGATGGTGTCGAACTGACCCAAGTCGGCCAAGGTGTTGAGCCCTCTGCTCGCCCAAAACCACGCTGCTGACATGCACGCGTGCTGCGGCTTTTCCAGCAGCTCTGGCTGGTTGATCAGATCAAGGGCCAACGCTTCGCCACATGCGATGTAGTTGGCGCGGCCGGTGATTTGGATCAGGCCACGGCCGCGATACTTCTGGCCGTCGCCGTCCGCCTCAGGTGTGTTGCCCAAGCGCTTGGCGAGTGAGCCGGTGTCGTATTTGCTCAGGTACTGGTCGCTGCCCAGCTCGCGCACGTAGCGAAACTGGCCGGACTCATGGCCGATCTGGGCGATGAAGGCGGCGACGCGCTTCGTCCCGATGATCTGGAAGCGAACCATCGCGGTGTTCAGGACAGGAACAAAAACGCCGGCTGATTGGCCGGCGTTGGGGAGGATCTGCTGGAGTTGTTGCTGGGTAATCGACATAGGTTTGCCCTTATGAAAAACCCGCACAAGGCGGGTTAGGTTTGGGATTAATTTGCTTGTAGCTGCACGACTTTTAGCGGGGCTTTGGGCTTCTTGCCTTTGGCCTTGGCTTTGCCTTTCTTGCCGCCATTGCATTCGACGGTGGTGCTCCAGCCGCTTTGGGTGAAAACCTGCTCCACCGAGTCCACCAAGTACTCACCATCGAGCCCGACCTTGAAGCCTTGGGCATTGATGGTCCGCTCAGCAAACAAATCAGTTCGCCCGGGCATTTCTAGACGCACTGCGGCGGTCGAGCGGTTGAACGCGGCCAGCCGCGCTTTGGCGGCCTGCTCGGCGGCGGATTTGTTGGGGTAAATGTGGCGGTCTGTGTGAACGGGCGGTAGACCGTCCGGGGCTTCGTCGTTGTCCAAGGTGACGATGGCCAACTTGCCGGTTTTCTTGTCCTGATGCTTGGTGCTGACCGCCTTGTGGGCACTGCGATCACCCAGCCGGAACTGCCACCGGCTGACGTCGCTACGTGTCAGGGTGATGGTGCCCAGCGCTGTACCACTCGCGCTTTGTCCACCTTGGCGCTGCATCACCAGCAGCTTGCCGTCCGCCACTTTAGCGGTGCAGTCGAACTGCTTGGAAAGTCGGGTGATGAAGTTGAAGTCGGATTCGCTGAGCTGGTCAGCACGCGGCACTACCGTGTCGACCGGGCACACCGGCGACCAGCCGTTGCGTGCCGCCACGTCCTTGACGATGCTGGCCAGGCTCACCCCTTCCCAACTGCCGCTGCGCGTGGTCTTGCCGCTGCCACGCATGTCGCTGGCTTTGCCCCGGATCACCAGCGTATCGGGCGGGCCGGACAACTCGACCTCGTCCACGGTGTAACGCCCGAGACGGGTTAGAGCCGTGCCGCTGTAGCCGAGGAACACTTCGATGCTGGCTCCTCGGCTGGGTAAAGACACTGCGCTATCACGGTCGTCGATGCGCAGCTCAAAGTCGTCTGACTCCATCCCGGGTTTATCAGTGGTGCGCAGCAACAGCAGGCGGTCGTTGATCAGCGCGGTGATGTCGGCACCGTCTGCGACGATGCGGAAGGTGGGTGTCATACATTCTCCAAACGGCAAAAGCCCCGCTCTGGACGGGGCTGTAAAGAAACATCACTCGGTTATAAAACGGACTATGCTCAGCGCATTAACCTACTTGCCAAATTAAACCAAGTAGGTTAATTTTCGCCGCATGGAGAAAAAGACCCCGCACTGCAAACTACACACCGTTAAAGCCCTGATTGAAGCGGGCAAGGTGCACTCTACCCTGTCAGCACTGACCGGTGGCGCGGCTTTAGGCTTCGACTTTGACGGCATCGTCAGCGTGGTAATGGCACTGGCGCCCGCTGACTTTTACAAGAGCATGACCACGCATGCAGACCATAAGGTCTGGCAGGACGTGTACCGGCGTAAAACCCACGCTGGCGAGGTCTACCTGAAACTCACGGTCATTGATGATGTGCTCATCGTGTCCTTCAAGGAGCTATGAACATGAAATGTCCATCTTGCGTCTCGGCAGAGCTGGTGCATGATACCCGCGACGTGTCTTACACCTACAAGAACGAGTCCACTGTGATCCCTTCGGTCACCGGCGAATTCTGCCCGGCCTGTGGTGAAACCGTGCTGGATGCCAGCGAATCCACCCGCGTCAGTGCTGCAATGCTGGCCTTCAACAAACAAGTGAATGCTTCGATTGTTGACCCAGGCTTCATCACTACTGTGCGTAAAAAACTAGACCTGGACCAGCGTGAAGCGGCCGAGATTTTCGGCGGTGGCGTGAATGCGTTTTCCCGTTATGAGAACGGCAAAACCAAACCACCACTGGCACTGGTGAAATTACTGAAACTGCTCGATCACCATCCCGAGCTGCTGAATGAAGTGCGTTTAGGCTAACCCCACAACATCACCACTTCATCACTCGGCGCGGGCAAATCCGGCAGGTGAATCACTAGCCCGGCCTTGAATGGCTGCACCTCTTCGGCCAGCCCCTGATTGGCATCGAGCACGGCCTCGACCGAGCCATTGAGGTGGCCGTAGTAGTTCTGGCAGATGGTGTCGAGCACGTCGCCGCTAGCTGTTCTGCAGGTCGTCGCCATAGCGCACAAACTCCAAGGTAAAGCCCTGTTTACGCGGTATGCCGCCTTGCAGCAGGGCGCTTTGTTCTTCTTCGATGTTTTTCAAACACCAGTTGCCCAGCACGTCGCCATAGCCTGTGGTCAGGCCCAGTGGTTGAAGCTGGGCGGCAATGCTGCGCAGGGTGTCGAGTTGTTTGATGCCGCCTTTGAACCCGCCAAAAATCGCGCCCGTCAGGGTGATGCGTTCTTCGCCCATGCCCACGGCTTGCTGTGCCGGGCGACGGTTCAGGCGCTCTTGTGAAGCCCAGCGGTATTCGCTGGAGCGCTTGAGTTCGTCGAAGGCGGCGGTGTCCAGGTTGAAGTAGAACGGTGTCGATCCGGGCTTGAGCGGTTGCATGATCAGCAGGTGCGGGAATGGCTTCACCGCCTCGGCGGCCGGGGTCGCGTCTGCGCCCAGCGCGCCGGTGGGCACGATGTTGGCCAGTGACGGGCTGACTTTGCCTGCGATTTTGTTGATCGCGGTCGCCGCCTTACCCGCCTGCTCTTTCAGCACGCCGAGGCGTTCCTCAATTTGCGAAGCTGCCCGGGTGGCTTTGTTGTAGGTGGCCACCACCGCGCCGACCTTGGCCTGCGCTGCGTTGACCCCACGCATCAGCCGTTGCACCTTGGCCCCGACGGCAGGGCCAATGAACGGCAAGTCGCTCAGTTCGGAGGCGGCGCCACTGATTTCACCAATGGCGCCGTTCACTGGCCCGAGCATGCCGTCCAAGCTGCGGCGCCCGGTTTCCCCGGCCGCAGTCAGGTACTTCAACCCCGACTGCAGTTGTTCCATGTAGGCCATGCGTGCCCCCTGTTAAAGATGCGGTTGGTCGTACAGATTCCGGCTCGACATCTGCTGGTTGATTTGCTCGATCTGCCGTTGCAGGTGCGGCTGTAGCTCCCGGGCCAGTGCGGCCGGGTCTTTCACGTCGCCTTGCACGGTGATGGACAGCGCCGCATTGACGTCGATCTTCTGATCGATCTTCGGCGGCTCGACCTTGAGCACCGGCTCCACCTTCGGCGGCATGGCCAGCGTTCCCGCAGGCGCGGTGCTGGCAAACGAGCGCACTACGTCACCCATGTTCACCGCCCCGGGCAGCTCGCGTGATGCGCTGGCACCGAGTGAGCCCTCAGGCGGCAGCGACTTGGGCCGTACCAGGTCCGCGCCCGGGAAGCGCGGTTTGTTAGCAAAGTGCGGTAACAGGAACGGGTTTTTCGAGTCCGGATCAGCCGGGTCATACGACACCGGTTTGACCACCGGCGCCGGTGATGCTGTCGGCGGCGGCAACGAATCCGGGCGCACCAGGTCCGCACCGGGAAAGCGCGGTTTGTTGGCAAAGTGCGGCAACAGGAACGGGTCTTTCGAGTCCGGATCAGTCGGGTCATATGACACCGGTTTGACCACTGGAGCCAGTGGCTCGCCTGCTGCTTTGGCTTCGGGCTTCGGCGGTTCAGCGGGCTTTTCATCGTCCGACCCGAACCACGATTTACCGAGGCTGCCCCCGATGGATTCGCCGCCCATGCTGCCGAGGATGCCGCCGATCAAGCCACCGACCGCCGTGCCCAAAATCGGCACCACAGAACCGATGGCCGCACCGGCCGCTGCCCCTGCCAGCGCACCGGCCATGTTGCCCGCAGCGGCGCCGTAGCCTTCGGCCTTTTCGTCCTTGGTTTCGGCGTTCTGGTAGGTGTCGGCCGCGCGCAGGACGCCTTCAAACAGCGCAGCACCAGGAACCGCTTTACCTGCTTTGCCAATCAACCCCATGGCGCGCGCCGCCCGCCCCGGCGGTACAGGTGGAACGGGCGGCACTGGCGGACGCGGCGGCCGAGGCCCACCACCACCACCACCACCACCACCACCACCACCACCACCCGCACGGCGGCGGCCGTTGCGATTGCCCGCGCGACGTCGCCCGCCACGACCACCGGCGCCGCCTCCACCGCCTCCACCGCCACCCATGGCGGCGGCGTTGACCACAAACACCTTTTGCGGCCCCGAGTCTTCGCCGCCGTCTTCGTCGTTTTTCGCTTCTCGGAACACGTCCAGCAGCTTGAGTCCGGTATCAATCGGGTCAAAGCCTTTACTCTCACCGCCTTCCTCGCTGTCGCCGTCATCGTCCTTTTTGCCACCGAAGGCTTTCAGGCCGATTTCCGCGAGGGCCAACACCTTGGAGCCCTTGCCGTCTTCCTTGTCGTCATCACCGGCGTTGGTGACAAAGACCTTTTGCACGCCCTTGGCATCGCGTCCGCCCATGGCGCCGCGTGCGAGGTTGAACAGGCCCTTGCCGATCTTGAACGAGCCCAGCAGCCCTTGCAGGGTCAGCGCTCCACCGGCCAACACCGTAAGGCCCATGGCCAACCCGGGCGTGCGGTCGCTGAGCGAGGTAATGCCCTTGGCCACCGAGGTCAGCCCTTCGGCCACGCCGTCGGTGATCGGCCGGATCGCATCGCCCACCGAGCGCATGGCGTCGTCCATCGACTGCGCCATTTCCTTCCATTTTTGCGAGGAAGACTCGCGGCGCTCGCTGAGGTTTTTGTCGAGGATGCCGGTGGCGTCCCGCGATTCACGTTTCAGTTGGCCGTACAGTTCCTTGTTTTGCATGTAGGCCGTGAGCGCGGCCTTGACCTGCATGTCGGAAAAGATGTCGCCAGTGCGCAGGGCCTGCTCCAGTGACGCGAGCATGGCCTTGGCTTTTTCCGGATTCGATTCCTTGCTGATCTGCGCCGTGGCTTCGGCCATCTTGGCGGCGCGTTTGGGGTCGGTTTGCTCGATGTATTTCTTGGCCAGTGCCATGCTCGACTCAAGCGTCGACATGCCCTGTTGAATGCCGGTTTGCATGGAGGCTTCGTAATCGATCCCGGCCTTGCCGTAGGCATCCACGGTCTGCGATGAACTGATCTTGTCCATCCAGTTTTTGAGGTTGTTGGCCGCCTCGTCGGAGCTGCCCGCCGTTTTCATCTGTACTTGCAGCATGGCCCCCAGCTGGGTCACGGCGTCCATGCCGGTGATGCCCAGCTTGCCCATGTTGGCCAGCAGTTCGGGAAACCACTTGGCCATGTCACTGGCCTCAAAGCTGCCCGCCTGCCCTTGAAACGCAATGGCTTCCAGCGCCTGCTGCATTTCCTTGGCGCTGGTGATCTGGGCGTTCTGGCCGAGGGCGTTGATCATCTTGGCGGTTTCGCCGCCGTCCGAGCCCTGCCCGATCACGAACTTGGCCGCCACCGGCGCGTACTCCATGGCCTTGGCCAGGTCCATACCGGCACCCACCAGCTCGTTGACCACGGTGGCCACCTCGTTACGGGCCATGCCGGTGTCACGTGAGGTATCGATGATAGTGCGCGACATCTGCTTTTCTTCGGGGGCATTGGCGATGCCTGCCTTGATCGCGATGTCGCGGATGATGGCGTTGTAATCGGCGCTGACTTTGGTCGGCACCGCCAGTGCTGCCGCCCCCACCGCTGCCCGGCCAACCGTGCTTTTGACACTGGCCCGGCCTTCGTTGATTTGTGCATGGCCCTGGGCTTTCAGATCCGCCTGCCGAGCCGTACGGCCGAGCATTTGATAGGCCCGGTCGAGTCGCCCGACCTCGATCCCCTGCTTGCGCAGGCTGTCTAGGTTGGAGTTGAGTTTGGTCAGCAGCGTGGACGCACCCGCCGCACCGCTGTCGTGGGCCTTTTTCCATTCGTTGCGCAGGCGGATGGTGTCACCGATCTGGCGTTGCATGACCCGGGCCTTGGCCCCGGTCGCTTCCAGCTTCTTGATCCGGCCCTCAACGTCCTTGAACGCTGAGCCCACGGAGGAGCTGACCGCCCCGCCGATCACCAGCCCGAGCGCGAGTTTGTTTGCCATCTGTTCGCCCTGCCCTGTGGTTGCGCGTCAGGCGGCTCAATCCGTGAGCCACCAGACCATTTCCGAAAACGGCATGGCCATGATCTCGGCGGCAGAAAAACTCGTTTCTGCCGCCAAGCGCTTGGCCAGTTGTTTCAGGGTTGCGGGGTTACAGTTCGCCTTCGTCGACCAGACGAAAATAGCCTTCCTGCACGCGGCTGTAGTCCACCACCTTAAGCCCCTCCAGATCGCCGGGCGGGATTTCGGTCAGGCTGGAGAACAGCTGCAATTCGCGCTTTTCAGCATCGCCGCCGGAGACCGCGCCTGCTGCCCGTACATCGCGAACGGTCGGCGCGCGCATGACCACCTTGTCGGTTTTGACATGGTTAAGTTCAGTGGGGTAACGCAGGGTGATGGTGACGCCTTCGTCGGTCAGGATGAGCCAGGACGGGAGTTTCTTTTCAGTATTGATAGTCATGCGGGAATTCCTTAAAGGCCCAGGGCGCTGCGTTCGGCAGCCAGTTGATCGACGCCGTCAATCACGCGCACCGCGTTGACCATGTCGATTTCGTACATCACGCGACCGTCGATCTCCAACTTGTAGTAGGTGACCGCCATGGCGTATTTCATTTCAGCTTTGTCGCCCGCCTTCCAGTCGCCCGGGTCGACTTCCTTGAGCATGCCGCGCAGGGTGGCAATCACCGGGGTGATCTGGCCCTTGAGCCCCTTGAAGGCCCCGCGAAACACCGCGTTGCAGCCGGTCTGGTCCGACAGTCCGAAGTACTTCATCATCTCGCGGCGTACCCCGGTGCTGGTCCAGCTGGCTTCCAGCTTTTCCAGCCCCATGTCCATCTCGATCTCACCGGCCATCCCGCCGCCGCGATGCGCTTCGGTTTTAACCGTGAGCTTGGGCAGTGTCAGCGACGGCACGTCACCGGCGAAGCTGACCCCGTCCACGAACAGGTTGGTGTTGCTGAGCATTTGCGGAATCATTGAGCGGCCTCCTTAGGCGGCGGTTTCCAGCACTTCGGTCAACCACTGGTTGGTGACCTCCACGCGGAAAATAGGGTTCTCGGCAGGCGGCACGTCGGTGAAACGGATGTTCCAGTACACCTTGCCCTCCTCCAGCTGGCTGGCCGTGTTCAGTTCGGTGTCTGCAAACACTTCAAAGTTGATCACTGCACCCTGATTTTTCAGGTCGCGCATAAAGGCTTCGAGGCCGTCCGTGACGTCCTTGACGTAGGTCTTGGTGATCGAGCGGTCCACCGCCCATTTGTGCCCGGCCAGAATCGCGTCCATCACGATGTCGAGGGTGCGCACGCGGGTGACAAAGGACCATTTCGAATCGGCCGACAGCGTGCGGTTGCCCCACAGGCGATAGCCGCCGTCGCGGATGATGGTGGTGATGTTGGCGTTGTTGAGCAGGTTGGCGCGGCAGGTTTCGTCGCCGTCCAGAAACTCAATCGGGCGCGTGGTGCCGGTGATGCCGACAAATTCCTTGTTCGACGGCGAGGCCCAGAAGCCGTACTCGGTGTCAGTCCAGGCGAACAGGCCAGCGGTGAACGCCGAGGCCGGGGCGTCGATGGTTTTGCTGGTGACCGTGTCCCACTGCTGCACGCCCGGATCAACCATGTAGATGCGCTTGCTGCCGAACTCCTGCGCGTAAGCCAGCACCGCCTCGTCGGTGGTGTTGGGGCCGTCGACGATGGCGATGGCGCGCAACTTGCCCGCCAGTGCATCCATGGCCGTGGCCACCGCTTGCGTGGCGGAATGCTTGGGCGCGATCAACAGCCGCGGCTGGGCGTTGAAGCGGCTTTTGCCGTCAAGCAAGGCTTGCAGGCCGGTACGCTGACCCGAGGCCAACACGCCGCCGATGATGGCCGAGGTTTGCAGCGCTTCATCTTCCAGTTCGGCCACGCCGCACGCGACGATCACGGCCTTGGCTTTCAAGAACACCGCCTTGGCCGCACGGGTGATGGCCGAGTCTTCACCGAATGCGGCGATGGCTTCGCGCTCGCTGGTCAGCAGTACCAGGTCATTGGGTTTGGCCGATGCGGCCGGGCTGACGGTGTAGGTGTCGCAAAGGCCGATGATCGAGGTCGACGGCAGCGCAATGGTGCGCGCGCCGGTGTCGACCAGCGTTACGGTAACGCCGTGAAAACGGCTGGCTGTGCTCATACAGGTACTCTCCAGAAACAACAAAGCCCCGCAGGGCGGGGCTTGTGTGGGTCAAACAGTGGATACAAAAACGCCCCGGGGTGCGGGGCGTCAGGCAAGGTAGTCAGCCAACCAGTCCGGCTCGACCGGGCGCCGGGTGGCGTCCGGAAACGCCTCGGATTCGGGCCAGTCGCGCAGGTCCATGCGAAAGCCTTGCAACGCCCGGTATTGATCAGCACCAAGCGTGGTCGGCCGACCGGCTTCGGTTTCATCCCGATGGCGAACGATCAGCGTGTCGGTGCTCAGCAGCAGCCGGTCACGCCATTGGCGCTGTCCGGCGGCTTGCTGGGCAAGGCTGGGTGGCGGCCGGTCAACCAGACACGGCACGCCGTCCTCGTCCAGGGCCACGACCTTGCCTGCCGCCGACGCGTGGGACAGTTCCAGGTACAACGCCTCGCTCAGTTCCAGCAGCTCGTGCTCAGGCGGCAGTTTGCAGGCCGGGTTGGGCACGCTGATCAAGGGCGGTATGGCGTCCGGATCGGGCATTTCAATGTTCGGCGCCGACGCACTGAGGTTGTCGGCATCCGGCGACCAGTCCGGGTCCGGCACATACACCACAGGCGGCGTCCACTCGGGATCAACCACGTCGATGCGACGTGGACCAAACACCGAATCACAGTAGAAATTCAACTGCGTGCGGTGCAGGTAGTAGGTGTCAGTCTTCAATTTCCCCACGCCTCCCAATAACACGGCCCTACGCCGTCGTTGCCGTTAACCAGTGTGAACCCTTGGCGGGTCACGTCTTTGACGCCGTAGTTACCCACCGCGCTGGGCTTCATCTCGGCCTGTTGCATAAAGTGGACGCCGAACACCGCGTTCGGGAAGGTCATCGGCAGCGGCACCGCCACGGCCGAATCCTGCCCGACACTGTTGGTCACCCCCCACATACGCATCAGTCCGGTGTCAGCGCATCGCCACCAACCGGTCACCGCTGCACTGCCCGTGTTTTTCGGGGCGTTGCCCGAGTGCCACACGGTGTAGGCATTGGCGCCCATCGAGAGCCCGCCGACCTTGAACTGGTTGTCCGTGTCCAGGCCAAAGTAGGCCCCGAAAATCCCTTTACGGTGAAACAGCATCACCGCCGAGGCCGCGCTGTTGGCCTCGTTATGCACTTCCAGCGAGCCGGTTTCGCTGGTCATGGACGCGATATACGGCGAATTCCCAGAACCGCAATGCAGGTTCGATCCGCTGGCCAACGACTGGTTGACCTTGAGGTACTGCGCAGGCGGGTACTTGGACACGTCCCACAACGCGCCGCGCCCGTTGAACACGTCGCCGGTGGCAAAGTCGGCCGAAAAGATCTCTTTCGACTCACTGCCGTAATAGCCGATGTAGCGCAGACGCTGTCGGTAGACGTTCAGCGAGCCGACGCCCTCTTCAGACTTGAAGCTCATCGAAGGGCTGCTGGTGGTCAGGCCCGCAAGGGTCAGCGGGCCGGTCATGGTGTCGCCGGTGTGGCGCACGCGCTTGGCCAGTTCTTCGTTGATGGCCGTGGCGAAGTTCGGGTTATTGCCCAGCGCGGCCGCCAGTTCGTTGAGCGTGTTCAGCGCTTCCGGGGAGGAACCCACCAGCGCGGTAATCGCGTTCTCGACCAGCTGGGCCGTCTGGGTTTTGGTGTAGGCGTCCCCGATGCGGTAGCCCGCCAGCGTGGTCGCGTTGTCGGCCTTGGTCGCCAGTGCGGCCGTGACCGCTGCCGCGTCCGCTTTGGACGCCGGGTTGAAATTGCCGGTGTTCCAGAACGTCGACGGCGGATAGGTGACCACGTCCCACAAGGCGCCGCGAGCGTTGGCCACGTTCCCGCTGTTGAAGTCCAGCGAGAACAGTTGTTTGGATTGCGACCCGTAATAGCCGATGTAGCGCAACACGCCTTTGTTCAGGCTGAACCCGCCAATACCGGAGGCATCGCGAAAGCTGAGCGAGGGCGATACATCGGTGCCATTGCCCAGGGTCAGGCCCCCGGACATCTCATCGCCTTCGCGGGACACTTTGCGCGACAAGGCATTGATGATGGTGTTGGCAAAGTTTGGATCACCGCCCAAGGCGTCGGCCAGTTCTTTCAAGGTGTCCAGCGCACCCGGCGCGCCGCTGATCAGCGAGGCAACCAGCGCCTGAACGAAAGCCGTGTTGGCCAACTGCTGACTGTTGCTGTTCAGCGGCGCCGTAGGTGCTTTCGGGGTGCCGGTCAGCACCGGGCTGTCGAGCGCCGCTTTCCCCTGCAGCAAGTCATTGACTTGCGTTTTGGTGTAAGCGTCCTTGATCCCGTTATCGGCCAGTGTCTCGGGGTTGCTGCCCTCGATCACCACGCCGCGTTTGTCGATCAGCACCTTGGTGTAACTGCCGGGCTTGCGCGTCGGCGGCAACACTTCAATGATGCGGTCGTCCACGTACTGCCGGGTCGCCAGTACCACGCTCGGGTCGATTTTGAGCGTGACGTTGGCGGCGCTGCTGACGATGAAGTTAATGCGCACCACTTGGGTCTTGCCGGAGCCCTGTGCCAGCTCCGGTTTAAAGCTGGGCGCACAGTTGGCCACCGCCACCAGATCGCCGTCCGCGTCGTACAGGCCGATTTCACGAATCCACCAGCCGCCGACGTTTTCCGGGATCACCTGCTCGGCAATGATCACGTTGGTGTTTTTCGGGTCGATCTTGACCTGATTCAGCGGCGCGCGGCGGCGCTCGTTGATCAGCTTGGTTTGCGCCCGGTTGGGCTGCGGATCGGCACCGTTGGCATCGCCCACGCCCATCTGAGAGAACGCCCACGGGATGTTCATTGCGTCGGCGTTGGCCTGCTTGGCCTCGCCCACGGCCGTGAGGATCGCCATAAACTGGCTGCTTTGATCAATCATGAGTACACGTCCAGGTATTCGGTTTGATGTTCCCGGCCAGCCGGGCCGTAATGCCCCGTGACCTCGATGTCGTGCGGCGCCGGTGGGTACACGTCGATCACCTCGCCCTCGTACAGGCAGGAAAAGACGTTGAGCTGGCCGGTGCTTTCAAGGCTGATCACCAGTTCGGTCAGCGTGCGACTGAGCGGTTTGGCGTCATCGATCAGGGCTGTCAGCTCGCGGTACATTTCCTCGGTGATACCGGTGTCCAGCACCCCGACCTTGAGCCCGAACGTGCCCGGCACGCCCAGCGGTACGGTCTGCCACCACTCGATCACTTCCAGCAGATAGCCCAGCGGCTCCACCACCCGGCGCAGCGCACCGATGGTGCCCTTGTGGGCATGGATGAAGAATGCCGATTCAATGGCGGCGCGCTTGACCTGCTCGCTCCAGCGGTTGTCCCAGCGGTCCACCGACCATGCCCACGCCAACTGGTGCAGCAAGTGCGCCGGGCAGGTTTTCGCGTTGTACAGGGTGCGAATCGGAATCGCCGGGTTGTGATCAATCGCCGCTTCGATGCCCCGCTCTAACTGTGTGCTGTTGAGCGGCAGCAGGCTCACCCGGCACCGCCTTGGGTCACGCTGTAGCCGATGCAGTACGCGGCTTGATGCTTGGCCCGGGGGATGTCAACCCAGCCGGGTAAGTCCACGCGGCTGACGCCGGTGATGTGCAGTTGCGCATCAATGGCCGAGCGGGCGATTTCCACGCCAAGGCGCCGACGCGGGTTGATCCAGGCCGTGAGGCGCCGGGTGGCTTCGGCCAGAATCGCTTCGTTTTCCGAGCCGGTCCCGGCCATGTGCAGCACCGCGTCAATACGGTATTCCTGCACCTCGGCGCTTTGCACCGTGACCCGATCCCCGACCGGGCGTATGTCTTCATCACTGAGGTGAGCCAGCACCTTGTCCAGCAACGGCTGGTCGGCCACGCCGTTGCCCTCCAGATGCAACACGGTGACCACCACGTGGGCCGGGCTCGGGCTTTCGGCCTGCGCGTCAGCCACCAGCGCCGAGGCGTTGCGCGCGTGCAGGATGTAGCTGTTGCGCGGCCCGGCCGTGGTCAGGCCCTCGTACACCAGCTGGATACGCTCGCGTAATGCGTCGTCCAGTTCCATCACCTGCGGCACCGGCGGCACGCTTTGCAGATCGGCTTCCTGAATCACCAACCGTTTAAGCCGCACGTTGGCGGCGAGGTGATCGAGGTCGGTGCGCTGGGCGTAGGCCAACAGCAGCGACTTGGACGCATCGTTGATCCGCGCCCGGATCTGAAGCCGCCGATACGCGCCCAGTTCCAGCAGCTTGACCACCGGATCGCTCTCCAACGCCGCGTTCCAGTTGTCGCCCATATAGCTGCGAAACACCGCCAGTTCTTCCTGATAGGCGTCTTCAAAGTCCAGCGACTCCAGCACCTCCGGGGTCGGCAATGCCGACAGGTCCACGGTACTCATGCGCTCACCTCCATTGCTACGCCCTCGCCCCGGTACAGGCCCTTGAGTTCAAAAGTGATCACGCCATCGAGCACCGCCGACACCCGCACCGACTGCAACTTGAAACGCGGCTCCCACAGGTTCAGCGCGTGGGCGACCTCGGCCTGTACCGCGCTTTTCCAGCCCGCATTGATCGGCATGTCGACGAACCGGCGCAACTGGCAGCCATACGCCGGGCGCATGCGCCGACTGCCTACCGGGGTGGTGAGGATGTCGGCAATGGATTGGCGCAAATGCTCGACGCCGGAAAGGGCCGCGCCGGTGTGGCGATCCATTCCGATCATCGCGGGTTACTCCGTCAGGCGTTCAAAATCCGGGTGGCTGTTGAGGTACTGAAACTGGTGGTCATCGACCGCCATGGCACGGCCTTTGGCGACCGGGAGCGTGGCGCCGCCTGGCAGGATCAGGGTGCGGGAGGTGTAGACCTTGTCGCGGAACGCACGAACCGGTTCCGTGACAGGGGTGGTTTTTTGCAGGACCAAGGCAGCCGGTTCGGTGACTTTGTCGTCAGGTGTTTTGCTCATGGTGTTCTCCAGGTAATAAAAACCTCGCCGTAGCGAGGTTGGTTAAGACGGTGTGCCCGTTATTCCCGCACCGGGTGTTACGCCTTTATGGGTGTGCGTCGATCCGACATTCAGCCCGTTGTGGGTCAAGATCGATCCGCTGATCACCACGTCGCCGTTCAAGGTGATTTTCCCGGTCAGGTTGATCGCTTCGGCCTTGCCAGTAATGGCGCTGTCCGTGACCACCGCCGAGCTGCCACCCACGGCAATGGCCACGGTGCCGCTGGGCAAGGTGATGGTGTAGCTTTTGGCCTGCCAGTCGTAAACCAACGAGCCGCCATCATCAAACCGCCACACCTCGACGTGGTCGCGGTTGTCCGGGGGTGCGCCTGCATCGCCGTACAAGCCCGGTACAAAGGTCCCCATGCCTGCCTGTCCGCTGGGATTAAACAGCACGCCCTGCTCACCTAAACTCGGCGCGCGCCAGTGCCGGGCCTTGCCCGCGGCCACGCTGTGCCAGCGCACCCAGGCGCTGGTCCAGTCGCCGGTGGATACGCGGCAGGCGGGTGGCGACGCTGCCAAGTCCACCGCGACCACGTAGCAGGGGATCAACAGGGCCGCGATCATGCGGTCGTGTTCAGCACTGGCGTAGCTCATGGCAGATCCTCGGGGGCGACGTAGTCTTCGTCGTTGACGCTGATCAGCAAGGTGCCCGGCAGCTCATCGGGCCATGGCCATTCTTGTTCACCGAGGTAAACGGTCTGCGTCCACTCCACCAGCCATACGGTGTAGCCGTCCAGTTCCGGGCGCGTCCAATCCTGGCCCGACCGCTGAAACTCGGCCGGTTCAACCGGCAAACCCCACGACTGGGCGCGTAACAGCACCGCCAGTTGGGTGGCCAGGTGCACGGCTTGCGGGTAGTGATCGGCGCGGATTACGTCGACAATCACCCGTGCTTCAAAAGTGATGGTCAGGGTGGTTTCACCGGTGCCGATATCGGTGCCCGGCTCGATCTCGGCAATGTCGAGAAACACCGCCGGGAGCGGGATGTGCTGCTGGATGTCCGGCCAGAAGCTGACCAGTTGCACGCCCGGCAAGTGCTGCTGGAGGTGCTGCTCGATGGCCTGATACAGCAGGTCGAGGTTAAACGGCGGCTCAGGCACGGCGTGTCCCCTTCAAGTATTTTTGCAGTTCAAAGTTCATCTCTTGTTTGAGAACGTGCATCAAGCGTTCGTCGGCCTTGCGGCTCCAGGCATCGAAGTGGGGGCGCACGGCGTCCAGTGAGATTTTGGCTTTGGCCAGCGGGAAGCGGGCACTGTTTTCACCGACAAAACCTGAACTGCCCCCGGTACGGGATGAGACCTCGCTATCAGGATAATCAGCCGGGTTGAAGTGCTTGCTCGCGGTACGAATCCACACATCAGCCTGATTGCCGTACACCTTCTTATAGAAGGCGCCCTGATAACGCCGCCCAGCCACCGACACGCCCGCCTTGGTCTGACGGGCGCGCCCTGCCCGGCTGGCTTCCAGCGGGTTAATGCCGAACCACAATTTGCCGCGCATCGCGCCACCCGCGACCGGGTAACTGCGCAGCCGCTGCCGCACCGCCTTGACCGCGATGCGTTCCTGCTTACCCACGGCCCGCGCGATATGGGTGCGCAACCAACCTAGGGTTTTGTTGATGGCTCGGCGCTGTGCTTTGGCGGCAGCCTTGGGCACCAGGATGGCCAAGTCTGCAAACGCTTTCAGATCCTCAGCCGAGGCCTGGATGTGGAGCATGCCGCTGTTCTTTTTGACTTCGCTGAAACTGCCGATGCTCATGGGCGTTTTCTCAAGATCAGCGACACCAGTCCGTCGCCGCTGGGTTCCAGTTGCAGCAGGTCGTAATCGCCGCCACCGTCCAGCGCAGGCAGGTCGATGGTGACTTTCAACCCTTTGCTCAGCCCGTCGGAGTCCGCCACCCGCACCACAAAGTGCGGCTCACGAATGGCCGTGTTTAGGCGACCGATCTGCGGCTGTTTCCACGGTGCCGAGAACATGCCCATCACCGGTTCGGCGCGGCCTTCGATGTGGCCGGTGTCGGCCAGCACGTCGAAGATCACGCTGTCGATCTCGGCCACAAGATCGCGGATGCCCACGCTTACAGCTCCAGCAGGATCTGCGCGCGCGGCCGGGTGCAGATGTGCAGCGGGTTGGACTGCGCCTCACCGGCCATGCCTTTGTTGAACGGCATCGGCTCGATCTTGCTGTAGTACGGGATGCCTTGGGTGTTGACCGTTTCCATGTAGTCGGCCGGGGCGAAAGCGGAGATGTACAGGTCGGGGACGCCTTCGGGCACGAGCAGGGCTTTGTCGTCGTGGACGAATGCAACGCTTCCGATCTTGCCGCGATAGCGTTCCCAGACAATGCCGCCATACTCGAAACTCTCACGGGCATCGCCGCGCAACGCAGCGGCTTGTGCAGAACCAAGATAGGTATCCTTAATTTCCTGAAGACCCATCAACGTGTTCCAGAAGTTCTTGCCGCAGAACGCCCGGGCCCCGGTGCTGGTGACACTGCCAAGCGCATCTTCTTGCAGATCCAAAGCTATACCGCAGTTGACGCGAAAGTCGGTGCCAGCCTTGGTCATGCCCATCGACATACGTTGTCGGTCAACACCAAATCTTTTGTACAGATCAATCAGCACGGTTTTGCCGTCCGCATCGAGGATCTGGCCATTCAAGGCACCGGCGCGCTGGAACTCGTGTGTGACGTCCAACTGACGACGCGCTTTCAACAGTCGCGCATTGACCACGTCCTGCACGGCCTGCAATTCGCTGCGGGTACCGAAGGCGCGGATGCCCTGAATCTCATCGGCCTTGATGGTGAAGCGTTCCGGCAGGTGCACGGTGTTGAACGGGATCAACGTACGTTTGCTGGCACCGACGATCAGGCCCGAGGTGCCGCGCTCACCGGCCGGCACCAGTGCTAGGGTGTCGCCGTCTTTTTCGATCTGTACGGTCAGGGTGGTGATGCCCTCTTCCTGAAACAGGCCAAGGCTGCTCAGGCGGCCGGGCTGGTACGGTTGTTCGTTGATGGCTGCGGTCAGCGACGAAACAGAAAACGCATCGTCTTCAAAGATGGCGATGTCGGCCATGGGGGACTCTCCAGAAAGTAAAAACCCCGCTCGATGGCGGGGTGCAGTAAAGAGATGGGCGGCTTAGCGCACGATCACAAAGTGTTCAGCCAGCGACTTTTCGCCCTCGGGGTCGAGGCCGGTCAGGTGCGCTTCGCTGACTTCGGCCAAACGCACCACCGCACGGCCACGGCGCACGATGTCGGACTCGCCCAGCGGGCCATACAGAATGGCGACAGCGGTCTGGCTGCCGTCTTCGGCAGTCGGCACGTACGGCGCGAATTCACCCGATGCGGTCACCAGCCCCAGTACCTGGCCGGGGTTCAGGGCCGGGCCAGCGGCCACGTTGATGGCTTCGCGGGAGATGTTGCCCGCGCCTTCGGAGAGCAGAAACTCGCCCGCGTGCATTGGCTCGTGTTTGATGGTCATGCTTTTACCCCTGTCTGGGCGGCGCGACGGGCCGCGTAGATCGCGTTGGTGTCAGGTTGTTTGGCCTGGGTTTTGGGTGCCGGGTCATCGTTGATCGGCAGGCTGTTGTCGATCTCAAACCCGCCGCCACTCACCAATTTGTCGAACAGGCGACCGCGCACTGCTTCGGCGGTCAGCCCGGACGCCACGAACTGCTGGGTGAACTCCGGCAGCCGCGCCGCCACGCACAGGTCGCGCACGGCCTTGGCGTTGGTGATGGCGGCGTTAACCGAGGCTTCGTCGGCCAGCTTGGTGGTGTTGATGATGGATTCGATCAGGTTGCTGATCCCCGCGGCGTTGCAGCTCTGGGTGATCAACAAGGCCAATGCGGCCGAGTCAACAATGGGCGGTTTTTCCGGTTCCGGTTCTGGTTTAAGGTCAGGCTCCGGTTCTGGCGGCTGTTCTGGCGGTTCCTCCAACTGAGCCAGCAAGGCTTGCGGCGCATGCTGATAACGCTGCAATGCGCCGCCCTGCCCCAGACAAGCTTTGACGGTGACCCCCTCGCCCACTTCATCGGCCAGCCCCAAGGCCACCGCTTCACTTGCGGTGAGCCAGGTTTCGGCATTGACCAAACGCCGCAGCTCCACTTCGTCGATGTTGGGCGACTTGGCCTTGTAGGCGGCGATGATGACTTCCAGCGCCTGATCCAGTGCGGTGGCGACCTTGCGCAGATCCTCGGCATCGCCAGCCGCGTAGGTCCACGGGTTGTGGATCATCAGCATGGCGTTGCTTGCGATCACCACCTTGTGCGCCCCGCACACCGCGACACTGGCCGCGCTGGCTGCCAGCGCATCAACCCGCCCGGTGCAGCGCTCGCCTAACCGCGACAGGGCGTTGTGAATGGCCAGCCCGTCGAACAGGTCGCCGCCGATGCTGTTGAATGCCACCACAATCGGCGACACGCCGTCGTCCATCGCTGCCAGATCGCGCACAAACTGGTTGGCGGTGATGCCCCAGGTGCCGATCTCGCCATAGACGTAGACCTCAATGCTGCGGGCTTCGGCCTCGCCGCTGGCCTTGAGGCTGTACCAGTGTTTGTTTTGCGGCGGCGCGGGGTCTGCCGCCTTATTGAAAATGCGTAGCCTGTTCATGGCGTCTCCTTGTCGGCCGGTTCGGTGGGCAGCTCGACGAGCGTTTTGTAATTGAGGCCCAGCTCGCGGGCACGTTTTTGGTCAGCTGCGTTTTCTTCGTCGACGGTTTCGGCGTCGTAGCCCTGACGCAGGACCATTTCGCTGCGGGAGTTGAAGCCCGCGTTGACTTCCATCATGCGTGCCTGAATGTCTTGCACCGGCTGGATGTAGGCCCAGCCTTGCGGCACCCAACGGGTGCGCAGGTATTCACGGCGCCGTTGCGCGTAGTCGACCAGTGTCAGACGACCGGCGAGCACGGCCATGTCCAGCCACGCCGCGCGCACCGGGCGGCACAGTTGGTGCACGTACACGCCAAATTGCAGTTGCTCCAGACGGCGCCGGAACTCGTTGAGCACCACCCGTAACGCCCGGTCATTAACCTCGCGCATGTCGCCGGTAAGAATTTCGTACGGCGTGCCGGTCCCGGCCGCAGCGGCCATCAGTTGTTGGCGCATAAAGTCCGGGTAGTTGTTGCCCGCATCCGGCGGTTTGGAGAACTCCACCTCTTCGCCCGGCCCCAGTTCCTGCATGGTGCCCGGTTCCAGCGCGACCATCGGGGTGAAGCCGTCGCGGTCTTCGGTCAGCGGCAAGCCGGTGACCGGGTCGCGCGGTTGTTGCGTGGCTTCGGGCGGTGGCCGCGAGATAAAACCGGCAAACAGGTTGGCCACTTCCTGACGGAACAAAACCGCGTCGTCGTAGTTGTCGAGGCTGCGCAGGCGCTTAAGCACTGGGGCCAAACGCGGCACACCGCGCAACTGGCCCGGCTCGACCGATTCGAAGATGTGCAGCACTTGTTCCGCTGGCACACGCACCAGTTGGTTGTAACCGGCGTTCAGCGACGAAGCGTCACGCGGGTGGACGCGGTACATGTGATAGGCCACGCGCTTGTGCGCCGGGTTGAACTCGATCCCGGCGCGGATGCTGTTGCCGTTTTTGCATGGTTCGAATTTGTCGTGCGGCACAAACTCCGGGGCCAGCACCTGGAGCTGCAATGGCACGGCCAGATCCTCGTCCAGACCGCGAGGCCGCAGGCGTACAAAGCATTCACCGGCCGTTTCCACTGTGCGGGCAATCAACGCCTGCTGGCCGTAGAAGTCGGTCAGGCCATCGGCGTCTGACTCGTCGACCCAGTCATCCCACAGGTCTTGCTGCAACTTGCGCAGGGCATCGTCTTCGGTTTTGGGGCGCGGGGTGATGCCGGTGCCGATCAGGTTGCTGACGCGTTTGTCGATGACGTTGAAGGCGTAGGGATCATTGCGCACCGCTGAGCGCGAACGGGCGCGCAGGTTGCGCAAGGCCGGGGTGTTGAGGCTGTTGATGCCGATGTCCGGCGCCTCCCAACTGGCCGAGCGCCTGCCCTCACCGGCCCCTTCGTAACTGGCTTTGATCCGCTCGGGCAACAGAAAGCCGTTGCGGGTCAGGGTTGGATACTGGCGCGCCATTTAAAGCCCCTTGCCTGCGTGATACAGCCGGATCACCCGCGAACGCGGCCCCGTGGCGGCGACCAGCGAACTGCGGATTTGATCGCGCGCCTTGAGCAGCTCATCGACCGTGCGGTATTCCACGGTGCGGTCGGCGTAGCGCACGGTTTTCTCGCCACGCGCGATGGCCGACTCAACGGCGTCGAGGTGCTTTTGGGTAAAGGACATAATCAGCGTCTCTTGAGGTAGCCGCTTCGACTGACACGGCGAGGCGGTGCAGCAGCAACCGATTTTGGTGTGTTTACGGAGTGAGTGACGACAACTTGTGGGGGTGCTGTTTGAAGCGTTTCAACTGGGCGGGCCACGGGCTGGACTGATGTTTCAGGTTCGCTGTCGTCAACAGGCAGCGTTTTGTCTTCAAACAAATGGTGCTGCATCAACGATTGCCGCACCTTCTCCCAGTCATTTTCGTGATAACGATGCAGACCGAGGTATTCGGCCATCGCCAGTGCATACACCATCAAGTCGAGCGCTTCGTTGCGCTCGGCCTTGCTCTTGGTCCACTCGACCCGACGCTTGCCTTTGACGTACCGGGCGACTTTGCGCTCGGCGACGCATTGAGCAAAGAAGTCGTCCGGCAGGTCTTTTGCGAAGTGCAACGCACCGGGGCCGGACTCCAACGGGTATCGGTTGTAAATCCAGTCCTTGGCGGTGTCGGTTCCGATCATCCACAGCTCTGCACCGTTCTTCTCGATGTTGCCGCGCCAGTTCACATCCACCCGCGAAGGTCGCTGGGCGATGATGTTTTTGCTTGAGTGGCTGTCGCCCTTCACTGCAAATACGTTGCGCCAACGGCGAATCCGGCAGAACTGATACACCTCGTGGGTGTGGTGCCCGCCTGAGTCAACGGCTGTTGCCAGAATGCCTAAACCCACACCACTTGCATGCCGGTAGCGCACTTTGAGTTTGTCATCGAGCACTTCCCAGGTTCGGGAATCGCACGGGTCGCCCATGATCACCTGGTGATCGATCACCCAACGCTCCATGCCCATCCCCCAGCCAATGACGATGAACTCAAGGCGGTTGCCTTGAACGTCCACTGCTGCGGTGAGCATCAGCGCGCCTATAGGGACTGTGCCCAACACATAGTTTTCGGCACGCGCCCTTGCCTGCAGGACATCCGCTTTGGTTTGCTCCATTGCGTTGTCCCAAGGCAGTGCAAGTTTTGTGTTGTAGAACACCTGCATCGTTGCTTGGTCACCCTGCTTTTGCATGACCAAGGCATCATCAAAGTCCTTGGCCAGAGACGCCCAACTCGTCCAGCCCAGTGGCGCGTACAAGGCGTTGAGATGAAAACCGATAGTTTCCCCATCACCCTGCGCGTGAGCACGCCACTCACCTTTGGATAGCATCGTGGCCTTAGCGTGTTCATCAATCATTGCGCCGCATTCAGGGCCACTGCACAGGTATTGCACTAGGCGGTAATTTTCATCCCACTTGAGGTTGGTCCACTCCAGCACTTGCATGTGGCCGCAATGCGGGCATGGCACGTAGTAGTGACGCTGGTCGCTCATCTTGAACAGATCGGCAATGCGCGACGCCCCCTTGATCGTGGGGGAACTGGAGAAGTAAAACTTGGCATTGCGGCCAAACGTGGACGCTCGCGCCTCGGCCAGCTTTACCGGATCGCCCTCGTTATCAATGTCCATCTCCCAGCGATCCACCTCATCGCCATACACATAGCGCACGGATTTTTCCGCAAGGTTGGAGGATGAACCCGCCGTCGCAATGAACAGGCGGCCACCTTCAAACTGTTTGTTCTCCCACGTGTTGGTGCCTTTGCGCGAACGCGGTACGACAACTCGCTCACGCAATTCAGGAACGGCTTCGACGGCTTGGTCAACGCGGCCTGCAACGCTTTGGGCCAGCTTCTGCGTGGGCTCCAATAGCAGGATATTGGCCGGTGCCATGTGGATACAGCCGCCGATCCAGTTCAGCGCGATCTGAGTTTTCATCAACTGCGAGGCCACCATTGTGACGACTCGCTTGCAAGGGTGTGCCGGCGAAAGGCAACGCATCGGCTCACGCGCATAAGGGGTGCGTTCAGTACGATATGGGCCAGGCTCAGCAGCGCCAGAGCTTTGAGGGATTCGCATATAGCGATCAGCCCACTCATCGACCCACAGCTCTGGCTCTGGGCGCAGGCCACGAAAGTAGCCCGCGCGGTAGACCTCTTCGCCTCCCCGTTGATTACTGAGCATGGTTGTCCTTCTTGATTGACAGTGAGTGCCGAAGGTCGGCCGTTGACATGCGCTCGGCGTCCTCAAGTGCTCGACGGATCGAGGCCATAAGGTGTTTTTCAATACCCCAGGCATCGGTCATTGCCGCCAGCTCAGGCGCGATCTGCGTGGGTACAGCCAACAACAAGTCCCGCAGAAGCCGTCCCGTGGTGTAAGCCGCCTCATCGACGGCAGCCATCTCCACCAACGTGCCCTGATTTTTGTAGAAGTCCGCCTCGACGGTCATGGCGTTGAAGTGCTCGCGACGAGCGCGAGCCTTGTGGAAGTCAGGGCGCAGACCACCCGTTTCAGATAAGTCACCCGGCGCAGCCTGTAAAAACGCCGCCGGGCCTACTGGATCAGCCGAGGGGTGACCTTTGCTGGCTCGCTCTTGCTCATGCCGGACAGAAACGTTGACTTTGCTGGGATCACTCGTTTTATCGATCAAGGCATTTGTTGCTGCCACATCCACAAGCCCTTCAGGGGACAACACCAAACGCCCTTGTTTGGCGAGCTTGGACACCCATGCCTTGGACCAATTACGACTCGCGGCATAGGCCGACTTGGTTAGAAATTCCATGATTGAACTACCAGTTAACCCAATGAATACAGGCAGTTAACTGTTAACCGCAGTTAACTAAGTTTGAAGGCCAGCCAGTTACCCTTTCCCGCGGGTTTCCTGCCCCGTACCCGTGGAAATTCCCCAGGGTCCCCGGCAGGTTTTGAATATCCGGGGATTATTACGAGCGATCCGATGGCGGCACGTCACAAACACCCAGCCGCTTGGCAACCCAACGCTCATAAAGCCCGATGGCCACATCCGCCCCGGCCATGGCCGTGAGGCAGCCCAGTGCCGAAGACGCCCAGAGCGAAACGCCGTTGACGTGAAGCAGCATCATGGTGGACAAGCCGCACACCACGCAGGCACCGGAGCGCAACACCAAGCGCCGCACCAGTGACCAGCCCCGCGCCCCGTCCTTGTCCGCCCGCCACATCTCGCCGGACACGCCACCGATCATGGACAGCACAATCAGTAACCACAGCGGCATCTCAGCTAACGCTTGTTGTTCATTCGTCATTTAGTTGTCCGGAGGAAAAGGGTTAATCTTGAAAATTCGAAGGGATTCGAAACCGTATCTCAGTCTCTGAGGCGCGGGCAGCCAAGAAGACGGCTAGGGTGCCGGGCAAAAATTTATCACTACGTAAGGAATACGCTATGCAAGCAAAATCTCTGAAAGCACTAATCGCCGAGCGCGGCGTTTCATTTGACGCAAGCACCATCATGAGTGCGCTGCTTAAAGCAGGACATGCGGAAAACTTCGAATACGCCAGTACCACGGGCAGTGGCGCTATGAAGTCATTCAAGAAGCTCACCAGTGCTGGTGAGAAGTTTGGAATCAACAAGCCCGCGATGCATCCGTTCAAAACAGAGGCAAGGTTCTACGATGAGACCTTTCCTGAACTGCTTGGTGTCGTGGTCAAGCAGTTGAGCAAAGAGGTTGATGCACTTTAAAGATAGGGACCGGATCTGGCCGTATGCGGCGTTAAATTCGTAACTGCCAGATCACACTCATGTGGCACGAGGAAAAAGAAAACCCCGCCGGGGTGGGCAGGGTTTTCAGTGCGCTGGTGGGTGCCAGGGCGAGGTGCACAGCACGTGCTCGAGTAGCGCTCAGGCGCAGAATTCATATCGTGGGGACGTTTTACCCCTGTTCGGTAAAACCGAAAAGAGGTGTTTTTCGGTCATTTTGCTCTACTCACTTTGACGCCGCTTTGACGCAGGTTTGAGGCAAGTCACCCCGACGAGCGGTCAACGCTTAACCGGCTGGGCCCAGCACCGTTGCGCGGGTCAGGTTGGTTGCTTGGCTGCCGCTGCGCCGGGTGTAGCCCCGTGTGGTGCCACTTCGAACGGTGAGGATCAACATCACTTGTTGATGCAACCGCTTCACCCAGTTGCGATACGTTTGGTCTGCCCCCTCGGTAATGTCGAGCAGTCGCATTTGCTCACGTCGCGGCATGGCGGGTTGATGCAAATAACGCAGTCTGGCCAGCTTGGCCAATTGCTTGCCTTTGGTTGACTGACGGTCCAGCTCGGCAACGGCTGCTGCCACTTCGCATGCAATGTGATCCATACCCGCGCCCGCTCCTACCAACAGATCCCGTGAACCTGCCGTGCCCCGAGGGGCGCAGCCGCCGTATTGCATGATCGTAGCCATCGGGCTGCCCAAACCACCGGCCTCGCCAACGTGGCAGTGCTGTTCACCCCAATGCTGCATCAGTTCTTCGATTTGCTGAATCATCCCCATCTCCCCCCTGAAAAACCAACCTGACACAGAAAAGAACCAACCCGACACACACCTAACACACTAAAAACCCTTTAAAAACATAGCGTTAATGCTCTATGTGTTGGGTGTGTCAGGTGTGTTGGGGTTCTTCTCACGTACAAGAAATAATTAACGAACATCAACCTTTGACTGATTGCACATGCACACACGCCCGCATGTGCGAGAAACCCGCCACACCTGACACACTGATCCCGAAAGACTTTAAAGACGTGGCCTGTAGCTGTGTCAGGTTGGTGGTTCTAACCCGCCACACCGTCAACACACCCCACACACAATGGGCCGTCATGCTGCGCTGTCCTGTCGTTGACCAAACTTCACGTGTTCCCAACTGCCCACACTCCAGCCGCCTGCCTTGGCTGCTTCGCGCCACGTCACCACCGCAGCGCCCAGCCCGGCTGCTGTCAGGGATGGGGGCGGGGAAGGTGCAGCGTCGATACCCGACCAAGGAAAGAAAAACGTGCCGAAGGAGCGCCGTGAACCATCCATCCAGGGCTTGCCCTGAATCTTGTCAACTTCTGTGGAGATGAACCCGCTGAACTTGGTATGACTTAAGGTGTGTTCCTTGTTGCGGTGGCACCATTCCAAAAACAACGCGTACAGATCACTGCTGACGCACACGCTGAACGGTGCACCCAGCAGGCCGTTGCGCCACTCACGCAGAAAGGTTTGCCAACTCGCCATGCTCAAATCCACCAAACGCTGACGGGCTTCCGTGTTGGGTGGCCGGGTGCGTTGATCGAAGTCGCCCAGGTCATAGCTGAGCAGGTAGTCATAAAGCGCCGGGATGCCCTCGTTGGCTAACTCATACTTCACCCGCTCCTGCTCATCCGGCCCTAGCGTTTCTTTGGGCCAGACCACCAACATGCGTCGGTCATTCTCACCAATCGGCCACGGCATAATCTCGTTGGAAAGGAACACCGCATTCATGTGGTTGGCTTCTTCCCAACCGTTCACAAACTTGGACTCCATGCGCACCGTTTTGCCGGTGACCATGTGTTTGATCTTGCCCACCTGGTTGTATCGCTGATCGCGGCTGACCACTTCCTCAAACACGCCGTATAGCTTGTTGGACTGCCACACCGTCCAGCTCGACTCCAACTGCGACTGCCCGACCGTGGCTGCGTATTCACCATAAACTGCGCCCATGATGTCGCTGAGCAACAAGCTTTTACCGCTGCCTTCCATCGTAGAGTGCAGCAACACAGCGGTGTCCATCTTGGCGCCGATGTTTTGCAACGGGTAAGCCAACCACTTGATCAGCCAGTCCGTGGCAGCTTCGTCGTGGTTGCACAAGAAGCTGAACAGCGAGCGCAGGGTGCGGCATTTGTTCGGCTCATTGATCGGAACCAATGGCAGCCCTTCAAAGGTATTGATGTACACCTCGGGGTCTTTCGTCATGCGGGGGTCAAACACGATGTGTTCCATGTCCACGGTGCGACGATCCGGGCTGTTCAGCCACATGGCGTACGCATCACCCAAGGCCATGCGCATGGCGCCCTCGGGGACTCGACGGCGACACTTGATGTCCCATGAGTCTTTGGTGCCATCTATATAGACGTAACGTTCGGTGGGGCTCATGCCCTCCCCCGACACCTGCTTAAACTTGGCCTCAGCCTTGGCTTTGCTGGCTTGGCGCTCCGCCATATCGTCAGCAATAACTTTTTTTTGAGCGGACTCAAACCAGTCCTTGGCCAGCGCTTTCGTGACCAGCAACTCAAACGCGGGCTTTTTGATAATCACGCGCTTGAACATGTCGAAAACGGCGGTCTTACCTTCGATCAGGGCGAAGCGCTGGAAGATACGGTCTGCCGTCCACTCAATCCCCCCGCCCCCCTCAGGTGCAGGAGCCGCTGCGATTGCAGGCATAGAATCGCACGGCCCGCTGGCATCCTCAGAAGGGGTCGGGGGAAGATCCGCAGGCGATGGTCGAGAAGATTGCTGCATGCCCAACATCCGCGCAGCATCTTTGACCGCCTTGGATTGGTCTCCGCCGTGCTCCAGCAGGCAAAACACCTCAAATGCATCGTTCTGATGACCATTGGCCAGCGGATCAGCGCCGTGGTGCGAGTACAGCTTGTCATCGGTAATGGTGATGCCCGGCAAGCCGGTGCTGCTCTGCGGGTAGAGCCATTTGCTGCCGCGCTTGATGTAGCCGTGCGTGCGCAACAGTTCTTCAACATCATGACAGCGGTTGAATTCATCAATCACCGAGGGTCGGTTGCCGGGCGCCTGCACAGGTGCCTTGGTCGGCTTGGCTTTGGGCTTTTCAGTCTTTGGTGCCCAAGGGCAAGCTGACTCGGCGTCACGTTTGAAAATGTCCCAGTTCTGCCAAATGTTCAGCAGGTCACTGGTCAGTACTGGCAACCCCTCGGCGGAAGGAGGCGTGCGCCAGGTATATGGTTTGCCGGTACCGGGATGAATAGAGGGCGGCAACACGTCTTGCACCAAACCCGCACGCAACTCGAAAACGGTAAAGCGTTTGTAGGGCTCAGCTTCGTCGCGCGCGGCGGCTTCGCCCACCAGATCGCCCGCGTCTTTTGCTGCTTTGGCTTTTGCGATCAGTCCTTTAAAAATCGACCCATCAGGGTCGTTTTCATTGGGCCATGCCAGCGAGTGACGGGTGAGGTCTATTCCATCCGGCACCTGAAACAGGATACGAAAGCGCGCCGGATTACCCACTACGGTCGGGTAAACCAATGCCATTGCGTCCAGGTCCAGGCCGAGAAGCTCGTACAAGACGTGACGTGTCCACTGCACATCGTCCACATCCAATGAGCACACGCGGCTAGGGCCAAGCACCACGCCAAGGTTGTGCGTTGGGTTTGCTGCCCAAAACGCCTCAGCCGCGCTCGCATCAGTGATGTAGCCGCCGGGTTTATTCCAGCCCAACCCCTTTGGAGCTTTTTCACCGGGTTCGATGGCCACCAGTGCCAAGTTGAAAATATCAATGTAGCGTTGTGCCCATGTCGCCATCGGCACAGCTTGAGAGCGGTCAGTCATCTGCGGCGCTCCCGCAACTCTTCGCAGGAGATGCAGGTTTCACATCCTTGGACTGCCTGCTGCCTAAGCAGCGGAATGGCGTCATCGCAATCCACGCAAAATTCGGCGCTGGCCGTGGCATTGGCTTCGCGTAGACGTTTCTCAAGCGCGCGTCGCGCTAGAGCACGCTGCAAAAACTCATCCGCATAGTCGTTAGCCAGATCGACGTCATCAGCCATTGTCGCGATCCTCCATTGCCTGACGTGCGCCCGTCATGATGCCCAGCACCTCACGGATAACGTCCATGCCGCGTTTTTCGAGCAGGGCGACTTCGTGAGCTTCCCAAACGGCATCGGCCACACCGTCGTGCATGCAAGATACAAACTCGCCAGATTCATGAAGCAATTTGCCTACCGCTTTCAACGCTTCTTTTGTAGCAGGCACTGGCGTTGGCTTGTACCAAACGGCCCCGGCTGGACGCACTAAGGCATCAAGCAAACGCGGATCAGCCGTGAGGCGAATCACCTCCTCCAGCTCATCCGGCGTCAGCCAGCGGCGCTCTTCATCAAGTTTGAGTTTCTTTTGCAGCGCGTCATTGTCGATCACCATCGCAAACGCTAAAGCGGTGACACCACCCTTATAGGAACGCCCTGCGCGATACAGCGCGTGACGCAATGAAAGCACCGGACCAGCGTCCGGTAATAGATCGATGCGACTCATAACCGTAAAAACCCCTTTTACGGTGTAGCCATAAAGCAGGGCACGCCCTATCCTACGACCACGACCGATGTGCATGTGCTGTGTATCGTCGTCGCTGGACCGGAGGATCTTTGGTGAGAGGCTCCGGTTCAGCACCCTTTTAGCGATGTTGTTTTACTGCTGCATCGCTCTGTCGACCCGGTGTTTCTTTGGTGAGAGGCTTTGGGTCGATGCTTTCTTATGCTGCTTGGTCTGGCTCAAGATCCTTAGGGATACAGAACACGTCAGGTCGAAGGCGAAACCGCGAAACTCCTGTAATAAACTCGGCCCGCACAACCAGCTCTGCAGGCAAAAAGCCTCGCTTCAACCAATACGAAACAATTTGCTGAGATACAGGCCGCCCAGAAGTCGACATGGCTGATGCGAATGCGACCTGGCCTTTAGCGGAATCCACGGCGGCCACTAGTGCCTCGCGCATCTCTGTTTTTGGGCTCATGAAGACCTCAAAGCGAAAAGTACAACCGGAAAATACACGCTAATTTGTATTCAGGCAACAAATTAGCGTGTTGGAACCAATACAAAAGGGTTTGTATCCTTCCCGCATGACCAAAACAACGCGCTCACCCTCACCTGTAGCAGCACTGTTCAAGACCCGCAGGAAGGCCCTGAAACTAAGCCAGGTAGCCCTCGCTGATCGAGTCCGCGAACTACTAGGCCCTGATGAAACATTCAGCCAGCAGACTTATGCTGCTTTTGAAGCAGGCAACACCCAGAACACCCGATTTGCATTACAGATAGCTCAGGTGCTTGGGCTATCCATGGATGAAGTATCTGGCATCAGTCCTACTGCAAAGACAGCGCCCAAATCTGTCACTGCCGATGCGGTAATGCTTGGACCTATCGAAGTGTGGGATGACGAAACCCCGCTAGACGACGATGAGGTAGAGATTCCTTTGTTAAAGGAAATAGAACTGTCTGCGGGCTCGGGCTGCTCTGCAGTTGAGCACTATTCAAAGTCAAAGCTGCGCTTTGGAAAGATGACCCTAAGACGACAAGGCATAGATCCCGCAAATGCCATTTGCGTGACTGTATCAGGACACAGCATGGAGCCGGTCCTACCCAGCGGCAGTACAGTAGGGGTGGATCAAGGGAAGCAAGACATCAAAGATGGCGATATCTATGCCTTGAGGCATAACGATCATCTGCGTGTAAAAATTCTTTATCGCCTGCCAACAGGTGGCATCAGGATGCGAAGCTTTAATCGCGATGAATACCCCGACGAAGAGTACTCCCCAGAAAAAATCCGCAACGAAGACATATGCGTTCTAGGACGAGTATTCTGGTATTCGGTCCTGAGGTAACAAATCAGACAATCAAAAAAAGCCCGTTTATTCGGGTTTTTTATTGTAAATAAAAAATAATACAAATTAACGTGTTGACCAAATTACAAATTGGATTGTAGTCTTTGTCTCGAAACCTCTCACCAAGAGTACGAGCCATGCAGACTACACAGCACAGCAGCACCCGCTGCCGGATCTATGTCCATCCGGCAGCCTGCACCAGTCGCACTTCAGTTGAAGACATCCAGCGCAGCACAGGCCTACTGGTCATCATCAATAATCCGCAACGAATCGCTTTAACCACTAAACATGCTGAAACCCTCGCTCCACTCGGAGGTGACGCAGCATGAAACAGGTACTGATTGGACTGGCAGGCCTTGCCCGCTCGGGCAAAACGACCGCAGCGATGCACTTGGCCAGCACCCATAACTTTCAAACCTACGCCTTTGCAGACCCACTGCGTGAAGGCCTGATGACCCTCTTCAATCTGACCGCGCGTGATTTTGACGACGAACACAAAGAGCAGCCTGTCGACTGGGTAGGCCACTCGGCGCGCGAGTTGATGCAATCGCTGGGCACTGAATGGGGCCGCAATCAGATCCACCCTGATGTGTGGGTGTGGCTGGCTGAGCAAAACCTTGAGCTTCTCGGCCAGATCAACGACACCACCAGCGGCTTTGTGATCAGCGATCTGCGCTTCGAAAATGAGGCCGCTTTCGTTCGGGAAAAAGGCGGCCTAGTCATTCACCTGCTGCGTGCAGACGCACCCCATGTGAACCCGCATATCAGCGAGTCCGGCATCTCCATCCATGACAACGACCTCGTTCTGCATAACGACGCGTCGATTGAGGACATGACCGGTCAACTGGACGAAATCTTCACAGCCCTGTGCGCTCGCGCAGCGGCTTAAGGAGCGCCCACATGAACCGAACCCTGGACGCCACGGCCGCCCTGCTCGGCTTGAAACCACGCGCCTTTCGCACACGATTGCGTGAGCTCGGCATTTTGACCCAGAACGGTGAGCTGGCCAGCAAGCACCGCGACCAGGGTTACCTGTACGTAGACACCCGTAGTCGCTGGAACACGAACATCAACACCTTCAGCCATTACGCGGTTGTGATGGTGAAAGAACCCGGTGTGGCGTGGCTGAGCAAGAAACTGGGCATCACCCCATCCCCTACCTATAAGGACGCCGCCGCATGAAACAGAACGCAATCACCCAAGCGATCGGCGCCCTGAAGCTGGTCCCGATCTTTGTCAATAACCCCGCGATTATCAGCCGCGCCACGCTTATTGGCGCGTCTGCTGAAGCCGTAACGTTGCTTGAAGCGCTTCCCGCAGTTACGGCGGAGTTGGCTGAGGTATTCCGTTGCGTAGACGCCGTCATTAGTGATGGACAAGTCGCCTACGTCACACCGACCCGCTGCCCTGAATACCCCTATGGCGCAGTGATCGCAGACAGCAAGGGCCAGATTTGCGCGGCGGCAATGGGTAAAACCAAAGAAGGCCTGGCCGAGTTGATCCGCCTCAAGCTGGTGCCCCAACAGAAGGGGTGCGGGGAGGATGCGGCGTGAGCGACACCCTCGACCAGTTACGAAGGGAGTTCGCCACACCCTGCCCAAGCCTCACAGCAGTCCGCGAACGTTACTTCACGCACATCAGAACTGATCGTTACCTGCTCAGCGAAATAAAAGCCGGGCGCATTGCACTCAAGGTCACCCGCCTACACCGCTCAAGTCGAGCCAAGCCGGTGGTGTACCTGCACATGTTGGCGGCTTACCTCGACGCGCAAGCGCCCAACCAAGCCGCTTGAGTATTTCCCTGAAATTCAGGGCCACTGCAACCAACGTAAAAAGGCACAGCACATGAGCAAATCACGTCCATTCATCGACACCCTGCGCGATATCGAAGCGGGCGGGCTATTGGATGAACTCAGCGAAACGCAGCACAGTCTGATCGACGCCATCCGCCTGACCGGCAAAGGTGGCGAGCTGACTATCAAGCTCGCCTACAAACCCGATGGCAACGGCCAGATGACCATCAAGGCAGACGTCAAAGCCAAAGAGCCGGCCTTGTCACGCGGCACATCTCTGTTCTTCCTGACGCCTGAGGGCAACCTCACTCGCCGCGACCCTCGCCAACAAGACCTGGCACTTAGAACTGTGGGTGAAGAAAAACCCGAAGTTCTGCGACAAGTCAGTCAATAAAAAAACTCTCGCCTCTCACCATTTGCACTACCCACTGGAGCACATCCAATGCAACAAGCCCTGCAACAGCTGTTCAGCTACGCTCAATCCCTCGGCAAGCCCGTCGATCACCCTGGGTTGGCCGCGCCAATCGCCCTACTCCCGCAAGATGTCTCGCTAAAAAGCCTTGAGCACCTGCTGCCTGTACCGACCCGCGCCAAACAAAAGCTCACCGTGCTGGATGCTGAGTCGTTCATCGACTACGTGAATCGCTTCGCCACTTCAGCAACAGCCGTATTCTGCAACGGCCCGGAAGGGCGCACCTTCTCGGCAGTGATCGACTACCACCAGCCAGACTGCCCGGCGTGGCTAGAGCATGTAGCCACCTATCGCTGCCCCACCACTGTTGAATGGGGCCGCTGGAAAGAATACGACCGCAAACGCATGGACCAAGCGACCTTCGCTGAATTCATCGAAGAAAACGTGTGGGACATTACCCAGCCTGCCAACGAACAAAATGCACCAGGTGCAGCGGATATGCTGGAAATCAGCCGCACCCTTGAGGCCAAGAAAAACATCACCTTCCGCCAAGGCACACGCCTCGACAATGGCCAAGTACAACTCACGTACAACGAAGAAATCGACGGCCGTGCTGGCGAAGCTGGTCAGTTGCGTATTCCTGAGCAGTTCTTCATTGCAGTGAAACCCTTCCTTGGCGGTGATGCGTTCTGCGTGCCTGCGCGGTTCCGTTATCGCATCCAGGACGGCCGCTTGATGATGTGGTTCGAACTGGTACGCCCGGACAAGGTACTTGAAGAAGCCTACAACGCGGTGCGCGACAAAATCCAAGCCGCCATCAATGAAGTGCCGCTGTATGAAGCCACTTTGTAATTAATCATCCGCGTCAGCCCGCCTCCGTCATCTCACCAATGATCCTGGCGGCGGGTTTTAATGAGGTACACATCACATGCAAGTACGAAACGAAGATCCAAACTGCGCGATCTTTCATCCCATGTATGAGGCAATGCTCGACGCATGCCCCGCCATCGCCAAAGCAACCAAATAATCCTTTCGCCACCCCGAGCGGCGCAACAGAGATAGAATATGAATACTCAATTTCTGCTACTTGCGCAGTATGGCGGCCAGGCAATCATTCCTCTTGAGCGAGTGTGCGCTGACTACTTTAGCCATCTGACACCCGAAAAGATGAAGATGAAAGTCGCAGCAGGCCAGATTGACCTGCCACTTGTAGCCATCGAACGCAGCCAAAAGTCAGCACGCGGGGTTCACCTTGCCGACCTGGCTGCCTATCTGGATACCCAGCATGCACGTGCTCGTACGGAGCATGACAAGCTGATGCGCAACTCTAGTCTACGCCGCGCTTCTTGATTCGCTTCCGGGCCTCAATGATGGGGCCCGTTACTATCGTCTCCAGCCAAGGCCAGTTTTCGTAAGGATCGCCATTCCCTTTCAAGTGCGTATATCTGCGCATTGAATTCCAATCCCGATGGCCGGATACAGAGGCAACTTTCGGGATATCCCAGCCCATTTCAAATAGGCGGCTGACACCATCGTGGCGAAGGTCATGAAAGTGCAGGTCATCGATCTCAAGAAAGTGGCAGGCACGGGTAAAGGATGCCGAGATAGAGCGAGAGTTGTACGGGAAAACATCCTCTGCAACCTTTGGCATAGACATCATGATCCGCCACGCTTCATCAGGGACATGGCACCAAACGTCATTGCCGTACTTCTGACCCGGATTCTTCATATCAGTGATCAGAACCATCTGGCGCTGTTCATCTAAGGCATTCCATTTGATGCGCGTGATTTCTTCCTGTCGACGCGTAGAGAACAGCGCAAAGGCCGTCACCCGTACCATGTCTATTTCCTGCTTGCGCCGGTCTCGCATCTCACCGAAGTATTGAAACAGCTTTTCCAGTTCTTCAAGTGTTGGGCGACGGTTCCTTTCCTTGCTGCGTGTCACCGCGCCCATCTTGCGCAATACCTTGCGCGCATCGGGCATGGCCATTGGATCGATGTCATAGCCCCACGCTGGCCGCGCTACAGAAAGCACGGCCCCCAAGTGAGCCAAGTCATTGCCCACGGTCTGCGCCTGTATGCCATCGTCCGTCATTCGTCTATCAGCGTACTCCACCAGCTTCTGGCTGGTGATCTCTCTATCCTCAAGCTTGCCTAACCAGGTTTCACCGATAGCCTTGAGTGTGGCGCGCTTGGTCTTCCCTAGCGGCCTCAGCTTTTCGTACTCCAAAAGGTAGCGGTCGATCATCTCCTTGACCGTCACACCTGATCGATTGGCCTTCTCGATTGCTCCAGGAACTGACATCTCAGTTTCGACACGTTTGATCCAGGCCTGCGCGGTCGCCTTGCGGTCGAACGTCTGGCTTTCCTGATAAACTGTCACACCCTTTTGCATGATGCGGATCTGCGCGGTGTAACCCGTCGATCCATCTCTGCGCTTGCGAACGGTGATAGTGCCCATGATTTTGCTACACGAATATTCGGATTTGCTACATTGTAGCAACGAGCATTCAAAAACAAGCAAAAACAGCGGTAAACAGTAGTGAACGAGAGTTACCCGAATGCACACCAAACCCGCAGAAAACCTAGCCCGCCCCCTAGATTCGGTATCTAGGAGGTTTTCTGTTGCACCTATGATGGATTGGACCGATCGTCATTGTCGTTTTTTCTTACGCCTGCTGTCCAAGCGCGCGCTCCTTTACACCGAGATGGTGACCACTGGCGCGCTTTTACATGGTGATGCAGAGCGTTTTCTGCGGCATGACGTGGCCGAGCATCCGCTGGCATTGCAGCTGGGGGGAAGCACGGCTGCAGATTTGGCGGCATGTGCACGCTTGGCGCAAGATGCCGGGTATGACGAAGTGAACTTGAATGTCGGCTGCCCGAGCGATCGGGTGCAAAATAATATGATTGGCGCATGCCTGATGGCTCATCCCGCGTTGGTGGCCGATTGTGTTAAAGCCATGCGCGATGCTGTGTCGATACCGGTTACAGTCAAGCATCGCATCGGTATTAATGGTCGCGACAGTTACGCACAACTGTGTGACTTTGTCGGGACGGTGAGGGATGCAGGGTGCGAAAGTTTTACGGTACACGCGCGAATCGCGATTCTTGAAGGGCTCTCCCCCAAAGAAAACCGGGATATTCCGCCCTTGCGCTACGACGTGGCCGCACAGCTCAAAGCCGATTTTCCAGCGCTTGAGATCATTCTCAATGGCGGGATCAAAACCCTCGATCAATGCAAAACGCATCTGCAAACGTTTGATGGTGTGATGCTGGGCCGCGAGGCTTATCACAACCCGTACATTCTGGCCGAGGTCGATCAGCAGTTATTTGGCAGTGAAGCGCCGGTCGTCACCCGCGCCCAGGCGTTGGCGTTGTTACGCCCTTACATTGCTCAACATCTGGCAACTGGCGGTGCGATGCATCACGTAACTCGTCATATTTTGGGGCTGGGCCAAGGTTTTCCGGGCGCTCGACGCTTTCGCCAGTTGCTTTCAGTGGATATTCATAAGGCTAAAGATCCTCTGGCGCTGCTGGATCAAGCCGGAGAGCTGCTGGAAGGTCGCTGACACCGCAACAAAAAGGAGCCGATCCTGCGCAGGATCGGCTCCTTTTTATGTATGGCTGTTATGCATGGCCTGGATTCAATGACGCTCGAGCGCATTGACCAGATCATGAAAAGCCTCGTGGTTGGAATCATTCAAGCTCATGAGGATTTTATGGGCTTCCAGCACCTTGACCCGTACGACCTCCTCCGACTGATCCTGTGAAGGCAGATCGGTCAGGCACTCAGGGCAAGGCAAGGGCGTACCCACGATATTGAAAACCTGATCAAAACCCATGGATTGCAGGAGACGGGTAATGTCTTCATGGGTGGTCACGACAGTGGGCAATAGGCCGACTTTCTGCCGGGACAGGATCGACAATTTCGCAAGCAGCCCCAGCGTCGTGCTGTCAATGCTGCGCGTATCGGTCAGATCGATCACGATGGCGGAAAAATTCAACGCCGTGAAGATTTTCTCAATCGTCGCATCCAGTGCCGAACACAAGGTCAGGCGCACTTCACCTACAAACTTCAGGACGAAAGTGCCATCCTGTTCGGCGAACTGAATTCTACCGGTACTCATTTCAGATTCCTGCTTAACACCAACAAGGCGATATCATCCGGCATCTCCCCGAGCGTAGCTAAACCAAACACTTGGCGCAGACCTTCCAGGCTGCCGCCCGCTGCTTTCACCAATTGAGGCAAGGCAGCTTCTTTCTCTTTGAGCGTCTGCTCAGTCAAAAGATCCAAAATTCCGTCGGACATCAGCGTCAGGCTGAAAATGTCAGGCAGTTTAAACGTGTGATCTTCATAGGTGGCTTCTTTAAACAAGCCGACCGGCAGACCTCGACCTTCCAGATAACTGACGCTGTCAGGCGTGTACAGCACCGGCAAGGGCAGATGCCCACCGATGCTGTAGGTCAACAGGCCGCTCTCTTCATCGATGACCCCGCCAACCATGGTCACATGCTTGCCCAGCTTGCAGTTGATCAGGCCACGGTTGATGTGCCCCAACACCTCGGAAGGCTTGAACTCAGGCAGTGTACCGTTGCGCTTGGATTCAAACAGCAAGCGCGTGGTCATGAATTTGAGCAACACCGTCACGAAAGCCGAAGACGCCCCGTGACCTGAAACATCAGCCAGATAAAACGCCACGCGGCGCTCGTCCACCCTGAAGTAATCAACAAAGTCGCCCGACAAATACAGCGACGGAATGATCTGGTGCGCAAAATCAAACTCATCGATGGACCAGGGACTGACGGGCAGCATGTTCATCTGCACCTGTCGGCCTGCGTTCTGATCCTCCTGCAGCAAGTGCAGACTGGCTTCCAGCTCGCGATTGGCGGATTCGAGCTTCTCACGGTAACGCTGGTTTTCCACTAACAAACGGGCGCGATCAAGGGCACGATGGACGGAATGCTCAAGCACTGCCAGGTCTTCAAGGGGCTTGATCAGATAGTCAGCTGCCCCGAGGCGCAACGCCTCGACCACGTCGCTCATGACGCCCGCGCCTGAAATAACGATCACCGGGGTCACGGGGGACTGAAGCGTCACTTGGCGAATCAGCTCAAGGCCACCCATTTGCGGCATCCGCAAGTCACAGATGACCAAATCTGGCTGTTCGCGCTCGAAGACCTGGAGTCCCTGCAAGCCATTACTGGCCTGGAGGACGCTGAAACCGCTGTCTTCCAGATAAGCCGCCAGACTGGCGCGTACGACGTCGTCGTCATCAATGATCAGCAGCGTGGCACTGGTTTTTTGCATGTGGGCAAATGGCGCCAGAATAAGGTTGGCATTAAACACGCACTGAGCGGGCTCAACGACTGAATGTACTGTGAAACACCTTGAACCGGTATTGAGTATTGCTCAGTTCTACAAAGGTGCTCGCGTAAGGCGCAGACGGTACTCCCATCCGCGGGGGGTTTCAAGCTCAGCCCGATGCTGGCAGACGGAGTTCCACAAGAGAAATTCCCCACAGTTATAAGAACCATCGCAGAGCTGACTAAAAGCTTGGTCAGTTACGTTTGATTTGCCCGCTTAAACGCCCTGAAAACAAAAAAGAGCCCCGAGGGGCTCTTTTGCGCAAGCGGTAAAAAACGGTTTAAAAATCGTCTTCTACCTGACCATCCTTCACCTTGAATTCGCGGTTTTGCAGGTAGGCATTGCGGATAAATACGTATTTGTCGCCCGTGATCAGTTTTTCAGCCGACAGCAAGCTGGCGCGGGTATCGATCACGTCCATGCCGATCGCCATGTTGCGCGCCGGGATGTCGTTCATGTAACGGTAGGGTTCGGCGTAAGTGTCCGGGTAGATGGCTACCGCGTCACGCACCGTGCTTGGGCCCAGCAGCGGCAACACTACGTATGGACCACTCGGAACACCCCAGCGGCCCAACGTCTGACCGAAGTCTTCTTCATTGCGTTGCAGGCCCATTTTGGTGCCCACATCGAAGAAACCACCCACACCGATGATGGTGTTCATCAGCACCCGCGCAGTATCCACGCCCGCTGCGTGCGGCTTGGCCTGCAACACATCGTTGGCCAGGTTACGCACGTCACCGATGTTGCGGTACATGTTATGGATACCGTCCTCGAGGAACTGAGGCGTGATGTATTGGTAGCCCTGAGCGATTGGCTTCAAGGCATAGGTATCAAGGGTGTCGTTAAACTTGAAAATGACACGGTTGACACCTTCCCACGGGTCATCTTCGGTCGCGGCCTGAGCGGTAAAAGGCAGCATGGCCACACCGGCAACCAGACACAATTGGGCTAGACGATCATTCCAGCGCATAGCAAATAACTCCTAGGCAACACTTACACTCGGGCGCTATGCCCTGGTTTTGGGCGTTAGTATAACGAGAAATGTCGAACAGGCAGCCCCCTTAACGACACAACTTGCAATCTGCTCGCGCCCGACGACCTTCAGGCGCCTTCTGAAGACCAGAAGACAGCGCATTTTTCAGGCGTCCGTGATAAGGATCATGCCAAGTGGACATGAGTGGATTACTCTAAAGGCCCGCTTGATCGACCTTTTGTTCATTACGATGGTCTATCGCACAGCCTCTCAATAAAGGATGAACGTTATGCCTGCCCGCGAACTGCAAGAACAACTCGACACTCTGCGCGAGCAACTGGAAAAAAATCCGCCGCTGAGTGAAAAAGAGCGTGAAGATCTGAATCAACTGGCGGCGCGAATCGATGCTGAAATCAAACTTGAGAACGCCACGCAAGACAACAGCCTCGCCGACAACCTTAATCTGGCTGTAGAACGCTTTGAAGTGGAACACCCCACCCTGGCCGGCACACTGCGCAATATTGTCCAGACACTGGGCAACATTGGCATCTAAACCACAGCGGTCATTAAAAGCAAAAAAGCCCCGACTCAACCGAGCCGGGGCTTTTTTTTACTGCTTTTTCCCTCAGATCGCGGTTTGACCGCTCATGGCCAAGTCCAGCAGCTCACGGTTAGCGACGGCATACATCGCATAGTCATTCCCCGTCGCTGCACGCAAGTCCACCAGCATGGCGCGCCAGCGCTCAACCATGGTCTGGTTCTGCTCCAGCCAGAGCGCCAGACGCGCCTCGATGCTCTCACCGGCATCGGTCATTTGCAGGACCGAGACCGTGATCGCCCGCTGCTGCCAGTCGATATCGTCGCGGAAGGCTTCACGGGCCAGCGCTTGCCAGTTGTTTTCCACCGGCAGGTTGCTGATTTGCTGCAAGTACCATGTCAGGTCCAGCGCACTGCCAACAGCGAAATACGCCTTGGCCACGTCCACCGCGTTCTGCCCGGTCACATCCGAGGCTTCAATGATCGGCAGCAAGGTGTACAGGTGCGTGGTGCCCGCCACCATGCGTGCCAACAACTCCGGAACGCCCGCCTCGACATACGCCTGGTAGCGCGTCTGCCAGCCTTCACGGGTCGGCCCTTCCAGCAGTTCGTCAAGTTTGAGGCCCAGCGCTGCCAGATGCGGTCCGAAGTGCGCCACATCCCGCGCGGCGTCCAGCTCATTGCGACGGCTGCGCAGGAACCAGCGCGTGGCGCGACGCCCCAGGCGCATCAGCTCATCCATCAAAGCCAGTTGAATCTCGGCCGGCACTTGATAATCCAGCGCCTCGATCTGACGGAACCAGTGCGGCAGGTGGAAAATGTCACGCACGATCACGTAAGCGCCGGCCACATTGGCAGCGCTCATGCCCGTCGACTCTTTGAGCCGCTCAACAAACGTAATGCCCATGTGGTTGACCAGATCGTTGGCGATCTGGGTGCTGACGATTTCACGCTTCAGGCGATGACGACGCATCGCTTCGGCGAACTTGCTGACCAGCATCGGCGGGAACGCTGTTTCCATGTCGCGGGTCAGGTAGGCGTCATCCGGCACCTGGGAGTTGAGCAACGCTTCTTTAAGGTCGATCTTGCTATAGGAAATCAACACCGACAGCTCGGCACGGGTCAGGCCATGACCGGCCGCCACGCGCTCGTTGAGCTGCTCTTCAGAGGGCAGGAACTCAATGGCACGGTCCAACTTGCCACGCGCTTCCAGATCGTTCATCAGGCGCTTGTACTCGGCAATCCGCTCATAAGCACGGCGCGCCGCCAACGAAATGGCCTGCGTCTGCTTGTAGTTGTTGCCCAGCACCAACGCACCCACTTCGTCGGTCATGCTGCCCAGCAACTGATTGCGCTGCTTCTCGGTCATATCGCCGGCCTGCACCACTTCGTTGAGCAGGATCTTGATATTCACTTCATGGTCAGAGCAGTCAACACCACCGGCGTTGTCAATGAAGTCTGTGTTGGTGGCACCGCCATTGAGACCAAACTCCACACGACCCAATTGCGTCATGCCGAGGTTGCCACCCTCACCCACCACTTTGCAGCGCAACTCGTTACCGTTGACGCGCAGTGCATCGTTGGCCTTGTCGCCCACATCCGCATGGCTTTCGCTGCTGGCCTTGACGTAAGTCCCGATGCCGCCGTTCCACAGCAGGTCAACCGGCGCCTTGAGCAAGGCGTTCAGTAACTCGGTCGGGGTCAATTTGTCAGCGGTGATTGCAAAACGCGCTTTCATTTCCGGAGAAATGGCGATGCTTTTTGCGCTGCGCGAGAAAATACCGCCGCCCGCCGACATGATGCTGGTGTCGTAGTCCGACCAGGCCGAACGCGGCAAGTCGAACAGGCGCTTGCGCTCTGCAAAGCTGTTGGCAGGCTCCGGGTTGGGATCGATGAAAATATGCAGGTGGTTAAACGCAGCCACCAGTTGCAGTGTGTCCGACATCAACAAACCATTGCCGAACACGTCACCGGCCATGTCGCCGATACCGACCACGCTGATGCTGTCTTCCTGAACGTTGATCCCGCGCTCTTTAAAGTGGCGCTGCACACCGACCCAGGCGCCTTTGGCGGTGATGCCCATCTTCTTGTGGTCATAACCGGCCGAACCACCCGACGCGAACGCGTCACCCAGCCAGAACCCGTAGTCGATGGCGATACCGTTGGCGATGTCGGAGAAGGTCGCAGTGCCTTTGTCCGCAGCCACCACCAGATACGGATCGTCCTCGTCGTGACGCACGACGTTCAATGGCGGCACCAGCGCACCGTCCTTGAGGTTGTCGGTGATGTCCAGCAAGCCGGAAATAAAGATCCGGTAGCAGGCAATCGCTTCTGCCTGAATCTCGTCGCGGCCACCGCCCAGTGGCAAACGACGCGGGACGAAACCGCCCTTGGCACCCACCGGCACGATGACCGAGTTCTTCACTTGCTGGGCCTTCACCAGCCCCAGCACTTCAGTGCGGAAGTCTTCTTCACGGTCCGACCAGCGCAGGCCGCCGCGCGCCACGTTGCCGAAGCGCAAATGCACGCCTTCCACGCGGGGCGAATACACGAAGATTTCAAACTTGGGCACCGGCTTGGGCAGTTCGGGAATCAAGTGCGGATTGAACTTGAAGCTGAAATACGAACGGTTCTGGCCGTTGGCATCCGGCTGGTAGAAGTTAGTCCGCAACGTAGCCTTGATCAGGTCCAGATAGCGACGCAGGATGCGGTCTTCATTGAGCACCTGAACATCGTCCAGCGCGCTGAGAATCGCTTGTTCCAGACGCTGCTGCTTGTCTTCCAGGTCTTCAGCGGTGAGCTTGCGCGCCAGGTAGAAACGCGTTTTGAACAACCGGGTCAGTTCGCGGGCGATATCGGTGTGGTTGTTCAACGTGCTGGCGATGTAGCCCAGATCGAAGCCCAGACGGATTTGCTTCAGGTAACGGGCGTAGGCACGCAGCAGCGCCACATCACGCCATGGCAAACCGGCGGTCAGCACCAGGCGGTTAAACGCATCGTTTTCCGCATCGCCACTGACGATGTGCACGAACGCATCTTGCAGGGTGTCGTTGAGTTGCTGGATGTCCAGGTTCAAGCCTTCGCCCGCGGTAAAGGCGAAATCATGGATCCAGAACTCACGGCCATTGGCGTGGCGCAAGCGATACGGAAACTCGCCCAACACCCGCAGACCGAGGTTTTCCAGAATCGGCAACACATCTGACAGCGCCAGCGGTGTGTCGGCGTGGTACAGCTTGCAATGCAACTCCTGACCGGCGCTCTGCCCCAGCGGCTGGTAGAAGCTCATCACCAGCGGGTTTTGCTCGTTCAGGCTCATCAGATGCTGCATGTCGACCACGGCCGAGTGCGCCGCGAAACGTTCGCGGTAGCCGGCCGGGAAGCCTTTCGGGAAGTCGCTCAGTACTTTGGTGCCATTGGCCTCGCCGAAGCTCTCGACCACCAGGCTGGCGTAGTCGTCCTGCCAGCTGCGGCACGCCTGGATGACTTCTTTTTCCAGCAGCAGCGGGTCGATATCGATGCGGTTTTTCGGGTCTACCCGCAGAATCAGCTGCACGCGTGCCAGCACCGACTCAGAGAAGAACGTCCAGAACTCGCAGTCCGAGGCTTGCAGACGGTCCATCAGCACTTGCTGGATTTTCTGCCGCACTTCGGTGGAGTACACGTCACGCGGCACATACGCCAGGCAATAGCAGAAACGCCCGTACGGGTCTTTGCGCAGGAAGACGCGAATCTTGTTGCGCTCCTGGATTTGCACAATCGACATCACCGTACTGAACAGCTCGTCGACCGGTGTCTGGAACAGGTCGTCGCGAGGCAGCACTTCGACCACCTGCGCCAGTTCCTTGCCAAGGTGCGCTTTGGGCTGGAAACCGGAGCGGCGTTCGATTTCAGCCACTTTGCGGCGGATATACGGGATTTCACGCACGCTCTCGCCATACACCGACGACGTGTAAAGGCCCATGAAGCGGCATTCCTTCAGCACCTTGCCGTCAGCATCGATCTGGCGGATCGACACATAATCGGGGTAAGCAGGACGATGCACACGGCTTGGGTGAGCCGCCTTGGCAAACGACAACAGGGTCGGTTCGCGCAGGTAGCTGACGGCGTAGTCTTCGATGCGCAGGTCTTCGGGGGTCAGCCCGGCGCGCAGCAGCTTGGTCAGACCGAGGAAGGAAGCCGGGTCATATTCAATATGGCCACCGTCCGCTTCATCGCGCACCACGAACTCTTCATAGCCCAGGAACGTGAAGTGGTTGCCCACCAGCCATTCCAGAAAACTCTTGATCTCGGCTTTCTCATCAGCCGCCACGGCGTACTGGCAACTGTCGATGCTCGCCAGCAACTCCTGAACCTTGGCCTTCATTGGCTCAAAGTCAGCCACAGCAATGCGCACTTCACCCAGAACCTGCTCCAGCTCTTTGCTCAGCACATTCAATTCAGCGGTATTGGAGCAGCGGTCGATCTCCAGATACATCAGCGACTCTTGGGAAACACCCTCGCCCTGCGTACCCTTCGCCAGGATTTCCAGCAACTCGCCCTTGCTGCCACGGCGTACGCTCAGGACCGTGGTTTGCAGCGTATGGATGCTGTAACCGCGACGGTTGAGTTCGGTACGTACCGAATCCACCAAAAACGGCAAATCGTGGTGCAGCACTTCGACGGCGGTGTGCGTCGATTGCCAGCCGTGACGTTCGTAATCCGGGTTGTAGACCCGCACTTGAGGCTGGGCCGGGTCAAAACGTTCAAGCAGGCGCCAGGCCGACAGCGTGCAGCCGGCAAGGTCGGACATGCGACGTTGAGTGAGTTCATCCAGAGAAATGATGCCGAAGAATTGCTCGGCGAACAGCGCCACTTGTGGCAGTGCCTGTTCACTGATGTGCTGCGCCAGTGCCGCTTGCAGTTGATGCTGGAAGTCGGCCTTGCTGGCTGCGGTGAAGAACGCCATCTGTGGTACTCCGCTTGGGCTTGTTATTGAGAGAAGCGTCGCGTGCTATTCCCGCATGGGGAGCTGCCCATGCTGCGTGAGGCTGGATGTGGCAACCACCCTCAATGCACAGCATGACAGGGAGGTGAAGCTGGCCGCGACCCAGGGGTCACATTCACGTTCCAGGAGGGGTATCTACAAAAACGACTGACCGCTCAGCGGGCTGTGTCTTTAGAGATAACTATCCCGGATGCAGCTTAACGAGAGAGATGCCCGCGATACTTGCGATGCGGCGACATATTCAGTCATCGGGACGTAACCGCGGGTGCTGCTCATGTTCAACCCTAGCACTCGATAACGAAAAAACTTCACGGAAAATACCGCTTTACTGACGTTGGAATCTGAAATGACTGACAGTCGAAAACACTTCAGTTGCGCCGTTTCAGCATTCAGACCTGCACAAACGCGCGCAGGCTGGCAAACTTGCCGCTTTTGAACGCTCTGCAGGCGCCCAAGCGCCAGGAATTAGCCCATGAAAATCACAGCCCCTCTACTGCTCGCCAACCCGTGCGACGAGGAAGAAGAGAACCTCGCCACGGTCTGCTGCTTCAGCACGCAGGGCGACATGTTTCTGATGAGCCGCTATCCGGACGAAGATGAGCTGGAGATTTCCCTGGGGGACAACGATCCCTCGTCACTGGAAGGGGTCAAAGTCACCCTGAGCCCGACCCGCCTATTGCTTGAAGTGGCCGCCGGTGACGTTGACGTACTCAATGGCGATGATCACCTTGAGATCCAGTTCGACGCCGAGGCCACGGACATGCAAGAGCTTGAGCAAACCCTGACCCTCATTCTGGATGGCGTCGGCACCTATGCCAGCGAGCTGAGCTGACACAGCCCCCACCTCTCATCAAGCCGCCCGCCGCATCGCAAACACGCTGCCCAACACAATCGCCATCCCGAACAGCACCCCACCTGATACATGGCTGCCCAGCAACACTGCGGCCATCAACATGGCGACGGGAGGCACCAGATACATCACGCACACCGAACGGCTCACTTCGGTGTGCGCCAGCACATAGGCCCACAACAGGTAGGCCAATGCACTGGGAAACACCCCCAGCACCAGTACGGCGAGGTTGACCCTGACCGGCGCAGCGCTCACCTGTGTCGCCAGGCCCGGTGCATAGACACCTAACAACAGGGTTCCGGCCCAAATGGTGTAACAGACGATGGTCAAGGGGCTGTAACGGCTGGAATAGTGCTTTTGCAGCGCGAAATAGACGCTCCAGGACAACGCCGCCAGCAGTATCAACAACCCTTGGGGGCGGAAGGTGCCCAAGCCCTTGTCCCCCCAAATGACCACCAGCGCCCCCACCAGCCCCGTGCCCACCCAACACCAGCGCCAGGCGCTGACGGACTCTTTAAGCCAGATTGCCGCAATAAACGTGCTGAATATCGGTGTTGACTGCGCCAGCACACTGGACGCGCCGGGGCTGACCCAGCGCTGGCCGGTGTTCAACGCCACATGGTGAATCACAATGGCGAACAGCCCCAACACCATCAACCACGGCGCGTCACGCAGGCGAGGCAAGCCAATGCCGCGCACCAGCGCCACCACGCCCATGAACAGCGACGCCACCAAAAAACGCAGCAAGGCCAAGTGGCCGGGGGAGTAGCTTTGCAAGCCGATATGAATCCCGATCGGCGAATACGCCCAGCACAGCACCACTGCCAGCATTGCCCCGAACAACGCCGGGGCCGTTGCACGCCTCAAGCGCGCACCGCCAGCGCCGGGGTTTCAGCCATCGCAACCGCGATGCCTTGCCAATAATGCTCAGTAATGGCCAGAAAACGATTGAACCCGACGCACAGTCCAGCGAAGTCTTCTTGGGTACAACATTCAACGGCCGCGGCTTCGACTGCCTGAACTTTGTGCTCTTTCTCGGCTTCACCGATATGAATATGAAAATACTCACAGTGCTCATGAAACTCATCATTGTGTTTATACGCATACTGATAATTCCTCGCGCCTTCGTATAAACGCGTCAACATGGAATACGCCAACCACTCTTGCGCCAACAACGCCCCTAATACATGACTTTCAGAACGGCCCAATCCGTGCGGTGCATATAACGCATCTTGTTCATCAATAAATAATTGGGTGGACGCCAACAAGGGCCCGGCTTCCAGTTCTTGCAGCGAATAAGGCCGCTTGGCCAAACGGCTCAACAGATCAAGCAAATAGCGTTGCAAGAGCGCGCTGTGCGCTTTATGCACATCCCCGCCACCCAGCTCCGAATACAGGTTCTTGACGATTTCCACCCGCGCCTGCAGGGTTTTGGCGCGCAGCAACGACAGCGCGACCATCGTCGCGGTGCGCCGGGTACGCGCCCAATAGTTACGGGCAAACACTTCCACTTCGGCAAACGTCAGGGTTTCGTTAAGCCAGCGTTGATAAAACCTATTATTGAGTGCGCCATGTGAAAACACGGTCTGCGCCAATGACTCAACTTTTGTTTTTGTAATGTTCATATTGACCTCGCTAACAGAGGGGTTACCCTTCCTTTCATCCAGCGCACACTGACGTCAGCCGCAGTGTTTGCAGAAGTCAATGTCAGTCAGCCCTGGCGCAGCGAACAAGTGATTAATTAAGAGTTCTGAACTCAGGGGGAGTGAACCGTGGAATTGAGCCAACTCAGGATGATCAAGTCGGTGGCCGAGTGCGGCAGTATTGCGCTGGCGGCTCAACACCTGCACTGCGTGCCGTCCAATATCACCACGCGCATCAAACAATTGGAAAACGAACTGGGCACCGTGCTGTTCACCCGTGCGGGCCGAGGGCTGCAAATCAGCGCCGCCGGTCAATTGTTTCTGGGGTATTGCGAACGCATCCTTGCACTGGTCGATGAAGCCCGGCGCGCCGTCACGCCCCACGCCAAGCCCCACGGCACACTGCGCATCGGCGCCATCGACTCGTGCGCCACCGGGCGCCTGCCGCCGCTGCTGGCCGAATACCACCAGCGCTACCCGGAGGTCACGCTGGAGTTGGTGACCGGCCAATGGCCGCAACTGCTTGATGACGTCCAGCACCATCGGCTGGATGCCGCGATTGTCGCCATCGATGTTCAGCACCCCAAATTGCTCAGCACCGCGCTCTATCACGAGCCGTTGATTTTGATTGCCGGGGCTGCCCATCCGCCGCTCACGGACTTGAGCGCCATCTCCCGGCAAACCGTATTCATGTGGCCAGCGGGCTGTCCGTACCGCGACACACTGGAACAGTGGCTTGCCGTACACAACGTGCCCATCAACAGCGTGGCCTACGCCAACTGGGGCAGCATCATCGGCTGCGTCGGCGCCGGCGCCGGGCTGGCCATCGTCCCCGAGGGCATGCTGGAGCGTTTTGGCACCGGCGCCACCTTGACGCGCTATCGTTTCAACGACCTGCCAGCGGTGCAAAACCGGCTGGTGTGGCACCGTGAAACGGGGTGCCACACGGCGCGCGATGCCTTCGCCAGCCTGCTGGCAGAGCACTTTTCACCGCAGAATCCGGGGCCGGCCACGGCGTGCAAATAAGCAACATTCTCAACAACCGGGTTGTTTTGTGCTTTTTCCACAAAAACCCCGACTGGCATTAGTCCCAACCCCCTGCAATGGATTAAAGTAACGCCCCCAGCCCCGGCGCAATTCATGCGCCGCCGGTGTCCTTTTCAGGAACAGTCATCGATGGAACATCGTGAAGCGCTGCTTGCGCTGCGAACCTTTCTTTCAACGCAGATTCTCGGTCAGGAAAAGCTGATCGACCGGCTGCTGATCGCGCTGCTGGCTGACGGCCACATGCTGGTCGAAGGCGCCCCCGGCCTGGCCAAGACCAAGGCCATCAAAGAACTCGCTGAAGGCATTGAAGCGCAGTTCCATCGTATTCAATTCACCCCCGACCTGTTGCCCGCCGACATCACCGGCACCGAGATCTATCGCCCCGAAACCGGCAGTTTCGTGTTTCAGCAAGGCCCGATCTTCCACAACCTGGTGCTGGCCGATGAAATCAACCGCGCCCCGGCCAAGGTGCAGTCCGCCTTGCTGGAGGCCATGGCCGAACGCCAGGTCAGCGTCGGGCGCAGCACGTACGAGCTGTCGCCACTGTTTTTGGTGATGGCCACGCAGAACCCCATCGAGCAAGAAGGCACCTACCCGCTGCCTGAAGCCCAGCTCGATCGTTTTCTGATGCACGTCAAAATCGGCTTCCCGGATGCGGCGGTCGAGCGCCGTATCCTGCAACAGGCCCGTGGCGAAGCCCTGAACGGCGAAACCAAGCCCGAGCGCCGGGTCAGCCAGCAAGCCATTTTCGCAGCGCGCAAGGAAATCCTCGGCTTGTACATGGCCGACGCCGTGGAGGAATACCTGGTGCAACTGGTCATGGCCACCCGCACCCCCGGCAAATTCGACCCGGAGATGGCCGAGTGGATCGCCTATGGTGCCAGCCCCCGCGGCTCGATTGCGCTGGACCGCTGCGCCAGGGCCCACGCATGGCTCGCCGGGCGCGACTTTGTCAGCCCCGAAGACATACAGGCCGTATTGTTCGACGTGCTACGTCATCGCATCATTCTGTCGTTTGAGGCCGAAGCCGCTGGCATCGACCAAGACCGTGTGGTGCAGCGCATTCTTGACGTCGTCGCCGTTGCCTGACCGATGAACAACCCCCTGCCCGCCGAACCCGGCATTCGCGTGACCCTGGCCGAGCTGATCGAAATGCGCCATCGGGTGCGCGAAGTGCAGCTGTTTTCCTCGCCCAGCCAGCGCAGCCCGCTGGTGGGCCTGCACCACTCAAAACTGCGCGGGCGCGGGGTCGATTTCGATCAGGTGCGGGTGTATCAGGCCGGAGACGATGTGCGCACCATTGACTGGCGCGTCACGGCCCGCACTCTTGAGCCCCACACCAAGATGTTCCATGAGGAACGCGAACGGCCGATTTTCATCCTCGCCGAACAAAGCCGCCGCCTGTTTTTCGGCTCAGGGCTGATGTTCAAGTCCGTACTGGCCGCCCAGGCCGCCAGCCTGATCGGTTGGGCAGCGCTGGGCCACAACGACCGCGTGGGCGGACTGGTGTTCGGCGACCACGAACATTACGAAATCAAGCCGCGACGCAGTAAACAGAGCCTGCTGCAACTGCTCAACCGTCTGGTGCGGGTCAATCAGTCCTTGCACACCGAGGTGCAATCGGACCGCGATGCCTTGGGCATGGCACTGATCCGTGCCCGAGAAGTGCTGCGGCCCGGCAGCCTGGTGATCGTGATTTGCGACGAGCGCGCCCTCACCGACGCAGCCGAACAACAATTGAGCCTGCTGGCCCGCCATTGCGACCTGATGCTGTTACCGCTCTCGGACCCGCTGGACCATGCACTGCCTGCAGCGGGCTTGCTGCGCTTTGCCGAACGCGGGGCCCAGCTCGAACTCGACACCCTCAACTATGATTTGCGTCAGGCTTACCGCGCGCAAGCCGAAGCTCGCATCGCGCGCTGGGCCTTGCTCGCGCAAAAACTGCGGGTGCTGCTGATGCCCTTGAGCACCCAGAGCGAAATGATCGAACAATTGCGCGACTACCTGAATGCCAAGCGCCCCGGCAAAACCCTATGACCACCCTTGAGCAACTGCAACCGTTGATTGCGCCTCAGGCCATTGGCCTGTGGCCGCCTGCGCCGGGTTGGTGGCTGCTGCTGGTAATCCTCCCTGCGCTGGGCTGGGGCCTGTGGTGGTTACGCCGCTATCTGCCGGCCAAACGCCTGCCAAAGCGCACCGAGCAACCGCTGGACCCGGTACGCCTGGCGGCGCTTGAAGAACTTGCGCGCTTTCCCAAACCTTACGACGGCGCACCCGCCGGTGCCTGGCTGCAACAGCTCAATGGCCTGCTCAAACGTCTGTGCCGCAACCATTACCCCTACAGCCAGAGCCACACCCTTAATGGCCGCAAATGGCTGGCGTTCCTTGACAACCGCTGCCCCGCCGCCGGGCTGACGCGCTGGATGGTGCTGGTAGAAGGCGCCTACAAACCCGAATGCAAGCTTGATGACAAAGCCATTGCCGGGCTCAATCAAGCCGTAGAAACCTGGATCCGCAAACATGTTTGAGTTCGCCTGGCCCTGGCTGTTCGCCCTGTTGCCGCTGCCGTGGCTGATGCGTGCTGTGTTGCCGGTGGCGGACAGTGGTGAAGCGGCGCTCAAAATCAGCTTTCTGGGCGACCTCGAAGAACTGGCGCGACGCAAAGCCCGTTCGACCCTGCCTTCGTGGCGCCAACAGGCGCCCTACCTGCTGCTCTGGCTGTTGCTGCTGACGGCGGCTGCACGCCCGCAATGGGTCGGTGAGCCGCTGCCCATTGCCGCCAGTGGCCGCGATTTACTGGTGGCGGTTGACGTCTCGGGGTCGATGGATTTTCCGGACATGCAATGGCGGGACGAAGACGTCAGTCGCCTCGATCTGGTCAAAAGCCTGCTGGGCGACTTTCTGGAAAACCGCGAAGGCGACCGTGTCGGCCTGATCCTGTTCGGCAGTCAGGCGTACCTGCAAGCGCCGCTGACCTTTGATCGGCATACCGTGCGCACCTGGCTGGACGAGGCACGCATTGGCATTGCGGGCAAAAATACCGCCATTGGCGATGCCATTGGCCTGGCCCTCAAACGCCTGCGCCAACGTCCGGCCCAGAGCCGCGTACTGATCCTGGTCACCGATGGTGCCAACAACGGCGGGCAGATCGACCCGCTGACCGCCGCGCGCCTGGCCGCTGAAGAAGGCGTCAAAATCTACCCGATCGGCATCGGAGCAGACCCCGAAGACAGCAGCACCAAGGGCCTGTTCGGGATTAACCCCGGGGTGGATCTGGACGAGCCCGCGCTTCAGGAAATCGCCCGGTTGACCGGCGGCCAGTATTTCCGCGCCCATGACGGCAAAGAGCTTGCCGCGATCAAGGACACCCTCGACCAACTCGAACCGGTGGCCCAGCAACCCACCCAGGCGCGCCCGGCCAACGCCCTGTATAGCTGGCCACTGGCAGGTGCATTGCTGCTGAGTGTGCTAATGGTGATTCGCGAACTGTGGCCCAATGCGCTGCTGCACCGCTGGCTGACCCAGGAGCACCGCCTGCACCCTCTGCCTCAATGGCGCCAGCGCCTTAAGCGGCTGCGCCTGCGGAGACGCCGATGAACACGCTCTGGCCGCACTGGTTTCGCCCCGAATGGCTGGCGGTATTGCCCCTGCTCGGCTGGCTGCTGTGGAAACTCTGGCACCGCCAAAAACGCGCCGGGCGCTGGCAAATGATCTTGCCCGTGGCGTTTCAGCGGGTGCTGCTGAGCGGCGGCAATGGCCGCGACAGCAAACTGCCCTGGATTGTCCTCGGGCTGGGCTGGCTGCTGGCGGCGCTGGCGCTGATGGGCCCGAGCTGGCAGCGGGTGGAGCAAGCCACGCAAAAACCCGCCGATCCGCTGGTGGTGATGCTGGAACTGACCCCCGAGATGCTGGCCACGGACAGCTCGCCCACACGCCTGGAACAAGCGCGGCGCAAGGTGTACGACCTGCTGCAAAACCGCAGTGACGCGCAAACGGCGGTCATCGTGTACGCCGGCAGCGCCCACACGCTGGTGCCGCTGTCTGACGACCTGGCCACCAGCCGCAACCTGTTGGAGGCGCTCAAGCCCTCGATCATGCCCCAACCCGGCCATCGAGCCGACCTGGCGGTCGGTAAAGCCTTGCAGTTGCTGGATCAGGGCGCACTGGGCCAAGGGCGACTGCTGCTGATCGGCTCCTCCCTGAGCGCGCAGGAACGGGAAGGCATTCGCAACCGGCTGGGCAGCGATGCGCCGCCGTTGCTGATGCTCGGCATCGGTACGCGCGACGGGGCACCGGTGGTCGATGAAAACGGTCTACTGCTTAAAGACGACCAGGGCGCCATTCTGTTGCCTCGCCTGGACAGCCCCGATTTGCGCAGTTTCATGCTGGACATCGGCGGCCGCTACCGGCAGGCGCGTCTGGATGACAACGACTTGCGCGGGCTCGGCCTGCTGGACGGCGCACACCACCTGCGGGCCGACGGCCAGACCCAACGCCTGGACACCTGGGCTGACCAGGGTTATTGGCTATTGCTGCCCCTGTTGCTGCTCGCGGCTTGTGCCGGGCGGCGCGGCTGGCTGTTCTGCCTGCCGCTGCTGTTCTTGCTGCCACAGCCCAGCTATGCCTTCAGTTTCACCGACCTGTGGCTACGCCCCGACCAACAGGGCCAACGCCTGCTGGAACAGAAAAAACCGCTGCAAGCGGTGCAGCACTTTGAAGACCCGATGTGGCAAGGCATGGCGCTGTATCAAGCGGGGGACTACGCCGCTGCAGCTGAGCGTTTCGCCGAGGTCAACAGCGCCAGCGCCCACTACAATCGCGGCAATGCACTGGCCATGGCAGGCGAGCTGGAGGCGGCCATTGACGCCTACGAGCAAGCGCTTGAGCGTCAGCCCGAGTTGCAGGCCGCGGCCCAGAACAAGGCCTTGATCGAGCAACTGCTTGAAGAGCAGCATGAGCAAAGCCACGCCACGCCCGAACGCCCCCCCGAGGCCGAAAACCCGGCCCCTGACGCCCAATCACCGGGCAGCACGCCACCCCAGGGCGCGCCCGGTGCTACCCGTCCTGCGCAAGACCCGAGCGGGGCTTCGACGCCTGCTGGCGAGGTCAGTCCTCAGCCTGCGCAACAGCCGGACGCGCCGCCGACCGCCGCCGGCGAACCGGAGGCAGCGCCCGCGACCAACCCTGCCCCGTCAGGCATTCGGCCCATTGAAGAAGAACACCGGCAGGCACTGGAGCAATGGCTGAAACAGATTCCCGACAACCCCAGCGAACTGTTGCGACGAAAATTTTGGTACGAACAGCAGCAACATCAGGACACGCCTCAATGAACCGCCTTTGTGCTTTGTTACTTTTGCTGTGGTGCTGGACACTGCCCGCCCAGGCACTGGGGCTGGTCGCCAGTGTCGATCGCGATCACCTCAACTCGGGCGAAACCGTTGAGCTGACGCTGGAATCCAATGACGCCACGCAATTTGGCAAGCCCGACCTCAGCCCCCTCGACGACCTGTTTGAGGTGCGCGGCACGCGGCAGGTCAATCAACTGACCAACCTGAGCGACAGCAACAAAGCCAACACCCGCTGGATCATCACCCTGCAACCCAGGCGCACCGGTACAGTGGTGATCCCGCCGCTGCAGGTGGGCGATTATCACAGCCAGCCGATCAGCCTGACCGTCAGCCAGAGTGAAGCCACGGTCAACGAACTGGCTCCGGTCTTTATTGAGTCCAGCCTCGACCAGTCCAGCGTCTACGTGCAGGCCCAGGCCATCCTGACCCTGCGCATTTACCACTCGGTGGCCCTGTACGACGACAGCAGCCTGACCCCGTTGCACCTGAGCGATGCCATTGTCGAACAGCTCGGCGAGTCGCGGACTTACGAAAAACTGATCAACGGGGTGCGCCACGGCGTCATCGAAATGCGCTACGGGATCTACCCGCAACACAGTGGCGAGCTGTTGGTGCCTGCGCAAACTTTCAGCGCCACCCAGGTCGACAGCCAACAGTCCAACGCCCCGGCGCCCTTGGGCCCGGTACCGGGAAAACTGGTACACGTGACGTCGCCGGACATCCCGCTCAAGGTCAAGCCCAAGCCGCAAGACTACCCGAGCACCGCGCCCTGGTTGCCCGCACGCAGCCTGAGCATGAGTGAAACCTGGAACCCCGAGCCCGATCACTGCAGGGTGGGCGACTCGCTCACCCGGACCCTGACGCTCAAGGCCCAAGGGCTGTCCAGCGCGCAATTGCCCGCACTCACCGCCACCGACGTCAACGGCTTGCGGCGTTATCCCGACCTGCCGCAACTGAGCAATCAAATCACCGAAAACGGCCTGATCGGCAGTCGCGAAGAGCGCGAGGCGCTGGTGCCCACCCGCATAGGCCAAGTCGAATTGCCTGCGGTGGAAGTGGTGTGGTGGAACACCCACGAAGATCGCCTTGAGCGCAGCTACTTACCGGCGCGCACGCTGCAAGTCGCCGCCAACCCTGACCTGGCGCTGGACCCTGCCGCCAGCGATACGACGCGGCCCCTGAGCGATGAATCGTCGCTCTGGCTGTGGCAACTCAGCACCTTTGTATTGGGTTGCTCGACGCTGATCGGCTTTGGCCTGTGGTGGCGCGCCCGCTGGCAGCCAGCCATTTTGCGGGCTGCGCAGACTGGCCCCAGCCCGCGCACACTGCTCGATGATCTCAAACGCGCCTGCCTGGCCAACGACCCGCAAGCGACCCGCCAGGCACTCGATGCCTGGGCCCGCCAGCAACCCGAAACCCTGGCGGACATGGCCGCGCGCTTTGTGTTGTTGTCCGATGCGCTGGACGGCCTCAATGGCGCGCTCTACAGCGAGTCTGGCCAGCACTGGCAAGGCGAAGAGTTATGGAAGGCCATTCGCAGCATTCCGGCGCACGAGCGCGAGCAAGACCCCGGCAGCGAGCCGAGCAGCCTGCCGCCGCTCTACCCCAAATAATGTCGAGGTGGCTACGGGCATGCTCCATGCCTGACGCGACCGCTGATGACCTTTTAAAACGGATTCTGTTATGCGCCTGTTTCACACTTCCGACTGGCATTTGGGGCAAAACCTCCATGGCCAGGAACGTGACTTCGAACACGCCTGTTTTCTTAACTGGCTGCTGGCCCAATTGGCCACCCGGCAACCCGACGTGCTGCTGATTGCCGGGGACATCTTCGACACGGTCAACCCGCCGGTCAAAGCCCAGGAACGCCTTTACGACTTCATCGTCAGCGCCCATGACCAGCACCCCGCGCTGACCATCGTGATGATTGCCGGCAACCATGACTCCGGTTCGCGCATTGAACTGCCTGCCCCGTTGATGCGGCGCCTGCGCACCCACGCGCTGGGTCGTGTGCTGTGGCTTGACGATGGCCAGCTCGATGCCGAGCGCCTGATGATCCCGCTGCCGGACGCAACCGGACAGATCGCGGCCTGGTGCCTGGCGTTGCCGTTCCTGCGCCCCGCCGAGGTCACGGGCGCACATTTGGGCGATGATTACCTGCGCGGCATCGGTCAGGTGCATGAGTGGCTGATCGAGGCCGCCAATGCCAAACGCCAGCCCGGTCAGGCGCTGGTAGCCATCAGCCATGCGCACATGGCGGGCGGTTCGGTCTCCGAAGACTCGGAGCGCAGCCTGATTATCGGCAACGCTGAAGCCCTCCCCGCCAGCCTGTTCGGCCCAAGCATCAGCTACGTGGCCCTCGGGCATTTGCACAAGCCGCAAAAGGTCAATGGTGAAGAGCGGATTCGCTACTGCGGCTCGCCCATTCCCCTGTCCTTTTCGGAGATCAGCTACCCGCATCAGGTGCTGGAGGTGCAACTGGACGGCGAAACCCTGGTCAGCGTTGAGCCCTTGCTGATCCCCCGCGCGGTCAATCTGCAACGCATCGGCCCGGCGCCACTGAGCGAAATTCTCTCGCAATTGAGCGGTGTGCCGGACGTTGATCTGCTGGCCGACACCCAGCGCCAGCCGTGGCTCGAAGTGCGGGTGATTCTCGACGAACCCCAGCCAGACCTGCGCCAGCAGATTGAAACCGCGTTGCAAGGCAAGTCCGTGCGCCTGGTGCGCATCAGCGCCGAGTATGCGGGCACGGGCACACGCGGGGACGAAGACGACAACGCGCGGCTGATTGAACTCGACCAATTGACCCCGCAAGAGCTGTTCAGCCGGGCCTGGCTAGACAGCTATGGCCGCGAGGCCGATGAACAGACCCTCAAGGACTTTGCCGTGTTGTTGCAAGACGTACAGCTGGAGGGCGAACAGCCATGAAAATCCTCGCCATCCGCCTGAAAAACCTCGCTTCGCTGGCGGGCCCGTTTGAACTGGATTTCACGGCCGAGCCCCTGGCCAGCGCCGGTCTATTCGCCATTACCGGCCCCACCGGCGCCGGTAAAAGCACCCTGCTCGACGCCTTGTGCCTGGCGTTGTTTGGCGCCGTGCCGCGCCTGAACAACACCGGTCGTGACGCCAAAGTGCCCGATGTTGACGGCGAGATCGCCACTGGCGACCCGCGCACCCTGCTGCGGCGCGGCACGGGCGAAGGTTATGCCGAAGTGGATTTTCTCGGCATCGACGGACGCCGCTACCGGGCGCGCTGGGAAGCCAACCGCGCGCGGGAAAAGGCCACCGGCAAGCTCCAGGCCAGCCGCCAGAGCCTGCGCGATCTGGACAGCGATCAATTGCTGGCCAGCCAGAAAGGTGATTACAAGGTCCAGCTCGAAGCGCGGCTGGGGTTGAACTTCGAACAGTTCACCCGCGCCGTGATGCTGGCCCAAAGCGAGTTCAGCGCCTTCCTCAAGGCCGACGACAACGAACGCAGCGAACTGCTGGAAAAACTCACCGACACTGCGCTGTACACCTGTCTGGGCAAACGCGCTTTCGACAAGGCCAAGGAAACCCGCGACCTGCACAAGCAGCTACAGGATCAAGCGGTGGGGATTACGCCCCTGTCGCCTGAGGCGCGCCTCGAACTGGATCAACAATTCACCCTGGCCCAACAACAGCTCAAGGCCCGGCAAGGCCAGCTCAAACAGCTGGAGCAGCAACACGTCTGGCTCAAGACCTTGCGCGAACTGCAAGAACAACACCAAAGCGCCGCCGAGCAGTTGCAGCAGGCGCAAGGGCTGTGGGACAGCCAGGCTGGTGAACGCGACACCCTGCACTGGCTCGAACAACTGGCCCCCCAGCGCCATCAGTTTGCACGGCTGGCCGAGTTGGACGCGCAGGTGCGTCCACTCACGGCGCAGATGACCGACCATCAACAGCAACACGCGCAGTTAGAGGCACAACACGCGCAACGGGTGCACACGCTGGAAGCCGCGCGGCTGGCGACAGAGCAGGCCCAGGCCATGCACCAGCAGTGCGCCACGCCACTGCAGCAGGCCTATGCAGAACAGGCCAACCTGCAACGGCTCACTGACATGCTCGACAAGCAACGCGCCCTCAAACAGCAAGCCGACACCGCCAGTGCGGCGGGCCAACAACGGCTCGACACCCTGATCGAGCGCCAACAACGCAGCACCGAACAGCTGTCACTGATTGCCCAACAGCTTGAGCACAGCGCTGAACTGGCGCCGCTGGCCAATGCCTGGGACGCCTGGCGCCCGCGCTTGCAGCAACTGGTGCGCTTGAGCACCACTTTAAGCACCGGTCAACACGAGCTGCCGGCCCTGGAGCAACGTGCCCTGCACGCCGCGCAGCAACTGACTGAACAGCGCAACAGCCTGGAAATCCTGTTTCAGGAAGCGGCGGCCGAACCCCACGCCGTCAACGAGCAAATCCAGGCGTTGGGCAGCTTGCTCAAGGACAATCGCCAGCAGCAGCGCGACTACGAAGACTTGCAGCGGCTGAGCAGCACTCAACAGGCGCTGGACGACCGGTTGCAGGCCCTGCAAAGCAAATTGCAATCGCTGCACACAGAACGCGAACAGCGGATCGAACTCGGCACCCAGACCAAAAAACAATACGAGGCGGCCGAGCAGGCACTGAACGTCACCCGCCAACTGCTGGAGCGCCAGCGACTGGCCCGCAGCGCCAGTGTTGAAGAACTGCGCGAGCACTTGCAGGACAACCAGCCGTGCCCGGTCTGCGGCAGCCACGAACACCCGTACCACCAGCCCGAAGCCTTGTTGCAAAGCCTTTCGCGCCATGACGAAAACGAAGAGGCGGCGGCCCGCAAGGCCGTGGACACACTCAAGGCCACCCTCGATCAACTGCGTGAACAGGTCAGCGGCCTGAATGCGCAACTGCGCGAACTGCGCCTGCAACATCAGCAATTGCTGGACGACCAACAGGCACTCGCCCCCAGCCTGGAGGCGCACCCGCACCATGCGCAGTGGCAGGACCAACCCGCGGCCAAGCGGGCGCCGTGGCTGGCCCATCGGCTTGAACAATTGCACTACAGCATCAGCCGTGACGAAGAACGTCAGAACGCCCTGCTCGCCCTGCAAAGGGACGCCGCACAACTGCAAGGCGACATCCAGCGCAGCAGCGACGCCAGCCAGTTGGCCGCCCGGCAACTGGCCGACCAGCAGGTGCAGCTCAACGCCGACGCCCAGCGCCTCGAAGAGGAACTGGCGGCGTTCTCCAGCCTGTTGCCTGCCGAGCGCCTGGCCGAACTGCGTGCGCACACGTCGGCCTGTTTCATGGCGTTGGATCAACAGGTGGGCGAGCGGCTTGCGCACCTGGAGCAACAACGCGACGAACTCGCTGAGCATGCGGCGCGCAGCCAGACCCTCGAGCGCGAGCAGGTGCAGCACAGCCATCAGCGCTCCCAGCAGGACGCGCTGCAACAAGCCCTGGACGAATGGCTCGCGCAGCAACATGCCAGCAAGCAGGCCCTGCACGCCCTGTTGGGCCCACACAGCAGCGCCGAAGCCTGGCAGCAACACCTTGAACGGGCCCTGGAACAGGCCCGCACCGCGCAAGCCCATGCCAGCGACACCGTGCAGGCCACCACCCGCCAGCAGATCCAGCTGACGGCGGAACTCAAGGCGCACCGCGAACGTTTGCAGGCACTTGAGCAGGAGCACGCCACGTTAACGGCGCAGGTCGCCCAATGGCGTGCCTTGCACACTGGCGTGGATGACGCGCGCCTGTATCAATTGTTGGCCCATGACGAGCCACAGGTGCGGTCACTGCGCGAGCGTCTGCTGGGCAGTGAAAAAAACCTGGAACACACCCGGGTTCTGCTTCAGGAACGCGAACAGCAACTCGCCCGGCATCAGGCACAGGCCAACGGCAATCTGGACGCCGAGGCCCTGACCCAGGCCCTTGACGCGCTGAACGCTCAACTGGAGGTGAGCGAACAATTGAGCGCCGGACTGCGCGCGCAACAAGCTGAAGACAATCGGCGCACCGAGGCCAATCAAGCACTGGCGCAGCGCACCGCGCAAGCCTATAACGAGTGGCAGCGCTGGGCGCGGCTCAGTGATTTGATCGGTTCGGGCACCGGGGACAAATTTCGCAAGATTGCCCAGGCTTATAACCTCGACCTGCTGGTCCACCACGCTAATGCCCAACTGCGCCAACTGGTGCGCCGCTACCGCCTCAAGCGCGGCGGCAGCATGCTTGGATTGCTGGTGATGGACACGGAAATGGGCGACGAACTGCGCTCGGTGCATTCGTTGTCGGGCGGCGAGACCTTTTTGGTATCGCTGGCGCTGGCCCTCGGGCTGGCATCCATGGCGTCCAGCACGCTGAAAATCGAATCGCTGTTTATTGACGAAGGCTTCGGCAGCCTCGACCCCGAATCCTTGCAATTGGCGATGGACGCGCTGGACGGATTGCAGGCACAGGGACGCAAGGTCGGGGTGATTTCCCACGTGCAGGAAATGCACGAACGGATTCCGGTGCAGATACAGGTTCAGCGCCAAGGCAACGGGCTGAGCACGGTGCAGGTCAAATGAGCCTGCACACCCTCTACTCGTTCCGCCGCTGCCCCTACGCCATGCGCGCCCGCATGGCCCTGCGCTACAGCGGTGTCCCGGTGTCGATCATTGAAGTCAGCCTCAAAGCCAAGCCCGCCGACATGCTGGCCGCTTCGCCCAAAGGCACGGTGCCGGTGCTGGTGTGCGCCGACGGCCGGGTCATCGAGCAAAGTCTGGAGATCATGCACTGGGCCCTGAGTCAGAACGACCCCGACGTTTGGCTGCCAGCGGACCGGCCTTTGATCGAAACGTTGATTGAAGAAAACGACACCCGCTTCAAGGTGCTGCTGGACCGCTACAAGTACGCCGTGCGCTATCCCGAGTACCCGATGGAGCATTACCGGGCGCAAGGGGCGGTTGTGTTGCAGCGGCTTGAGTGCCTGCTTGAGCACACCCCCTACCTGACCGGCACCACGTTGACCTTGGCCGACGTGGCACTGGCACCGTTCATACGCCAGTTCGCCCACGTGGACCGCGCGTGGTTCGCGCAAGCGCCCTACCCTAAATTGCAGGCCTGGCTTGAACGCTTCCTCGCGTCAGGGCTGTTCACGGCGGTGATGGCCAAACAGCCCTGAGCGACAGGGGTTGAGGACGTAAAAGGGCCGGCACGTCCCTGCGCTTGTCGACCCGTGCGCAGGGACCCAGCCGCCAAGGGTTATGGCCGGTTGATGAACTTGAGGTCGGACGGTGCGTCCATCGACAGGTTTTGCACGGTGTCGCCCAGTTTGCCGGTCTGCGGATCGCGTTCCATGACCACGATGTTGTTGCTCATCTGGTTGGCGATCAGCACAAACTTGCCGTTGGGGCTGAGGGCGAATTCACGGGGGTGATCGCCTTCAACGGAGCGGCGCTGCAGGTGCGTCAACTCGCCATTGGCGGGGTTAATCGCAAAGACCAGCAATTCGTTGGCCTTGCCCCGATTACTGACGTACAGGAACTTGCCGTCGGCGCTGGTGTGCAGGCCGCCTGCGGCGCGGTTCACGGCCGGTTGGCCCGGCGCCAGTTCTACCGCCTGACGCTGTTTGAGCTGACCGTTGTCGTAATCGAACACAAACACCTGAGCACTCATTTCTGTGGTCAGGTAAGCGTGTTTGCCATCGCGCGAGAACAACAGGTGGCGCGGACCACTGCCGGCAGGCAGTTCAATGGCAGCCGGTTCGGCGGGGATCAGAGGATGCTCGGGGTTGGCTGCGGGGTCGTAGCGGTAGACAAAAATCTTGTCGGCGCCCAGATCGTTGGCATAGACGAAGTGGCCGTCCGGGGATGACACCACCGAATGCACGTGCGCGGACAACTGGCGTTCAGGGTTAACCCGGCTGGCCGGGTGGCTGCTCATTTGGGTCACGGGCTGCAACTGGCCTTGCGCATTGATCGGCAACACCGCCAGGCTGCCGCCGGGGTCGGCATGCACGCCATAGTTGGCCACGAACAGATAGCGCTCATCATGGCTCAGGCTGGAGTGGGTGGGCTCTTCGCCCAGGGTTTTGACCTGATTGACCAGCGTCAGCTCATGGGTCTGGGGGTTGATCGCGACACTGCTCACGCGCCCCACCACATCCGCCTGGCCTTTACCGTTTTCGTTGACCACGAACAGCCGCTGCTGGTCGGCGGACAGCGTCAACCAGGAGGGGTTGGCCGACTTAAACACTTGCAGCGGTTCAGGGGTGATGCGCCCTTTTTCGCTGTCGAACTGCAAGCGGTAGATGCCCTGGCTTTTGCCTTGGGTATACGAACCGACGAGCAACTCCACTTCACGCTCGGAGGCCGCTTGCGCCGACATCGCGCCCACGCTTGAGGCCATCAACAGCGGCAACCATTTAAGCTTCATCAACCACCTCACAGTCGTCATCATTGCTTGCGCTCAATGCGCTGAGGCAGACCAGGCGGTGCTCGCCCGAGTTGCCCACGAGGGTCCAGCTTTGCAGGCTGTCGTCAAAAACCGCCGCCTCAAGCTGTGGGGGTGTAAAACTCCAGCGTTTTTCGGCGCGGCCATCCATGCACTTGATGAGCAATTGCACATCATCCAGAGAAAAATCCCAGGCGTGCAGCCCGTCAATAATCAGCATGTCGCTGCTTTCAAGGGCCGCACGCATGGTCTGGTTTGAATCGCTCATTAATCATTCACCTGTTGGAAAGGCGCAATGATAGGTCAAACCAGCCCCTTTACCCATGCCTGTCTGTCTTTCACTGGACGTCCCGCGTCAGAAATCGTTCCGTCAGCAGCTTTTGACTGATGGGCGCGTAATACACCTGGGTCGGCGCACGCCCGTGTTTGGCTTTGGCATCTTCAGCCGGCTGGCTGGCATACCGTTGAGCCGCCAGCTTGAAATGGGCCGCTTCCACGTTCTGCGCCGGGCTGTCGGCCGCTTTGTAATGCAAATGCGCATACCAGAGCACGTTGCCGGCGGTGTTTTTGATTTCGTACTCCTGCACGAAGTCCTGACGTTCCCCACGCAAGGCCACACGCGGCTCGAGTTTGTTCACGCTGACGTGTTGCTTCTCCAGCAGGAAGTTAACCGTGGCGGTGGTGGGTGGTAACGACATCAGCAGCTCAACACCTTGGGAACGCAGCAGCGCCGCGCCGTTTTCCAGGCGTTTGATGTACATCGGCACGGTGCCCGGCTTGGGGTGCTCGACGGCAGGCTCATCGGGGGCAGCCTGTTTGATCTCCAGCACCAGCCGATCCAGTTTTTGCGCATAACGGTCGAGAATCTCTTCCAGCTCCAACGGGAACCTGGACCGCTTGGCGTAGCCCTTGACCCTGCGGATCTGCGCATTCAGCCCCTGCACCAACGTATTGGCTTCGGTTTTGAGTTCCGACAGTGGCCGTTCGGGCACCACGACCGGCGCTTGCACTTCAACCCACTGATCCGGGGCGGTTTGTTTGAAGGTGACGGTCAGGTGGGGCGAAGGGCTGGTGCTTCGGGCACTGGCGCCCGACAGATCGCCCACGTCCACAACCTCGGCGTCGCCCTCGCGGGTGTTTTTACGGGGGATGCCGACCAGAATCCCTTTTTTACGGGTACGGACAATTTTGCGCGTATAGGTGGGCGTGCGCAGGGGGCGGGGCTGCGCCGGTAACCACTGCGATTGCTCCTTGGCCTGCTCGTCCAGCATGGCCTCGGCCCGTTGATCCAGTTCAACCAGTATCGAAAGCACGTTGTTAAAGGCCGGTCTGTTCAACCGCGCGCCTGCCTCTTCCTGAAAAATCCCCAGCGCGTCATCAGCGCGGGCATACCGCTCGCGGACGTCAGTGAGAATTTCGGCACGCTCCTCAAGGCTGAACAGCGATTGATCTTCCAGTGCGTATTGACTTTGCGAGGTATAAAAAAGGTCGGTCAGTATTTTTCTCACCGTCACCCAGTCTGCGCTGCCCGGCGAGGAGACGATCAGCTCAGGCAATACCAACAATTGATAGCCCCGGCACACAACGCTGGAGCGATAGTGAGTCATGTCCGCCTGTTCAAACAGCACGTATTTTTTCTGCGCTTCAAGCGCGGTGGCATGCCCCAGTTTCGGAACGGCGCGCAGTGCGCGGACGTACGTCTCCAACTCGCGAAAATACCCTGCCGCCTTGTCAAAGGCGTCGATGATGGCCTGGCAATCGGCCCGGTAGGCCGCTGAGCGCAGGGTCTGCACATTGACAAACTGACCCTCGTTGCTGAAAACGTCGGGGTGCTGCGCTTTGAAAACCCCCGTCAGCATCAGATGGCTATCGAACAACGTGCTGGTCAGGCGAATCAGGAATTTATAAAAGCCGACCAAATTGGCAGGGTCTTTCTCTTCAGCCAAGACGTCCTGCTTCTCCAGAAACAGCTTCAAGGCGGCTTCGTATTCAGGCTTCTGACGCTCCATGACCGCGATGTAGTTTTCCAGTGCCGCGCGACGTCGGGTCAGGTCGCCGGTTTCAGTGTCATCGGCATTGACCTTGTCGCTGAGGGTTTGCGCCGCCGTCATTTCGGTTTCCAGCACCTTGGCCCGGGCATTGTAGAGCGTGAGTTGCTCACGCAACTCCGTCAGGCGTTTGATGCGCTGCTCCTTCTTCGCCCTCAGCCGGGACTGGGGGGTGCCGCCGCGCAACCGCAACCGCAGGTCGTACGTCCAACTCCCCTGTTCATTGCGCAGGATGCGAGGACCGCGGTCTTGCGGATCGTGCGGGTTGACCAGGTAGACATCGTCATCATCGAGCTGGACGCGATACACCCAGTTATCCACCTCGGCATACAACTGGTGTTTGAACACCAACAAGCCCTGATAAGGCCCTCGGTCTATCGCAGGGCTGTCACTCTTGAAGCCTGAGACATGATGACGGTCCAGCCAGCTCAGTTGCCATCGGGTGTACTTGACTTGCGGGTTGGTAAACCAGGAAAAATCCAGCGCGGTGAGCTGATGGCCGACCTCGACGTCCACACCATGGGTCACCCCCGCTTCGATGATCGGCGGTGCCGGGAGCGGCTGCAGCGCCTCGCGCGCTCTGACACTGGCCGGGATCAACACGGCGTCCGGCTCCTGCTGCAACAACGGGCGCGGCACCACCGTCCGGGCGTGCAACAGCACCAACGCACAATTGAAGATCAGGTCGATCAGGGCCGAGGCTTTCTGCTGTTCGTCAGTTGCGCGCAGCTGTTCTATATCGTTCTGCACCGCCAGCCACGTCATGCTGATACCCGCGATGACCCGCAGTGGCCAGGCCAATGGCAGGTTAGGCACCACTGCACTGAACAACAACCAGCCCCCCGTGATCAGCGACTGCCAACGTTGTTCTGCGTTGGACACGGTCTGCCGGTCGGCCAGCTCACTGAGTGTTCGCGCCATGTCAAGGTACAGGTCATGCATGAAGTCCTGGCTCAAGGTGAAGGTGCCCAACGTCGCTGCACCCGCGATCAGGGGAAATGAACTGTCGGCATGCACGTTGCGCGAAGGCAGGTTCAAGCGGTAGAAACCGCCTGCCTCATACAGGGGGCGGGCACTGGCGGGCAGCCAGGCCAGCACACTGCGCTGCAACTCGCCCGGCGCTGCAATGGCCGCAAACAACGCGTCCCACGAGGGGTATTCAACCAACGGCTGCTTATGCAACGGGCGATACAGCACATGGCACCCTGCCCTGACCTCGGTAGGGCCGATGACAAACATGCTGCGCACCTCGTGGGCAGGCAAGGTGGGCACCGATAACAGCGTGAGCGGCCGGATGCACACGGGTTGTCCGCCCACTGCCCGCATTTGCGGGTCCGGGTGCATGAGGGCTTTGATCATCTGAAACCCGCGTTGAGTGAGCGGGGCCGTTTTGCGGAGTGTGATTTCCAGCGCTTGCAGCACCAACTGCACGCGCAGCTCATCGGTGAAAAGTCGTTCACGTCGCAGGGCGTCGTCTGGGTCGTTGAGCAGGCACTGGCGGATCCACTGCGGATAACGCAGGCCAATATTGACACGGCGCACCAGACGCTTGATGTAGTCAGGCGTCATCCACCAGTCCTGAATCAGCTGGCCTTTGGCGTGAGTAATGGTCATGCGGCTGCCCCGAATGGCGGTCAGGTTCTCCACGGCCAATTCGGTGAGGGTCAGGGTGAACCGGTTGAGCGTGCCGACAGTGCCCTCGCCGCCCGGGCCCACCGGGTCGACAAACGTCAGTTGGATGTCATCCGGGTTGTAACCCGGCGCCTGGGGCTGATCGAGCAGCATCTGTTGGCGCAGCGCCTGGGCGGTATAGGTGTAGAGGTCCGGGATGTCATCGTTGAAGCGCTTGCCCTGCGCCAGTGTGTAAACGCTGGCCAACGCCACCAGTTGTGAGCGGTATTCAAAGCGGTCGGCGGCGCAGGCGTTGCGCAACCACGGTGGCAGCGCCGCATAGACAGGCGCCAGATCAAGCGGCTCCGGGGCTTCACTCACCTTGAACACGGCCGCGGTGTCCGTCACTGCCTGGATGCGTTGCTCCAGAGCCGCGAGCGTCATGGGTTGATCCAATGCCCCGATGGCGTCCAGCTGACGCTCCAGCACACACATCGACTGGGTGTCGAGAAGGTTGCCGGCGGGCTCGTAAAGCACACATTGCGCACGCTGCAATCGATAACGCGAGGCAAACCGCAGGCTCCAGAAGCGGGTCAATGTCCCCAAGGACGCAAAACGTTGAAGGGTCCCGCCCGGCGTGCAATAGAACCAGGTGCTTACACCGTTCTCGAGCACCTCGATCACGGTATCCGGGGTGACCACATCAAACCTGCGCCCGGCCGCCCACAACCGGCCTGCCACGCTGTGTACCGTGACCGATGTCTGCGCGTCAAACAGCCTTGCCTTGAGCGGGCGCTCGCGCAGGCGCTCATTGCGGTGGGGATAGCGCACAACCTGACGCAGCGCCTTGCGCTGGTTGTCCGTGAGCTCAGGCGCCCGCGCGATGCCGGTCAGCATCTGGTCCCGAATCATCTGGCCCACCCAGTGCAGCCGGGTATTACCGGCATCAACGGGTTGATTCCAATACGCGATGAGCGCGTCTTGAAAGGCAATCGGCCAAATACTCAGCACCTCCAACAGCAAGGGCTCGATCACGCTCATGGGTTCGATCGGCACAAAGCCACCGACCGGAGGCGCCACCGGGCTCATCGCTACGAAGCACGTCGGGTCATCGTAATACCGGTAGGTGAGCGGTTCTCGGCTGGCGACATGATCCAGCAGCTCATCAATCAATAAACGGTAGCGCGGGGTGGCAAGGGGTTGACCCTGGGCGTCGACGGTCAGCACCAGATAGGTGTTGCTCAGATCGAAGGCGTGCTGCTTGAGGGTGATGGAGTGAGCCAGTTGCTGGGTCAGCCACTGTGTGACCACCGCACGCACGGTGGGACGGGCGGCAAATTGTGCAGCCACCGCACGCTGAACCACGTGGGAGGCGTAGACCGGTAAGGGTGAAGGGGCGGAATCGGACATGGGTACTTCCTTATCAAGGCGCAGGGATAAGCCCCTGCCTGACAGGAAGAGTTAAAGGATTTGCCACGCCGTGAGTGGTAGCCGGCTATGGCGGGGGTTGATCGTTGACCAACCCCCGACGGGATTACAGGGGGTTGCGCGTGGTCTGGCCATCCACCAGGCGCTGAATGCCCAGCGGATTGGCATTTTTCAACGGCTCGGGCAGCAGGCTGTCCGGGTAGTTCTGGAAGCACACCGGGCGCAGAAAACGGTCAATGGCCAGCGTACCGACTGACGTGCCCCGGGCATCCGAGGTCGCCGGGGAAGGCCCGCCATGCACCATGGCATCGCACACCTCGACACCGGTCGGGTAGCCATTGATCAAGATGCGCCCGACTTTTTGTTCCAGCAAAGGCGTCAGCCCGCCGAACTGTTGCAGGTCCTCGGGCTCGCCAATCAGGGTGGCAGTCAGTTGGCCATGCAGGCTCTGGATCGCGGCGTCCAGTTGGGCCGCGTCTTGCACTTCGATCACCACCGTGGTTGGCCCGAACACTTCTTCCTGCAACACCGGATCACCTTCCAGCAACAGCCGCACATCCGCCCTGAACACCTGCGGCTGTGCTTGCGCACCTTGCTGGGCAAGGCCTGCAAGGTGTTCGACAAGGGCATGTTCGGCCAGTTGACTGACCCCCTTGGCGTAGCTGCGCAAGGTGCCCGCATTGAGCATGGTCTGCGCGGGTTGTTCATTGATTTGCCCGACCAGTTGCTCGATGAAGGCGGTGAATGCGGGCGAGCGCAGACCGATCACCAGCCCGGGGTTGGTACAGAACTGGCCGCAGCCTTGCACCACCGAGGCGGCCAACTCGCGGGCCACCGTGGCGCTACGCACCTGCAAGGCCTGCGGCAGGATGATGACCGGGTTGATGCTCGACATTTCAGCGAACACCGGAATAGGCTGCGGCCGCGCCGCGGCCATGTCACACAACGCGCGCCCGCCCTTGAGCGATCCGGTGAAGCCCACGGCCTGAATCGACGGGTGCTTGACCAACGCCTCCCCGACGCCTGCGCCATAAATCATGTTGAACACGCCCTGGGGCATGCCGGTGCGCTCGGCGGCACGCAAGATGGCATCGGCCACCTGTTCGGCAGTAGCCATGTGCCCACTGTGCGCCTTGAACACCACGGGGCAGCCAGCCGCCAGCGCTGAAGCGGTATCCCCCCCTGCCGTGGAAAAGGCCAGCGGAAAGTTGCTGGCGCCAAACACGGCGACCGGGCCGAGCCCGATGCGGTACTGGCGCACATCCGGACGTGGCAGCGGGGTGCGCTCAGGCTGCGCCTGATCGATGCGGGCCGCGTAAAAATCACCCCGACGCAATACCGTGGCGAACAAACGCATCTGCCCGCTGGTGCGGCCCCGTTCGCCTGCGATTCTGGCGGCCGGGAGCGCGGTTTCACGGCATACCAGCGCCACAAACTCATCGTCCAGGGCATCCAGCTCATCGGCAATGGCGTCCAGAAACGCTGCCCGGCGTTCAGCGCTCAATGCTTTGTAGGCCGGGTAAGCGGCGGCCGCAGCGCAGGCGGCACGGTCCACCTCTTGCGCGGTGGCCTGGTAAAAGTCGTAGGGCAGTGCCTGGCCCGTGGTGGCGTCCACACTGTTAACGATGACGCTGCCTTGGGCGCTGCGTTGGCCGCCGATGTAGTTGTGGCCGAGAATCTGAGTCATACCTGCTCTCCTTTTAAAGTGTGCCGACAGCGCCGGGCTCGAACACCGCGTCAACCGGCGCAATGCCGTTGATCAGCGGTGCGCCGAAGGCCGACTGGGTGATTTCAAAACGGTCGCCCGCACGGGTGCGTACGCCATCAGCGAAAGACAGCGTCGCCGTGCCGAAAAAGTGCACGTGCACATCGCCCGGCCTTAAAAACTGGCTGTATTTGAAGTGGTGGTATTCGAGGTTTTCCAGGCTGTGGCACATGTTGGCTTCGCCGCTCAGGAACTCGTTCTCCCAGAGCACTTGACCATCACGCAGGATGCGGCTGCTGCCGGACAAATGCCGGGGCAAGTCGCCGACCCGCAGCTCCGGGCCAAACGAGCAACTGCGCAGTTTGGAATGGGCCAGGTACAAGTAGTTTTTGCGCTCCATCACGTGGTCGGAGAACTCATTGCCCACGGCAAAGCCCAGCCGGTACGGCTTGCGGTCATGACCGATGACGTACAGGCCGCCGATTTCTGGCTCTTCACCGGCGTCTTCGGCAAACGGCGGCAGCGGGAACGGTTCGCCCGGCCGCACGACAATGCTGCCATCGCCCTTGTAAAACCATTCGGGTTGCACCCCGGCCTCGCCTGCGTCGGGCTTACCACCCTCCACGCCCCATTTGAAGATGCGCATGGTGTCGGTGAGTGCGGTGTCGTCGTGGGCCTGCTGGTGCATTTTGTCCCGGGCCGAGGCGCTGCCCAGGTGGGTAAGCCCGGTGCCGCTGATCAACATGTGGGCCGGGTCCGGGTGATCCAGCGGCGGCAAGATCCGGCATTCAGCCAGCAACGCCTGATAGTCATGGGTGATGCCCAGCCCCAGCGCTTCGATCTGCTGTGCCAGCGACACCCCGGCGTCGATCGCGGCCAGTGCCACCTCGCGCACGCTGGTGCAACCGGTCACTTCGCGGATCAGGTCGTCCTGCACCACGCCCACGCGGCGCTGGCCATTGTTCAATTCAAACTGTACTAAACGCATGTTGAGCCTCACTGGGGCAATTCAGGGATGGGTGGCAGGCTGGGCGCTGGCCGCGAATTGACTGGGGTTGAGCACGTGCTTGCGTTCCAGTTGGCGGTACACCACGACGGTCAGGCACAGGCCGAAGACCATCACGCCCGACAGGAAATACAGGCCAGAGGCCAAGTGCCCGGTGTATTCCTTGAGCGCGCCAATCACGAACGGGCCGATGTAGCCGCCCAGGTTGCCCACCGAGTTGATCAGGGCTATTCCGGCCGCGGCACTGGCCCCCGCAAAGAAACGCCCGGGCAAGGTCCAGAAAATCGCCGTGCAGGAAAACAACGCAAACGCCACCAGGCACAGCGCGGCCAGTTGCATGACCGGCACGGTCAGCCAGGCACTGAAGAACAGGCCAATGGCGCCCAGCACGTACAGCACGCCGAGGTGGCCATAGCGGTCGTTGAGGCGGTCCGAGCTGCGCGGGATAAACAGCAGGCCGATGATGCCGAACACATAAGGCACCGACGACACAAAACCGGTGGTCAGGTCGCTGCCGCCAAACTGTTTGATGAGCGTCGGCAGCCACAGCCCGAGCCCGTAAATGCTCAACGTGACCGGCAGGTAGAACAGCGCCAGCAGCAGCACGCGCTTGTCTTTCAAGGCATGCAACGGGTTGCCGTGCCGGGTCTGCCCGTAGGCTTGCAGGTCTTTTTCCAGCTCACCCATTAACCAGTCTTTTTCACCCTGCTCCAGCCAGTTGACCTGTTGCGGGCCGTCCGGCAAGTAGCGCAGCACCGGCCAGGTCAGCAGGATCGCCGGGGTGCCGATCACGATGAACAGCCATTGCCAGCCATGCAGGCCGAGCACGCCGTCCATGCCCAGCAGACCGCCGGAAATAGGCCCGGTGATCATCATGGCGATGGGTTGCGAAAGGATGAACAGCCCCAGAATCTTGCCCCGGTGGCGCACCGGGAACCATTGGGTGATGTAGTACAGAACGCCCGGAAAGAACCCGGCTTCGGCCACCCCCAGCAGAAAACGCATCACATAAAAACTGTGAGGCCCCTGCACAAAGGCCATGCCAATGGTGATGGCGCCCCAGGTGATCATGATGCGGGCAAACCAGCGTCGCGCGCCGAAGCGCTCAAGCATCAGGTTGCTGGGGATTTCCATCAGGAAGTAACCGATGAAGAACAGGCCCGCGCCCAGTCCATAGGCGGCGTCGCCAATGCCGACGTCGGCCCCCATGTGCAGTTTGGCGAAGCCCACTGCCGAGCGATCCACGTAGGCAATCAGGTAGAGCAAGACCAGAAAGGGAATCAGTTTGAGCGTGATGCGACGAATAAGCCGGAGTTCCTGGCTCATGAGACGGTCTCCCATTGTTTTTGTTATGGCACCTCTGGAGTGGCCTCAGGTGAATACACACCAGGATCAGCTCTCAGTCGAATCGACTATATAGTAATACTATTTACTCAACAACACTTCCAAACTGGCTTTTTAAGCGCTACTTTAGGGTCATAAAAATCAATTAGTCATACAATAAGAGAGCCGCCATGTCTGATAAAACCCCGCCACTGCGTTCCGCCCAATGGTTTGGCAGCGCTGATAAAAACGGCTTCATGTACCGCAGCTGGATGAAGAATCAGGGCATTGCCGACCACCAGTTTCAAGGCAAGCCGATCATTGGCATTTGCAACACGTGGTCGGAGCTGACCCCGTGCAACGCGCACTTTCGTACCATTGCCGAACACGTCAAACGCGGCGTGATCGAGGCCGGGGGCTTTCCCGTTGAGTTCCCGGTGTTCTCCAACGGCGAATCCAACCTGCGCCCTACCGCCATGCTGACCCGCAACCTGGCGAGCATGGACGTCGAAGAAGCCATTCGCGGCAACCCGATCGATGGCGTGGTGTTGCTCACCGGCTGCGACAAAACCACCCCCGCCCTGCTGATGGGCGCCGCCAGCTGCGACGTGCCAGCCATCGTGGTCACGGGCGGCCCGATGCTCAACGGCAAGCACAAAGGCAAGGACATCGGCGCAGGCACCATCGTCTGGCAAATGCACGAGTCCTATAAAGCGGGCAACATCAGCCTCGACGAATTCCTCTCGGCAGAAGCGGGCATGTCGCGTTCGGCCGGTACGTGCAACACCATGGGCACCGCTTCGACCATGGCCTGCATGGCCGAAGCATTGGGCACCTCGCTGCCGCACAACGCGGCCATTCCGGCGGTGGATGCGCGGCGCTATGTGCTGGCTCACATGTCGGGCATGCGCGCGGTGCAGATGGTGCGCGAAGACTTGCGCCTGTCCAAAGTGCTGACCAAAGAAGCGTTCGAAAACGCGATCCGGGTCAACGCCGCGATTGGCGGCTCGACCAACGCCGTGATCCACCTCAAAGCCATTGCCGGACGCATCGGCGTAGACCTGGAACTGGACGACTGGACCCGCATCGGGCGCGGCACGCCGACCCTGGTGGACCTGCAACCGTCCGGGCGTTTTCTGATGGAAGAGTTCTACTACGCCGGGGGGCTGCCTGCCGTACTGCGGCGCATGGGCGAGCATGACCTGATCCCGCACCCGAACGCGCTGACCGTCAATGGCCAGAGCCTGTGGGACAACGTGAAAAACTCACCGATTTATGGCGACGACGAAGTGATCCGCACCCTCGACAACCCGTTGGTGGCAGACGGCGGCATCTGTGTGCTACGCGGCAATCTGGCGCCTTTGGGTGCGGTGCTCAAACCCTCGGCCGCCACCCCGGCGTTGATGAAACACCGCGGTCAGGCGGTGGTGTTTGAAAACTTCGACATGTACAAGGCGCGCATCAACGACCCTGAGCTCAAGGTCAGCGCCGACTCGATTCTGGTCATGAAAAACTGTGGGCCCAAGGGTTATCCGGGCATGGCGGAAGTCGGCAACATGGGCCTGCCCGCCAAGTTGCTGGCCCAGGGCGTGACCGACATGGTGCGCATCTCGGATGCGCGCATGAGCGGCACCGCGTACGGCACCGTGGTGTTGCACGTCGCGCCGGAAGCAGCGGCAGGCGGGCCTTTGGCGGCAGTGCAGGAAGGTGACTGGATCGAGCTGGACTGCGCGTCCGGGCGTTTGCACCTGGACATCCCGGACGCTGAACTGGCGGCCCGGCTGGCGGACATTCAGCCCCCGCAAAAACTGCTGGTCGGCGGCTATCGTCAGCTGTACATCGATCACGTGATGCAAGCCGATCAGGGCTGTGATTTTGACTTCCTGGTGGGCTGCCGTGGCGCCGAGGTGCCACGCCATTCCCATTGAGTCCATGCCACCGTCGACGACGCGGCCAGCGGCTTCGTCGTCGACGTCAATGTGAGGTGTATAAGCCTTGAGTCCGCGCCTGCTATGATCGGCGCTTTTCACCGACAGGATCGACTCGCCCCCAATGGATTACCGTCAGCCTTCCGAGCGCAAAAGCATGCATGCGCGCATCGTTCAAGAACTCGGCATGCAGATTGTTTCCGGGCGTTTCAAACCCGATGACAAATTGCCGGCCGAAGCCTTGCTGTGCGAGGAGTATGCCGTCAGCCGCCCGGTGTTGCGCGAAGCGACCCGGGTATTGCTGGCCAAGGGGCTGGTCTACTCCAAACCCCGGGTCGGCACCGTGGTCAAGCCGCGCCGCGAATGGCACATGCTCGACCCGGACGTGCTGCATTGGCTGATGCAGTGCTCGCCGCAAAATGAGTTTTTTGCCTTGCTCACCAGCGTGCGCAGCATCATTGAACCTGCCGTCGCGGCCCTCGCCGCCCAACATGCGACCGACGAGGACGTGGCGTCGATTCGCGAAGCCTACGAGCGCATGGAAAACGCCCCCACGCCCGAAGCCCTGCTGCAACCCGACCTGGATTTTCACAGCCGCATTGCCGATGCCACCCACAACGACCTGTTGGCCAATTTGTGCAACATGTTGTCACTGGCACTGCGCGAGGCGTTGAAGCATTCGAACCGCCGCCCCAACCTGCATGAATTGGCGCTGCCCCGGCACAAGGCAATTTTGACCGCCATCGAAAACCATGACGCGCTGGGTGCGCGCCATGCAACGCTGGTTCAACTCGATGACGCGCGCACGGCGCTGGACGTGGTGCTGGGGCACAGTCACTGACTGGCCCCACCGCTCATGCTTCGCCCCGCCCCGTCAGTTGACCGGGGCGAAACCTCGCCCGGCGTGTTTACGCCAGACTTTTGCTCACCACTTCAAACACGTCGCTGGACAGGTCACCGCAGGTGCGGATGCGCTCAAGTTCGGCCTTCATCAGCGCCTGACGGGCGCTGTCGTATTTGCGCCAGCGGGTCAGTGGCGCCAACTGCCGCGAGGCGATCTGCGGGTTGAAGGCGTTAAGCTGGATCACCAAGTCCGCCAGGAAGCGATAGCCGGAGCCGTCCGCCGCATGGAAGTTGATCAGGTTCTGCCCCGCAAACGCCCCGATCAACGCCCGGACCTTGTTCGGGTTCTTGAGGGTGAACGCCGGGTGCTGCATCAACGCCTTCACCCGTTCCAATCCACCGGGCAAGGTGCAGCCAGCCTGCACACTGAACCACTGGTCCATGACCAGCGGATTGTCTTTGAAGTGCTCGGCAAAACTGGCCAGCGCCTTGGCCTTCTCGGCGTCGAACGGTGAGTTGACCAGCACCGCCAGCGCCGTCAGGCGCTCTGTCATGTTGTCGCTGTGTTCGAATTGCTCCAGAGCCGCAGCCAGTACTTGCGGCTTGCCGGTAAGCATCAGGTACGACAGCGCGATGTTTTGCAGGGCGCGGCGGGCAAAGTGTTCGGCTTGCGCCACATACGGCGTGGCTTTGGACACCTCGCGGTTCGCCTGATAGCGCGCCCACAAAGCCTCATGCAGGCTTTCAGCCAGGTGCTGGCGGGCAAACTCACGGGCCGCGTGAATGGCGTCGACGTCAGCGATTTCGCTGATTTCGGCCAGGTAAGCCTCGCCCGGCAAAGACAGCATCTCGGCCACCATCGCCTGATCCAGTTGCTCATTGCCCAACACGCTGCGCAAGGCGGCTACCAGACGCGGGTCCATGACCAGCGCTTCACCGCGCTGATGCTGGACAATCAGGTCTTGCAACACTTGCACCGCCAACTGCTGGCCGGCTTCCCAACGGTTGAAACCGTCGGTGTCGTGTTGCATGAGGAACATCAGTTGGTCGCGGCTGTACGGAAAGTGCAATTTGACCGGCGCCGAGAAGCCGCGCAGCAAGGACGGCAGCGGCTGTTGGGCCATGCCGGTAAAGGTGAAGGTCTGTTGCGCCTCGGTAACCGACAACACCCGGTGGGTGCCCACCGCCGCCGACTCGCCTTGCAGGTGCAGCGGGAGTTCCACGCCGTTGGCGTTCAGCAAGCCCAGCGCCACCGGGATCACGAACGGCAGTTTTTCAGTCTGGCCGGGGGTGGCCGGGCAGCTTTGGGCGAAGGTTAGGCTGTAGGTCTGTTTAGCGGCATCGTAGTGTTCAGTGACATTCAGGCGCGGCGTACCGGCCTGGCTGTACCAGCGCTTGAACTGGGTCAGGTCCACGCCATTGGCGTCTTCCATGGCCTTGATGAAGTCGTCGCAGGTGACAGCCTGACCATCGTGGCGGTCGAAATACAGGTCGCTGCCTTTACGGAAGCCTTCGGCCCCCAGCAAGGTGTGGAGCATGCCGACCACTTCCGAGCCTTTTTCGTAGACGGTCAGGGTGTAGAAGTTGGAAATCTCGATAAAGCTGTCCGGGCGCACCGCATGGGCCATGGGGCCGGCGTCTTCCGCGAACTGGTGGGTGCGCAGGTAGGCCACGTCCTGGATGCGTTTAACCGTGGGCGAGTTCATGTCCGCCGAGAAACCCGCGTCGCGGAACACGGTGAAACCTTCCTTGAGCGACAACTGGAACCAGTCGCGGCAGGTCACGCGGTTGCCTGACCAGTTGTGGAAGTACTCGTGGGCCACAATCGCTTCGACGCGCTGGTGCGCGGCGTCGGTGGCGGTCTCGGCACGGGCCAGCACGGCGCTGGAGTTGAAGATGTTGAGGCCCTTGTTTTCCATGGCGCCCATGTTGAAGTCGTTGACGGCCACGATCATGAAGATGTCCAGATCGTACTCACGGCCGTAGGTGTCTTCGTCCCAGCGCATGGATTTCTTCAGGCTGTTCATCGCGTGCTGGCATTTGTCGATGTTTTCCGGTTCGACATAAATGCGCAACGCCACCTCGCGGTTGCTCCGGGTGGTGAAGGTGTCTTCGACGCACCACAGATCACCGGCCACCAGGGCAAACAGGTAGGCCGGTTTCTTGAACGGGTCTTCCCAGGTCGCCCAGTGCCGACCGTCTTCTACAGGGCCGCTGCCCACCGGGTTGCCGTTGGACAGCAGCACCGGGTATTTGTGTTGGTCCGCGATCACCGTGGTGGTGAAGATGCTCATCACGTCGGGACGGTCGAGGTAATAGGTGATTTTGCGGAAGCCCTCAGCCTCGCATTGGGTGCAAAACAGGCTGCCGGACGTGTACAGGCCTTCAAGTGCAGTATTGGTCTCGGGGTGGATTTTGACGCTGGTATCCACCATAAACTGCGCGCATTGCGGGTGCAGGGTCAAATGGCTGTCGGTGAGCTGATAGTCGGCGTCGGTCAGCTCCACGTCATCGAGTTTGACCGACAGCAGTTCCAGCTGCTGCCCATCCAGCACCAGTGGCGGCAGGCCCTCGCCCCGGGCCGGATTGCGGCGCATCACCAGTTGCGCATGAACCAGCGAGTGGTCCTCGAACAATTCAAAGGTCAGGTGCGTTTCGTCGATCAGATACTCGGGCGCCTGATAGTCCTTGAGGTAGATCATTTTGGGTTGTTCGGTGCGCATGCTGGAGTCCTTTTACTGATGCACGGCCAGCTGGTAGGCCGTGTATTTGCGAATGTTGATAACGCCGGTGTCGAAGATCAGGTATTGGCCCTTGATCCCCATCAGCGTGCCTTCCACGATCGGGTCTTTGTCCAGGTTGAAGCTCACGATCTTGCTCGGGTACTGCTCGACCGGGTAACGAATCTCGACAGGCTCGACGCCTTGCAACGGTTGGACCGCCTGCAGACCAAATCGCTCCTGCAGCTGTTGCAGGCCCTGGGCGCAGCTTTCAAACAGTTGCTCACGCACGGCAACGAGGTCCACCGGGGCCGCATCACCCTTGAGCAGTGCACGCCAGTTGGTACGGTCTGCCACCTGAGAGCGGAACAGGTCTTCGACAAACCCCGATTGCTGGCGCGTGGCGACCCGCACGATCGGCAGCGCCTGGCTGGCGCCCTGATCGAGCCAGCGGGTGGGCAGTTGCGTGGCACGGGTAATGCCGACTTTAACCCCCGAGGAGTTGGCCAGGTACACCACGTGGTCAGTCATGCAGAACTGCTCGCCCCACGACGGATCGCGGCAGGTGCCGGCATCATAGTGGCAACGCTCGGGGCTCATGATGCAGACGTCGCACTGCGCCAGCTTGGTCATGCACGGGTAACAGTAGCCCTGGCTGAAACTCTTCTTGGTTTTACGTCCGCAATGGGTGCAATTGATGGTGCCCAGGTACTCCAGACGCAACCTGCTGCCGATCAACGGATTGACCGGCACCTCGGTATCGCCTAGCCGAAATGCGTATTGAACGGTCGGCGCCTCAAGGCTGGCCGACATCTTGCTGATTGCACCGCGACCAATCTCAATCAATGGATAGCATCCGATTTGAACAGGATGTTAGGCACCGAAATGGATTTGGAGCTGCACTCTTGCGGGCCCATGTAACCGGTACGTTGTTCTTCGGGCAGGTTTTGCACTTCCCAGGCGATCATGGCCTGCAACGACAGCTCACGCTGTTCGGCGGTCAGTTTGTTGCCGTCCGCCCATTTGCCGATTTCCACGGCCAGTTTCAGGCTCTGATAGATCTCGGGGGTGATGTTTTGGATCATTTCGTTGAAAGAGGACATGGTTCGTTTCCGCTCTTGAACATCAGATGAGGTGTATGCGGTCGCTGCCCGCGCAAGGCAGCAACCCCAGGTGTTTCATTTAGCCTGCTTGCGGCGCGCCCACAGCCCGCCCAGCAAGCCGGTCAGGCAACCGATCAACAACCCGCCGACGTGAGCGGCGTTGGCGATCTGGCCGAAACCGATCAGCGATACCAGTCCGGACATGCACACGGCCAGCCAGACCAGCATCATCACCAATACCCCGCGAGGCAGGCGATACAACGGGTTCGGCGCCATGAGCTGGTAAATCCACACATGCCCCAACAAGCCGTACAGCACGCCGGACATGCCGCCGAACAGGCTCGGGCCGCCAAACAGGTATTGGGCGAAGTTGGACACCAGGCTGAACAACAAGCTCAACCCGATCAGGTTGATGCTGCCCTGACGCAGTTCAACGCGTCGACCCAGTTCCCAGTACCACATGCCGTTCATGGCGATGTGCAGGAAACCGAAGTGAATCAGCATCGGGCTGAACAATCTCCACCACTGCCCTGCCGCCAGGCTATCCGACAAAGGTGTGAACTGGATGTATTGGCCGCGGATGCTGAAATCAAGGAACGTCAGCCCGCTGAGAACCGACAGGTTTTCACCCAGTTGCGTCACCACGGCCACGATCACGCACAGCAGCAGGATAGTCGCGGTGGCCGGGCTGTCACGCAGTTGCTGGACCCACCCCGGGCGTGCCATGGCCGGCGGGCGATCGACAATCGGCACGTGGCCTTCGGGGTCGCCTTGAGGGAAGCGTGCGTACAGGCTGCGCACCTCTCCGGCAATGCTTTCGGGCGCCCAGACCACTTGCTCGCCTGCCTCTTCGCTGACCCGATGCGGCACGTGCATGCGCTGGAGCAGGCTGACAAATCCGCTCAGGTCAACCGACAGGGGTAAGCGTAAAACCTCAACAGCACTCATTGAATAGCCTCCGGGCGATCAACGTCCACCCATACAAATTTGTGCGGATCGAGGCGTTTTTCCTGATCCAGACGGTAGGCCACCAACTTGCCGTACAACACGGCGCTGTAATCCAGGCAGGCCAGGTTAGGCCGGATCGGCGCGGGTTTGCCGCTGCGCCAGTAATGCCCGACGAACAACATCGGCTCTTCAATGCCATAGCGCAGCAAGGCGCCTTTTTCGGAGGGCGACAGCGGCTTACGGGCCACCCGTTCCGGCAAGGCGTCTGGCTGGAACACAATGTCACCGTAGGTTTTGGGGTCGTCTTCCCAGAATTTGGTGCGGAAGAACGAACGCGTCAGGCCATCCCCGCCGGTCAGTGTCATGCCGTCGGGCAGGCGCATGTCGGTGCCGCGCAGCAGGCGGTTAAAACTCATGCTGGCAAAGCTTTCAGGCTCGGCCGCCGCTTGCAGGAAATGTTCATCGATGCAGCCATCGGGAAATTGTGCACGCAAGGTCGCAATGACGTCGGCGTCCCAGCAGGCATGCACCACGCGGAACCGTCCGGCGTCGACAAACAGCGGCATGTCGTAAAACCATTGCACGAACTCCCGCCATTCGCCGGGGTAGTGCGCAAATTGCTCCAGGGTTTCGTGGATCAGCCGGGTATGGCGCGGGTTGTGCTCACGCACAAACTGCTTGCCACTGCCCGCCGGGGCCGGGGTGCACCAGCCCAGCGCGTTGAATTCGTGGTTGCCCATCAGGCACAGCGCCTGACCGGCTTGCACCATGTCATAGACGATATGCAGCGATTCGCGGATCCGCGGGCCACGGTCAATGATGTCGCCGAGGAACACCGCCATGCGCTGCGGGTGCCGCCAGACACCGGCAAGTTTGCGATAGCCCAGACGCTCCAACAGATGCTCAAGGGTATGAGCACAGCCATGCACGTCACCGATCAGATCGTAACTGCGCGCCGGATCGAGCATCAGTCGCTCCTGCCGCCCAGTCGGCTGCCCCAGCCAAGCTTGGTCCGGCACACTTCATAGTAGTTGTGGTCCAGCGGGTGAATCAGGCGCAGCTTTTGCGCCTTTTTGCTCACGGTGATGGTGTCGCCCGGCGCGCAGGTGAAATGGTTCTGACCGTCGCAGGACACCTGCGGGTAAATCTGCATGTCCTTGGCCACCACGATTTTCAGTTCACTGTTGCCGTCCACAACAATCGGGCGGCTGCTCAAGGTGTGCGGGTACATGGGCACAATGACGATGGCATCCAGCTTGGGGTGCATGATCGGGCCGCCAGCCGACATGGCGTAGGCGGTGGAGCCGGTGGGGGTAGCGACGATCAGGCCGTCGGCCTTCTGGCTGCAAACGAACTGCCCGTCAATGTGCAATTCAAATTCGATCATGCGCGTGGACTTGCCGGGGTGCAGCACCACGTCATTGAGGGCGTCGCCCTGGCCAATGGCTTCGCCGTGACGGCGCACTTCGGCCTGCAGCAGAAACCGGTTTTCCACCAGATAGTGGCCGTCAAGCACTTCGGCGACTTTGACTTCCAGTTCATCGGGACGGATATCGGTCAAAAAGCCCAGGCTGCCACGGTTGATGCCCAGCACCGGGACATTGTGCCGCGCCAGCGCACGGGCGGCGCCGAGCAAACTGCCATCGCCGCCCACCACGATCACCATGTCGCACACTTCACCGAGCATTTTGCGCGACGAGGTTTGCAGGCCATGGCCGGGCAGCACTTCGGCGATGGTGTCTTCGAGGATCACGTGCATGTGCCGCTCGAGCAGGAATTTTTTCAGTCGGCGAACCGTGTCGAGCACTTGAGAACTGCCCAAACGACCAATGATGCCGATATTACGAAAGTGCTCCATGAGGCTCCTGCGGGGTACGTGACGGGCGAAAACAGCGATTATGGGCGAAAGGACACGATAGACAAAACCCTTTCAGCCCGTGAGCAAAAGGCTATGCTCGCAGAATGATCCTCTTCCCCGACTTGCTCAACCTGCCCCGCCAGTTACGTCACCCCGAGGTGCGTGATCTGGCGTGGGTGATTCTGGCCCCGCCCATGCTCAGCCAAACGCCCTGGCCTCAGCGCCACCCGTTGACCGGTAGCGACTGGGTCCAGGCGCCACATTGGCTGGAAAACTGGCTGCGCGACCTTGACCGGCACAGCGAGCCATTGCAGCAGTGGCTGGCGCTGGCCACCACCCGCAGGCTGGGGCGTTACTACGAGCGGCTGTGGCAGTTCGCCATAACCCACGCCCCCGGTGTCGAGCTGGTGGCCGCCAACCTGCCCATTCGCGTGGGCGGGCATACGCTGGGCGAGCTGGACATGCTGATACGTGACCGTGACGGCGCGCATCATCTGGAACTGGCGATCAAACTTTACCTCGGCCCGCCACACGGCGACGGGCACGACCCGGCGCTCTGGCTGGGGCCGGGCAGCAATGACCGGCTGGACCGCAAGCTCACGCATTTCAGTCAGCATCAGTTACCGATGTCCAGCCGCCCAGAATGCCGCGAGATTCTGGCCGCCCTGGACATTCAGCATGTCAGTGCGCACCTGTGGCTGGGCGGTTACCTGCTGTATCCGTGGCCCGGTGAAGCGCAGCCTCCGGCCGGCGCGCATCCGCTGCATTTACGCGGCCGCTGGCTGCACCAGCGCGACTGGCCCGCGTTTGTCCGCCAAAGGCCCGCCGGGTGCTGGCAGCCCTTGCCGCGGCATGCCTGGCTTGCACCTGCGCACTATGGGCCAGACGGGCTTTGGGGGGACGCGCAATTGCAGGTCTGGCTGGCCGAACTGCACCCGCAGGCTCCCGCGCAGCTGTTGGTGCGCCTGACGCCCACGCCCGACGGTGATTGGGAAGAAGCCGAGCGCCTGTTTCTGGTCTCGGATCTATGGCCGCATGTGCCAGGCAACCCTGAAAACTGATGCATCTCAGCGCAAATGTACGCAAACGTATTACTGTAAAGGAACTCCGTCATACAAGAGCGGAGGCTCAAGACCTGAACCGTGAGGAACACCCATGTCCTGGAAAAGCTCCACCGACCGTTACAGTCGTATGTCCATCGCCCTGCATTGGGTGATGGTGCTGCTGTTTGTACTGATTTACGCCGCCATTGAATTTCGCGGGATTTTCCCGAAAGACAGCGACGGTCGCAACTTGATGAAAGATGCCCACTTCATGCTCGGCCTGACCGTGTTTGCGCTGGTGTGGCTACGGTTGCTGGCACGTACCCTGGGCGTGGCGCCAAAGATCACCCCGCCCCCGCCCGCCTGGCAAACCGCTTTGGCGACGCTGGTGCACTGGGCCTTGTACGTGTTCATGATCGCCATGCCGGTGATGGGTTATCTGGTGCTCAGTTACAACGACAAGTCCGTGTTCTTTTACGGATTCGACCTGCCACCCCTGACCCTCAAGGACGTGGACACCGCCAAACAGATCAAGGGCTGGCATGAGCTGGGCGGCACCCTCGGCTACTGGCTGATCGGCCTGCACGCGCTGGCCGGGCTGTTTCATCATTACGTGATGAAAGACAACACGCTGTTGCGCATGCTGCCTAAACGCAACTAAACAGCTGGCGCAAACCCCCGGCGGCCCTGCAAGCCGCCGGTGTGCACAAACACCACCCGCATGCCTCGCCTCACATGCCCCGCGTCCACTGCCTCTTTGAGCGCCAGCAACGCCTTGCCGGTGTACAGCGGCTCCAAAGGCACGCCACTGTCCAACTCGCTGCGCCGAATAAACGCCATCAGCGCCTCATCGACCCGCGCGAAACCGCCACGACTGGCCTCGATCAACTGATAGTCACCCACAGGGCTGCCCGCCTGCTGCAACAGGGCGCGCACCGTGGGCGCCACCCCGTGGTCTTCGGGTACCGCCATGGCGCCATAGACCCTGCGCTGCCCGGCTTCAGCCAGCACCAGACCGGCCAGCGTGGTGCCCGTCCCCGCGGCCAGCCACCACGCGTCGTAATCCGCCCAGCCAAGCGCGGCCACTTGCTCACGCACCTGCTTGACCAATGGTGAACAGCCCTGCGCGCCCGCCAAACTGGCGCCGCCCTCGGGCACGGCCTGCAACTGCGGGTACTGCGCTTGCCACGGCCGCCAGAAATCAGGCGCATGCCGGGCACGATAACCGGCAAACCCCAGCCAATGCAGGTGCATGCCGAAGTCTTGCAGATCACGGGTGGTGGGGGTTTCTTGAGGGTGCCCGCGCAGCAGGCCGACGGTGGTAAAACCAAAGCGTTTGCCCGCCGCCGCCAAGGCGTGCAGATGATTGGAGTGAGCGCCGCCCAGGCTGATCAACCCGTGAGCCCCCGCTGCATGGGCCGCGCGCAGCGGCTGATGGAGCTTGAACCACTTGTTGCCACTGACCAGCGGGTCGATCAGGTCCAGACGCAAGACAGCAACCTCAACCCCGGCCTTCGCCAGCCAGTCGAGGTGCAAAGGCTGCAAGGGCGCATAGGGCTCCCAATCAATCAACGGCACACGCACGGCACACTCCGCTCAAAAATGAACGGAGTTTAAACTATCGGCTTTTTGATGGCCGCTACCGCCGCGCTTACAACTCGGCCGCCAGACGCGAGCCCTGATTGATCGCGCGCTTGGCATCCAGCTCGGCCGCCACATCCGCGCCGCCAATCAGGTGCACAGACTGCCCGGCCGCCTCGAGCCCGGCCTGCAAGTCACGCAGCGGGTCTTGCCCGGCGCAGATCACGATGTTGTCCACGGCCAGCAATTGCGGCTCGCCGTCGCCGATGCGGATATGCAGCCCGTCGTCGTCAATGCTCAGGTATTCAACGCTGTTAAGCATTTGCACGCGCTTGTTTTTAAGCCCGGTGCGGTGGATCCAGCCGGTGGTTTTACCCAGCCCGTCGCCCACCTTGGTTTTCTTGCGTTGCAACAGGAAGACCTGACGCGCAGGCGCCTCAACCTGAGGGGTGATACCGGCCACACCGCCGCGGGCTTCAAGGCGTGTGTCGATGCCCCACTCCTTCCAGAACGCCTCGCGGTCCAGACTGGTGGACACGCCCTGATGCACCAGAAACTCCGACACGTCGAAGCCGATCCCGCCCGCGCCGATCACCGCCACGCTGGCACCCACTGGTTTGCGCCCAAGGATCACGTCCAGATAACTCAGGACTTTAGGGTGATCTACGCCCGGAATATCGGGGGTGCGCGGCGCAATACCGGTGGCCAGAATGATGTCGTCAAACCCGCCCGCTACCAACTGTTCAACCCCCACGCGGGTGTTGAGGCACACCTCGACCCCGGTGGTCTGCAGCAAACGTTTGAAGTAGCGCAGGGTCTCGACGAACTCTTCCTTGCCCGGCACGCGCTTGGCCACGTTGAACTGGCCGCCGATCTCGCTGGCCGAATCGAACAGCGTCACCTGATGCCCGCGCCCGGCCGCGACAGTCGCCGCCGACAACCCGGCTGGCCCGGCACCGACCACGGCGATTTTTTTCACATGGGTGACAGGCAGGTAGTTGAGTTCGGTCTCGTGACAGGCGCGCGGGTTGACCAGGCAACTGGTGAGCTTGCCGCCAAAGGTGTGATCCAGGCATGCCTGGTTGCAACCGATGCAGGTATTGATTTCATCACTGCGCCCGGCAGCGGCTTTGTTGACGAACTCGGGGTCGGCCAAAAACGGTCGCGCCATGGACACCATGTCGGCATCGCCCTCGGCCAGAATCTGTTCAGCAATGTCGGGGGTGTTGATGCGGTTGGTGGTAATCAGCGGCACCGTGACCGCACCGCGTAATTTGGCCGTGACTTTGCTGAACGCACCGCGCGGCACTTTGGTGGCGATGGTCGGGATGCGCGCCTCGTGCCAGCCGATACCGGTGTTGATCAGGGTCGCACCGGCCTGCTCGACGGCCTGCGCCAGTTGCACGATTTCGTCCCAGACACTGCCGCCTTCCACCAGGTCCAGCATCGATAGGCGATAAATGATGATGAAATTCGGCCCGACCGCTTCGCGCACCCGGCGCACGATTTCCACCGGCAGGCGCATGCGGTTTTCGTAGCTGCCGCCCCAACGGTCGGTGCGGTGGTTGGTGTGTGCCGCGAGAAACTGGTTAATGAAATAGCCTTCGGAGCCCATGATTTCGACGCCGTCGTACCCGGCGCTCTGGGCCAGACGGGCGCAGGTGACGAAATCGCTGATCTGCTTCTCGATCCCGGCTTCGTCCAGCTCTTTGGGTTTGAACGGGTTGATCGGCGCCTGAATCGCGCTCGGCGCAACCTGGCGCGGGCTGTAGGCATAACGCCCGGCGTGGAGGATCTGCAGGCAGATCTTGCCCCCGGCGTCGTGGACCGCGCGGGTCACAACCACATGCTTCTCGGCTTCTTGCGCAGTGCTGAGCTTGGCCGCGCCGCTGTACACGCCACCTTCATCGTTGGGGGCGATACCGCCGGTGACCATCAGGCCGACGCCGCCCCTGGCGCGTTCGGCAAAATAAGCGGCCATGCGCTCAAAGCCGCCGGGCTTTTCTTCAAGGCCGGTGTGCATCGAGCCCATCAGGGTGCGATTGCGCAACGTGGTGAAGCCCAGATCCAGCGGGGCCAGTAAATGCGGGTAGTGAGTGGCAGTCATCAGGTTGCTCCACAACAGGCTGATTCACGGAACGCGGGAAGCTCTGCGGCGCCCGTCGTTGAATGACAGGCACAGTAAAGCCCCGCCCGACCCCACTCAATGACCCAAAGTGACAAATTATTAACCCAATTGCGCAGCCCCTCTTGGCAAGTGCGCAGGCGCCACCTACCCTAGACGCCGAATCCCGCACTGGCTGTCTGCTCTATTTCTCATGCGTAAATTAATTGGCTGCACCTTACTGATCGCCGTTGCCGCCGCTGCAGGCGGGTACGCGTACTGGACCGAGCAACGCGACGTCGGCCATTACCTGTCCGACTTGCGGGTCGAACTGGCACTTAACGACGGCGTCGACACCGGGCGTGGCAACCTGCTGGGGATCGAGCCGTTGCTGTCGCCCCGCGATTATCAAAGCCTTGATCTCCTGCATCTGAAGCTGGCGACTTACTTGAACAAGGCCCGCGACGCTGGCTTGCTCAACGAGAAAACCATCGTGGTGATGCCCGAACACATTGGCTCATGGCTGATGTTTCGCGGTGAAAAAGACGAGCTGTATCAAGCCGCAAACCTGAATGAGGCCATGCACTGGCTGGCCATCAGCAACCCGCTGAGCTTTGCTCGCGCCTGGCTGGGGGCCGAAGGCGAAAGCCGCCTCAACGACGCCCACTTGCGCATGAAAGCCAACCCCATGGCCGCCGATTATCAGACCCTGTTCGGCGGGCTGGCCAAAGAATTTGGTATCACCCTGGTGGCAGGCAGCATCGCCCTGCCCGACCCCCGCATCGAGAACGGCACCCTGCAAGCGGGCACCGGCGCGCTGTACAACAGCAGCGTGGTGTTCGACCGCCATGGCACGCCGATAGGCAAGCCCCAGCGCCAGTTGCTGCCCACCTACGAAGAACAGAGCTACATCCAGCCCAGCCCGGACCACCAGTTGAACGTGGTGGACACCCCGGCCGGGCGGCTCGGGATTCTGGTGGGCAGCGACAGCTGGTACCCCGACAACTACCGGGTGCTGAACGAGCAACAGGCGCAATTGATCGCGGTGCCCGCTTTCGTGACCGGCAAAGACACGTGGGATAACCCGTGGGGCGGCTATAAAAGCGTGTCGACGCCCAGCGAAATCAGCCTCAAACCCGGCGAAGTCAGTGAGGGCGCGGCCTGGCATCGTCTGACCCTGATCAGCAGCGTGCCCACCAGCACCGCCGAAGCCGGGATCACGGTGTTTTCCCAAGGCCGGTTCTGGGACAAACACAGCGTCGGCCAGAGCTTTATCAGCCGCAACGGCATCACCAGCCCGGACAGGCCCGTCTCCACGGCACGTTTGCTCAACCTCTGGCTGTAGCCGATGAAGCCGTTGCCGATGCGTTTGGGGGATTTGTCGGTCGGTTTCGTGCAGCAGCTGGCGGATGCGGTGCGCAGCTGCGGTCATGACCCCCTGCCTTTGCTCGACCAGTACGGCCTTGATCCGGCGCGCTTGAGCCAGCCGATGGCGCGGCTCTCGATCCCGCGCTACATGCGCCTGGGGCATGCGGCGATTGCCTTGACCGGCGACCCCGCGCTGGGTTTGCGCATGGGGCAACTGAGCCGCCTGAGTCAGGCCGGGCTGGCCGGTGTCACGGCCGCGCAAGCCCCGACGGTACGGGAAGCAGCGCGCACCCTGATCCGCTTCGAGGCCCTGTACGGTTCCAACTACCGTGGCCAGTCGAGCCTGCACGAAGATGCCCAGGGCGCCTGGCTGCGCTTTTACTCCATCAGCCCGTACAACGCCTATAACCGCTTCGTGGTGGATTCGATCATCTCGGGCTGGCTGCATCAATTGTCCGCCGTGGCCGACCGCCCGTTGACCTGCGAACACATCGAGATCGAGTTCAGCGAACCTGAATACGCCGAGCAGTACAGCGTGCTGAGCCACAACCCGGTGCGCTTTCGGGCCGACACCAACCAGTTACGCCTCAATCACGCCACACTCGATCGGCGCAACCCGCAGCATTGCCCCAGCACCTGGGCGTACCTGCTGCAGTTGTGCGAGCGCGAACTGGAGCAACTGACCCGCACCCGCAGCCTGCGCGAGCGCATCACCCAGTTGTTGGGACCGCTGCTCAACGGTGGTCGGGAACCTGATCTGGAAGAAGTGGCCGCACGCCTAAAACTGCCAACCTGGACCCTGCGCCGCAAGCTGACGGAGGAAGGCACGCAGTTTCGCGCCATTCTCAATGACACACGCCGCGACCTCGCCATGACCTATATCCGGGACACCGAACTGGCCTTTGGCGAAATCGCGTATTTATTGGGGTTTGCCTCAGCCGAGGCGTTTCAGCGTGCCTTCAAGCGCTGGAACGCTGAAACACCCGGAGAGTTCCGCCGCCGCCAGCGCCAGTCGGCCTAAGGCGACCGTGCGCAATGCCGATCAAAGCTCGGTGGCGTCGTCGGCGGGCTCCAGCGGGTCCAGTTGGGACGCCTGATACTCCAGCAGTTCTTCCTGATAATCGTCCATGTCGGCATCCTTCTGTGTCTGTTGTCGTGTTCGTTCGAGCGTAAAGTGCCCGCATGAAGGAATCGTGACACCTTCGCAAACACTTTTATCGCTCAACCGTAAACGTAGCAGATCATTTCAGATTTAACGGCCCGATTTATTGCGCTGGAGCAGGTTCCGGGCTGACCGGTGGCGTGACGGGTGCGGGCTCTGTCACCGGGTGCGGCGTTTCAGGCACAGGCGCGTCCGGCGCCGGGGCCGCTGGTGCGGTCGGCGCGCTCACCTCAGGGGTGACAGGAACTTCAATCGGCGTGATGGGGGCTGCTTCTGCGGGTGGAACCACCGGCTGCGACCCTACGGGCTCGACCGCTGGCGGCGCGCTCACCGGCGTTACGGCGGGCGCGACGACGGCCGGGGTTTGAGGCGTCAGTGCCGCAGGTGCCGCGTCGACTTTGGCAGGCGCGGTCTCGGGCACCCCCAGATCAGCCTCGGGTTTTTCTTCGATATGCGCGGCTTTCTTCACCTCTTTGGGCAGAAAGACTTCTACCAGGGAGAAGAAACGGTCATAAAACTGCGCCGACGACACGGTTTCGCTGGCCACCTTAACCATCGAATCATCGGTTGAACCGATTGGCATCGACACCGAGCCCAACACCCCGACCCCCAGGCTGGCGGAGTTGTTGACCTTCTTCAGCGCATAACGGTCCTGCAAGGCATTGGCGAACATGGTGGAGTGATGCGCCGCCCCGCCGTCATCGGCACAGACCACGTTAAAGCTGATCTCCAGATGGCTTTCACCGGTTTGCTGGAAGCTTTTATGGCCGCTGATCATTTTCGGATCACGGCTGGTGATGATGTAACCCTGACTGAGCAAGGCGCGGCGTGCGGCCTCGCACGACGCCTTGTCGGCCACCGGGTAATTGCGCGAGAACGTGCCGGAGTCATCGAAGTTTTCATGCTCATAGATCGCGGTTTTCTGCGTCGAGCAACCTGCGAGGCCGCTCAGCACAAAGGCCACAACCGCGGTACGCAAGGGGAATGACATAGACATTGAACATCCTGAAGAGAACAGTACGGGCGAATGCGCGCAGTTTGATCGGATGACGTGTCCAGAACAAGTCGAAGATGCGGCCTGTGGTCGCTGGACAGGCCAATGACCACCGTACTCGCAGGCCGCGTTTCCCGCTTAATGGCTGAGCATGAAGGTGTGGTACTCAAGGTCATCCAGCGCCGTCGACAACTGCTGCAACGCCACCCATACGCACACCAGCAACGACAAGGTAAACCCGTAACCGAAGAAACTCGGGCCCAGGTACAGGCTGAGCAGGGTCAAAGCGCCGTTGAGCAGCACAAACATCACACACAGCTTGAGCACGATGGCCCGCTTGTCGAGGTAGAAAAACACGTTCAGCAGCGCCATGAACACCACCTGAATGCTCACCCCCACCAGATCGATGTAAAACAACGGCAAGTAGTAACTGGAAATCCCCAGCCATTGGAGCAGGTGCGGCGCAAACAGGAACAACAGCACCGCCGTCAGCCCCTGCACTTTGCAAATCTCCAGCAGCCCTTGCTGGATCGACAGCGTCATCTCTGTCTTGATCTGGCCGATATGCTGCAACGTCTCCCCTTCGCGGATCGCCCGGAACAGACGGTCGTACCACTGCGCAAAGTCGGTTTCGATACGGACCAGGAACACCGCCATGCCGGGGATGATCGCCAGGTACGCGAGGAAGATCGGCAAGTCGTACAGCACCGACGAGCGCATCGGGCCGATCACCGCGCTGGAGGTGGCCGGGTTGAACCAGAAGATGAACTTGTCGATCCAGATCCCCAGGTTGTAGCAGAGCCCAGTCAACAGCAGGCTGGTGAACACCTGACGGCGGTCCAGAAAGTCGAACGCCACCAGTGTATCGGCGCGGTATTCGCGCAGGATGTCGTAGAGGTACAGGAACAGCAGCGCACCGTGGCCGATCAACAGCGCCAGCAGCAAACCGTTGATCCCCATGAAGCTCAACAGCCAGGCACTCAGAACCATCAGCGCATAGCCCACCAGCATCACCAGCAAAATCCGGTTATAGGCCTTCATCCCCGACAGAAAGATGATCACCAGCCACAGGTTGCACAGGGTCACAAAATTGGCCAGCACCAGCAGCCGGTACATCAACGGCTCGTCAAACAGCGCCCACAGCAACAGCGCGCCCAGCCCCCCCGAACTCAGGGTGACGAGCAGCAGCACACCCACCAGATTGGGCAAGATCCGCGAGAATTTGCGTTCAAACAGCCGGTCGGAGACGAAACGGGTGAAAAACAGTTGCAGGCCGCCCGTGAGGATCAACGAGGTGGCCATCAGGTAAGTCACGGTGATCAGAAACTGCCGGACCAGCATTTCCGGCATCAACAACCCGAGGCTCAACACCCCCACCAGCATCACGCTGACAATCGACAGCACCCACGGCCCCGAGCTGATCAGCCCGGCGTATACATAGGCATGCAAGGTCGCGGTGTACGTGTCGCGCGACAGGATTTTGCGCAGTTCAAAACCGATGCCAGCCATTTACACCGCCTCCATGGCTGCGCGGTACAGGGTGCGATAACGCTCGAACATCAGATTTTCTCCGTAATAACGATGCACCCGTTGCAAACCACTGGCTTGCGCGGCCTGCCAGCGTTGCGGGTCGCGCAGCAGACCGAGAATGGCGCGGGAAGTGGCCTGCGGATCGGCAATCGCCACCACTTCCCCGGCCAGCCCCAGGTCGCGGTCTTGGGCAATGCCGCCTTCGATCAACTCACGGCACGAGCCCACGTCGCTGGAGACCACGGGAATCCCCGCCGCCCAGGCTTCCAGAATGACCAGTGGCTGGGCCTCACTGATGGAGGTCAGCACCATCAACCCCAATTGCGGCAGGATGTTTTGAATGCTCTGGAAACCCAGAAACAGCACGTTGTCTTCCAGCCCCAGGCTGGCCACCAGGCTGCGGCACTCGCTGACGTAAGCCGGGTCTTCCTCTTCGGGGCCGACAATCCAGCCCTGCACGTGCGGCATGGCGCTGACCACGCCGCGCAGGGCGCGGATAAAGGTTTTCACGTCCTTAATCGGCACCACGCGACCAATCAGCCCCACCACCGGCAAGATGCCGTCGGGGCGGGCCTGCAACGCGGCCGTCCATTTCGGCAAGTCGATGCCGTTAGGGATCACTTGAGTGCGCGCCGCATCCGCGCCGTCCTTGATCTGCCGCTGACGGTTGCCGTCATACAAGGCGATGATGGTGTCGGCGTGGTCGTACACCAACCGCCCGATGCGTTCAAAGAAGCGGATCCACAGGGTGCGCATGTAACCGGTGCCGGTGTCCAGGCTGCCATTGAGGGCCTGCTCGCTGCTTTCCGCGATCCAACTGGCCTGGGCCAGGTCGATTTTGCGTTCCTTGGTGTAAATGCCGTGTTCGCTGAGCAGGTAACGACAGCCCCAGCGCTGCTTGAGGATGCAGCCCACGAGCCCCGCATACCCGGTGGAAATCGCATGCAAAACCCGCGCCCTGGGCATGTCGCGGGCGGCCTCGGCCAGCATCAGCAAGGGCGACTGCATCGAGCGCACGGTCCAGAAATAATTGACGAACGACGGATCGCCACAGTGCTTGAGATAGCCCTCGCTCAGGGTGTGCCAACTGGCGCGGCTGCGCAGCACGTCCGCCAGGCTGAGGCGATCCTGGGCCAAAGCGTCGAGGAGCTGTTGGCCCTGCGCCACACTGGGCGCGTCCGGGTGGTGCAAAAATCGGTACAGGTTGGCCAGTTCCGGGGCAATGGCCTGCTCACTGGTGGTGCCCGACGAGCAACCTTGCCACGCATCTTCAAGGAACACCTCCTGGATGTGCACCACGTTCGGCGGGATGTCGTAGTTGCGGCGGCTATAGGCGTTACGTTGCCCGCCGATGAACAGCACCGAAAACGTGACTTCGGGCAATCCCAGCAGCATCTGGTGAATCCAGCTCGAGACCCCGCCGCGTACGTACGGCCAGGTGCCTTCCAGCAACAGGCAAACATCCGCCATTGGCGCATCATGTGGGGGTGTGTTCATAACCAGCACCTAGCGAGGTCGGCAAAGGGGGGGCGACGCAACAGGTCGGCGGGCAAGGCCGCCAGCAAAGACGGAATTTGCGCGTAATGCCCGGCCCTGAAGGCAATTTCAGCGTGAAACGGAATCAACAGCGAGGCGTCGATACCGGCCTGTTCGGCGGCGTCCAGATGCGTCAGCGCACTGTCCAGCGCATCCATTTCCAGCGCAATACGCCCTGCCAGCAGGTGCAACTCGCCGCCCTCACCTGCGCGCAAGCCTTGCTCGGCATGTTCGCGCGCCTGATTGAGCACGTGTTCGAGCACACTGCCTTGGGCCAGCCCCAGGTAGGCCAGCTCCCAGTACCAGCGCGCCAGTGTCGCGTGCAAGGCCGCCCGGGCTGGCGGTTTGGCGAAGGGCAGCTGTTTGAGGTCGGCCTGGATGCGCTGGTTGATGTCGTTTTCCTGCTTGTCGAGCATCGAATACGCCAGCAAACGCACGTCATCACTGGGGTCGGCCAAGGCCAGTTTGAGGATCGGGATCGCGTCTCTGCCCGGCATGCGCCGCGTGCTCAGCAGCGCCGACAGGCGCAGATCCGGGTCGGGTGCGTGACGCAGGACGTCCTGCAAACCGCCATCGCGAAACATCGGCGAATGCAGCGGCTGCGACCGGAACGGCAACTTCGGGATGCCCAGCGCCTGCCAGGCTTGCTGTTCACGAGGGCGCGGCCAATACAGCGCCGGGAAGATCACACACGCGACGCCCAAGGCGCCGACCACCGGGATAAAAAACACCAGTGAAAACAAAAACAGCGGGCTCCAGGGCATGGGCTGGCGATAGCGCGCGGGCAGCAGCATCCAGACCCCGGCGCACAGCATGCCACTGGCCATCCCATGGGCGATCACATACAGCACGAACGCCTGCCCCGGCGGCAGGTCGACCCAGAGGCTGGACCAACTGCTCGCCTCCAGCATTACCCCAAGGCTAAATAGCCACTTGCTGATCATTCAGGCCACACTCGTTGTACAGGAAGTTACGCAAGCCGCCGCGCTCGCACGCGGGCTCCAGGGTGTACGCGAATGTGCGCACGCCCAGGCTTTGCAAGGTGTGTTGCTGGCCGAAATGCTCGTGCACCAACGTGTTCAGACGCGTCAGGTAACCTTCGGCGCCCTCGGCACTGGTCAGCGGTAACAGCACCAGCAGCCCATCATGGTCGCGCTGGTTGCGCATGTTCAGTTGCAGGTCGAGCCCGCGCTGGCTGCGTTCAAACAGGCTGAGCAATGGCGGGTTGGGTTCGGTCAGCTCGAAGAAGAACAGGCACGCTGACAAGTCGTGCTGTTGCACATCGATCAAGGATCGCTTGAGTTGCTGGGCAAAATGTTGCGCGTCAGCATCCGGCAGTTGCAGGCTGAGGTGGTCACTGCTCAGCAAGTCAGCGATATGCCCGGCCAGCAATGCGAGCAAACTCAGGGTGCGCTCCTGAAACGCGAAGAACGGCATCTGGCGCACGGCCAGAATCGCCAGCACTCGCCCCTCGGTGTCCATCAGCGGCACGCAAACCTGCAACGACGAAAAATCACTCTGCTCGCCGTTGTCAGTCAGGTTGCTGCGCACACTGACCAACTCGTTGCGTTCAAGGCACAAGGTAATCAGCGGGTCGTGCACCGACAGCGGGCCCATCACACCGAGGGTGGCCAAGGGCTCATCTTGAACCCGGCGTTGCGCATCCACCGGGTACAGGCCCGCCACCCGCAACGAACCGTACTGACCCAGGATCGCCACAATCGGTTCGGCCAGGGCCACCAGCGGTTGCGGGGTGCCTTGCAGCGTGCGCAACCGTTCGCGCAAGCCCAGCAATGAGCTGCGCAGGCTTTGATCGCTGCCCGCGACCCGCTGCTCCAGCCGGTCATGGGAAACCCGCAACACCTGATGGTGCCGGGTGAACTCGTCGAGGCGGTACTGGCGATAATTGTTGGCCATCTGCAAACGCTGCAAACGCCGGTCCCACAAGTCGCGCACTTCGCCCACCACCATGGTGCAGACCAAAATGCCAACGATGAATGAAGGCGAAATCTCGGCGTACAGCGGCCACCCCTGTTGGCGCAAGACGAAAAACGCCATCACGATCAGGCACGCGCTGCTGACCCCTCGCACAAACCCGTAGCGCACGCTGATCAACAGCGGCGCCAGCAGGGGCCAAGGGAACTCGCCACGCACTTGCAGCGGATCGTCGGGGGTCAGCCACAAGCCAAGGCCGAGCGCCAGCGCGGTGATGACCAGCGTCTCAAGCCAAGAGCCGAAGCCCTGAGTTCTTGGCGCCAGGCTGAAATCCATATGGGGGGAATTCATCTCAGTTACTCGATCCGAAGGCCGCCGACCAGTTTGTTCAGCACTTTCTGCGCAGAACCGGCCAGGCTTTCACGTGACCAACCGGCGCGCGCACCACTTTCGCTCCACAGCACACGGCCGGTGGCCGGTTCGATGACCCGCAGGCTGATCCCCACCGCCGGTTCGCCATCCAGACCGTTCTTGTACTGCCACTCTTCGACGCTGCCCGCCACCACGTAATCGAGCTTCTGCTGACGCGCCCAGTCCATGGCGCCGCTCAAGCGCTCGTTGTCGTCCAGCAGGGCTTGCTCGCCCTGCTCGCCCACCGGGTACATCTGGGGGTGCAAGCCTTTGCTGCTCAACACGCTGAGCAGGATTTGCTCGCTGCGTTCACCCGCCTGCGGGGTTTGCGAATAGTTGACCAGCGGCACCACACCCCACTGGGCACTGCGGGACAAGGTCGGGCTGTTTTTACCGGTGAAGCTACTGCACCCGGCGATGAGCAACACGCTCATGACCAGCGTCAGGTTTCGGATTGTTTGCATCGTATTTCTCCACATCATCATTGATAGATCAGCGCCCAAACCGCAGGCCATAGCTCACGCCCAACGTGCCACCGGCACCCGCGCCGCCCTGAGGCGAAGACTGGTAACCGAACGTGAATGCCAGTTCGTCATCGCCCAGCACCTCCATGCCCAGGCCCGTGTCCACGCCCCAGTTGAAGGTTTTGTCGACCCACTGCCAGCCCGCCGTCACGTCCACCAGCCAGGTGTATTGCGCCTTGGTGCGGTTTAACGCTCCCGGCATGCCACGCCGCCATGAACTGCCGACATACACCTGGCCATAACGCGCTTGCAGCAAGTCACGGGCCGTGAGCGGCGACGTAACGTCCACGGCGCGCGCGCCAATCACCTGGCCCTCGTCATCTTCGATGGGCTCTGGCTCGTAGATCGGTTTGAGGAAGGCCGTGAGGTCGTTCAGCTCACCGCTTTTGAGGGCATTGCGCTGATAATCGGCACCGGCACGCACCACCCAGTTGGGGCCTTCGAATTCCAGGGTATGGGCCAGTTCCAGCTTGGCCTCCTGCCCGGAGCCCAGCGCATCGCCTGTACGGGTCGAAAAGCGGTTATGCGACAGCGCCCAACTCAATTGGTCCCGCGCCGAAAAACCGTGCTGACCTTTGACCCACACCCCGTCGTGCTGACCGAAGGCGCGCATCAGTCCGGTTTCGTCGCTCTGGCGATGCCAGTCGAGGCCGGTTTCGATCTCATCGGTTGCACTCAATTGCCACGCGCGGCTCAGGCCAACGCCGTTGCGGTCGTGATCCTTGCGGGTGCTGAGGTCGGCAATCAGGCTGTAACTGCCGTCACTCAGTTGACGGCGCAAGGTGAGCAGCGCGTTGCGCTCCTGACCCAACTCGCCATCGCGCAGTTGATCGCTGTCATAGCGCCCCTGGCCCAGCACCAGGCTGGCGTACCAGTCGTCATTGAGGTGGCGCGCGACCGTCAGTTGCGGACCGGCAATGTCCAGCCCGCCAAAATCCTTGCCCTGCCAGCTCAACTGAATGCCTTGCGGCGTGCGGTCAAGAATCTCGACGGCCTGACGCCGCAATTGCTCGCGAATCAGGGCCGACTGCTCGTCCCCCAAGGCCGACAACCCCACGCTCAGGGCGTGACCGTCATGGCCCAGTTGACTGAGGGCCTCGACTTGTTGCGCCGGGTCCAGTTCGCCGCTGGCCAGCAGTTGCTTGAGCATGTCGCGATTGCGGTCACGCAGCGCTTGCTGGATCAGTTCAAAGCGGTCGACTTTCAGGCCCTGGCTGCGCGCCCAGGCCAGCCAGTCATTTTTCTGGGCCGATTGATTGGTTTCGTCCAGCCGCGCCAGCAGGCGCTCGAACCACAGTTGCAACATGGCCGGCGAGCCGTCCTGCCATTGCAACGCCTTGTTCTGGGCCAAACGCGCCGAATAGCTGCTGGCCAACAGGCGCAGCCACATCGAATAACGTTGAGAGGCTTCAAGCCCCGGTTGCAGGTCCACGGTCCGGGTCAACTGCAAGCGCAAACGCTGCGCGGCTGCCAACGCGCCGGACGCTTCCAGCGCATCGGCATAACCGGCCTGCACCAGCCAATCCTGTGGGTTGGCCTTGAGGTACAGGCGATACCAGGCCAGCGACTCGCGGGTGCGCCCAACCATCTGGCTGGCACTGGCAAATGGCAACCACAGCAGGTTGTCGTTACGCGCCCGCGCCCGCCATTTTTGCAGCAATGGGCCAATCTCAGCCGTGCGGCCCTGATCGATGTACAGCCACAGCAAGCGCTCGCGAAACAGGTTGTCATCGTCGTAACGCGCCAACCCCTGCTTGAGCAGGTGCTCAGCCTCGGCGAAGCGTTGCTCGTGTACGGCCAACGCCGCGCGGGCCGCCAGCACTTGTTCCTGATCGTTGGCCTGGGGCCATGCCTGCGCGCTGTCGAGTAATGCACTCACTTGAGCCCAGTCCTGCAGCTCCTGCGCCACTTGCAACGCCACCACCAGACGCTGCGGGTTATGGGTTTTGTTCCAGCTTGCAATCATCAGCGCCAGTGCCTTGTGCGGCGCACGCTTGCGGTACAGGTTGGCCAGTTGCTCCTCTTCGCCGTAATGCAGCGAGCCCTTGATGGCCAGCAGCCTTTCGAGGGCTGGCTGCAAGTCATCGTCGCGCTCCAACTCCCACGCCAATGCCGCGCGCAGCGCCCAATACTCGGGGTCTTCAATGCCCTGGTTATCGATGTCCAGCACCTGCCACGCCCCTTGGGTATCAAAAAACCTCAGGTGCGACCCGGCCCAGTCCACGCGCTCGGTGACGGTGATCGGAAAATGCTTTGCCATCGCCTGCATGACCACGGTCTTGGCCGGGTATTGCTCGGTGTTTTCCAGGTTCTGGCTCAGGCGCACCCAGGCCAGACGCTGCTCCGGGTATTTTTTTAAACTGGCACGCAGCACCGCCTCGGCCAGTTGCGGCGTGCCCCGCTGTTCGTGGGCAAACACCAGCGCATCCAGCTCGGGGCCGGTCAGGCTGCGTGTGTCCAGAAGGCGGGTGAGTAACGGGATGCCGTGGTCGAAATCAAACAACTGGATCGACAACCGCCATGCATGCTCATACGCCGCCGGGTCATCCTGCAGTTTGAGGTAGGCCATCCAGTAATCCAGCGCCTGATAGTTGTCGCCCTTCCACTCGCCCAGTCGGGCCATTTGCTGCAGGAACGCAGCATCGCCGGCTTCGATCTGCAACAGCTCTTGCCCCACACGCCAGGCGCCGTCCTGATCGCCAAACGCCAGGCGCAAGCGGAACTCCTTGCGCAACGCGGCAAGGTTGCCCGGCTGCAAGGTGCGCCACTGCTGGAGCAGCGCTTGCGCTTCCTGCAACTGGTCATGGGCGATGGCCGCTTCAACGCCTTGTTCCAGCCAATGCGGATCGCTGACCGGATCGTCGAGTTGCGCCACTTGTCGGCTTAACAGCGCCGCCGCTTCAGCCCCGCGGTCTGCCGCGATCAAAGCATCGAAGGCTTGGCGCAGGTAGTGTTTGTGCTGTGCGGGCGTACTGCTGGACGCTTCCAGTTGCAGGTACAGGTCGGCGGCACGGCCGGGTTGTTGACCCGCCATCGACCACTGCGCGGCACTGCTTAACCACGCCAGGCGCCTGGCCGGGTCTCGCTCGGCCAGCTCGGCATAGCACTGCCCCGCCAGGCCCGGCGCTTGCAGGACCAACAGCAAACGAGCCATCCGCTCCAGTGCCGCTATCGGCAACTGAGCACGATCCAGTGTGCTCAAGCGCTCGACCAACGCGGTGCGGGCGGCGTCATCGGCGTCCTTGGGCAACATCAGTTGATCGAGCTGCAACCCGTACAGGCGCGCCACGGTGGTATTGGGGTGCGGCCATTGGTTCAGGTGTTTGCGCGCTCTGGGGTACTCGCCCAGGGTAATCAGCAAGTCCAACAGCTTGATCCGCAACGCATCGTCTTGCGGGTGCGCGGTGAGCAACAGTTCCGCGTAGTTGGCCGAGACGGCGTCCGGCTGACGGTCATCCGGCAGGAACACGCTTTCCTGTTGAAAGGTCATCCACAGCAGTCCGCCGACCGCCACGGCCACCACCCCCAGCGCCCATGGATTGAGCAGGCGGGTTTTCTTACTGGCAGAGGAGTTGGGCATCACTCACCTGCTTCATCGGTAATGTGAAGAACCACAGGCCATTTTCCGCCCGGGGGGAATAGCGCTGCCCTTTGATCTCGACATGGCACGGCCCTGCGGCCCGCACTGAAAACTCAATGTCGAACTCACCGGCAAACGCGAACGTGATACGGCCGTCGTCCTCATATCGCCAGGCGCTGAGCGGCACGTTGGCCTCCTCCAATGCCGGGCGCGGGTCGCGATCCGGGCGCAGGGCCAGCAAGGCGCGATCACGGCTCAAATGCACGTATCGGCCTTGCGGCAGGTCGCGGACCCCGGCCACACCTTGAGAGCGGGTCATGTCGGGCCAGCCCATCTGCGGGTCGATGCGCACGGTGCGCAAGGCGTTCATGCCGAGTATTTGCCAGTCACCGTCGGCTGTGCGCGCCAGGCTCGATTCATACAGGCCGCGCACCCGTGGCAGGTAGTCGCTCATCCAAAGCGAGATCGGCTGTTGCTTGATCATGAAGGCGTAGATGTCATCCATGACCTTGATCGAGGCCTGCTTGGTGCCGGAATAAAAGTGGTAATACAGGTGCAGGCCGCGCAAACGGCGCGGTGAGTCGGTCAACTCGAACGTGTCGATGACGTCGCGAAAGCCGTAGAACGGGCCCTTCCATAAGTTGGTGTACATGTTTTCGTTAATGATCGGCGCATAAATCTGCAAGCCGCCTGCGGTGGGCCGCAACAGCGGCGAGAGCCCGGTCAGTGACGGGTTGGCGTGGGTGATGATGGTGGTGCCGCCGTTCACATTTTGCAGGCCCGCTTCATACGCGTATTGAAGGGTGGCTTCGTCGGGCAACGCATCGCCTGGCCAGAAAATCATCTTCACCGGCTTTTGCGCGGTGGTCAGGTTGTTGTTGATGTAATCGCGCGAACCAAACACTTCGCGACGAAAGTCGATTTTGTCGTACCCCGGGATTTTCATGTTCAGGCCATATTCGGGATGGAAGCCGTCTTCTTTCATGGCTTTTTCCGGCTGCATGAAGAACGGGTGGCTAAAGGTATGGGTGGCCACCTCGACCTTGGGGTCAGCAAAAATAGTCCGGGCGATGGGTTCCAGTTCTTTGGCCAGGAACGGGAACATGCCGCGTGGGGAGATCTCCCCTTCGATGATCGACACCGAGGTCAGGAACGGATGAGGCTTGATAAACAGGTCCAGCACCGACTGCCCTGCGTAGGGCGTGCCCCGGATCTCTGCGCGGGACGGAAAACCGTCACCGTCGATGTGAACCGTCGCAATGCGTCGGCCGTTTTCGGTGGTGGTGTCGGGGTGCGGTTGCAGTGGCAGGCGCAATGCGCGCTGAATGAACGCGAACGGATCGATGATCCAGCGGCTGGCTTCGCCATTGGACTCCACCAAATACGGCGCCATGACCATGCCGCCCCACTCGCCAATGGCGACCGGCGCAAATTCGTTGCCTTTGTCGTCGGCCAGTAACAGACCCGGCTTCGGGCCACCCGGCAAAATCGACAACGGCGTCAGTTCGCGGGTGCGCAGCCTTAAAGGCGCTTCGAAACTGCCGATCAACGACGCGTCTTGCGACAGCAACGTCAGCGAGGTCGGGGCACTCTGCACTGACTGGTGCAACCCGAGGCGCTTGAGCAGCACGGCGTTTTCAATCGGCATGCCGGCCAGAAACACCAGTGGCACGTCTTCATCCAGACGTTGGGTGATCCAGGCATTGAAATGCTGTGCATCCTGCGGTGGGCCGGTGTTCATCCAGCTCACCACCCCGGCATACACGCCCTTGAAACGATGGGCCGGCAGCGGTTTGTCGACCGGGAAGTAGTCAATCCGGTAGCCCAGGTATTCGAGCAGGCCACCGAGCATCACATGCCCGGCGTTAACCGTCAGATCCCCTTCACGCGGGTCATACAGCATGGCGATCCGGCGCGGCTGGACTTCAAGGGTGCTGACGCCCAGGTAGTCGAGTTCCGGGGTGGTCACGAACGGGATAAAGCCTTCATCGCGTAATTGACGGGCCAGTTTGCGTGCCTGCTCGCGCTGGCTCGGCGGCAGGTAATCAATGGCGACCAGCGGCATGCCTTTGTCGCGCAGCGGTTTGAGATGGGTCTCCAGCCACTCGCGGTCGGCTTGCGAGACAGGCCGATAGCGCTTGGCCCCGGCGTCCCAGCCTGCGTGTATCGACTCGACCGCCACGGCAGCGGCCACTCCGTCGAGTTCAGGCAACACTTCGAAACCGCGGTTAAAGAACAGCTTGAGCTTCGGTTCGCGGGCATGCAGTTCACGCAGAAAACTGGCCAGCGCAGTTTGCTGGCCGGGCCATTGCGATGGCGGCAGCAGTTGAAAGCTGTCCAGCGTGTCGAGAAACAGACCGGCATACCCTTGCGCTTGCAATTGATGAGCACGCTCGAACAGATGATTGCGCCATTGCGGTGATGTCAGGTCCATCACCTGACTGTTCCAGGCCTTGTTGCGCTTGGCACTGGCGCCTTTGTCCAGCCCGAGTTCAGTCAGGCTCCCACGGTCGCCATCGAACTCGCCTACAGAGAGATAGGCAAACGGCTGACTGCCTAGTTGGCGAATACGCGCGACGTCTGCGGTGGACACATGACCGGACTCAACGACCGCCCATTCAAACTGTGCCAGCTCCTGCAGCGGGGGATTTTCTGCGTACCAGAACGCCACGCTGCGGGGCGCGGGTTCAGCCGCTTGGCTGGCGGTGCCGGTGATGCACAGTGAAAACGCTGCAAACAGGCGTAAAGCGACGGTACACGCACGCCTCCTGCGAAACTTATGCTCCATAACGAACGTTTGACCTTAATGACCGAATCCAGGGCAGTTATTGCAGTGCGGTCACCTCGGCATTCTCAAGGCGATCATGCGTCCTAGGCGGATTGAACACGGGAATAGCCCTGGCGACGGCGTTGCCGACGCAATGAGGTATGGCCCCTGAGCAGTCAATCGGACACAGCACTGCGCACCAATTGCGGGCAATCCTATGGATCCAAAATTCGGAGATCCAATTGGTTTTTTTATATCAAACCGGAATAAACGCCGTTTTTTTGACGACTTTAGCGCGAACTAGAAAATCCAACTGGATTCGCTGGAAAATTGACACGTCCGGGAAAGTAGCTGATTAGACGCTTGCCATTCGATCGAATAGGGAAAAAGAGGCCATTCAGCTTGTTTGACTGGGATCCATGCCGGATACGCTGCACAGGGGAAGGGAAATGGCTGGAACGTGTATTGGGTGGGCGGGATGCAAAATCGCAGGCACAAAAAAAGCGACCCTGAGGTCGCTTGATTTTTAGCTTCAGAGAGTTCAAGGGCTCTGAGGCGAATATGGCGCAGCGGACGGGACTCGAACCCGCGACCCCCGGCGTGACAGGCCGGTATTCTAACCGACTGAACTACCGCTGCGTATCGCTCGGACTTGCGTCCGTTTGGAACAGTTAAACCGTGACTGAAAGGCTTCGGTGCTTTTCAATCGCAAATCAGGATCACCTGATTTGTAAAAATATGGCGCAGCGGACGGGACTCGAACCCGCGACCCCCGGCGTGACAGGCCGGTATTCTAACCGACTGAACTACCGCTGCGCGTCGGTTGGTGTTCTCTTCAGAACGACCTTTCTCTTGCGAGAAACTCAAGAAGTGGTGGGTGATGACGGGATCGAACCGCCGACCCTCTGCTTGTAAGGCAGATGCTCTCCCAGCTGAGCTAATCACCCTTTGCTTCGTTGAGGCCGCGAAATTTACGCACCTATCGAAGCTAAGTCAAGGACGAGATTGAACTTTTTTAAAAAAAAGCAGAAATCGATAATCCCTGACTATGGCTCTACCACCTTGTGAATCCTCTAATTAGACGGCAGCTAAGCGTCGTACACCATTTTTTTACTCATGCCGCCATCGACCACGAACTCTTGCCCCGTTACAAACCCGGCATTGCGCGACAGCAACCAGGCCACCATCGACGCCACGTCTTCCACTGTCCCGACCCTGCCCGCGGGATGCTGCGAATGATCGGTATCGGCCAGTGGCTCAGCACGGCGCACGGACGGATCGCGGGCATCAATCCAGCCCGGGCTCACCGCATTGACCCGGATTTCCGGCCCAAGGCTGATCGCCAGTGCATGCGTCAACGCCAGCAAACCACCTTTACTCGCGACATACGCCTCGGTGTCGGGTTCGGACTGGCGGGCACGGGTGGAGGCCAGGTTGACGATGGCACCGCAGTGCGCCCGCAGGTACGGGGCGCAATGCTTGGCCAGCAGCATCGGCCCGGTCAGGTTGACCGCCAGTACGCGGTTCCAGTGTTCGAGGTCGAGGCTTTCAAGGGTCATGTTGTGCGGATCCGCAATGGCGGCGTTGCACACCAGCGCATCCAGACGCCCGAACTGCCCCAGCACCTGCGCCACGCACTGAATAACGTCCGACTCCTGTGCCACATCCATCGCCACAAACCAGGCGTTTTCGCCCAGCACCTTGGCCACTCTGGAGCCGCGTGCGCGGTCAATGTCCGTGATCACCACCTGCCAGCCTTCGCTGACCAGCCAGGCGGCAATCCCCAGGCCAATGCCCCGCGCAGCCCCGGTCACCAGTGCCACGCGGCCGTTTCCGCCCGCCGATGTTTCGAGAATCAGGTCCGTCACAGTGCGGCAAGGCCTCGTGCCAAGTCCGCCTGCAAATCAGCCACATCCTCAAGACCCACCGCGATGCGGATCAGGCTGTCACGGATACCGGCGGCTTCACGCTCCTGAGGTGCCAGGCGACCGTGGGACGTTGTGGCGGGATGCGTGATGGTGGTTTTACTGTCACCCAGGTTGGCGGTGATGGAAATCAGGCGAGTGGCGTCGATAAAGCGCCAGGCACCCTCCTTGCCCCCCTTGACCTCAAAGCTGACCACGGCGCCAAAGCCGCGCTGCTGGCGCTGGGCCAAAGCATGCTGCGGATGGCTCTTGAGACCGGCGTAATGCACTGTCTCGATGCCGTCCTGCTGCTCCAACCACTCGGCCAGGGCCAATGCGCTGGCGCAGTGGGCACGCATGCGCAGGTTGAGGGTTTCCAGCCCCTTAAGGAAGATCCAGGCATTGAACGGGCTCAAGGTCGGCCCCGCGGTGCGCAGGAAACCCACCACTTCTTTCATCTGTTCGCTACGACCGGCGACCACGCCGCCCATGCAGCGGCCCTGCCCATCGATGAACTTGGTGGCCGAATGCACCACGATGTCGGCCCCCCACTTCAGCGGTTGCTGCAAGGCCGGGGTGCAGAAGCAGTTGTCCACCACCAGCATCGCGCCCTTGGCATGGGCTACTTCAGCGAGCGCGGCGATATCGACCAGCTCAGCCAACGGGTTCGAGGGGGACTCGACAAACAGCAATTTGGTGTTGGGCTTGATCGCGGCATCCCAACCCGACACCTCGGCCAGAGGCACGTAGTCGACCTGCACGCCAAAACGCTTGAAATACTTTTCGAACAGGCTGATGGTCGAACCGAATACGCTACGCGACACCAGAATATGATCGCCCGCGCTGCACAGGCTCATGACCACCGACAGGATCGCCGCCATGCCTGTGGCCGTGGCCACTGCCTGCTCGGCACCTTCCAATGCCGCAATGCGCTCTTCAAAGGCGCGCACCGTGGGGTTGGTGTAACGCGAATAGACATTGCCGGCTGCCTCGCCCGAGAACCGCGCGGCCGCATCGGCTGCGGTGCGGAACACGTAGCTGGAGGTCAGGAACATGGCGTCGCCGTGCTCGCCCTCAGGTGTACGGTGCTGACCCGCACGTACGGCCAAGGTGTCGAACGCTACGCCTTCAAGGTCGCTGTCCAGCCGACCGGCATCCCAATCCTGACTCATGCTGCCCACTCCTTGCTGTAATGACTGCTGTGTATTGGCTACTTTGCGTATCGGAAAAATGCAAACCGGCCCCTTGGGGCCGGTTCGGTGAAGCGTTAGTTGTTGTAGATGCCGATGGTGGCACCCACCCCCTGCGCAATCACCTTGGAGGCATCGTTGCGCGCACGCTCGATACGGTCCAGGTAGTTGTCATCGATGTCACCCGTCACGTACTTGCCATCGAACACCGCGCAATCGAATTTCTCGATCTTGATCTTGCCACCGCCCACGGCGTCGATCAGGTCAGGCAGGTCCTGATAGATCAGCCAGTCTGCGCCGATCAGATCAGCGACATCCTGGGTGGTGCGATTGTGTGCAATCAACTCGTGCGCACTCGGCATGTCGATGCCATACACGTTCGGGTAGCGAACCGCCGGTGCGGCCGAGCAGAAATACACATTCTTGGCACCCGCTTCGCGGGCCATTTGAATGATCTGCTTGCAGGTGGTCCCGCGCACGATCGAGTCATCGACCAGCATCACGTTCTTGCCACGGAACTCAAGTTCGATGGCATTGAGCTTCTGGCGCACGGATTTTTTGCGTGCCGCCTGGCCCGGCATGATGAAGGTACGGCCGATGTAGCGGTTTTTGACGAAGCCTTCGCGAAATTTCACGCCCAGGTGGTTGGCCAGCTCCAGAGCCGCCGTACGGCTGGTGTCCGGGATCGGGATGACTACATCGATGTCGTGCTCAGGGCGCTCGCGCAGAATCTTGTCAGCCAGCTTTTCACCCATGCGCAGACGGGCTTTGTAGACCGAAACGCCGTCGATGATGGAATCCGGACGCGCCAGGTAAACGTGCTCAAAGATGCACGGCGTCAACTGCGGGTTGGCCGCGCATTGGCGGGTGTGCAGCTTGCCATCTTCTGTGATGTAGACCGCTTCGCCGGGCGCCAGGTCGCGAATCAGGGTGAAACCCAGTACATCCAGCGAAACGCTTTCAGAGGCGATCATGTATTCCACGCCTTCGTCCGTGTGACGCTGGCCGAACACGATCGGGCGAATGCCGTTAGGGTCGCGGAAACCGACGATGCCGTAACCGGTCAGCATCGCAACCACGGCGTAACCGCCACGGCAACGGTTATGCACGTCGGTGACGGCGGCGAACACGTCTTCTTCGGTCGGCTGCAGCTTGCCGCGCTGGGCCAGCTCGTGCGCGAACACGTTCAGCAGCACTTCCGAATCGGAGTTGGTGTTGACGTGGCGCAAGTCAGATTCGTAGATCTCCTTGGCCAGTTGCTCAACGTTGGTCAGGTTGCCGTTATGCGCCAGGGTAATGCCATAGGGCGAGTTCACATAAAACGGCTGAGCTTCAGCTGAAGTCGAGCTACCTGCAGTCGGGTAGCGAACGTGGCCAATGCCAACATTCCCGACCAGGCGCTGCATGTGACGCTGATGAAACACGTCACGAACCAGCCCGTTGTCCTTGCGCAGAAATAACCGGCCGTTATGGCTGGTTACAATACCGGCAGCATCCTGGCCGCGGTGCTGGAGGACGGTTAGCGCGTCATACAGCGCCTGATTGACGTTCGACTTACCGACGATACCGACGATGCCACACATGCGACGCAACCCCTACTTTATGGATCTGAACTGAACACCGCTCACTTGGGCTGGGTAGCCGGCAAGAGGTGCTCCTTGAACGGAATATCAGCGGGTACGCTGATACCGCTGGCGAGCCACTGACTGCTCAACCCCAAAATGAGGTTTTTCGACCAGTCGGCAACCAATAGAAATTGTGGCAAAAGCCGTGACTCTTGCCACCACGAGTCCTGCTGTACCGGCCCCAGGCTTAACAACCCGACCGCCACGACCACCAGCAATGCGCCACGCGCGGCGCCGAAGGCCATGCCAAGGAACCGGTCGGTCCCGGACAACCCGGTGACGCGAATCAGTTCGCCGATAAGAAAATTGATCATTGCGCCGACCAGCAAGGTGGCGACAAACATGATGGTGCACCCGGCGATGACACGGGCGGAAGGTGTTTCGATGTAGGCAGAGAGATATTCCGACAGGGAACCACCGAACATCCAGGCGACAACACCGGCAATGATCCAGGTGCACAGCGACAATGCCTCTTTGACGAAGCCACGCTTCAAACTGATCAGTGCAGAAATGGCAATCGTTGCAACGATCGCCCAGTCAACCCAGGTAAATGGCACGGTGCAGCCTACAGACAGATAAGGCGGCGCATTTTAGCAGAGCACCGCCTCACAGGTAAGGCGCTTTGAACGCGCATTACGTAACAGATTGAACCTTTTTTCAGTCTCAGCCACGTTCAGGCTGAAAGCGAACCACAAAACCCTTGAGATTTTGCTGCTTGCCCAGTAAATCGCGCAGCCGGTCGGCTTCTGCACGCTCCAACAAAGGCCCTACAAAAACCCGGTTCATCCCGCCAGAGCTCCGAACGTATGCGTTATACCCTTGATTGCGAAGGGTTTTTTGCAGGTTATCGGCACTGGCACGATTGGACAGACTGACCAACTGCACCGACCAACTGATTGGCAAACCATTGCCATCGACACGTTTTTGCGTGGTATCGAGTTTGGCTGGCGCTTGCGCCACCGTTTGTGCGGGGGTGACCGCTGGCGGCTTGGGCGCGACAGCGGGCTTGGCGACCACCGGCGGTACCACGACAGCTTCCGGTTGCGGCGCAGCCACCACGGCCTGCTCGACCGGGGCAGGCTCTTCGGGAATGACCTGCGGCTCGGGCACTGCAACCGGCTCAACCTGAACCTGCGGCATCACGGGCACTTGAGGCGCCGTGGGGGCATCGACCTGAATCTGACGCTGCTCATCCTGACGCGAAAACAGCATTGGCAAAAAAATCACCGCCAATGCCACCAGCACCAGCGCGCCCACCATGCGCTGCTTGTACGCCTTATCCAGCAAAGCCATGTGCAGCCTCCTCCGTGGCGCGCCGCTCCAGCCATTCAAGGGCTTCGGCGACACAATAGAATGACCCGAACAACAGAATTTCATCCGCCTCACTGGCCCGCCCGCACTGAGCCTCCAGCGCAGCCATGACACTGCCATGCTCTGAAACAGAGGCGCCCTGACGTCGCAGGACAGCCGCCACCTCAGCCGCCGGGCGAGTTCGGGGGGTGTCCAGCGGCGCTACCGCCCAGTGCTCGACCGGCACCGAAAACTCACCCACCACCCCGTCCAGGTCCTTATCTGCCAGCAAACCAAACACGGCCAGGCGCTTGCCTGTCACCGCGCGCTGCATCAGGCGCCGAACCAGATACTGCGCGGCATGCGGGTTGTGACCCACATCCAGAAGCAGATTCAGGGTTTTACCCTGCCACTTGAACGAGCGACGATCAAGTCGGCCGGTCACACGGGTTGCCTGCAGCGCCTGCGCAATGCGCTCCGGCTGCCATGGCAAGCCGCTCAGCGCGTAGCTTTGCAACGCCAGGGCAGCGTTTTCCATGGGCAAGTCAAGCAGGGGCAGATCGCGCAGTTCAATAACGCTCCCGTCCGCGCTCAGTCCACGCCAGTGCCACACCTGTTCGGTGGTAGCCAGGTCGAAATCACGGCCGCGAATAAAGAGCGGACAACCCAGTTCATGGGCTTTATCCAGCAACGTCTGGGGCGGATTCAAATCACCGCACAGGGCAGGCTTGCCTGAACGAAAGATACCGGCCTTTTCGTACGCGACAGACTCTCGGGTATTGCCCAGGTATTCCACATGATCGACGCCAATGCTGGTGACCAACGCCAGGTCGGCATCCACCAGATTGACGGTATCAAGCCGACCGCCCAGCCCGACTTCCAGCACCACCGCATCGAGCCCGGCCCGCTGGAACAACCAGAAAGCGGCCAGCGTGCCGACTTCAAAGTACGTCAGGGAAATTTCACCACGACCTGCCTCGACCGCAGCAAAGGCTTCGCATAACTGCTCGTCCGTCGCTTCAACGCCCGCGATTTGCACCCGCTCGTTGTAACGCAGCAAATGCGGGGAGTTATACACCCCCACTTTCAGGCCTTGCGCTTGCAGCAAAGACGCTACAAACGCACAGGTTGAGCCTTTGCCGTTCGTGCCCGTGACCGTCACCACCCGAGGCGCTGGCTTGATCAGCCCCATACGGTTCGCTACTTCTCGCGAGCGCTCCAGGCCCATGTCGATGGCCGATGGATGCAACTGCTCAAGGTAAGCGAGCCATTGGCCAAGGGTGCGCCGGGTCATAGGTTTGCCGGAGCCGGCGGTACAACGATGGCTTCAACAGGAGGCGCGACGTACACCGGCGTCGGCAAGCCCATCATTTGTGCCAGAAGGCTGCCCAGGCGCGGGCGCAGCTCTTGACGCGAAACGATCAGGTCGATGGCCCCATGTTCCAGCAGGAATTCACTGCGCTGGAAACCTTCCGGCAGTTTTTCACGCACGGTCTGCTCGATGACACGCGGGCCGGCAAAACCGATCAACGCCTTGGGCTCGGCAACGATCACATCGCCCAGCATCGCCAGACTGGCCGAAACGCCGCCGTACACCGGATCGGTCAACACGGAAATAAACGGAATGCCCTCTTCGCGCAAGCGTGCCAGCACGGCGGAGGTCTTGGCCATTTGCATCAGGGAAATCAGGGCTTCCTGCATGCGCGCGCCACCGGACGCCGCGAAGCAGATCATCGGGCAGCGGTTTTCCAGCGCATGGTTGGCGGCACGTACAAAACGCTCGCCAACGATGGCACCCATCGAGCCACCCATGAACGAGAATTCAAAGGCAGACACCACGACCGGCATGCCCAACAGGGTGCCGCTCATGGAAATCAGCGCGTCTTTCTCGCCAGTCTGTTTCTGCGCGCCGACCAGACGATCCTTGTACTTTTTGCTGTCGCGGAACTTCAGGCGGTCAACCGGTTCCAGGTCGGCACCCAGCTCGACACGGCCGTCGGCGTCCAAAAAGATATCAATGCGTGCACGCGCGCCGATGCGCATGTGGTGGTTGCATTTAGGGCAAACGTCCAGGGTCTTTTCCAACTCAGGGCGATAAAGCACTGCATCGCAGGACGGGCATTTGTGCCACAGGCCTTCAGGTACCGAACTCTTCTTGACCTCCGAACGCATGATCGAAGGAATCAGTTTGTCTACCAACCAGTTGCTCATGCTTTTTTTCTCCAGTACCGGGGCGGCTTGAACACCTGGTTCAGGCCCCGTGTATGCCCTTGAGCTAAATTCATTAGGTGTGTGGCGATGATTGCAGTCACCTGCGGTCAGCCCATGGCGAACCGGCATCTCCCTGCAACCCTCAGCCTTCCCGACAACACGCTCCAGAGCGGTTGCCACTTTAATTTCTGCCCGTCCAACGACCGGGCCCGCACGCTTTACGGCAGCGGTAATGATGGACGGTGGCAGACTGCCAACCGTCACATCACGCGTCAGTTTGTTCCACGAACCGCCTGCATGAAGGCACGTATTTTGTCGTGATCCTTAATGCCCTTGCTCTTTTCAACGCCGCCGCTCACGTCAACGGCATACGGACGAACGCGGTGAATGGCGTCTGCCACATTATCGGGTGTCAAACCGCCAGCCAGAATGATCGGCTTGCTCAGGTCCCGAGGTATCAAAGACCAGTCAAAGACCTCGCCGGTTCCCCCCGGCACACCTTCAACGTAGGCATCCAGCAAAATTCCGCTGGCGCTGCCATACCGCGCGCAAGCTTGCGCAATGTCATCGCCGGCCTTCACACGCAGCGCTTTTATATAAGGCCGGTGAAAACCTTCGCACTGCTCCGGCGTTTCGTCGCCGTGAAACTGCAAAAGATCTAGCGGTACGGCGTCGAGGGTTTCGTTGAGCTCACACGCGCTGGCATTGACGAAAAGACCGACCGTGGTGACGAAGGGAGGCAATGCCGCAATGATTGCGCGAGCTTGCTGAACGCTTACAGCGCGCGGGCTTTTGGCATAGAACACAAAGCCAATCGCATCCGCTCCGGACTCTACAGCGGCCAGCGCATCCTTTATGCAGGTAATACCGCAGATCTTGCTGCGAACGGCTGACATGTCGACTCCACCTCCGGGTTGGTGCATGAAAGTGGCGGATGGTAACAAAAGCGTGCGCGGGCGTCAGCCGGCCAGTTCGCTAAAACCGGTCAGGAAATGCGGACCGATGTACCGGTCAGGCAACTGAAACTCATCGTGGTACTCGACCTGCACCAGGTACAGGCCGTAAGGGTGCGCCGTGACACCCCCCAAACGACGTTGACGGCTTTCCAGCACCTCTTTGATCCACTCCACCGGTCGCTCACCGGCACCAATGGTCATCAGCACGCCGGCAATATTGCGCACCATGTGATGCAGAAACGCACTGGCGCGGATGTCCAGCACAATCATCTGCCCGTGACGGGTGACCCGCAGGTGATGCATTTCTTTGATCGGTGATTTGGCCTGGCACTGACCGGCGCGAAAAGCGCTGAAGTCATGCACTCCCAACAAGTACTGCGCCGCCTCGGCCATGCGCTCGACATCCAGCGGACGATGGTTCCAGGTGATTTCCTGATTCAAATGAGCCGGCCGTATCTGATCGTTATAAATGACATAGCGATAGCGCCGCGCGATGGCTTTGAACCGCGCATGAAAATGCGCCGGCATGACTTTGGCCCAGCTCACACTGATGTCATGGGGCAAATTGATATTGGCCCCCATCACCCACGCCTTGAGCGAGCGCTCAGCTTGCGTGTCAAAGTGCACCACTTGCCCGCAGGCATGCACACCGGCATCGGTACGCCCTGCGCACAACAATGAAACCGGGGACGCGGCGACTTTTGACAGCGCCTCTTCAAGGGTTTCCTGAACGGTCAGCACCCCGTTGGCCTGACGCTGCCAGCCGCTGTACCGCGACCCTTTGTATTCAACGCCCAGCGCGATGCGGGAAAAACCTTCGGCAGCCATTTCAGCGGCTGCGTTATCTAAATTTGCCAAGGACTTACAGCCTGCTCATGTACGCAAAGGCGGGCATTATAAGGCGCACGCGCCAAGACGCCATGAAACAAATACGCCACACCGATGATTAGACGCACCCGCGCCCACCTCGCAAAAACGACAACGGCAGCCACCCTGGCTGCCGCTGGCATGACGGGCTGGCGATCAGACCAACCCAGACAACATCTCTTTCGCCTCGGCCTGCTGCGCAGTATTCCCTTCGCCAAGCACTTCAATCAGGATGTCCCGCGCACCCTCCGCATCGCCCATATCGATATACGCTTGCGCAAGATCGAGCTTGGTAGCGGTTTCGTCCGTGCCGGACAGGAAGTCGAACTCGGGTTCATCGCCCTGCTCCACGGCATCGTCAGCAGCAAATTTGTCGGTATCGACAAACGGCTCGGCAATCGGTGGATGTTCCAGGCTTTGCGACAAACGCTCCAGCTCGGCATTCACTTCATCCAGCTCCACCGAAAAGCTGTCAGGCGCCGCCGGTGCCTCTTCGTCCGCCAATGACAGGTCGAAATCCGCGGGCAGATCCAGATCATCGACGCCATTGATGTCGAATAACGGCGTCTCGGCATCAGACAACCCCTTGAGCTCGTCTTCCAGACCCAGCACATCCTCATCCGCCAGGGTCGGAGCAGAAAGCTCATCGTCCGGCAGGTTCAAATCAAAGTCAGCAAGGTCATCATGGGCGGCCTGGGCTTCAGCCTGCTGGGCGAGCACGGCCTCAAAGCTCAACTCATCATCGGCAGGTGCCGGAGCCTGAGGTTCCACAGTCGGAGCAACCACCGCTGGGGATGCAGCCTCCAGATCATCCAGACTCAGATCGAAATCTTCATCGAATGCCTCGCTCACCGGCTCGGCGGAAACGGGCGCCTCTGCATTCGGCTCTTCCTGAAGCATGTCTTTGACGAACTGGGCATCCAGCTCGGCAGCCAGGGCCGCCGAAGCAATACCGGCAGCGGCGGCAGCTGCCATGGCCGGATAGCGCGCCTTGAGCTGCTCGACTTCAGCGTGATTTTTGCCATTGGCAACCAACTGGCGCTCCTGGGCAATAAACGCGTCACGCTCGCCCAGTTCGCCATAGACCTGCATCAGCTTCAGACGCAAATCACTGCGTTGCGGCGCCTGCTCAATGGCTGAAGTGAGCAGCTCTTGCGCCTCATTGAATTGGCGGCGGGTAATCAGGTGCTCGGCTTCGTCCAGCACATCGCTGTCGGGTTTGGACTGTGTGGCCGCTGCCACGACTGCCGCCGCGGCGACAGTGGCTGCCGCAACCGCGGGAGCCACAGACTCAACAACTGGTGCAGGTGCAGGTGCAGGTGCAGGTGCAGGTGCAGGTGCAGGTGCAGGTGCGAGCTTGACGCTTGGAGGCGGAACTTCAAGGCCTTCAAAGCTGCTTTCCGGCATATCCAGATCAGCCGCGAAATCCGACTCTTCTTCAAGCGCACGCGCCATGCGCAGGTGTTTTTCGGCGGCCTGTTGCGCTTTACGGCGACGCGCCAGCAGCAACATCAGCAGTAACAACAGCAACACGGCCCCGCCACCGACCAGACCCAGCAGCAACGGACTGGCCAGCAGGTCCTGAATACTGCGTTCCTGGTCTTGTGCGTCATCCACCGGCGCCGGAGGGACGGCGGTGGCCGGTGTTCCTTCAGTGGCTGGCGGAATGTCAGCTTCGGGGGCATCGGCTGCCTGCGCCGCCAATTGCGCCGGAATCGCCGCAGCAGGATCGGTTGGCACAGGCTCTGCCTGCAGCTTGGCCAACTGATCGTTTTTCAACTCAATCAAACGTTGCAACTTGTCGAGCTGGCTTTGCAGATCCTGCATCCGGCTTTTCAGCTCGGCATTCTCTCGACGGCTGGCATCCAGGCCTTCCTGGGTCATCGCCAGCTTGTCGCTTAAATGTTTGACATCACCTGCCGCGCCTTTGCCAGCCCCCTTGGCCGCCTGCCCTGAGACCAGGCTCAAATTGTCGCCCACCGCCTCTTTGGGCGTTGCCAGCGCCGGGGTTTTACGCCCGGTTGCATCCAACTGCTGGGCCAACGGCACAGTGCGACGCCCGCTGCGCCAGTCGGCGTTCTGCGAGGCCACTTCAGCCAAGGCCTTGGCGTGCGGTAATTGGGTGCTTTGCGACGCATCCGGCAAGCGCAGCACCTGACCGGTTTTCAGGCGGTTGATGTTGCCATTGATAAACGCATCGGGATTGAGCGCCTGAATCGCCAGCATGGTTTGCTGGACGGATCCGCCATTGCGCGCCTTCGCGGCAATTTCCCAAAGGGTGTCACGGGCACTGGTGGTGTATTGCGCCGGGCTGCCCGCAGGTGCAGCCGCCGGGGTGGCTGCAGCAGCGGCAGCCGTTTGCGGCGAAAATTTGGCCGGGTCAAGCAACACGCTGTAATCGCGCAGCAAGCGGCCATTGGGCCACATGACCTGCACCAGAAATTTGACGAAAGGTTCTGACAGCGGCTGACTGGAGGTCACACGCAACACGCTTTTGCCCTCCGGGTTGATCACCGGGGTAAAGCGCAGGTCATCCAGAAACGCAGGGCGCTGAACGCCTGCCTTGGAGAACTCTTCAGCCGGTGCCAGGCTGGGGACCACTTCGGCAGCGGTCAAGTCCTTGACATCCAGCAATTCGATTTCAGCCAGCAGCGGCTGGTTCTGCGTCGACTTCAGCGTCAGCTCCCCGAGCCCAAGCGCCTGTGCCATGCCGGATGACAGCGCCGAAGCGGCGGCGATTGCTAACACTAATTTGCGAACTTGAACCATAGCCTCTTCCTTATTGGTACAGACCCCGTCCCACGGGATCTGTATAGCTGCTGCCTGAAGACCCCGCCCGGATTACACCACCACCGGGTCGGTTCTCCTATTACGCCTTGCGAGCCCTGACAGCAACTGAACTGCAACGATTGGCCGTCTGGCTAGAATCATTTTGCAAATTGACGCCAAGTATCTTTTACAGTTGGTCTTTTATCAACAACTCGGCCACCTGCACGGCGTTCAAGGCGGCGCCTTTTCGTACGTTATCTGACGTCAACCACAAATTAAGTTCAGAAGTATCGTCAACTCCGTGACGAACACGACCTACATACACAACGTCCTGACCGACCGCATCCCCCACAGCTGTAGGATAGTCGCCCGCCTCGACCAGTTCGATGCTATCGGCTGCTTCGAGCAATGCATTAACCGCGTCCAGATCCACCGGGCCTGCCAATTGCACCGAGACGCTGAAGCTGTCGCCAAAAAACACCGGCGCCTGCACGCAGGTTACCGACACCTTAAGACCAGGCATGCCCAGCACGTCGCGCAGCTCGCTGACCAGACGCTTCTCCAGCGGCACATGGCCCTGGGCATCTGGCTTGCCAACCTGCGCCAGCAAATTGAACGCCATTTGCCGGTCAAAGAACGTCGACTCCAAAGGGCGCAAATTAAGCAGCTCTGCCGTCTGACGCGCCAGCTCCGACACCGCTTCACGCCCTTGTGCCGAGACCGCCAGGCACGCGGTGACATTCACCCGCTGAATGTCCAGCAGCCCACGCAAAGGGGCCAGCACCACCGCCAGCGCTGTCGCCGAAGGGCTTGGGCTACTGACTTGTACGGGTTTGGGTAAACCTTGCAGCTTCTGCGCATTGGCCTCCGGCACGACCTGAGGCGCCTGAGCCTGCGCCAAGGCTCCAGACAGGTCGATGACGGCACACCCCGCTGCACGGGCTTTGTCGGCAAAACTCAACGTGACCGCAGGCCCTGCCGCAAAAAACACCATGCGTACCTGAGTGAAATCAAATGCGTCGACTTCACGCACCCGCACGTTCTTGCCCCGGTAAGGCACCGAACTTCCGGCGGACTCCAGACTGGCCAGCAAATGCAGCTCACCGACGGGAAAATCACGTTCTTCAAGAATGTGCACAATGGTTTCGCCGACAGTGCCGGTGGCGCCAACGACGGCGATATCAAAGGACTGGCTCATGGATCTACCTCAGGCGAAACAGTGGGAGCGGCACTGTACCGGGCGCCACCCCGCCAGGCAACGCACAGCGCGCTGTAAAGGGTGTGCATCGTCGGCGCACAAAAAAACCCGCGCCTCTTGCGAGGGGCGGGTCTGAAATCACCGGCGCGGATTAACGCTCCAGCAAAATCCGCAGCATGCGGCGCAGCGGTTCGGCCGCGCCCCACAACAGCTGGTCACCGACCGTGAAGGCGCCGAGGAACTGCGACCCCATGTTCAGCTTGCGCAGACGGCCGACCGGCACGTTCAGGGTGCCGGTGACTTTGGTCGGGCTCAGCTCCTGCATGCTGATTTCACGCTGATTGGGCACCAGCTTGACCCAAGGGTTGTGCTGGCTGATCAGCCCTTCGATGTCGGCAATCGGCACATCTTTGTTCAACTTGATGGTCAACGCCTGGCTATGGCAACGCATGGCGCCGATGCGCACGCAAATGCCGTCAACCGGAATCGGGTTTTTGAAGCGACCCAGAATCTTGTTGGTTTCGGCCTGCGCCTTCCACTCTTCACGACTCTGGCCGTTAGGCAGTTCTTTGTCGATCCACGGGATCAGGCTGCCTGCCAGCGGCACACCGAAGTGCTCGGTCGGGTACGCATCGCTGCGCATGGCCTGCGCCACTTTGCGGTCGATGTCGAGAATGGCGCTGGCCGGGTTGGCCAGTTCATCGGCGACTGCGGCGTGGGTTGCGCCCATTTGCTTGATCAGCTCGCGCATGTTCTGCGCGCCGGCACCGGAAGCCGCCTGATAGGTCATGGCGCTCATCCATTCCACCAGACCGGCCTCGAACAGACCGCCCAGGCCCATCAGCATCAAACTCACGGTGCAGTTGCCGCCCACGTAGTTCTTGGTGCCGGCATCCAGCTGCTGGTCAATCACCTTGCGGTTGACCGGGTCCAGAATAATGACCGCGTCATCCTGCATGCGCAGGCTCGATGCAGCATCGATCCAATAACCTTGCCAGCCTGCCTCACGCAGCTTCGCAAACACCTCAGTGGTGTAGTCGCCGCCCTGGCAGGTCAGGATCACATCGAGGGTTTTCAACTCTTCAATGTTGTAGGCATCCTTGAGCGGAGCAATATCCTTGCCCACGGACGGACCTTGTCCACCGACATTGGAGGTGGTGAAAAACACCGGCTCAATAAGATCGAAATCCTGCTCTTCCAGCATCCGCTGCATGAGCACGGAACCGACCATACCGCGCCAACCGACCAGACCTACACGTTTCATCGCAACTACACCTTTAACAAAAAGTGGGGTCGTTACTTCCACCAACAGGAAGTAACGGGCCCGAGAGATTACAGATTCTGCAGCGCGGCGACTACTGCATCGCCCATTTCCTGTGTACCGACCTTGGTACACCCCGCCGACCAGATGTCACCCGTACGCAAACCCTGATCCAGAACCAGGCTGACCGCCTGCTCGATGGCATCGGCGGCTGCCTGCTGATTGAAGCTGTAACGCAGCATCATGGAGACCGACAAAATCGTGGCCAGCGGGTTGGCAATGCCCTGCCCCGCGATGTCCGGCGCAGAACCGTGGCACGGCTCGTACATGCCCTTGTTATTGGCATCCAGAGAGGCCGACGGCAGCATGCCGATGGAGCCGGTGAGCATCGATGCCTCGTCGGAGAGGATGTCGCCGAACAGGTTGTCGGTGACGATCACGTCGAACTGCTTGGGCGCGCGAACCAGTTGCATCGCGGCATTGTCGACGTACATGTGGCTCAATTCGACGTCCGGGTACTCCTTGGCCACTTGCTCGACAACTTCACGCCACAACTGGCTGGACGCCAATACGTTGGCCTTGTCGACTGAGCACAACTTCTTGCCGCGCACTCGGGCCATGTCGAAACCGACCCGCGCAATGCGGCGAATTTCGCTTTCGCTGTAGGGCAGTGTGTCGTAGGCCTGACGCTCGCCATTGTCCAGCTCGCGGGTTCCGCGTGGCGCACCGAAGTAAATGCCGCCGGTCAATTCGCGAACGATCAGGATGTCCAGGCCCGCGACGATTTCCGGTTTGAGGCTCGATGCGTCCGCCAGTTGCGGGTAAAGGATCGCAGGACGCAAGTTGCCGAACAGCCCCAATTGCGCACGAATTTTCAGCAGGCCCCGTTCAGGACGGATGTCACGTTCGAGGGTGTCCCATTTAGGGCCGCCCACCGCGCCCAACAGTACCGCGTCCGCCGCACGGGCACGGGCCAGGGTCTCATCGGCCAGCGGCACACCATGCTGGTCAATGGCGGCGCCGCCGATCACGTCATGGGTCAACGCGAAGTCGAGTTGAAACTTGTCGTTGGCCAGCTCCAGCACCTTGACCGCCTGAGCCATGATTTCTGGACCAATGCCGTCACCTGGAAGAATCAGAATCTGCTTGCTCATGGGTTCCTCTTTTTTTTGTCTATCGATGCCCCCGCAGGCGCATCCGAAAATTTTAATCGTGTGACGTGCTTACTTTTCGCACCACAGCACCAGCACATCGGTACTGAACGAGCCATCGGCGTCAATCTCGAAATACTCACGCACTTCGGCGCCCATGGACTGTTGCAAGGCGAGGATGGCGTGGCTCAGGGTGTCGGGCGTGCGCATACGGGCAATCCAGGAGCCGAACTCTAATCGCAAACGCTGGCGCTGCGTACTGCGCGTGTGCAACCCCGCCTGGCTGACCTGCTCAAGCCACTCACCCGCCGCGTAATCGCGCACATGGCTGGTGTCGCGCAACACTTCAACCGTTTGCAAATACGTGTCAAACAAAGGGCTGCCCGGCGACATCACGTCAATGAATGCAGCGACACCGCCGGGCTTGAGTACCCGCCGTACTTCGCGCAAGGCCTGACCGAGATCGCTCCAGTGATGGGCCGAATAACGGCTCAGCACGTAATCGAACTCGCCGTCAGCAAAGGGCAAGCGCTCTGCGGCGCCGCGTACGGTGCGGATATTCGGCAACTCGCGCTCAAGGGCCGCGCGACTCACCACATCCAGCATCTGCTGCGAAAGGTCGTAAGCGACCACCTCCTTGACCAGCGACGCCACGTGAAAACTGACGTGCCCGGCCCCGCAGCCGAGGTCCAGCACCCGCGCCGCCGACTTGCCGGCCAACTCCGCCTGGAGCAGCGCAAACTCGGCGCCCAGGGCATGAACAGTGCTGTTCAGGTAGGCCGACGCCTGCTCACCGAACTGTTTCTGTACGACTTGACTGTGCTGAGCGGTGCGGGTCATTGGAGTGTCCTTCAGGTCATGGGCTTGCAATCAGTCGCGAAACAACCAGGGCTGACTGGCGCGATGCTTGCTCTCAAACGCAGCGATGGCATCGCCATCCTGCAAGGTCAAACCGATGTCATCCAGACCGTTAAGCAGGCAGTGCTTGCGAAACGCATCGATTTCAAAGCTCAGCACTTTGCCGTCCGGGCGGGTGACCGTCTGCGCCTCAAGGTCGATCTTGAGCTGATAACCCGGTGTGGCTTCAACCTGAGCAAACAGTTCGTCAATCTCGGCGTCGCTCAGGATGATCGGCAACAAACCGTTCTTGAAGCTGTTATTGAAGAAGATATCGGCATAACTCGGCGCGATGATGCTGCGAAAGCCATATTCTTCCAGCGCCCACGGTGCGTGTTCACGGCTTGAACCGCAGCCGAAGTTTTCACGCGCCAGCAACACGCTGGCGCCCTGGTAACGCTCGGCATTGAGCACGAAATCTTTGTTCAATGGCCGTTTGGAGTTGTCTTGATAAGGCTGGCCCACGTCCAGGTAGCGCCACTCATCAAACAAGTTGGGGCCGAACCCGGTGCGCTTGATGGATTTCAAAAACTGCTTGGGAATGATCTGGTCCGTGTCCACATTGGCACGGTCCAAAGGCGCAACAAGACCGGTGTGCTGGGTAAAAGCTTTCATGCTGCGCTCCTTAAATCAATTCGCGGACGTCGATGAAACGACCGTTTACCGCCGCGGCAGCGGCCATTGCCGGGCTCACCAAGTGGGTGCGGCCTCCGGCGCCCTGACGCCCTTCAAAGTTACGGTTGGAGGTCGAAGCGCAGTGCTCGCCCGACTCAAGGCGGTCAGGGTTCATCGCCAGACACATCGAGCACCCCGGCTCACGCCATTCGAAACCCGCTTCAAGGAAAATCCTGTCCAGCCCTTCAGCTTCTGCCTGAGCCTTCACCAACCCCGAGCCCGGCACCACAATCGCCTGCTTGATGGTCGAGGCCACCTTGCGGCCTTTGGCGATCACGGCCGCCGCGCGCAAGTCTTCAATGCGCGAGTTGGTGCACGATCCGATGAACACACGATCCAGCTGGATATCCGTGATCGCCTGATTGGCGCTTAACCCCATGTACTTCAACGCACGCTCAATCGAACCGCGCTTGACCAGATCGGCTTCCTGCGCCGGATCGGGCACATTCTGATCCACGGCCAACACCATTTCCGGCGAAGTGCCCCAGCTGACCTGCGGCTTGATCAGGGTCGCATCCAGTTCGACCACCGTGTCGAAGACTGCGTCGGCATCCGACACCAGTGATTTCCAGGCCTCAACCGCCTGGTCCCACTCCGCGCCTTTGGGGGCGAACGGGCGGCCCTTGACGTAATCGACTGTCTTCTCATCGGCTGCCACCAGACCGACGCGCGCGCCCGCCTCAATGGCCATGTTGCAAATGGTCATGCGGCCTTCAACGGACAAGTCGCGAATCGCGCTTCCGGCGAACTCAATGGCGTGACCATTGCCACCGGCCGTGCCGATTTTGCCGATGACCGCGAGCACGATGTCCTTGGCTGTCACCCCAAATGGCAGTTGGCCTTCTACGCGCACCAACATGTTCTTCATTTTTTTAGCGACAAGGCATTGGGTGGCCAGTACGTGTTCGACCTCAGACGTGCCAATACCGTGGGCCAAGGCGCCGAACGCGCCATGGGTCGAGGTGTGCGAGTCGCCGCAGACCAGGGTCATGCCCGGCAATGTGGCGCCCTGCTCAGGGCCGATCACGTGAACGATGCCCTGACGCACGTCGTTCATTTTGAATTCGGTGATGCCGTACTCGTCGCAGTTGTCGTCCAGGGTTTGCACTTGCAAACGGGAAACCTGATCGGCAATCGCTTCAATCCCGCCTTTGCGCTCCGGCGTGGTCGGTACGTTATGGTCCGGGGTCGCGATATTGGCATCGATGCGCCAAGGCTTGCGCCCTGCCAGACGCAAGCCTTCGAACGCTTGCGGCGAGGTCACTTCATGAATGATGTGACGGTCGATATAGATCAGCGCCGAGCCATCGTCGCGCTGCTTGACCAAATGCGAATCCCAGAGCTTGTCGTAAAGCGTTTTGCCGGCCATCACACGGTTCCTCATCAGCTACTTTCTGCGCCAATAACCACTTGGCTTGTGAGGTCGATCCTATGGCGTTAAAGTCAATAACTCAAATTCATAATTTTTATAGTTTGGATAACCAAAGGGAATTCGAAACATGGACCTCGCAAATCTCAATGCCTTCATTGCGATTGCAGAAACCGGCAGCTTTTCGGGTGCCGCCGAACGGTTGTTCCTGACCCAGCCGGCGATCAGCAAACGCATCGCCAGCATTGAGCAACAACTCAAGCTCAGGCTGTTCGACCGACTCGGCCGCGAAGTCAGCCTGACCGAGGCCGGCCGTGCGCTGCTGCCCCGCGCCTATCAAATACTCAACGTGCTCGACGACACCCGCCGGGCGCTCAACAACCTCAACGGAGAAGTCAGCGGCCGCCTGACACTGGCTACCAGCCACCATATTGGCTTGCACCGCTTGCCGCCCCTGCTGCGTGAATTCACCCGCACTTACCCCAAGGTCGCGCTGGATATTCAGTTCCTCGATTCAGAAGTGGCCTACGAAGAAATCCTCCATGGCCGTGCCGAACTGGCGGTCATTACCTTGGCGCCCGAACCGCATTCACTGATTCGCGCCGTGCCGGTGTGGGATGACCCGCTGGATTTTGTCGTCGCGCCTGAGCACTCGCTGACCCACAAAGGGCCAATCAGCCTGGCAGACATCGCACACCACCCGGCGGTGTTTCCGGGTGGTAACACCTTTACCCACCACATTGTGCAGCGGCTGTTCGAGGCACAAGGGTTGACCCCCAATATCGCCATGAGCACCAACTACCTGGAAACCATCAAAATGATGGTGTCCATCGGTCTGGCCTGGAGCGTGCTGCCGCGCACCATGCTCGACGAGCAAGTGGCATCGATCCGCTTGCCGGGCATACAACTGACGCGCCAGCTAGGCTATATCTTGCATACCGAACGCACTTTATCGAATGCCGCACACGCTTTCATGACACTGCTGGATGGCCAGGTCGATACGCGGCACACTGCGCCTGACGCATGACCGTACTGACGCTTTTTCCGTTCAAGGACCGCAGCCAATGCCAACACCCGCTGACCCTGTGCACCTTACTAGCGGTTTGCCCTCTACCGATCCGGTAACGCTGGAACAAAACTGGCGTCAGACCCCGCAATTGCTCGCTGCGCTCAAAGCGGCGCAATTGGGTGCATGGTGCTGGGACATGGAAAGCGGCGACATCAGTTGGTCCGAGGGCTCCCACGCCTTGTTCGGCCTGCCGGCAACCCAGACCTTGCCGGGCAACCTCAATCAGTTATCGGCCTTGCCGTTCGATGATTGGCCCAAGGCTCAGCAGGCCTTTGATGCGGTGATCAAAAATGCCCCCCAGGAGCGCAGCACTCACCACCGCATTCGCTGGCCAGACGGCACCCTGCACTGGCTGGAGATCCGGGGCAGCCGGGTGCCCACCGCCGATGGCAAGCCCCGCATGATGGGCGTCCTGCAAGAAGTCACCCAACAACGCCAGCGCCAGCAAGCCCTGAACAACTCGGAAGAACGCTTTGCCACCCTGTTTCACCTGTCACCGAACATGGTGCTGTTGGTGCGCCTTGAAGACGGGCTGATCAGCGAAGCCAACCATTGCTTTGAAAGCCTGCTCGGCTGGCCGGTTCAGCACGCCATTGGCCGGACCACGCTGGAGTTGGGGCTGTGGCCCGACCCGCAGCAACGCAACGCTTTCATCCAGGCGATCCGCCGCGAACAGGCACCGGTGGACATGGAAGTGCAATTGCGCGGCCGTAACGGCCAGTTGCATGGCGGGATCCTCAGCGCCCAAAAAGTCGAACTGGAGGGTGAGGAATACCTGGTCAGCACGTTTCTCGACACCAGCGAACGCATCAAGGCCGAGCAAGCGCTCAAGGACAGCCAGGAGCGACTGGACCTGGCCCTCGATTCAGCGCAGATGGGCACCTGGGACTGGCACATTCCCAGCGGCCAGCTCTACGGCTCGGCGCGCGCCGCCCAGTTACACGGTCTGGAGGCTGTGGCGTTCAACGAATCGTTCGAGGCGTTTTTTGAAGGGGTGCCCATCGAGGAACGCTACAACATGCGCAACGCCTACCGCTCCTTGCGCGAAGGCCCGGCCGGTAATTACCAACTGACCTACCGGGTTCAGCTCGAAAACGGTGCCTCGCGTTACCTGGAAAGCCGCGCCCGCCTGTACCGTGACGACGATGGTCAGCCACTGCGCATGGCGGGCACCCTGCTCGACATCACCGAACAAGTGGAGCGCGAGCAACGCCTGATCGCTTCCGAAGAAAAGTTTGCCAGCGTGTTTCAGACCAGCCCCGACCCCATTTGCGTGCTGCAGGCCGTCAGCGGTGAGGTGATGGAGATCAATGCCAGTTTCAGTCAGACCTTTGGCTGGGACATGAACGATCTGCGCGCAGACCCCGACCACCAGGCCACACATTTACGACCCTTGCTGGCTGCCATTCAGGGCCCGGCGCAGCACAACCTGACCGTCTCGTTATTGCACAAAAATACCGACCCCCTGACGTGTGTGGTGTCCAGCCGTTCCATCGAACTGGATGGGCACGCCTGCATGGTCGCCACCTTGCGCGACATCACCCAGCAACAGCGGGCCGAAGCCGTGCTTAAAGCCAGCGAAGAGAAATTCGCCAAGGCGTTTCACTCAAGCCCCGACGCCATCACCATCAGCGACTACGCCACCGGCTGTTACCTGGAGGTCAACGACGGCTTTACCCGGCTGACCGGTTATACCAGCGCCGAAGTCATGGGCCGCAGCCCTTACGAACTGGGGATCTGGGGTGACAGCTCGCTGCGTCAGGCGCTGCTGGACGAACTGGAAGAAAAAGGCCGTATCAGCAACCGTGAAATCCTCGGGCGCTCACGCCGTGGCGATCTGCTTAACGTGGAGATCTCCATCGAACGCATCACCCTCAACGACACCGCTTGCCTGCTGCTGATCGCCCGTGACATCAGTCAATTGAAAGCCGCGCAGGCGCAGGTGCGTCATCTGGCCTATCACGACCCGCTCACCAACCTGCCCAATCGGGCCTTGCTGATGGATCGCCTGACCCAGCAAAGCGCCCTGCTGTCGCGGCATGACATGCGCGGGGCCCTGCTGTTCCTCGACCTGGATCACTTCAAGCACATCAACGACTCGCTCGGGCATCCGGTGGGCGATGCGGTGCTGAAAATCATCACCGCCCGGCTTGAAGCCAGCGTGCGGGTCGAAGACACCGTGGCGCGACTGGGCGGCGACGAGTTTGTGGTCTTGCTCAGCGGCCTGCACGGCTCGCTGGAGGAAGTGACCCGGCACGTGCGCGCCACGGCCGACACGCTACGCGAATTGTTGGCCGAGCCGATGTTTCTCGATGGCCAGCGCCTGCAAGTCACCCCCAGTATCGGCATCGCGCTGATTCCCGACCACGGCGCCAACCCGGCCGACTTGTTCAAGCGCGCCGACATTGCCCTGTACCGGGCCAAAGATTCGGGGCGCAACACCACGCAACTGTTTCACCCCGACATGCAGGCCGCCGCCAGTGAGCGCATGCGCATCGAAAGTGATTTGCGCACCGCCTTGGCACGCAACGAATTCAGTCTGCACTATCAGCCGCAGGTCGATGCACGCACCCAACGCATCGTGGGCGCCGAAGCGCTGGTGCGCTGGCAACACCCGCAACTGGGGCCGCAGTCGCCAAGCGAGTTCATCAAAATCCTTGAGGACAGCGGGTTAATCCTTGAAGTCGGCACCTGGATTCTGGATCAAGCCTGCCGCGATTTCGGTGCCTTGCTCAATGACGGCCTGATCCAGGCCAAAGATTTCAGCTTGTGCGTGAACATCAGCCCGCGCCAGTTTCGCCAGAGCAACTTCGTTGATCGCGTTCAACGCAGCCTGCTGACCCATGACCTGCCCAGTTCCATGCTCAAACTGGAAATCACCGAAGGCATCGTGATCCAGAACCTGGAAGACACCATCGCTAAAATGCATCAGCTCACGGCCATGGGCGTGAGCTTTGCGATGGACGATTTTGGCACCGGTTACTCGTCGCTGACGCACCTTAAGCGCTTGCCGGTCGACACGCTGAAAATTGACCAGTCATTCGTGCGCGATGCCATCAACGACCCGAATGACGCGGAAATCATCCGCGCCATCGTGGCAATGGCCCATAGCCTGCAGCTCAAGGTGGTGGCCGAAGGCGTCGAACGGCAACAGCAGTTGCAGTTTTTACAGAGCCTGGAATGCCACATCTATCAGGGCTATTTGCACAGTCGCCCTGTACCGATCGACGCGTTTCGCACCCTGCTGAAGGCCTGACGCCGTAGGGGCTAGAGGTTGGGGTTGACCCGTTTCCAGGCCAGGTTGGCGAGCTTCATCGAGCCATTGAAGTTCACGGGCACGTCCGGCGCCAGGTACAACATGTCGCCTTCAATGCGGCAGGTACGCACTTGACGTTGCCCACGCCAGTTGGGAAAGAAGCTGACAAACATTTCGTGCTCCAGCAGTCCGCGCGCTTCATCCACATAAAACGGGCCGCTGTAGGCAAAGTACGTTTTACCCGCTTCTTTGTACTCATGTTCACTGGCATCAAACGGGTCATTGCTGGCCAGGTCATTGCGGCCGGGCGGACAGAATTGCGCCGACATATAGCCGTCAGGCGTATACAGGATGATCCCTTCCGGGGTCGTGCCCATGGGGTGGGATTCAACACCGGTGTTGGTATCGCGCTCCACAAAACTCACCAGTTTCCAGGCGCCGATCAGCGCATTTCGGTCTACGGTAGACATGGCATGCATTTCCTTTGCATCGGGATGGGAGAGCAAGGCCTGATCGCCAGGCTCCGCGAAACCGACAGCGTAGACGGCGAAGCGGCAACGTCCATCTATAGGCATTGCCACTTATCGAATTCCCCCTCAAACGGACTAGTCCGCAGCCGTTGGCGCTGTGAAATAATCCGGCCCCACAGATCAACAAGAACAATAAGGACGCCTCATGCACACCTCTGACATCTTTATCCTCAGCGCTCGGCGCACCGCCATTGGCACCTTCGGCGGCGCGCTGAAAGACGTGCCCCTGTGCGACCTCGCCACCGTTGCCGTGACGGCCGCGCTGTCCAGCAGTCAGGTTGATCCCGAACGCATCGGCCACGTGGTGATGGGCAATGTCATCCCTACTGACCCCCACGACGCCTACGTGGCGCGGGTCGCGGCGATCCGCGCAGGCATCCCCAAAGAGACCCCGGCCTTCAACGTCAATCGCCTCTGCGGCTCGGGCCTGCAAGCCGTGATTTCAGCAGCCCACACCGTGATGCTCGGTGACGCCGAATTTGCCATCGGCGCCGGGGTGGAATCCATGAGCCGCGGGCCCTACCTGCTGCCTGCTGCACGCTGGGGGGCGCGCATGGGCAACGGGCTGATGCAGGATTACATGCTCGGGGTGCTGCACGATCCGTTTCAAGGCATGCACATGGGCATCACTGCCGAGAACATCGCTGAACGCAACGGCATCAACCGCGAAACCCAGGATGCCCTGGCCTACGCCGATCAGCAGCGCGCCGCTCATGCACTCGAACACCACTTTTTTGATCAGCAAATAGCCCCGGTCGAGATCACGACACGCAAAGGCAGCACGCTGTTCAGTGTCGATGAACACCCGCGCGCCACCACCCTTGAGCAATTGGCAAGCATGCGCCCGGCTTTCAAGAAAGACGGCACGGTCACGGCCGGTAACGCCTCGGGCCTGAACGATGGTGCCGCCGCCCTGGTGTTGGCCAGCGCCAGCGCCGTGACCTCGGGCAACCTCGCGCCCATGGCGCGCCTGGTGGCGTACGCCCATGCCGGGGTGGAACCCGAACTGATGGGGCTGGGCCCGATTCCGGCGACGAAACTGGCCCTGAAACGCGCTGGTTTGAGCATCAACGACATGGACGTGATCGAAGCCAATATCGCCTTCGCAGCCCAAGCCTGCGCCGTGATGCAAGCGCTGGACATGGACCCGGCCAAGGTCAACCCCAATGGTTCAGGCATCGCGCTGGGCCATCCGGTGGGCGCAACCGGCGCGATCATTGCGACCAAGGCCATTCATGAATTGCACCGCATTCAGGGCCGCTACGCATTGGCCACCATGTGCATCGGCGGTGGACAGGGCATCGCGGTGATTTTCGAACGGGTCTGACTGCTTGGCGGCTAGCGCCTTAGGTGCGGGATATCTGGCGGGAATGACACAGACAAGCGCAACGAAGCTGACGCGTTGAGCGTCAGCTTCCTTCCCGGTTACTTGCCAGCCGTCAGGGTGGTGTAACTGGTGATCAGGTTGCGGTAGTCCGGGATATGGTTGGAGAACAGCGCCCCCAGCCCTTCCACATCGTTGCGCCAGTCGCGGTGCAGCTCACAGGCCAGGCCGAACCAGGTCATCAACTGCGCACCGGAGGCCGACATACGATCCCACGCCGAGTGGCGAGTGATTTCGTTGAACGTACCGGACGCGTCCGTCACCACAAACACTTCGTACCCTTCAGCCAGCGCCGAGAGCGCCGGAAAGGCCACGCACACCTCGGTCACCACGCCCGCAATGATCAGTTGCTTTTTGCCTGTGGCCTTGACGGCCTTGACGAAATCTTCGTTGTCCCAAGCGTTGATCTGCCCCGGCCGGGCGATGTACGGCGCGTCGGGGAACTGCGCTTTCAACTCCGGCACCAGCGGGCCATTGGGGCCTGTTTCAAAACTGGTGGTCAAAATGGTCGGCAACTTGAAATACGCGGCCAGATCGGCCAGTGCCAACACGTTGTTCTTGAACTTGTCAGGGTCGATGTCCCTAACCAACGACAGCAAACCCGCCTGATGATCCACCAACAAAACGGCGGCATTGTCCTTGTCCAAACGCTTGTAAGAAGTCGTCACAGGGTGTTCCTCTCATGGGTAATTCAAAAAAACGGGCCATGACCCTTCATGGCCCGGACGTGCGGTTTAACGCGTTGCAACACTCAGATCAGGCGGGCATACGACCAAAACGGCCCGACTGAAAATCCACAAACGCCTGCTCAATCTCGGCCTCGCTGTTCATCACAAACGGGCCGTGACCGACGATGGGCTCGTCAATCGGTTCGCCGCTAAGGATCAAGAACACCGCATCCTGATCGGCATCGACATGCACCTGAGTGCCATCACGATCGAACAAGGCCAACTGGCCTTCGCGTGCCATCTCTTGGCCATTCAGTTGCACGGCGCCCTTGAGCACCACCAGTGCGGTGTTGTGGCCTTCGTGCAGATCAAACGTAGCCGACTTGCCCGCCTGCAACCGGATATCCCACACCTGGATGTCAGTAAAGGTGTGCGCCGGGCCACGGTGACCGTCGAATTCACCGGCAATCAGGCGCAGCCGTCCGGCGTTGTCCTTGAGGGCTACATCCGGGATGTCCCGGTCCAGAATGCCCTGATAACCCGGTGCGGCCATTTTGTCTTTGGCGGGCAGGTTGACCCACAACTGGACCATCTCCAGGGTGCCGCCACGGCGGGCGAATGCCTCGGAATGGAATTCTTCATGCAAGATCCCGGACGCCGCCGTCATCCATTGCACATCACCGGGGCCGATCACCCCACCGTTACCGGTGGAATCGCGGTGTTCGACTTCGCCCTTGTAAACGATGGTGACGGTTTCGAACCCGCGATGCGGGTGTTGCCCTACGCCGCGACGCTGAGTAGTCGGCGTAAATTCGGCGGGTCCTGCGTAATCCAGCAACAGGAATGGGCTGATGTGTTTACCCATCTGGTCGTAAGAAAACATCGTGCGTACCGGGAAACCATCACCGACCCAGTGGCCACGCGGCGCTGTGTAAATGCCAAGAATGTGTTTCATCGTGTACCTCCTGTAATTCATGGCAACAGCTTAGATTCGATGCGTTTTGTCGACTAGACTGCGTTTTTAAACCTTAGCGTTCTATTTGGAGAACGATGGTGGAAGACCTCAACACGCTCTATTACTTCACCCAAGTGGTCGAACACCGCGGTTTCGCCGCCGCCGGCCGGGCGCTGGACATGCCCAAATCCAAACTCAGCCGGCGCATTGCCCAGCTGGAAGAGCGACTGGGGGTACGGCTGATACAGCGTAGTAGCCGCCACTGTTCACTGACGGAAATTGGCCAAGAGTATTACCAGCGGTGTCTGGCCATGCGCATCGAGGCCGAAGCGGCAGCTGAAGTCATTGAACGAAATCGCTCCGAACCCCAAGGCATTGTGCGTTTGAGCTGTCCGACCTCGCTGCTCAACTCGTGGGTCAGCGCCATGCTCACGCGCTACATGCTCAAGTACCCATTGGTGGAGCTGCACGTTGAAAGCACCAACCGCCGGGTGGACGTGATCGAAGAGGGTTTCGACATTGCGATCCGCGTGCGCTTTCCGCCGCTGCAGAACAGTGAGCTGGTGATGAAAGTGTTGGGCAACAGCCTCCAGAGCCTGGTCGCCAGCCCGGCGCTGCTGCCGCGTTTTTCCAACCCGCCCGGCCCCGCCGACCTGAGCGGCCTGCCGAGTTTGTTTTGGGGCTCGGCCCGTCGCGACTACGCCTGGGAACTGTTTGGTCCCGACGGCGCCACCGCCTTGATCCCTCACACACCCAAACTCATCACCGATGACCTGCCCGCCCTGTGTCAGGCCGCCGTGGCAGGCCTGGGCGTGGTGCATCTGCCCAATGTGGTGGTTCGCGATCAAATCGCCAGCGGTCAATTGGTCAACGTGCTGCCGGACTGGGCGCCCAAAAGCGGGATCGTGCACGCGGTATTCCCCTCGCGCCGGGGATTACTGCCTTCAGTGCGTACGCTGATTGATTTTCTGGCCGAGGAATTCAGCCACAGCGACGTGGTTTGACGCATCGGAACGTGATGGACGCCCCTGCCTCTAAATTAATGCCACTGCCCCTCGTTCTTTCCAGATAGCAAAGGCCGCGCGCCTGCCCCTTGACGGCGGATTTCTACTGAGATGGCAATGACTCAATCACGTTCTAAAAAAGCCCTGCTGTTCGGTCTTCCTCTGGCCCTGGCCGCCGCCATCGGTGGCGGCGTGCTGGTGTGGGACACGTTTTACCGGGGCAATCCGGGTTACCCGCTGAAGATCATCAAGCAGGCCGACGCGCTTCAGGACCGCATCCTGTCGTTTGACAGCCACATCACGGTGCCACTGGAGTTCGGCACGGCGGGCAACGAAGCCGACAAGGACGGGCCGGGGCAGTTTGACCTGGCCAAGGCCGCCAAGGGCCGGTTATCCGGCGCGGCACTGACCGTGTTCGGCTGGCCGGAAATCTGGAACGGCCCCAACGCGCCGCACCGCCCGACCGCCGGCTTCGTCGAGGCCGCGCGTAATGAGCAGCAGGCGCGCTACCGGATCATCACCGGCATGGTCCGCGACTTCCCCAATCAGGTCGGCATCGCCTACACCCCGGATGACTTGCGACGCCTGCACGGCGAAGGAAAATTCGCCATCTTCATCAGCATGCTCAACGCCTACCCACTGGGTAACGACCTCAATCAGCTGGACATGTGGGCCGCACGCGGCATGCGCATGTTCGGTTTCAGCTACGTCGGCAATAACGACTGGGCCGACTCCTCGCGCCCGCTGCCTTTTTTCAACGACACGCCTGATGCCCTCGACGGTCTGTCTGAAACCGGCAAGCAAGCGGTACGACGCCTGAACGATCTGGGTGTGATTATTGATGTGTCACAGATGTCGACCAAGGCACTGGAGCAAGTCAGCCAGCTCAGCCGCACGCCGATGGTGGCCTCGCACTCGGCCCCGCGGGCGCTGGTGGACATCCCGCGCAACCTCAGCGACAAAGAAATGCAGCTCATCAAGGACAGCGGGGGCGTGGTGCAAATCGTCGGCTTCCCGACCTACCTGCGCCCGCTTGGCCAGGACAGCCAGGCCAAACTCAACACCCTGCGCAGCCAGTTCGATTTGCCGCCGCTGCACAACCTGGAAATGGCCCTGATGCCGGGCGACCCGATCATTACCGTCTGGCCCGAGCAGCGCTTCGGGGAGTACGCGGCCGGGCTGTACGCCATCGTCGAAGAAGAACCGAAAGCCACGCTCAAGGATTACGGCGACGCGATTGATTACGCGGTGAAGAAAATCGGCATCGACCACGTGGGCATCAGTTCCGACTTCAACGACGGCGGCGGACTCGATGGCTGGAAGGATGTCAGCGAAACCCGCAACGTCACGGCCGAGCTGTTGCAACGCGGCTATTCGGAAGCCGACATCGCCAAATTGTGGGGCGGCAACTTCCTGCGCGTGTGGGACACCGTGCAAAAAGCCGCCAAACCTGTCTCTCTTCAATAAGTGAACTTGCTGACCATGTTGACGCTGAATCCGCTGAATCCGCTGTATCGCTTCTCGCTGGCTGCCCTGTTGTGCAGCCTGCCCGCCCTTGCCCACGCAGACGAACCGGCCAGGCCGGGGACGGTGTTCAAGGACTGCAAGGACTGCCCGCAGATGGTGGTGTTGCCCACGGGCAGCTTCATGATGGGCACCCCGGACGATGAAGTCGGCCGCGAACCCGATGAGGGGCCGCTGCACAAGGTGACGTTCAGCAAGCCACTGGCCATCAGCCGCTTTCAGATCACGGCCGCCGAATTTGACGCCTACATCAAGGACACCGGGGTCAAGATTGCTGACGGCGACGACCGCCCGGGACGCGAGTGCGTTGCCAGCAAGCCGCGCTACCCGCAGGGTCCACGCCAACCGGCGGTGTGCATGGACTTCGACGATGCCCAACACTACGTCAGTTGGCTGTCGAAAAAGACGGGCAAACCCTACCGCATGGTCAGCGAAGCCACCCGCGAGTATGCCGCCCGGGCAGGCTCCACCGGCCCATTCCCCTTCCCTATGGATGAAGGCAAGGCCTACAGCATCGCCAAACATGCCAACACGTACGGCCCGACGGATGGCTACAGCTACACCTCTCCCGTGGGCAGCTACCCGCCCAATGCGTTTGGGGTGTATGACATGCACGGCAACGTGTACGAGTGGCTGGAAGACTGCAAACACAACGACTACGTGGGCGCCCCCACCGACGGCAGCGCCTGGGTGACGGACAGCACCTGCGAACTGCGCCAGATACGCGGCAACGACTGGGGCGAGGCGCCGGTCTTCTCCCGCTCCGGCAACCGCAATGACATCTACCCGCAGACACGGGGAGACTGGGTGGGCATGCGGGTACAGCGCGAGCTTTAACGTCCGGGTGGGCACTGCCCCGTCATCGCTGACAAGCTGTGCGGGGCAGCGTCAAGGTGCCGGGCTTGCCTGATCGAGCGACGCACGCGCACTGGACGATCCCTTTGCCCTCAACCGCCGCCTCGCGGCTCGGCACTGACCCACGCTAAATCCATGGCCCAATCACTCGTTCACAAGAGACTGTCCTTACCTTGATCCAAGGAACTCTTGTTTATGAGCCAGCCCGCCACACCCCGACCCAACCCCGGGGTTCTTCGAGAACTGTTCCATCTGCTCAAGCCGTTCCGGCTCATTGTCAGCTTGTCCGTCCTGCTAGGCATGGTCGGCGGCCTGAGCGTCACGGTGTTGCTGGCCACCATCAACAGTGCCTTGCACACCGAGGGCGGCCTGACCCAGCAGGTGGTCGCCCTGTTTGCCGGGCTGTGCGTACTGGCGCTGATCAGCACCATTTGTTCGGACATCGGCAGCAACTATGTCGGCCAGCACATCATCGCCCGGCTGCGCAAAGAGCTGGGGGAGAAGGTCCTGTCAGCGCCGATCGCGCAGATCGAGCGCTATCGCAGCCATCGCCTGATCCCCGTCCTGACCCATGACGTCGACACCATCAGCGACTTCGCCTTTGCCTTTGCGCCACTGGCGATTTCCCTGACGGTAACGCTCGGCTGCATGGGCTACCTGGCCATGCTCTCGTGGCCGATGTTCCTGATGATGCTGGTGGCCATCGTGATCGGCACAGTGATCCAGTACATCGCACGCGGCTACGGCCTGAACGGCTTCAATGAAGCCCGCGAAGCCGAAGACGATTTGCAAAAGCACTACAACGCCATTGCCGAAGGCGCCAAGGAACTGCGCATACACCGCCCGCGTCGCCAGCGCATGTTCGTTGCGGGCATCCAGCGCACGGCGCAAAAAATCTGCGACATTCAGGTGCGCTCGATCAACACCTTCGTGATTGCCAAAAGCCTGGGCTCGATGCTGTTCTTCGTGGTCATTGGCCTGGCGCTGGCCATGCAATCGGTGTGGCCCAGTGCCAACCCCGGTGTGATCAGCGGCTTTGTACTGGTGTTGCTGTACATGAAAGGCCCGCTGGAGCACCTCATCAGCACCCTGCCGATCATCAGCCGGGCGCAAATCGCCTTCCGCCGCATTGCAGACCTCTCCGAGCAGTTCAACTCCCCTGAACCGCACCTGCTGCTCAGTGAACCCGCTGCCCAGGACAAGACCGTCAAGCGCCTGGAGCTGGTGGATGTGGGCTACAGCTTCCCGCCTGTGGACGGCAGCGCGCCGTTTCGTCTGGGGCCGGTCAACCTGACGGTCAATCAGGGCGACATTGTGTTCATCGTCGGTGAAAACGGCTGCGGCAAAACCACGCTGATCAAGCTGTTGCTGGGCCTGTACGCCCCCCAACAGGGCGAAATACGCCTCAACGGGCATGCCGTGACGGCCCAAAGCCGCGACGATTACCGGCAGTTGTTCACGACGATTTTTGCCGATTACTACCTGTTCGACGACGTGGTGCAAGGCGACATGCACATCCCGCAGGATGCCGAGCAGTACCTCAAACGTCTCGAAATCTCCCACAAGGTCAGCATCAACGACGGTCAGTTCAGCACCACTGACCTGTCGACCGGCCAGCGCAAGCGCCTGGCATTGGTCAACGCCTGGCTCGAAGAGCGCCCGGTGCTGGTGTTTGATGAATGGGCGGCCGATCAGGACCCGACGTTCCGCAGGATTTTCTACACCGAACTGCTGCCGGACCTGAAGCGATTGGGCAAGACCATCATCGTCATTTCCCACGACGACCGTTATTTCGACGTCGCCGACCAATTGGTGCGCATGGACAGCGGCAAGGTCAGCACGGCGCTGGAACCCGCCTGAAGCCCCTTCCCTGCAGGCGTTAACGTGCTGATGCCTGCAGGGAGACCGTGCTGAAAAAATAAATCTTCGCTTTTTCAGGAACTTCTTTCCGGTTTCTCAATCGCGCTGCGTCTAATAACTATTCCCATTAACAAACAATAATCCCCTCCTTCGGAGCTTCGGCACGTAATGCAACGACCAAACTTGAGACGGACCCCGCTTTCGATCGCTACCCAGCGCCAGACCGTTCGCCGCACGCTGTTGTCCAGTGCGTTGGTAGCCTCGGTGCTGCTGGGTTCATCCCTTGCTCAAGCGGCCCCGGTGGCCTTGAACATCCCGGCACAATCGCTGGCCAACGCGCTGAACGAACTGGGCAAGCAGGCCAACCTGCAGATCCTGTACAGCGCCGATCAGGTTCAAGGGATCAAATCGCATTCCGTGTCCGGTTCGCTGGAACCGGTCAAAGCCCTGGAAACCCTGCTGCAAGGCAGCGGCATGTCCTACCAGCTCAACGGCGACACCGTCATCCTCAACGCGCCACAGGGCAAAGGGCTGGAGCTGGGGGCTACGACCATTTCCGGGCAGGGCCTGGGTAATTCGCTGACCACCGAAGGCACAGGTTCCTACACAACGGGCGCCACCAGCAGTTCGACCAAACTGCCGCTCTCGATTCGGGAAACGCCACAGACCGTGACGGTCGTCACCCGCCAGAACATGGATGACCAAGGCGCACAGAGCATTGGTGATGTGCTACGCAACGCGCCGGGCATTTCGACCCAGGCGTATGACAGCGACCGCATGGAGTATTCGGCCCGCGGTTACGCCATCACCAACTTCCAGTACGACGGCGTTAACTCGATGTACGACGGCGTTTTCGACGAGGGCGCCACCAAAGTCGATATGGCCTTGTATGACCGCGTCGACATCGTCAAAGGCGCAACCGGCCTGTTGTCGGGCTCAGGCGAGCCTTCAGCCACCGTCAACCTGATCCGTAAGAAACCGACCCGTGAATTCAAGGCTTCGATTACCGGCAGCGCGGGATCGTGGGACAACTACCGCACTGAAGGCGATATTTCCGGGCCGCTGAACGAAGACGGCAGCGTGCGCGGGCGTTTCGTCACCGCGCTTCAGGACGCCGATTCCTACCTCGACCATTACTCAAAAAAGAACCAGGTGTTCTACGGCATTCTTGAAGCCGACATCACACCCGACACGCTGTTCACCTTTGGCATGGACTACCAGGACATCAAGCCGCGAGGCTCGTCCTGGACCGGCAACCCGTACTACTTCTCCAACTACACCAAGACCGATTTCAGCCGCTCGTTCAACCCGGCCACCGACTGGAGCCGTCGCGATGTGCAGGCGCGTACCACGTTCGCGTCGCTGGAACACCGGTTCGCCAATGACTGGAAAATCAAAGGCACCTTGAACCAGCAGGTCAACGATCACGACACACAGTTGGGCTCGGCCAGTGGCGACATGCCCGATCCGGTCACGGGCGAAGGCATGTTCTTCTATTGGGGCAAATGGGAAGGCCACCGTGTCCAGAACACATTCGATCTCAACGCAACCGGCCCCTTCAGCCTGTTTGGTCGCGAACATGAGTTGGTCGTAGGCTATACCTCCCAAGAGTCCCGTCAAACCGGAGCAACCTTTGACGGCAGCCTGTTACAAAAAGTGCCGGGCAGTATTTTCGACTGGAGGGGCAAATACCCGAAGCCGGACTTCCCGAAAAACGGCAAGTACGAGACCAATCAAAACCAGAACAGCGCTTACATCGCCGCACGCTTTAAACCGACCGACGACCTGTCGTTGATCCTCGGCAGCCGTGTCAGCGACTTCCAGTACAACAGCACCTACAAGTACTACGTACAGGCACCGCCTACCTTTGAGGACAACAAAACCACGTCCAAACAGCATGGCCGGGTGACGCCTTACGCCGGTGCCGTGTATGACATCAACGACACATACTCGGTGTACGCCAGCTACACCTCGATTTACAAACCGGTCACCGACAGAAGCATTTCGGGCACCACCCTGGCGCCCACGGAAGGCAACAGCTACGAAATCGGCCTCAAAAGCGAATATTTCGACGGTCGCCTGAACGCCAGCATTGCGGCGTTCCGCACCGAGCAGAAGAAACTGCCGATCCAGATCGGCACCAACCCCAATACCAACGAGGGCATTTTCGAATCCCTCGACGGTGCGACCACCAAGGGTGTGGAATTCGAGCTGAGCGGTGAAATCATGCCGGACTGGAACATCAGCGCCGGTTACACCTACGCCCAGACCCGCTCGGACGACGGTGAGCGCGTGTACGGTTATCCGCTGGAAACCACCAAACCTGAAAACGTGGCCAAACTGTTTACCACTTACCGCCTGCCGGGCGTGTTGAATAAGGTCACCGTCGGCGGTGGCGTGAACTGGCAAAGCCCGTTCTACGGCAAGATCTACAACAATGCCAAAGGCGACTACGACATCATCGAGCAAGACAGCTACGCGCTGGTCAACCTGATGACCCGTTACGAGTACAACGAACACCTGACGTTCAACCTCAACGCCAACAACGTGTTCGACAAGAAGTACCTGACCGGACTGGGCAACTTCAACACCACCTACTACGGTGAGCCGCGCAGCCTGATGTTGACCACCAAGTACACGTTCTAAGCGTCACTGGCATCACCCGACAAGCCCCGGCGCAACTGCGTCGGGGCTTGTGCGTTCAGGGTTGCCACTGGGTTTTCTGATGATCGAGCTTGCGGTCCAGGAAGCTGGCGGCGCTGATCAACGCCAGATGCGTCAGCGCCTGGGGCGTGTTGCCCAGATGCCGGGCGTGGCAATCGAACTCTTCGGCATACAAGCCCAGCGGGTTGGCATAACGCAGCAACTGTTCGAACTCCAGATGCGCCTTTTCTACCTGTCCGGCTCGCGCCAGACATTCCACGTACCAGAATGAACAGGCCGCAAACGCCCCTTCGGTGCCTTCAAGGCCGTCCATGCCCTCCTCCTCATTCAGATAGCGGTACACCATGCCATCGCGCACCAGCGTGCGTTCGATCGCCTGCAAGGTCGCCAGCCAGCGCGGGTCGGTGGCGCCGACAAAACGCACCAGCGGCATCAGCAACATGGAGCCGTCCAGCGCCGTGCCGCCTTTGTATTGCACAAAATGCCCGCGTTCAGCGTCCCAGAAGTTGTCCCAGATATCGGCATGAATGGCCTGACGCGCAGCGTTCCAACGCTCAAAGGGGGCGGGCAACGAGCGTTTTGACGCCAGGCGGATGGCCCGGTCCAGCGCCACCCAGCACATCAGCCGCGAATGCAGAAAGTGATGCTTCTCGCCGCGCATCTCCCAAATGCCTACATCTTTCTGATCCCAGACCTCACACACCTCATCAACAAGTTGCGTCACGTGCTGCCAGCCTTCATGGCTGATCGCCTCGCCGTACTTGTTGGTCAAATACACCGCGTCCAGCAGCTCGCCATAGATGTCCAATTGCACTTGATCCACCGCGCCATTGCCCACGCGTACAGGCGTGGCACCACCGTGGCCGGCCAGGTGAGTCAGCTCCCGCTCTGGCAGCTCACGACGACCGTCGATGCCATACATGATGTTGAGTTTGAGCGGCTGGTCGCAGCCATCCCCGACACGACCGCGCAACCAGCGCATGAAATTGTTGGCTTCTTCGACAAAACCGAGTCGGACAAACGCATACACCGTGAAGGAAGCGTCGCGAATCCAGGTGTAGCGGTAGTCCCAATTGCGCTCGCCGCCGCGGGTTTCAGGCAAGCCAAACGTAGCGGCGGCAATAATCGCCCCCTCTTTGCGAGACGTCAGGAGTTTGAGCGCCAGTGCCGAGCGGTTAATCATCTCGCGCCAGCGCCCGCGGTAGGTCGATTGTGCAATCCACTGCCGCCAAAACTGCACCGTGTGCTGCAACGCCAAATCGCTGCTGCCCACACGGACACGCGGATCTTGAGCCGCGCCCAGGACAAACTCGGCGGTCTGCCCTTGCGCCAGCGCGAACGTACTGCACGCCGCCTGCTGCTCAACGCTCAGCGGCTGGCTGGCTGCCAGGCGCAACGCCGGTTGGCCAGAGGCCTCAAACCACACATCCGCGCCGTCTACTCGGGCGTGGGTGTCTGCACGGGCGTAGTCATGACGCACCGCGCAGCGCAACGTGAAAGTCGCCCGGCCACTGACCACCCGCACCCGGCGCATCAGCACGGGCAACTCATCGGCACAATCACTGACGGGCAACAGGTCGGTGACCTCCACCACCGCCTCGTTGTCCAGCCAGCGGGTCAGCAGGACATTGGTGTCCGGCAGGTAGATCTGTTCACGCCGGGCGTCGGGCATGTCCGGCGCCAACTGAAAGATGCCTGCCTCAGGGCTGTCGAGCAACGCGCAGAAGAGGGACGGACTGTCGAACTCCGGCCAGCAGAAAAAATCCACACTGCCCTTGTCATTCACCAGCGCGGCGGTGCGCATGTCGCCAATGATGCCGTGGGCTTCGATGTGACTTTGGGTGTCGGTATCGGGTTTAACCATTGCCACGGAACTCCGGATAAAGGCTCATGCCGCCATCAATAAACAACGTGCTGCCCACCACGTAATCGGACATATCGCTGGCCAGCCACACCACCGCGTTGGCCACCTCCTCGGCCTCGCCTACGCGGCCATAGGGGATCAACTTCAGGAGCGCCTGTTCAGCTTCGCCTTCAGTCACATCACGGTTGATGGCCGTACGGATCGCCCCCGGCGCAATGCCATTGATGCGGATTTTGTGATGGCTGACTTCTTGCGCCAGACTGCGCATGAGCATGTCCAGCCCGCCTTTGGAGGTTGCGTAATTCACATGCCCGGCCCAGGGAATCACCTGGTGCACCGAACTCATGTGAATGATCTTGCCTGCCGCCCGCGACACCCCTTCGCGAATGCCCTGACGCTTGAAGATCCGCAGCGCCGACCGCGCGCACAGAAACTGCCCGGTCAGGTTGACACCGATGACGGCGTTCCATTGCTCCAGCGTCATGTCGACTGCCGGGGCGTCCTGCTGAATGCCCGAATTGGCCAGCAGAATGTCCAGGTACCCGAACGTCTCCAGCGTCTGCTCGAACAAACGCTCCACGTCCGCCTCTTTCGACACATCCCCGCCCAGAGCAATCGCCCTGCCCCCGGCCGCCTTGATCTCGGCCGCCAACGCCTGCGCGGGTTCCGCCTGCGCGTTGTAATGCACCACCACCGCCGCACCGGCCGCCGCCAGCGCCCGGGCACTGGCCGCGCCAATCCCGGAACTGCCGCCAGTGACCAGCGCCACCTGTTGCGCGAGAGAAATTTGCATGAGTGTCAGCACCTGTTTGTGAGTGGGCTTGGAGTGCTGACTGGTAGAAGCAGGCCGGAGTTCAATGCGCTATCAGTTCCACGTACTCACCGCGCAGCCCGTTACCCGTGCTGAGATTTAAATAACGGCTTAAACACTCAACGTTGAATATTTAATGCCTACAGAGGCGTTAAGCCACAAGAAAATACCCATTCCATACTTCACCAGACTATAACTTTAGAAAATCGAAAAACCAGACCCAATCATATTTAAAACGAACATTGAAAAACCATTAATCACCCTACAACCCACACACCACACACTTATTGTTCAGTCACATCAATAATGACAACAACACCCCCCTAATATTATCGATACATGCTTAGAACCCAATATATAAATAAGCGCTAACACTTATGATCCACGGTGCAGTCACAACAAGACCTTCGATATAAGGCGAAAATTATATGAGCGTGTCAGGGCGATTATAAGCGGAGGCCGATTGATCGTACCTTATGCCGACACACTACAATAATGAATGGAATGATCCAGAAAAAAGGTATTGAGTGCTGTGATCGCTTGCAGACAGTGATAGTTGAAGATGGCAAAAAATCTGGCAGACCACAATAATTAACTGAATTTAACTGACCTCACGACGGCCAATTCATAAACTGTCAGGTCACATCTGGACTTCTACATCTGAAACTCCTAATAACTAGGTCGAGCCTGAGTCAGGACAGTCGCCTGACTCACCTGAGCAGTGGTTTGTCTTCGAATTAACTTTTCACTGCGCCAAACCGCATGACCCCTTCCCTGCACAACTGCTGTTCCGTTTGAGGCCTTAATGGGCGGACCCGCGCTTCGTATAGTGGCTTGCGCCTGTACCCGATATGTCACTCACAAGAAGAAGGGGTTTGCATGAATAGCCTGAACGCCTCACTGCACCACGTCGATCTGCTGGATGCCGAGCATGACGCTGAATATTTCGAATACAGCAAGGCCGCGAATCCGATCAGTGCCGGGTTGATTTCGCGTATTCCTTACCAGAACTTTCCATCCTCGCTGTATGACACTGGCCCTAGCCGTCTTGTCCCTTTAGACCTGAGTGAGGCGCTGGGCTGCGAAGGGCCGGCAACCGGGCCGGGGCTGCTGGCGAACTTTATCCGGCTCAATGCCGGTGACCACCTGACCTTGGCCCCCACGGCGACGTCCCAGGTGTTGTATGTCATCGCCGGACGCGGTGGGTTGGTGCAAGGCGATGTGGCGTTTGAATGGGAAAAAGGCTGCTTTATTGCCGTGCCCGGGCTGGAAGAGCTGCAGCTGAGTGCCCATGAAGATGCACGTTTTTATTACGTTCACGATGAGCCGCTGTTGCGTTATCTGGGCGTCACGCCCACCCAACAGCACTTCAGCGCCACGCTGTACCCGGCCCAAACAGCCAACGCAAAGCTGCGTGAGGCGGCGGATGACCCAAGGGCGCAGGACCGGAGCCGGATCAGTATCTTGCTGGGCAATCGGCATTTTCCCCAGACACGCACGGTGACCCATGTGTTGTGGGCGATGTACGGGATTTTGCCCGCCGGTTCAGTGCAAAAACCCCATCGCCACCAATCCATTGCGCTGGATTTCATCATTGATTGCCCGGCCGGGTGTTACACCCTGGTGGGCACGGACATCGACGAGAACGGGCAGATCCGTAATCCGACCCGGGTCGACTGGGCGCCGGGGCTGGCGTTTGTCACGCCGCCCGGTTACTGGCATGCGCACTTCAACGAGTCGGACGATGAGGCCTTTCTGATTCCTATTCAGGACGCAGGCTTGCAAACCTACCTGCGGGCGCTGGATATCCGTTTCAGCTGACACTCACGACTGCCAATAGGCCGGACTGCCCACCCGTTCGACCATGAAGTCGATGAAACAGCGCACTTTGGAAGACACAGTGCGCTTGGGCGGGTACACCAGCCACAGCGACGCAGGCACGTGCGTCGCTTGTACCTGCCACTGCGCAAACCATTGAACCAGCGCGCCCGAGGCCAGTTGCCCGGCCACCAGCCAGTCGGGCAAGCACGCCACGCCCAACCCTTGTTCGACCGCCCGCAACTGCGCTTCCAGGTCATTGATCCGCAAAGGCCCCGCCACCGCCAGGCGCTGCACCCCGTGGGCAAAACCTTCTGCGGGCACGAAAAACACCTCATCCGGCAGATTGCCATTCAATAACACGCCACTCAGCTCTTGGGGCGTTGCCGGCGGCGCGTGTTGCCGGGCATAGGCCGCACTGACGCACACCAGCGTACGTTCATTGGCCAGCTTGCGTGCCTTGAGGGTGGAATCGGGCAAGACCCCGATGCGCACGGCCAGATCAACCCCTGCATTGATCAGGTTCACGTGATGGTCGTCCAGCGTGAGGTCCAGCCGGACTTCGGGATGGCGCGACATGAACTCACCGAGTACCGGCAGGATGTGCTGGCGGGCGAATGCCGGGGGCAGATTCAGTTTCAACAGGCCACGCGGGTGCTGATTAAGCGAAGACGTTGCCTGTTTGGCGTGATCCAGCGCGTCGAGCACGCGCAACGCATGGTGCAGGAACGTCTCTCCGCCTTCGGTCAGGCGCAAGGTACGGGTTGAACGGTTGAACAAGGCAATGCCCAGATCCTGCTCAAGGTCCTTGATGTAACGCGAGACCGTCGAGGCTTTGATCGACAGTTTTTCGGCTGCCCGGGAAAAATTATTGGCCTGTGCCGCCTCAACAAAAGCACTCAGCGCTGCGAAATAGTCCATGTCAGGCCTGCACTAAGGAAAAGTCGCCAAAGGCTATCAGATTCACCCGTTGGATCGTGCAAACCGCCGGGGAATTTCGGGTTGACCCTTCGGGGTATCGACTATATGGTGTGCCAAGAAACACAAAGACACACTACATGATGTGTTTTTAGCGTTTGACTCACTCTATTCCACGAGCCTGTTCGTGGCCGTACCCGCCTCCCCCGAAAGGAAACCCCTATGTTGAATTGGGACAGTTCTGACAACGAAGCCTCTGGCACATCAGCAGTGCGACCCGCCTCGCCTGCGCTGGATGCACTCAACCGCGTCGGCGATCAGGAGGCGGCCAAAGCACGTCAGGCGACAGCTGACGATACCCCCGCCACGCTGCGCGCCAAGGCCGCGCTGAACCAACTGGACATCGCAGAAGGCCTGGCGGAGCTGGAAGGCGCTTCTGCCCGGGTAGCGGTCGATGAAAAACGCATGATCAACTGCCGCGCTGACCTCAATCAGCTGGTGCCGTTCAAATACGACTGGGCCTGGCAGAAGTACCTGGACGGTTGCGCGAACCACTGGATGCCGCAAGAAATCAACATGACCGCCGACATCGCCCTCTGGAAAAGCCCTGAAGGGCTGACCGATGACGAGCGCCGCATCGTGATGCGCAATCTGGGGTTCTTTTCGACGGCCGACTCGCTGGTGGCCAATAACCTGGTGCTGGCGGTGTATCGGTTGATTACCAACCCCGAGTGCCGGCAATACATCCTGCGCCAGGCCTTTGAAGAGGCGATTCACACCCACGCCTACCAGTACTGCATTGAGTCGCTGGGGATGGACGAAGGCGAAATTTTCAACATGTACCACGAGATTCCCTCGGTCGCGAAAAAGGCCACCTGGGGTTTGAAGTACACGCGTTCGATCTCCGATCCGACGTTTGAAACCGGTACGGTCGAGAACGACAAAGAGTTGCTCAAGAACCTGATCGCTTACTACTGCGTGCTGGAAGGTATTTTCTTCTATTGCGGGTTCACGCAGATCCTGTCCATGGGGCGGCGCAACAAAATGAATGGCGTGGCGGAGCAGTTTCAGTACATCTTGCGCGACGAGTCCATGCACTTGAAATTCGGCATTGATGTGATCAATCAGATCAAACTCGAAAACCCGCACTTGTGGGATGCCGAACTTAAAGATGAAGCCGCGCAAATGATCTTGCAGGGCACGCAACTGGAAATCGAATATGCCCGCGACACCATGCCTCGCGGCGTATTGGGCATGAATGCGGCCATGATGGAAGACTATTTGAAGTTCATCGCCAACCGCCGCTTGTCCCAGATCGGCTTGAAAGAAGAATACCCCGGCACCACCAACCCGTTCCCGTGGATGAGCGAAATCATGGATTTGAAGAAAGAAAAGAACTTCTTCGAAACCCGCGTCATCGAGTACCAGACGGGCGGCGCATTAAGCTGGGACTGAGCCTATCGGCCCGGTGAGGCCCTCACTTTTTCAAACTGATACTTATGTGTAGCCAGAAAATCAAAACCCCGTGCGTGGGGCTGTGCTCAACGGTTTTTGGTGACCTTGTGTGCAGGGGATGCAAACGTTTTCACCATGAAATTGTGGGCTGGAACGGGTATTCGGAAACGGACAAACAAGCCGTATTGTGGCGGCTTGAGCACTTGCTCGACCGTGTTACCCAAGGGTTGGTGGATGTGTTCGACGAGGCCTTGCTCAAGGACCAACTCACCCGGCGCAGGATTCAACTGCGACCTGAGCATTCCATTTATTACTTGGCGTATCAGGTGATTTGGCGCGGTGCGGACACGATCAAGCGCATCGAAGACTACGGCATACGGCTTGCGCCGCAAATCCGGGGCATGTCGCTGGTGGACGTTCGGGCTTTGATCGACAAAGAGTTCTTTGTGCTGTCCGAGATGCATTACCAGCGCATCCAGACGCAGGCGCTTTAACACGCGCGGCAGACAGTCAAGACGGTGGGCGCCCGTTGGCTGGCACCCACCGTTGAGGCGTGTGTCAGGCGCCGATGACGTTAGACAGCCTTACCGGCTGCAGGTCGAAACGGTCTGCCAGAAACGGCGTCACGTCCAGCGGCAAAGGCTCATTGCGCACCAAGGCGTCGAGCATGACGCCGGTGATGGCTGACGTCAGGATGCCCGTGCGAAAGTGACCGCAGGCATTCAAATACCCCTCCACCCCCGCCATCGGCCCCAGAATCGGCAGTTCATCCGGCGAGCCCGGGCGCAATCCTGCCCAGGTGCGCTTGAGGTTGACGTCCTTGAGTTCCGGTATGCAACGCATGGCGCCCTGCACCAGACCGCTGATTTCCGGGAAGGTGGTGGTGACGTCGAAGCCTTTGTCTTCGGTGGTGCTGCCGATCAGGATTTCACCGTTGTCCTTCTGCGCCAGGTAGCAATCGCTGGTGGTCAGGCAGCCGTTGAGCAACTTGGGCATGCGCTCGGTGAGCACAATCTGGCCCTTGACCGGGGCCACCGGGATGCTCATGTCAGTGGCCATCACGCTCAATTCGGCCGCCCACGCACCCGCCGCGTTAATCAGGGTTTTGCTGTGGAACACCCCTTCATTGTCGGTGCGCACGCCGATGACTTTCGAACCCTGGCGCAACACGCCGGTGACGTTGGTGTTGAAATACAGGTCCACGCCATTTTGGCGAGCGCCTTCGGTGTAGGCGTCCGTGAGGCGGAACGGGCTGACCTGGTGGTCGCACAGAAACTCCAGTGCGCCCAGGGCATCGTGGCTGACACTCGGCTCCGCCTCGCGCAGCGCGGCCTGGTCGAGCCAGCGCACTTCATGGGCCAAATGCGGAATATGGGCGACGATGTGCTCGGCGTAGAGGCGGTCTTCGTCGTCATAAATCACGTACTTGAGCCCCGTGCGCTCGAACTTGAAGTCCATGCCGTGTTTTTCTTTGAGCTCCTCATGCAGGCCGGGGTACAGCGCGTTGGACTGCAAGGCAAAGTCGAAAAAGCAGTCCGGCAGGATGTGCGGCGTGCTGGAGTCCACCACCACTGCCGAGCCCTGGGCTTCACGCTTGCGTTCGGCCGACATCATGCGGAAAAAAATCACCCCGCAGCCCAGTCCCACCGACTCGCCGATGGCCCACAGGCCGCCCGCCGAGGCGCGGCTGGCATTGCCGGGGCGCTTGCAGTCGATCATGGCGATTTTCAGGTCTTTGCGGCGCGACAGGTGATAGGCGATTGAGGCGCCGATCACCCCGCCACCGGCGATGACTACGTCATAGGTCTTGATCATGTCAGGCATCCTTGCAGGCATTGGTGAAGGCCGAAAATGGCACGGGTTCCAGCGGGAAGCGCGGGCGCAACCAGCCCACATCCTGGCGCCCGGTGGCGTCGCGCAGACGGTCGCTGCAATAGCCGACGCACATGCGCCCCTGGCAATCGCCCATGCTGACCCGGGTGCGCATTTTCAATCCGGCCATGTCTTGCACTCCCTGACTCAGGGCCAGGTCGATGTCGGCGCGGGTGACGTGCTCGCAACGGCACACCACCGTGTCGGCCTGTGGCAAGTCAATCTGACGGGTGCCGCGCTGGGTGTAACGGTCAATCCCGCCGCGAAAGCGCACGATGGTGTTGAGCTTGCTCAGATAGGCCCGCCGCTGATCGAGGGCCTGCTGTTCGCTGAGCACCTCGCGCTGCATCAGGATCGAGAGGGCCGCGATACGTCCGGTCAGCATGGCGGCTTCACCGCCACGCAGGCCGGTGACGTCCCCAGCCAGGTGAATCGCCGGCTGGCTGCTTTGCTGCCAGCTGTTGGCGGTGGCCGCCAGGTAACCGTCCACGTTGTAGGCGTGTTCGAGGCCCATTTGCTGGGTGAGCTGGGTACGCGGAATGAAGCCGTAGCCCACCGCCAGGGTGCGAGCTGTCACTGTCTGAGCCTTACTCAGGTCTGCCTGCCAGTGGCTGTCGTAGGGCGCCACCTTGATCGTTTGCACCTCACCGTCGCCCATGGCCTCAACCACACCCCAACCATACCGCACGGTAATGCCATGGCGCTTGAGGTACACCAGCATGCTCAGGCCATCGAGGAACAGTTGCGGCTGATTGAGCAGCGCGAGGCTTTCTTTGGCGATGCGGCCGAACTCACAGGCTTCATACACGCCGGCCACTTCCACGCCCGCCGCGTGCAATTGGCAGGCGACCAACATTAACAGCGGCCCTGTACCGGCTATCAACACCGGGCCTTTGGGCTTGACCACACCGCTTTTGATTTGCAGTTGCAGACCGCCGAGCATGATCACGCCGGGGGTGGTCCAGCCCGGAAAAGGCACGCTGCGCTCATGGCAGCCTGCCGACAGCAGTAGCTGCGGGAAGGCGATTTCCTGCACCTGCTCGTTAACATCCAGCAGTTGCAGGCGCTGTACGCCCTGACCGCCAATCACCCGATGGTTGAGCCGCACATCGACATGCCGGGCAATCCCGGCGAATTCATCATGCAACGTGTGCAGGGCTTGCTTGTAACGCTCGCCCAAATAGTCGAGCTCCACGCCTTCGCGCAGCGGCCCGCGATAGACCACACCGCCCAGGCGCGAGGCTTCTTCCAGCAAGGTGCTCTGCACACCGTGCTGCGCCAGTTCAATGGCAGCCGACATGCCGGCCGGGCCACCGCCGACGATCACAGGATTAAGGCTCATCGGGCTTTCTCCTGTTCTGCGACCCGGTTTTGCCCGGTTTCGACTTTCATGCCGGGGCGCACCACGGTCTGGCAGGCCCGGCGTTTATGCCGCCCGTCAATATTGACCAGGCAGCAATAGCACACGCCCATGCCGCAATAGGCGCCGCTGGCCTGTCCATGGTCGTTGGCCGACACCTGACGAACGCCGACGGCGTTCAAGACACTGAGTACAGTCTCGCCTTGCGCGGCGCTGACCGCCTGGCCATTGAGCAGGATGGTCATGTCCGCCTGCATTAAAGGTTGAATGTCGTACTGCCGGTTCAAATCATCCATTTTCTTATGTTGTCCTTTGTATGAACTGCTTAGCGCGGGCCTCCGGGTGTTAGGCAGCCAGAGGTCTTGGTCACTGGGAACCAAGACCGGAACGTTAGACGATTCGTAAAAATAAGCATTGATGCAGGCCAATAGATCCGCTCCATTTTTCGAATTTGCGACGGAAAGCCCTTACACTGATGGCCCTTTGCTTGTTGGCACGCTCCATGGACCTCGATCTGGCTCGCACCTTCCTTGAGATTGTTCGCTACGGCAGCCTGGCCAGCGCTGCCCAGAACCTGCATGTCACCCAGACCGCCGTCACGGCGCGGGTGCAAAAACTCGAAAGCCTGCTGGGGGTGACGCTGTTCATCCGCAACCGCGCGGGGGCCAAATTAACGCCCGAAGGCGAAGCGTTTGTGGTGTATGCCAACCAGCTACTGCACACCTGGGAGGCGGCACGGCGCGATTTGCCGCGCCCCGAAGGGCTTGACCAGGTTCTGCATATCGCGGGCGAGGTCAGCCTGTGCAACCCGCTGATCCTGAGCTGGACCCAAGCCTTGCGCCAGCACCTGAGTTCCCATGCCGTGCGGGTGCAGATTCGCGATGGCGAGCATTTGTTGCGGCAAGTGGAAATGGGCTTGCTGGATGCTGCGCTGGTGTACCGGCCTGCTTACTGGCCCGGCGTGCAGGTGGAACAGTTGCTGGAGGAAAAGCTGATCCAGATCCGCCGCCCCGCGAGGCCCGATCCCTATGTGTACGTGGACTGGGGGGAGGATTTCCGCCTTCAGCACGATGCCGCCCTGCCAGAAAAGGCGCGGGCTGCCGTCAGTTTCAACCTCGGGCCGGTGGCGCTGCATTACATTCTTGAGAACGGCGGCAGTGGCTATTTCCGCACGCGGGTGGTGCAAAGCTACCTCAACAGCGGCGCCCTGGAGCGGGTGCCCAAAACGCCTGAATTCAGTTACCCGACCTATCTGGTGTACTCACGCGAGCGCGATTGCCCAGCCTTGCAACAGGCGCTGGAGTTGCTGCGCGACATCGTCAAGCTGGACGGCGACTGGTCCCAGCGCTGGGGGCCGGAAGTCTGATCCGGCCTGCGCCAGGATGAAACCTGCGGCACCTGAAACCTTTCAGCTTTGCAGTCGCGGCGCTATCCCTTAGGCTGCTGCAACGCGCAATAACAATGACAACACAGGTGACCCATGTCCGACCTCACCCGCACCGACGCTGGCTGGATGGCTTGCCCGGCCCATCATCAATGGCTGCATGATCAGGGCCGACGGCTGGTGGACTTCGCCCGGGCCGCCCGGGTGGCGGATGGTTTTACCAGCCTCGACTCCTTTGGCCAGCGCCCCGATAACGCTTTGGCCGACACCATGACCACGGCACGCATGGTGCACAGTTTCGCCCTCGCCCACCTGCAAGGTTTACCTGATTGTGCGCAGCTGATTGATCACGGCCTGGCGGCACTGGCGGGGCCTTTACGCGACGCCCGTCATGGCGGTTGGTTCGCCACCGCGCACGCCCACGATGGCAACACCCGCAAGCAAGCCTACCTGCATGCCTTTGTGGCACTGGCCTTCAGCTCGGCCGCGGTGGCTGGCCGACAAGGGTCTGCCGAATTACTCGGGGATGCCGTGGAGCTGCTGGAAGACACGTTCTGGAGCGAAGCCGAAGGCGCGTTGCTGGAGTCTTTCACCGGTGACTGGAGCGCGTGCGAAGCGTATCGCGGTGCCAACAGCAACATGCACGGCGTCGAAGCCTTTCTGGCGCTGGCCGATGTGCTGGACGAAAACCTGTGGCTGGACCGCGCCCTACGGATCGCCGAGCGGGTCATCCATGTACAGGCCGCTCAAGCTGGCTACCTGCCGGTCGAACACTTTGATGAGCACTGGCAACCGCTGCCCGACTACAACCGCGACCATCCGGCCGACCCGTTCCGCCCCTTCGGCAAAACCCCTGGCCATGCCTTCGAATGGGCGCGTCTGTTGTTGCATCTGGAAGCGGCGCGCACGCGACGTGGCATGCCGACACCCGATTGGCTACTGGACGATGCCCGGCAGTTGTTTCACAGCGCATGCCAGCATGGCTGGAATGCCGACGGCCAGCCCGGCATCGTGTACACACTGGATTGGGATAACCGGCCGGTGGTTCGCGAACGTCTGCACTGGACCCTGGCCGAAGCCTCGGCAGCGGCCGCTGCGCTATGGCAGCGCACGGGGGAAGCGGAATATGAGCAGTGGGGTCAACGCTTCTGGGATTTTATCGACCTGCACCTGATCGATCGGGAACACGGCAGCTGGCTTCACGAACTGGACCCGCACAACCGGCCTTCGGCCCGTATATGGCCGGGCAAACCGGACCTCTACCACGCGTATCAGGCTACCCTGCTGCCGCGCCTGCCGTTAGCGATCAGTCTGGCCTCAGCCCTGGCACAACAACCCGGACGCCAGCACGCCCAAACCGACTAAAAAAGCCAATAGCGCGTGTTGCAGGGCTTTATGCCGGGAGAAGAAGGAACGCCCGTCCAATGCGCGCTGCACCAACTTGAGCAGGTCGGGGTCGGCCGCGGGCGTGCGCGGGTTGAACCGTTGCACATTGGCCACGCGCAGCCATGCAGCGAGGTGCTTGGGATTTTCAGCCAGCCAGGCTTTAAACACCTGACGTTCCGACGGGCAGGCATGACCGGATTCAAGCAGCAACATCCAGTCAACAGCTGCACGGGTAATGGGGTCAACGCTGCTTTTGCTCATAGGGACTGTGCCACTCGAACAATTCATAAAGACAACCGAACTCAAATAGTAATAAGTCGCATTATCGTGATATCAAGATGAATTGCAAGGTGACACAGGCCTCACCGGCATGACAGACGCATCCGCGTTTAGCCGCCTGCGCGGGTCAACGTCCGCCGGCCATGTCCACAAAGGTGCCGGTGGCGTAGGACGCTTTGTCGGACAGCAGCCAGACGATCGCCTCCGCGACTTCTTCCGGGCGCCCGCCCCGACCCATGGGAATCATGGATTCGAGTTTGCTGACCCGGCCCGGATCTCCGCTCAGCGCGTGGAAGTCGGTGAAAATGTACCCCGGTCGCACCGCGTTGACGCGGATACCCTCACCCGCCAGCTCTTTTGACAGGCCAATGGTGAAAGCGTCCAGTGCGCCTTTGGACGCCGCATAGTCGACGTATTCGCCCGGCGACCCCAACCGGGCAGCCACCGACGACACATTGACGATGTTGCCGCCCTGGCCGCCATACCGGGGCGACATGCGCAGCACCGCGTGCTTGGCGCACAGGATCGGGCCCAGCACATTGGTTTTGAGGGTGTGCAGCACGCGGAACTCGGACATCTCTTCGAGCCGCGACTTGTGCCCCACCGTACCGGCATTGTTGACCAGCGCCGTCACCGGCCCCAGTTCCTGATCCACCCGCAGGAACAGGCTGATGACTTCGTCTTCATTGCTGACATCGGCTCGCACGCTGATGGCCTGCGCGCCCAGTGCGCGAACCTGCTCCAGCACTTCATGGGCCGCCGCGTCGTCCGCCAGATAATTAATGCAGATTTTGTAACCCTGCCGGGCAGCCAGCAGCGCCGTCGCTGCGCCAATGCCACGGCTGCCACCGGTGATCACGATGACTTTGTCCATAAATACGCGTTCCCCATTCACGGTGTAAACCTGCGGCCAGAATAACCGGGCGTTACGCCTTTGTCAGTGCGCGGCGTCAGGTGCCGCGCATGTTTGCTGAACGCGGTGGATGTCGGACATGAACTGTTGCGCAGGCTTGGGGGGCCCCAACAGGTAGCCCTGCAAGGCATCGCAGCCCAGCGTGGTCAGGAAACTTTGCTGGGTGTCGGTCTCTACCCCCTCGGCCACGATTCGCAAGCCCAATGCCTGACCCAACGCCACAATGGCCGACACAATGGCCGCATCATCACTGTCGTGTTCCAGGTCGCGGACAAACCCGCGGTCGATCTTGAGCTCGTTGGCGGGCAAGCGTTTGAGGTACATCAGGCTTGAATAGCCGGTGCCGAAATCGTCGATGGACAGGTCGACGCCCATCAGGGACAGCTGTTGCAACACCGTCATGCTGGCATCGGCGTCGTTCATGGCCGTGGTTTCGGTGATTTCCAGGGTCAGGCTATTGGCCGGTAATTGATGTCGGGCCAACGCACAGGCCACGCTGTCGACCAGCCCCTTGTGACAAAACTGCAACGCCGAGAGGTTCACCGCCACCCGCCAGTGGCTGTAACCCTGGTCGAACCACACCCGCATCTGGCGACAGGCTTCGTTGAGCACCCACTCACCGATAGGGATGATCAGACCGGTTTTTTCCGCCACGTCGATAAACGCATCCGGCATCAACAACCCTTGCTGCGGATGCTCCCAGCGCAACAGCGCCTCGGCACCGATCGGCTGACCGGTGCTGGCATCCATCTTGGGCTGATAATGCAAACTGAACTGCTGCTGCGCCAGCGCCTGGCGCAAGTCCTGGAGCAATTGCAATTGCTTGCGGGCATTGGTGTTCATCGACACCTCGAAAAAACTGTAGCCGTTCTTGCCTGCGCCTTTGGCGTGGTACATCGCCGCGTCGGCGTTCATCAGCAACTCTTCAGCCGTGACGCCATTACCGGGGTACAGCGCAATGCCGATGCTTGCGGAAATTTGCAGTTGATGCTCATCCACCTGAAACGAGCGCGACAGCAGGCTGACCTGCCGCGCAGCCACCTGCGGCGCGTCATTGGCCTCGGTCAGTCGCACCAGCATGACGAACTCGTCGCCACCAATGCGCGCCAGCGTGTCCTGACCCCGCAACTCTTGACGCATACGCAGCGCCACTTCGCGCAGCAAGCGATCGCCCAAGTGATGGCCAAAGGCATCGTTGACGGGTTTGAAGCCATCCAGGTCGATGAACATCAACGAAAAACAACCGCCCTGTTCCGCCACTTTGCGCTGGGCCTGCCCGATGCGGTCGGCCAGCAGGATGCGATTGGGCAAGCCGGTCAAGTTGTCATGCAAGGCCAGTTGGGTCAGCTCTTCATTGGCCAGGGTCAGGGACTGCGCCAACGCGGCGGTCCGGGCGTCCAGCCGGGCATCAAAGATCGAGGTCAGCAGCGCGATGGTCATCACCGCCAGGCTTGCCACCAGCACCAGATTGTCCAACCCTTTGGCGCTCAGCCCGTTCAGGGCTGCGCCGCAAAAACTGCCCTCAGGGAAGCTCGCCGCCGCCATGCCGGTGAAATGCATGCCGACAATAGCCAGCCCCATGACCACTGCGGCCCCGGCCCGGGCCAGACGCACATAGGGCGTTTGTTGACGCAAACGGAACGCTATCATCAGGGCGGCCGCCGACGCCGCCACGGCGATCACCAGCGATAAACCAAATAACGCAGGGTCGTAGTCGATCCCCGGCTGCATGCGCAACGCCGCCATGCCGCTGTAGTGCATGGCGCTGATGCCCGCGCCCATGATCAGGGCGCCATAGAGCAGTTGCAGCGCCGGCAGCCGCGGTTGACTGACCAGCCACAAGGCAAACCCCGATGAAAGAATCGCCACCAGCAATGACCACAATGTCAGCCCGAGGTCGTAGCCCAGCTCAATGGGCAACGACAGCGCGAGCATGCCGATAAAGTGCATCGACCACACACCAAACCCCATCGCCAGCGCACCGCCCCCCATCCATAGGTAAGCAGCACGGCCGCGCGCCGTGGCGATGCGACCGCTGAGGTCAAGGGCGGTGTAGGAAGCAAGAATGGCCACACATAAAGAAATCAGAACCAACGCGGGGGAGTAACTTGCCAAAACATGGACCTTCTGCAGAGCGCTAGCCGAACGGCATCCATGCACCGTGAAAAGTGCGCGATTGTACTGATTCCACGGGCAAACGCACGTACAGACATAGGCTAAATGCCAGCATCTGACGAGCTGGCATCGTCTCCCCTTCCGATCAGTCGCGAGGGGCTATTTCGTGAAGCCGGAAATCACACTTGGCATGCTCGATGTAACGCGCCACCGCAGCCGATTTTTCAAAGCGCCGGTGGATCAGCGACAACCACGACATCACCTCACAGCCCTCGATCGGGCGATAGACCACGCCGGGCAAGTGGATATGCCCGACCACCGAGGCAGGCACCACCGCCACCCCCTGCCCCAGCGACACCAGCGCGATCACCGCCACCAGCCCGCCGGGTTGCGGGCCGAGCCTGGGGGCGAAACCGCCTTGACGGGCGACCTGCAACGTCCCGCTGATTTGCTCGGGCAACACAAACGTTTCGTTTTGCAGATGTTCGGGGCTGATGACCTTTAAACGTGCCAGCCATGCGTCTGCCGCCAGCGCCAGGACAAAGCCTTCCGCATTCAGGCGAACCGCCTCCACCCCATCGGGCAACGCCATGGGCGAGCGCACGTAGCCAATATCGAAGCGGCCTTCAGCCACCATCGTTGGCAAATTCGCCATCGGTGCTTCGCGGACCGAAATGCTGACCTCGGCCGATTCGCGGCAAAAGCCCTGTACTTGGCGCTGTAAAACCCCGGAATAGACTGCCGACGCGACATACCCCAACTCGATATGCCCGGTCTCGCCGCGACCAGCCCGCTGTGCATGGCGCCCAGCCCGTTCGAACTGACTGACGGTGGCTTGCGCCTCGGGCAATAACGCCTCGCCGGCCTGGGTCAGGCTCACCTGACGTTGCTCGCGCACAAACAAACGCACCCCCAGCTCGGCTTCCAGATCCTGCACTTGCCGACTCAGGGTGGGCGGCGCAATGCCCAGCACCTCGGCCGCGCGGGTGAAATTGCGTTGCTGCGCAACCGCCAGAAAATAGCGGAAATGACGTATGTCCATGGGTGCATTAGCTCATAGGTAATGAAGTCTCGGCCGATGCCTAACCGACCCGCCCCGGCACAGCGTTACCCTGTGCCGACCGTCACACTAGAGAGCCGCTTCTATGTCCGTCAAATCAAGGCCTGCCGTGCCGCTCAGTCACTTCGCGCATCCGCTCGTCTGCTGCATTGCCTCGCAGGCAATCCTGCGGTTGCCTCGGGAGCCCAGACCATGAAGCCTGTCAGCCCGCGCCTGACCCTGCTGACCGCTTCCGGGGTGTGCTCCCTGATCGTGCTCGACACCAACATTGTGGCCGTTACCCTGCCGAGCATCGCGCAAGACCTGGGGGCCAACTTTGTCGACATCGAATGGGTGGTCAGCGCCTACATGCTGGCCTTCGCCGCACTGTTGTTACCGGCCGGGAGCATCGCCGACCGCTATGGCCGCAAAAAGACCCTGCTTTGGGGCCTGAGCATTTTCATCCTCGCGTCCATCGGCTGCGGGGCCGCGCCGACCACCCTGCTACTGGACATCGCCCGCGCCGTCAAAGGGGTCGGCGCTGCGCTGCTGCTAACCTCGGCACTGGCCTCAATCGGCCACGCGTTTCATGACGAGGCGGAACGCGCCAGGGCCTGGGCATTTTGGGGCGCGTGCATGGGCGTCGCCATGACGGCCGCGCCCACGCTGGGCGGCTTGATCACCGAGTACCTGGGCTGGCGCTGGATTTTCTACCTCAACCTGCCGGTGGGCCTGCTGCTCATGGCGTTGGTCAACCACGCCATTGCCGAATCCCGGGACCCGCAATCCGCGCGGCTCGACCCGTGGGGCAGCCTGGTGTTCAGCGCCAGCCTGTTGTGCCTGATCTGGGGCTTGATCGAAGCCAACCGCATTGGCTGGAACAGCCCGCTGACCTATGCACGGATCGTGGGCGGGGTGCTGCTACTGGGGGTGTTTGTATGGGTCGAGTCGCTGCAAAAGCGCCCGATGATCGACCTGCAACTGTTCCGCCACCCGCGCTTTATCGGCGCCCTGCTCGGCATGTTCGCCTACGCCGGTTGTGCGCAGGTGATGATGACCCTGCTGCCGTTTTACCTGCAAAACGGGTTGGGGTTCAGCGCCGTGCACGCGGGGCTGGGCATGTTGCCCTTTGCTGTCACCATGTTGATCGGCCCGCGCATCGGTGCCCGCCTGGCCAGCCGTTACAGCCCGGCCACGCTGATGGCGACGGGCCTGACACTGGTGGGCTGTGGCAACCTGCTCAGCGCCTGCGCCGTGGAGCACGGCGGCTATCTGAGTTTCGCCCTGACCACCGCTGTGACAGGCGCAGGCGCCGGTTTACTGAATGGCGACACGCAAAAAAACATCATGGCCTGCGTGCCGCGCGACCGTGTCGGCATGGCCTCGGGCATGAGCACCACCATGCGTTTCAGCGCCATTGTGCTGGCCATTGGCGTGCTCGGCGCGTTGCTCGGCAGTCACACCGAACAGCACCTCAATGCCAGCCTTGCGGCCGATGCCCCGCAATACAAGGATCACACCCACGCCATCGCCTCACGGGTCGTGGCGGGAGACCTGCACGGCGCCGTGAGCGCATTGCCGCTGTCAGTCCAACCCCTGATTCAGGCGCTGGCCACGCAGGCTTTTGTGAACGGGTTCAGTGTGGTGTTATGGGTCGCCGGGTGGCTGGGGTTACTGGGCGCACTGGTGGTGGGGACCTTGATGCGTCAGCCGATCCCGCCACTGGCGCTCGTCACCCGCCCGCTTTAGAGCCCTTGCACGGCGTCAGGCAGACGGAAAAAACCGTCCTGCCTGACGCCCCGCTGAACATGAAGAAATATTAAGAAACGTTTCAGCTTTTTGCGGGCAAAATGTGCCATCGCCATGACGGCTTATCAGGTGACGGTATGACCCGCATTTTGACCATTGAAGACGATGCCGTAACGGCGAAAGAAATCGTGGCTGAATTGAGCAGCCACGGGCTGGATGTCGACTGGGTGGACAATGGCCGCGAAGGCCTGGTACGCGCCGTCAGCGGCGACTACGACTTGATTACCCTCGACCGCATGCTCCCCGAACTGGACGGGCTGGCGATTGTCACCACCCTGCGCACCATCGGCGTCAGCACACCGATTTTGATGATCAGCGCCCTCTCCGATGTCGATGAACGCGTGCGCGGGTTGCGGGCCGGGGGCGACGACTACCTGACCAAACCCTTCGCCAGCGACGAAATGGCGGCCCGGGTTGAAGTCCTGCTGCGGCGCAAAATCCCGGCCGACAAATACGAGACCTCACTGCGCGTGGCCGATCTGGAACTCAACCTCATCACCCGTGAAGCCAGCCGCGCCGAGCACCCGCTGAGCCTGCTGCCCACCGAGTACAAGTTGCTGGAGTTCCTGATGCGCAACACCGGGCAGATCCTGTCGCGGATGATGATTTTTGAAGAGGTCTGGGGCTATCACTTTGACCCGGGCACCAACCTGATCGACGTGCACATCGGGCGTTTGCGCAAAAAGATCGACCCGCCGGGCCAGGTGCCCCTGATTCGCACCGTTCGAGGCTCGGGTTATGTCATTGCCGAACCCCTCTAAGGGCTGGCGTTCTTCCAGCAGCCGGTTGCTGGCGCTGTACAGTTTTTTATTCGTGGCCTGGAGCTGCATCCTGATGGGGGTGCTGTATTACGAGGTGTCGGACTACCTTGGCAATCTGGCCAAGCATTCCTTGATGCAGCGCCAACACCTGTTTTCGCGCTTTCAGGGCGAACAACTGGACGAGGCGCTGGCCACCAGCCTGACGTTTGATTTGCGCACGGTGGATGCGTATGGACTGTTCGACGCGCAACACCGCCCCCTCAGCGGGCCGATCCAGGTCATCCCGGCCGACCTGCCCCTCGACGGCCAGATCCATGAGCTGAGCACCTGCGTCGACGCCGACGACCCCAACCTGCCGCAAGACAGCTGCGACGCCGTGGCCACGCAAACCCACGACGGCCGGTGGCTGGTTCTGGTGCGCGACAACGGTTCGCTGTTCGCCGTCACGCGGATCATTTTGCACGCCCTGTTTTGGGGGCTGTCGCTGACCATCATCCCCGGCATCGCGGGTTGGCACCTGCTACGACGTCGCCCCTTGCAGCGCATCCGGGCGATTCAGGCCAGCGCCGAAGCGATTGTCGCGGGGGATTTGACCTACCGCTTGCCGCTGTCCAATCGGCGTGACGAACTGGACATGCTCGCCGCCATCGTCAACGCCATGCTCGACCGCATCGAGCGGCTGATGCACGAAGTCAAAGGCGTGTGCGACAACATTGCCCACGACTTGCGCACCCCGCTGACCCGTTTGCGCGCGCAACTGTATCGCATCCAGCAGCAAGCGCCGGAAGGGTCGCCCGAAGCCGTGCAAATGGATCAAGTGATCGCTGAAACCGACACCTTGATGGCGCGTTTTCGCGGGTTGCTGCGCATTTCCGAGCTCGAAGACCATCAACGCCGCTCGGGCTTTGTGCAACTCGACCCACAGCCACTGATGCAAGAACTGTATGACTTTTACCTGCCGCTGGCCGAAGAAGGCCAAGTCACGCTGTTGCTGGACGCATCGCCCACCTTGCCGGGCCTGACCGGGGACCGCGCTCTGCTGTTTGAAGCACTGGCCAACCTGTTGAGCAACTCGATCAAATTCACCCCGCCCGGCGGTGAGGTGATACTGCGCGCCGTCAACGACGAAGGCTGCGTGCGCATTGACGTCCTCGACACCGGCCCGGGCATTCCCGAAGCCGAGCGCGTAGCTGTGTTCCAGCGGTTTTACCGTAGCGACGACAAACACGGCGGGTTCGGCCTTGGTCTGTCTATCGTCGCCGCCATCGTCAACCTGCACGGTTTCAGCCTCGAGGTGGACAACCGCCCCGGCGGCGGCGCAAAGCTGAGCCTGCACTGTCGCCAACGACCGATCGGCGCCCAGCCTCGTTAATCCTGCCGTGGCGCCACAAGGATCAACCGGCGCTGTGGGGCAGTGTCCATTCGTCGCAGAGCGTCTATTTAGCGGGCATTGCCTCATTGCTGGGCTAGGGTAACCCCCTCACACGATGAACACAGGAGTGATCATGAGCCACCTCCAAGGATGCCTGTGCCCGCAGCACTTGCTGCAAGGGCTGGTGAGTCAAGGACAACGCGACAACCAACGTGAATTGCATCAAGTCTCGATCATGAGCGCTTTGATGGACGGGGTGTATGAGGGCGAAATGACCTTGGCCGAGCTGTTCGCAAAAGGCGATTTCGGCCTCGGCACGTTTAATGAACTGGACGGCGAATTGATTGCATTTGACGGCGAAGCCTATCAGTTGCGCTCAGACGGCTCGGCGCGTCCTGCCACAGGCAACCAGAAAACGCCCTACGCCGTAGTGACCTTTTTCGAGCCACAACTGACGTTATATGTGGACAGCCCTGTGACCCGCCAAGCGTTGCATCACGACATTGATGCGCAAATAGGTTCGGCCAATGTGTTCTGCGCCATCCGCATTGACGGGCAGTTCAACCACGTGAGAACCCGCACCGTCGAACGACAAGCGCCGCCATTTATCCCTTTTACAAAAGCCGTCGAGCAGCAACCTCTGTTCGACTTTGCACATGCTGCGGGCACGCTGGTCGGATTCCGCTCACCCGATTTCATTCAGGGCATCGGCGTGGCCGGTTACCACGAACACTTCATCACCGAGCAGCGCCACGGCGGCGGGCATGTCATTGACTTCCATTTGCAGCACGGTTCAGTGCAGTTCGGCATCATCAGTCGGTTGGTGGTGCACTTCCCCACCGGCGAGGACTTCAAGCACGCCAATCTGACCCCGGCCTTTCTGGACCGGGATATCCGCCGGGTTGAGCAGTCATCGTGAGGCCGCCTGTGACCTTGAGGCTCGGGCTTTGAGGTCACTTCGAACGCGAATACATATTCTTAAATAGAATATCTAAATCGTTTTATATTCTTTTTTAAAAGCTAAATTTCCTGCAAGACTCTCGTCATAACGATTCCAACTCATGATGAGAACGAAATGAAGAAAATCACTGCCCTCACCGCATTGACCCTGGCTGTTTTGTCAGGCTTGGCTCACGCCGATCGTCTGGACGACATCAAAAAATCCGGCGTGCTGCGCGTGGCGTCGTTCGACAGCAATCCGCCGTTCGGATTTGTGGATGCCAAGAGCAAGCAGATTGAAGGCCTGGACGTGGATTACGCCAAGGCCATCGCTGACAAATTGGGCGTGAAATTGCAGCTTCAGCCAACCAACCCGGCCAACCGCGTACCGCTGCTGGTGGCCAACAAGGTGGATCTGGTGCTGGCCAACTTCACCATCACCCCGGAGCGGGCCGAGCAGGTGAATTTCAGCATTCCGTATTTCTCGTCCGGTCAGCAATTCATCGTCAAAAAAGGCACCCTCACCTCCCCTGAAGAGTTGAACAAATGGCGCGTGGGGGTGGACAAGGGCACGGTCAATGAAGGCGTGCTGCGCAAGAAATTCCCGGGTGCCAAGGTTGTTGCCTATGACGACACCCCCTTCGCATTCACCGCCCTGCGCAACGGCAACGTACAAGCCATCACTCAGGATGGGCCGAAACTGATCGGCTTGCTGGCTAATGTGCCGGACAAGGACAAGTACGAAGTGCCGCCGTTCACCATTTCCAACGACTTGATCGGGGTGGGCATTCCCAAAGGTGAAACAGCGCTGACCGAAGTGGTCAACCAAACGCTGGTCGAGCTGGAAAGCAAAGGTCAGGCGCAAACCATCTACGACGCCTGGTTCGGCCCGAACACGAAAACCCCACTGACCCGTCTCTACAAGATCGGTGACAAGAGCTAGGCCCTCACTGCTGCATCATCGTTCAACCCGTCACGGTCAACCGGACGGGTTTGTTTGTTTCTGGATGGACGCTGTTTATGTTCGGTGAACTGCTTGCCCCGCACTACTTGCACTGGCTGCTGGATGGCTTTGTGCTCACGCTGATCCTGTCACTGCTCACTTGTGTCTTCGCCACTGGCCTCGGCTTTTTGCTGTGCCTGGCACGCTTGTCCTCTGCGCGTCTGTGGTCGTGGCCCGCCCGCGCCTATCTTTCACTGTTTCGCAACACGCCACTGCTGGTGCAATTGTTTTTCTGGTACTTCGGCGTCACCGCGATGCTGCCTGAAGGGTGGGTGATGTGGCTTAACCAGCCACGCAGCCTGTCGTTAGGCTTCTTTGAGCTGCAATGGCCATCCTTTGAATTCATCGCCGGGTTCTGGGGATTGATGCTCTACACCGCGGCCTTTATTTGTGAAGAGTTTCGCGCCGGGGTCAGCTCGGTGCGCATTGAGCAACGAGCCGCCGGGCTGGCCCTGGGGTTTACCACTGCGCAGGTGTGGCGTTACATCGTATTTCCACAAGCGATTCGCACCGCACTGGGTCCGTTGCTGGGGCAATACATGAACGCCTTGAAAAACTCGTCGCTGACCATGGCCATCGGATTGGCCGAGTTGTCCTACGCGTCACGTCAGGTTGAAACCGAAACCTTCAAGACGTTTCAGGCCTTCGGCTTCGCCACCCTCTTGTATGTGGCCAGCATTGCGCTGATCGAAGTGATTGGCCAATGGATGGCCCGTAGCAAGTGGTACAAGCAGGGAGTGGTCTGAGCCATGGATTTTTCAGTGATTGGCGACAACCTGTCGTATTTCCTGCTCGGGGCTTATCCCGACGGTCCGCTGGGCGGCGCCGCACTCACGCTGGTGCTCAGTGTGTTGTCCGGTGTGATTTCCGCACTGTTGGGGCTGTTGCTCGGGATCGCGCTGGTGATGATGCGCGGGTGGGGCCGCTGGGTGTTACTGGCCGTGCTGGGGTTTCTGCGTGCCATTCCTGTGGTGATGCTGATTTTCTGGAGCTACTTTCTGCTGCCCGTCCTGTTCAAGGTAGACGTGCCCGCGCTAGCGACCGTGGTGTGTGCGCTGTCGTTGATCGGCGGCGCCTATCTGGCGCATTCGGTGCATGCCGGCATCAGCAGTTTGCCGCCCGGACAATGGGCGGCGGGCAAGGCGCTGGGTCTGAGCAGTGGGCAGGTGCTGCGCCTGATTATCTTGCCGCAAGCCCTGCCGATGATGCTGCCGTCTTTTCTTAACCAATGGATCTCGCTGATCAAGGACACCTCGTTGGCCTACGTGATCGGCGTGGGGGAACTGTCATTTGTGGCCACTCAGGTCAGTAATCGGGTGATGGTCCACCCGACTGAGATCTTCCTGTTTATCGGGTTAGTTTACTTCGTGCTGTGCAGCAGCCTGGACTGGCTGGCCCAACGCTGGGTCAAGCCCGGCGTTCGCTCGCACGCCGCAGCGAAATAACGGGCCGTTGTCCACACTCACTCTTTAAAGATCAGGCATTTTGCGCCCCTCTCAAGCGAAATGAGCGGGGCGCATCACCCATTTCTGATATGCATGACCCGACTTTCTATCCCCTCTAAAAAATTTTCAAGCGGTAGCTTTTGATCTGCTGCAGTGGCACATTCCCGAGGAAAAATAGTTTCCAACCCTAAATACGCATTATTTAGATAACTCAGCCCGTACTGAAAAGCCTCACTGTTCCAGACATCCACGGCTTTACCATAATGTTTAAACCCCGCCTTGATGCCTATGAAGCCATATCGAGTGTAATCAATACCGTCTTTTACGTTGGAGACAGTTTGAAGTTGCGCGTGAAGTTTCCTCAGATTTTTGCCGCCTCCATTTGCGCGCAGTAATGAACTGGTAGTTGACATCGGCCTTGATGCCGTAGGGACTTTGGCTCCAGACCAGGTTGATTGTCCAGCAGCCGCTTTTCCAACGCGGTTAATCGTTTTTTCCAGTGCTTTACTGATGCCTTTATTCGCGAGTTTACCGACGGCCCAATTCCCCCCCGAGATTAATCCAAACGCAATACCTGCATACCCCAACACTTGGGTCACTGTGGAATCAGGCGCCAACTCGTCCAGCACAGCTGAGGTGATCGAGATGGCCGTTGAAACGACCTCATAGACCAGGCTGATAATAGAGGTGACTGAAAGCCCCACGGTTGGGGCGGCCGCGCCAAATGTAAAGATAGTCAATGCCAAAGAAGCCACTGACAAACCAATAGCGAGCCCGATTTTCACACCTTGAACAGCGGTGATATGCCCCGTTGGGTCGCGGTAGTTGATTGGATCGCCCAAACAGTACGCATACGGGTTGAGCCCGCCTCCATCAAACACGCTCAAACTGTCCGGCGTGTGAAAGCGCATGAGCAGAGGGTTATAAGCACGGTACCCATTACCCAGCAAATAACACCCGGTATACGGATCGGGTAATTCACCGTTGAAACCCAACAGTGAACTCATCCCGTCATCAAGCGGTCGACCGCCGTAAGGCATGTACGCAACAGGTGCTTGGTGTTTCTTCGAACCGGCCTGAATCACGCTGCCCTGACTGTCAGTACTCAACAACAGACATTCGGTATCGTCCCTTTGGGCCACCGCGTGAGCCCCATGCCGGATGTAACTGCGACGCTGTTCCCCTTCAAGCTCATTAATCAAAGCCCCGTCATGATAAAAAAACGCTTTGGTCACCCCCTCGTTCGATCTGCTGCTTTGCAATGTGTCAGACGGGTCATAGTTATATTCAACCAGCATGGACGAGCCGGATGCCCCGCCGACGGCGACCCCACATAAACACCCCAGCTCATCATAGTTAAGTACGCGCCCCAACTCGTCAGTCCGTTGATTGCCATCGGCATCGTATTCAAATTGAATGCGTTGTGGACTGTAGTCTGGATGGCTGTGCGTCACTGAACTTAACTGCGTACGGTCAACATAATCGTAGTGAAACGTGGTGATATTTTCACCGCCAATAAAGTCCGTTGTCAGGGTGAGAATATTATCGAGTTCGTCATGTTCGTATGACTGGGCAACAATGGTTTTGCCCCACGCGTCTACCGGCGCTTGAGGCCCGCTGCAGGCATACCGGCTCAAACGGCCACGTTTGTCATATTGATAGGTTTCATCGCGCAGTACGGCCTGCTCGGTGCGCAAGGTGCGCCGCTGTAATTTATCCTCGGACGTAAACGTCTGCTCTATCACGCGTTTAGGTGTTTCACTCGAGGTAAACGTACGCCGTATTTCCCGCCCGAAATCGTCGTAATCCAAATCGGTGCGTAACTGATGCTGCGTGTCAGTATCCGTCACATGGAGGCTCTTTAATGCGCCCTGCCGATCATAACTGTAAGTGGTGATAAGTGCGTTTGCCTCTATCCGTTCGAGACGACAGAAGGGGTCATAACGATAACGTTGAACATCCCCCAGAACATCGGTAAAGCTCATGAGCTTTCCCAATAAAGAGTAGGCATGAGTCGTTTCAAATTGCTTTTGCTCGAGCAGGTACTCTTTGCGCTTGAGCTTGCCGGAAGCGTAATAATCGAAATTTTCCTGAGAGGTGCGATTGGACGCCTGAATCAATTGACCATACAACGCATCCCTGTTGAATCGAGACACCAGGTTTGAATTGTTCTCGACGCTACGCTCACCCACTTCACCCTTGAAGATCGGGTCCAGACTAAAGTTGACCACGGCACCACTTGCAGAGGTTTTGCGCGACGGCTCGGTGTTGCTGCCTTCATACGTGAAGTGCTCGCGTCGTCCACCCACCGTTGTCGAAGTGATGCGCATGAGGGCGTCATACGTTCGAGCCCCCAGCGTATAGCCATTTGCTTTGATGGTAATCGGATGATCCCCGGCACTGCGCGGATCGTATTGGCGAGTAATGACCGTTCCATCCGGCAGTTGTGCTTCAGTCACCCGGCCAAACATGTCGTAACTGAACCTAGTCTTCAGGTTTTCAGGCGTAATGGTTTCCAGACAACGACCAAATCCGTCATACGTGTGTAACGTTTTCCCGTAGGAACGACCTTGCGTGTCGACACGCTCAATGCTGTCGGGCTTACCGAAAGCATTGATCACCGTTATTGTTTTCCCGCCGCCATTGAGCCACTTGACCTGCGTGCGCGTAACCGGATCAAACGTATCGTTTTCCACGGTACCGTCAGCGTGAATGACCTGAACGGCTTTACCCCACTCGTCATATATAAACGTTACCGGCTGTGGTAGCGGGATTCCTTCAAACCAGTCCGTCGTGACCTCTTGGGTCATTTGCCCCCACTCATTGTATGAAGCACGATACGTTTCACGCAGAGGTTTTACGGGACCGGGATAATCGATGTCTTGCACGTGGACTTCAATGGTTCGCCCCAACCCGTCAAGGACCGTGATGTGCGCCTGCCCTCTTGAATTTAAAACAACATGCCGTCTGGCATTAAGACTCTCATCTGATACAGGGTAGGCATAGGTTCTGGACACTGTAGTGGTACCGTTCTTTACAGTCTCCTTTTGTACACGCCCTAGACCGTCATAGAGAGTGGCAACCTCATGTCCGGCATGATCGCTAACATTGACCTCCTGACCGGTATAGACATCGTATTCTATGTGATGAGTATAAAACCGGTTCTCTGCTTCAACGGTGTGACTGAGCTTAACGACGCGTGTGTCCAGGGCATAGGCATGTCTGTAAGTAACAGCGTGACGGCCCATCGTTTCAGTTTTAATACTGACTTTCCCGTAAAAAGGGTGTTCAGGTTCATTGATATAACCGTACGTTGTGCGGACCGTCGGTTGGGCCGCGTTATTCTCATAAAGGGCGTCACTGTGCAACATGATAAAGCGCTTGCCATTATTACCAAGACACGGCAAATCGCCGTAAGTATGTTCGACCGTAGTCGTCGGAGCCTGTGCATAATCAGGCGAGGGTATAACACGTTTACTTTTAAGATAATGAACGCGTCCTGACGGGCTGGGAGGACAACCTGCTTCCCCGGCGGCCACATAATAGACATACACTTCACGTCCACCGTTTGGACTGACCAGCTCCAGCAAATTACCAAAAGAATCATACGAGGTGCAGGTCATTTCCGAATATGAATTCGCCTCAGGCTCGAGACGGTCGTAGTAGGTATTCGTCAGTTTTTTTTGCATCTGAAAAATAGCCGGTTGAGCCGCAAAGTCCTGCCCCGCTACGTCGTGATATTCAATACGCTTATGATGTACTTTTGTCCCCACCGTGGTCTTTTCAGACATCAGCAAATGAAATCGATTGTACGTTCTTTCAATCGTTTTAACGTTATTGTCACAGGTCACTGACTCGACAGATGAGTAGGTATAGTCACTGATATTCCTGTAGAGGTAATCCTCGCTATCGCTCCATTCGTAACCGGCACCGTTACCGAAATAGTTGTGGTCTGAGAAAGCATATCGACGGACCGTTGCAGCTTGTTCAGCCCCCGGAATTAACGTACAGGACAAGACGGCCGGAACGGCGGCTAGCGGAGCACCGGGCGGCAGCACATGGGCTTGCATTGCATAATCGATAGTTTCAAGGGCGCCGGCAGGCGTCTGCAAGCGGGTAATCAGCAGCGTACCATTGACGCCGGGCTGGTAATCAAACAACCAACTTTCTCTCTCCAGCCCGGTGCGCGACTCCAGGTATATTTCACTTAACCAGCTGTCGCGAATGACAAACCCAAACTTTCTTCTGTGATAAGGGCTGTCGGGCCATAACGTAATCCCAGGCGAGCTGTCCCAATTATGATCACTTTCATACTCAATGCTCAGTAAACGGTAATGGGCGTCACTGATGCCCCGTAAAACCCGATACCCGTGCACGATGTCATACGTAAATGAAATATAACGTCCTTCTGCCGAAGAGAGGCGAGACGGGAGCCACTCGTCATCGTCAGGGTCGGGCCGGGTCAACTCTTCAACGGTGCCATCTTTGTGATGAATGATTAATGTGTCATTTTCAACAGAGATGTTGAACGTATCGAGCTTCTTGTCCACGAGTGTCACGTCACGCCCATTGATATAAGCCTGATAGCTCGCACCTGATGACAGGGTGAGTTTTTTCGTGGTGCGGTTATAGGCGCTCATGCGCAGGGACCAACCGCAGCCCAAGCCCTGATTGAGGGCGTTAAAAGAGTTAAAGCTAAATATCAAGGGTAGCGCTGGCCCGCACAGATGATGACTCAACAGGTCGCTCATAGACAGACTGCAACTGTAGGAACCCGTGCGCGGATCAACACCCGATTGAATAAAGCTTAAATAATTAAATGCGCCCGAGCTGACCGCTTCTTCCTTTTGTACTGGCGTGCTCATACATCAACCTATCTTTTAGTAAACACAACGAAGGGATTTAGGGTTTCAGTATCAAGAGAGCCTTAACTCGGGCAGGGAATGCTCTGACGCTTTAACAATAACCGCATGGGTATTACCATACATATCCAACAACACCATACTCCACGCGTCTTGCTCAGTCCTGATCTGAGAGTGGCCGCCTTTTTTGGCATAGCTCATCAGGAATGTCACCGCGCCCGGATAGTTGTGATACTTGGCTCGAGCATGTGGCATTTCAAAGGGCAGTAACTCAGCAAACGGATACTCCTCGCCATTGATATAAGCTGATGTGTAGAAACCCAAGTAATCAGGGTGTGAGCTTTTACGTAAAAAAACACCCGGATAAAGACTGTCAATCTTGAGGATGTCAACTTGATGCTGGTCCACAATCAGCCTTAGTCGATACACCTCAACTTTAGATATATTCTTACTTTCGTAAGGCGTCTTACCGATCAAGGCGAGCTGAAATTGGTTGTGTGAGTAGACGGCTGGAGGAACGCTGTTCAACGTCATCCGGCCATGGGTCTTGATAGCTTCTGAATAGAACATCGTCCCGTCCGACCGTGTCACCGATGCCGACAACAATATTGAAGTGCTGGCGGTGGTACTGACATAGAAATCACGGCTATACACCTTCGCCCCCTCCACTCCAGCCACGATCGGGCCTTGATAAGGAAGGGACTTGAACGTTTCATTGCGCTCCAGCACATACCGCCAGCCTATCGGATCGCCAGGGTTGAACCTGTCATGGACCAACGGTGTGCCTGTGCCGGACTCCACCAATGTGAGCGTGGACAGCGTTTGCTCATCCAGTTCTACTGTCGCGAGGCCTTTATATTTCACCCGGATAGACACGCGAACTTTCAACTGTTGCTTACCGTTCGCATACAGCGTTGTGCCGCCCTCAGGTGCATAAACTTGAAAATCTGTAATGTCTGTCCACGTCACAGCGGCGGGTGTAGGCGCAACATTCTCCTGCACGCCATGCATAGGGGCGGGGTTATTAAATTCCTGCTCAAACTCTGCGTCCATTCTAATTCCTGCGCTTTCCTAGAGGTTTAGGGTATTGGTGCACCCCCCAATGAACGTTAGGCGCCGTGAAGTCGCTAAATAACAGGGGGCTAAAAACCAGTCTAGGGCACAAACAACGGCTATAAATTGCCGCCCTACAAGCCTCATTTTAAAAAAAGAACGCAACCGCACTCCGTCAAGCAGCGTGGCCCGCTTGCGCAGCCAGAATTAACAGAAACACGTGTAATTACTTTCTTATTAAATTTTGAAAGGAAATATACACTCAGAAAAAAATAGACTTTACTCTGTTACAGGATAAGTCCTGTCGAACAACTGATTAATACTACAGCCGATTGATCTTATCTCGGCCTCGCCTTTTGTATTAACTCCCTCACAGGGTTGTGGGGGAGTTAATGAGGCTTACGCCAGCACCCGAATCAGCACCCACAGCGGGACACATACAAACGCCAGCCACACCGCCAGACGCGGTCGATAAGGCAATAGCATCAATAAGCCAAACCCGCTCAGTGACAGCATGCCGAACCAGCCGATGGGGGCCATCGCCCAGCCCCAGGCACGCCCACAGAAGTAAAAGCTCAGGGCCAGGCTAAACCAACCCGCCCCGCGTAGCAGCCGCCGCAGATGTGCAGACGGCACTGTTTGCCACACCTGTTTGTAATGGCGCTCCAACCCCTGACACAAGCCGAGCATGCCGATATACGCCAGCGCGAAGCCCGCAAAAAAGTGAGCCACCATCTCAGTTCACCTCAGCCATGGACGCTGGCTTTTTGCGTGGCGCCCGCTCGACCGCCGGTTGCGCGATTTTCCAGCCTGTCCAGAGCAACAACGCCCCAATCACCATGGCCACCCCTTCAACCCCCAGACGACTGGGCAATGCCCACGGCGAGTTGACGGTCAGCAGACTCAACAATGGCAACGTCAGGCACATCGTGCCCGCCAGACCCAATTGCTCGCGCCAAGCCTGCATGCGCGGGCGGAATAAGGCATGCCCCAGGCTCAGGGCCCAGACGCCAAAGAACGCATTCAGTTCGCCCGCCGCGCGGGCGGCCATGTCCACCGGCAGCAGGCGATTGGCCCACAGCAGGCTGATGCACGCCAGGCTCAAGCCCGCAATGACGGTCACGTTGAGTGCTTCGACGCCGCGGTAAAGCACTTGGGCCACCCGGCTTTCACTGGCGTACTTGCGTCGTCGCTTGACGGTAAAGAGCACCAGGCCGCTGGCGATCATGGCGCTGCTGATCAGCCCGCAGATGAAGTACAACCAGCGCATCGGATAGCCGCCGAACTGGGCGAAATGCATCCCGGAAATAACCCGGTGGGTCAACACACTGGGGCGCATCTCGGTGGGCCCGGACAGTTGCTCGCCGGTGACGCCGTCAAAACGCATGCCCTGCCCTTTGGCCAGTGCAATCCGGTTGCCCAGCAACGGCCGGATCATGATCTCGGCGTTGCGCTGACCGGGGTTGGAAATACTCACCCCGCCTAGCGGCCCCATGACCTCGCGTGCCTGCTTCAAGAGCGGCCCCAGCGCAATCAATGGAGCGGGTTCGACGGTGCCCGGACGCTGCACTTCAACGGCCGCGGGCGCCGGATTCTGCGCCTTGAAAAACGCCTCGCGATTGCCGTCGAACAACGCGTCCATGGCCGCGGGCATGTAAATCACCAGAAATATCGCCAGCCCGCTGTAGGTAATCATCAAGTGAAACGGCAGCAGCAACACGGCGCTGGCATTGTGCGCATCCAGCCATGAGCGCTGCCCTTTGGCGGGGCGGAAGGTGAAGAATTCCTTGAAGAACTTTTTGTGGATCACGATGCCGCTGACCAACGCCGCGAGCATGCCCATGGCCATGGCACCCACCAGGTAAATGCCAAACATGCCAGGCATGTGCAAGGTGAAATGAAAGAAGAAAAAGAACATACCGCCTGCGGTGTCGCGCACGGGTATGACCTCACCCGTGTTCGGGTCGAGGGTCACTGACACCCCGTCGCGGCGCCCGCCGGTGGAGGCTTGCAAGGCTGGAGTGCGCTCGCCGGGCAGGCTGATGCCCCACTGTTTGGCATCGGCTTTGTGTTCACGCAAATAACCCAGCGCACGTTCGGCGGCCTGTTCGTCGCTCACATGATGGGCAGGCAGTTCGGGTTGCATCCAGTTGTCGATTTCCTGATCGAACACCGCGAGGCTGCCGGTCAGGAAAATCACGAACAACAGCCAGCCGACGATCAGGCCGCCCCAGGTGTGCAACCACGCCATCGATTGGGTCAAGGTCTGTTTCATGTCAGTCGCTCCATCCACTGCGGCCAAAAACCGATGGCCGCCAAAGGCAGCGCCAGCACCGCCCCCATCCACGCCGACCATTGATGGCGGGCGGCAAAGGCCCAGAGGATGGCGAAGGTGTAGATCACAAAAGACAGCAGGCTGGCGACGATCAGGGCGTCCACGTTGTCCAGCGGCAACAGACGCGCCAGGGCCGCGGTAAAGGCATAGGTGAAAGCATAACCGCCCACCCAGGCCGCCAGTGTTCGAGACAGAATCGGCACCCAGGCCGTTGATGCGAATTTCATAGCGTTCAATCCTTCATTCAGCGCCAGCCACGGTTTTGCCAGTGCCAGATGCAACAACGGCGCGGCGCCCGTCGAGACGGGTGTCGCGCCTATAAAGAGCGGCATTGCCCGTAGGGCAATACACGGTCAGTCAGATCATCAGAACGAGGTGGTCACCGAAGCGAAGTAGGCGCGGCCCGCTTCGTTATAGGTTTGTGCGCCCGCTTCGTCCGAGTTGCCTTTGCGGTACAGCTGCTTGTCGAACAGGTTGTTGATGCCGAGTCGCACGCTGAGGTTTTTGTTGAACTCATACCCGCCGCTCAGGCCCACCAGACCATAGGGATCGACGGATTGCTGCACCGACTTGTCGAGTTCTTCGTTGGCCCGGTTGTTACGTTTTGGCGCCTCTTGCTTGCCGTAGTAAGTCCCGCTGACCTGGAACGACAGTTTCTCGGTGGCGTACCAGTCCAGGGTGGTGTTGACCGTGTACTTGGGAATGATGCTCAACGGATCGCCGGTTTCCTTGTCTTTGCTCTCGATCATGTAGGTCAGGTTGGTGTTCCAGTCCAGATCGTCACGCAGGGTCACGAACAGGTTGCCTTCGATCCCCTGCACGATGGCTTTGCCGCTGTTATCCCATTGGTAAACACGTCGGCCGTTGGGCAAGCGGTAGGCAGCTTCGTTACTGGCGTTGATCTTGTTTTGATAGTCGTTGCGGAAATACGTACCGCTGGTACGCCAGGTGCCTTTATCAAACGCCAGACCAATCTCTTTGTTGACGCTGATTTCGGGCTTGAGATCCGGGTTACCGACCAAGTAGCAACCGCCGATGTTCACTTCAACCGAGCTGCAACCCGCGCCGCGGCTGTACAGCAGGTAGTTGGGGTTGGACTGGTAAAGGTTGGGGGTTTTGTAGGCCCGGGCGATGCCTCCCTTGACGCTCAGCTCATCGGTGATTTGATGCGATGCGTTTAGGCTTGGGCTCCAGTTGCCACCAAACTCGTTGTGATGATCGAAACGCACACCCGGCGTGATGATGGTTTTGGCACCCGCCTCGATGTTGTCTTCCACATAAAACGCGTAGCTGTTGGCCGTGGACTTGGTTTGCGTGCGGTCTTGCCCCGCAATGCCCGGCGTACCATCCGCACCCGGGTCCCAGCTCTGAGGGCGCAGCGAACCCGGGTCATTCAGCGATTCGTACAAGTACTCGCCGCCCAGTGTCAGCACTTGCTCGGTGAATGCGCTCAGCGGCAGGTTGACTTCGCCGGTGGCGCGGGTGTTGCGCAAGCGCGATTCGAAGCGGCCCGCGCTTTCAGACGGGGCCCCTTCGCCGTAACCGGCCAGGCCTTCGTTCAGGCGGGCGTTGCGGGTCAGGTCGTGGCTCAGCGACGCTTGGGTCGAGCCCCAGTCGAACGACCCATTGTGGGTCGCCGAGAAGGTGCTGCGTTGCAGAACGCTGGTTTCCTTGCCGGTCAGGCTGTTTACGAAATCGCCGCCGCTGTTGAGCATGGTGTCGCCGGCAAAAATGTTGCCCTGGCGGCTGTAACTGGCTTCGAGGTCCAGCGATTGTTCCGGGGTGAACTGCCAGCTGAGCAAGCCGTTGATGTCTTTGTTGCGCACGCCTTCGCGGCCCGCCACGACGCTGTCCGGCGATGCCTGCGCGGCGGTGTTGATGCCCGCATCGTCAGCGTCGGTTTTGTTCGCACCGCCGTAGACGCGAAACACCAGGTCGTCAGTGATCGGGCCGCTGAGGTTGAAGTTAGTGCGTTTGCTGATGCCTTCGGCGTCGTCTTCCGGCGCCAGGTAGTAGGCGGTCAACGAGCCTTTGAGTGTGTCGGTCGGGCGCTTGGTGATGATGTTCACCACCCCACCCATGGCCCCCGAGCCATAACGTGCGGCGGCCGGGCCGCGCAAGATTTCGATGCGTTCGACTTCTTCGGCGGGCACCCAGTTGGTTTCGCCCCGGGTGTCGCGGTCGCCGCTCCAGCCATACCGCACGGCATTGCGCGAGGACGAGGGCTTGCCGTCGATCAGGATCAGGGTGTTCTCCGGGCCCATGCCGCGCAGGTCGATCTGGCGGTTGTTGCCACGGCTGCCGCTGGTGCTGTTGCCGGTCAGGTTGACCCCCGGCTCGCGCCGCATGATCTCCGACAGGTCGTTGGCCGGTGGGCGTTTTTTGATGTCTTCGGCGGTGATGATCGACACCCCCGGCGCCTGTTTCAGTTCTTGCGCGGCGGTGCCCAGAACGCGGGTTTCTTCAAGTTCCAGCGCTTGCTGGGTGCCATCGACCGGCAGGTCCGTCCCTTGGACAGGCACCTCGTCACGCTCGCGTTCCAGCGCATCGGCCAGCAACGTGGGTGAGGCCAGTGCAGCAATAAAGGCGAGCGAAATCTGACTGCGTTTGAATCGAGACGACATGTCCAGTTGATCCCTTAACAATGGAGTGTGCTCAGCAGGCGCACGACGTGATGCGCCTCCGCGAGGCTCCAAAGGACCCTGCAACGATTGCGCGCCATGGCACTGCAAGGGCCGCAATAATAATCACTCTCAAATGAGAGTAAAGCGCAAAGGACAATAATCCTCATTCAACAGTTCCGTATTCCGCGTATTTTTCAGCTTTTTCTTTCAAGAAAAAGATTGCCAAACCCCGGCAACCCTGAGAAAAACAGCGCCCTTACGCCGCACTCCAGCCCCCTTCACAAATTTGTTACTTATTGTGTAATTGGCTGGCCTTTTGAAAAAATCACCGTCCCGAACACTGCTTGAGAACCTCCAATGACCCCCGAACTGCTCATCACTGACCTGCTCATCGGCGACGGCAAGACCGTCGTCAAAGGCGCGCTGATTACCACGCACTACACCGGCTGGCTGGAAGACGGCACGGTGTTTGATTCTTCCCACGAGCGCGGCAAGCCGTTCCAGTGCGTGATCGGCACTGGCCGGGTCATCAAGGGTTGGGATATCGGCCTGATGGGGATGCAGGTCGGTGGTAAACGCAAGCTGCAGGTGCCGGCGCATCTGGCCTATGGTGAAAGAAGCATGGGCGCTCACATCACGCCGAACTCTGACCTCACCTTTGAGATCGAACTGCTGCAAGTGCTGACGCGAGACGATTGACGCGCGCCAGTGGACTTTGATGATTTTCCGGGAGTTGCCTGTCAGTGAACCGTTTCAGCCTGTTTGTTTTTACGTGTGTGTCCGTGGCCGTGCTCAGTGGTTGCAGCAGCCGGGACACCCGCAGTGGCCCGGTACTGACGCCTGAGCAAACCCGGGCGCGGATCGTGCAACTGTTGCCGTCCACGGTTGCCGACCGTCAGGGCTGGGCCGCCGATATTCAGGTCGCCTTTATGGCGCAGGATCTGTCCCCGTCCGATGAGCATTTATGCTCGGTACTGGCGGTCACCGAGCAGGAGTCAACCTATCGGGCCGACCCGCCCGTGCCGGGGTTGGCGAAGATTGCCCGCACTGAAATCAACCGACGCGCCGGCAAGCTGCATATTCCGGAGTTTTTGGTACGCAGCGCGTTGAACATCACCTCGCCCACCGGCAAAACCTACAACCAGCGTCTGGACGCGGCCCGCACCGAGGGCCAGTTAAGCGCCATTTTCGATGACTTTATCGGCATGGTGCCCTTGGGCAGCACGCTGTTTGGCAGCCTCAACCCGGTCCACACGGGCGGCCCGATGCAAGTGAGCATCGCCTTTGCTGAGCAGCGCGCGAAGCAATACCCGTACCCGGTGGCGCATTCAATCCGCCAGGAAGTGTTCACCCGACGCGGGGGCATGTATTTCGGCATCGCCCATTTGCTGGGCTACCCGGCGGATTACCCACAGTCGCTGTACCGCTTCGCTGACTTCAATGCAGGCTGGTATGCCAGCCGCAATGCTGCTTTTCAGAATGCCGTGAGCCAGGTGTCGGGCATCCCGCTGGCACTGGATGGCGACCTGACGATTCCCGGTTCCTACGCCGTAGGGTCTACCGAACGTGCCGTGCGAGCACTGGGCAAGTCACTGGGCATGAATGACAACGCCATTCGGCGTCAGTTGGAAAAAGGCGAAAGCCTGGCCTTCGATGAGACCGACCTGTACCGCAAGGTGTTCGCGCTGGCAGATCGCCAACAAGGCAAACCGCTGCCGCGTGCCGTGCTGCCGGGCATCACGCTCAAAAGCCCGAAAATCACCCGCAATCTGACTACCGCCTGGTTTGCCCAGCGGGTGGATGAGCGGCGTCAACGCTGTATGAATCGCGCGGGTGCGGCGCCCATCCAGTAGCCGTCTTACACCGTGTACTGCTTGAACAGCTCTTCCTTGATGATCAGCAGCGCATCTTCGTAATAGCGTTCGCCCCGCGCTTCGCTGAGCAACACCGAGCGTACGCTGCCCTCGCCTTCGCTGGGGGTGTGTTCACACGTCAGGTAAAACTCGGCGGTCTCGGGCTTGAATTCCAGGTAATAAAACAGCTCGCGACCTTCGCGGTGCCAATAGCCTATTTCTCTGCGCATGGGGTTCTCATATACGGGATGTCAGGAGGCAAACGCTGCAGCGCCACGCTCAGTTGCTGAATGCTGGGCGCGGCGGTCAGGCTGATTCGCACGGCGTTCAAGGGGGCTGATTTAACCGCAAACACCTGTGAAGGCACCACCTCGATGCCTGCCGCGCGAAACGTCTGCACCAACGGTTCGGCCTCGACCGGGGCGTGTAGCCAGATATGCGGCGAGGCGAAGCGGGTCTGATACATCCCACGGCCCATCAGGTTTTTTGCCAGCCGCCAGCGGCGCTCTACCTCACCGGCTTGCCACTCGACACGCTGATGGGCAATGCCTTCTGCGATCCAGTGACAGGCAATGGCCAGCGTCACCGGCGAAAGCCCCCAGTGCGCGGCCTGGGCATGCGGGTCGATGCGCGCCAGTACCTGCGGGCGGGCGGCGATCCAGCCCAGCCGCAAGCCTGCGCCGACCGTTTTGGACAGACTGGTAATCAGCACGCCCAGCTCCGGCAAGAACTGGCACAGCGGCGGGCTGTCGGTCAGGGCGCCGTACACATCATCTTCAATCACGTACACCCCGTGACGCCGGGCAATCTGCGCAATGGCCTGCTTGCGCTCCACCCCCATGACTGCCGATGTCGGGTTTTGCAAGGTAGGTGTGAGCACCGCGATCCGCGCCCCCGTGGCGCGGATCATGCGGTCAAAGTCGTCGGGCACGATGCCCTCTTCGTCCAGTGCGACCCCGTGCAGCGGCAGACGCAGCTGCGCACAGGCGGCTTTGATACCGGGTGCGGTCAGGGCTTCAACCAATACCGGTTCGCCTGCCTGGCACAGTGACAACAGCACCGTGAACAATCCCTGCTGGGCGCCGGTACACAACATCAGGTGATCGACGGGCAGTTCCAGCCCCCGCCCGCGCAACCAGGCAGCCCCTTGCGCCCTGGCCTGCAACAGGTCGGCCGCACTCACGTAGTGTTGCAGGCGACTGGCCTGACGGGTGTCGAGCAACCAGCTCAGCGCCTGGGCGTCGCACTCGGTGTGCAGGTCGATGGCAGGCAGGTTGGTGCGCAGGTCGATGCGCGTAGGCTGATCGTCAACCTGTTGCAGCTTGAACAGCGTCGCTTCCTGGCTGCTGGCCAACACGTAGGTGCCGCGCCCCACTTCGCCGGACACCAGATGCCGACGCGCGGCCTCGCGATAGGCTTGCATGGTGGTACTGGGGTTCCAGCCCAACGCCCAGGCCAGACGGCGCTGGGGCGGCAAGCGCTCACCGGGCTGCAACTCGCCACAGGCAATGGCGCGGGTGATCGCTTCGACCAACGCCAGATAGCGCGGTGCTTGAGTATCGTTGAGGGTTGGCATCCACATTTATTGTTGGCCATGCAATATAAGGATCGGCCCATACAATGTGCTGTGCTTAGAATCGCGTCAAACCCCCGATCACGGTGCTCCCCATGTTTGACTTGAACAGCCTGCGTCTCGCCGCCCACGACATCCACCAGACCCTGGCCCCCACGCCACAGCTGGCGTGGCCTTTATTGGCTGAACGGCTGGGCGCGCAGGTGTGGGTCAAACATGAAAACCACACCCCGACCGGCGCGTTTAAAGTGCGCGGCGGGTTGCTGTATGTACAAGGCTTGCTCCAGCGCGAACCCGACACACGGGGCCTGGTGACCGCCACGCGCGGTAACCACGGGCAAAGCCTTGCGCTGGCGGCGCGGCGTATGGGGCTGGCGATCAGCATTGTGGTGCCGGTCGGTAATTCGTCCGAGAAAAACGCCGCGATGCGGGCATTGGGCGCGCACGTGATCGAGTCTGGCAAAGACTTTGACGAGGCCCGAGCCGAAGCAGCACTGCTGGCGCAAACCCATGGTCATCATCTGGTGCCCGCGTTCCATCCCGACCTGATCCGCGGGGTCGCCACCTATGCGCTGGAGCTGTTTGAAGCCGTGAGCGATTTGCACACGGTGTATGTGCCGGTGGGCATGGGTTCGGGTATCTGCGGATTAATTCGCACCCGCGACCTGCTGGGCCTCAAGACCGAGATCGTGGGCGTCGTGTCCCGGCATGCCGATGCCTTCGCCCAAAGCGTTGAGCAAGGCCGTGTGGTAAGCACCGAGACTGCCCACACCTTCGCTGACGGCCTGGCCTGCCGTCAGCCCTTGCCCGACGCACTGGCCATCATCGCTGAGGGCGCAGCCCGGGTGATCCGCGTTTCGGACCGCGAAATTGCCCACGCCATGCGGGTCTATCATGAAACCACGCACAACACCGCCGAAGGTGCAGGCGCTGCAGCGCTGGCGGGTTTGATTCAGGAGCAGCCCCGGCAGCAAGGACGGCGCGTGGCGGTGGTTTTGAGCGGCGCCAATATTGACCGGCAGCTGTATGCCGGCATTCTGGCTGAAGGGTTCGACGACTGAAACCACGACGACAAGGACGCACCATGACCTGCACGATTGAACACGCCCGACCCGCGGATGCACCCGCCATCAGCCAGCTGATTATCAGGACGTTGCGTGTGTCCAACGCCCGTGATTACACGCCGCAGGTCATTGCGCAGGTGGAACAGCACTTCGCCCCGGCCTCAATCCTTGACCTCATGCAACAACGTCAGGTGTACGTCGCGCGTGCCGATCAGCAACTGATCGGCACCGCCAGCCTTGATGGTTCAGTGGTGCGCAGTGTGTTTGTAGACCCCGACTGGCAAGGACGCGGCGTGGGTCAGGCCTTGATGGCGCAGGTCATCGCGGTGGCGCGGGCCGCACGCCTGAGCGACGTGCAGGTCCCGTCTTCGGTCACGGCCCAAGCGTTCTATGCCGGTCTGGGCTTCCAAAAGGTGCGCGATCAGTACCATGGCGAGGAACGCACCATCGTTATGAACCTGTCTCTGAACGGGCCGTCACCGGCTCACTAAATTTCATCCCCTGCGACAAATTGTCTTTATTTGTGCCGGAAACAGGCTCAGAATAAAAACTGTACTGTACAGTACCATTCTAAAACCTAAACCCGCAGCGCTTCCAAGGCCTTGGCTGCCGGTTGCCGGGATCACCGCAATGAAAAACGTTAAACAAGAGGCCCCTGCCTCTAAAGGAAGACACCTGATACTGGGCATCTTCGGCATTTTGCTCGCGCTCAGCGGGCTGTTTCTGGCAGTTGCAGGGACGCGACTGATCACACTGGGAGGATCGTGGTATTACCTGCTTGCCGGGCTCGGCATGCTCGGATCGGGCGTGCTGTATATCCGTCGAAAACCCGCTGCAACCGGGATCATGGCCCTGGTAATGGTCGCCACTGTGGCCTGGGCATTGTGGGAAGTCGGCTTCACGTTCTGGCCGATGGTGCCGCGCCTGGCGCCGTTCCTGGTCATCGGCCTGTTGGCATCCCTGCTGCACCCGTGGCTCACACAAGGTCGCCAGCGCGCCGCCAGTTATACCGGCAGCGCCGTGTTTGCCGCGCTGCTGGCCGTGGGCGCCAATGCCCTCTTCACCCCGCACGGCGTGCTCGAAGGCAAACCCCTGCCCGTTGCACAACCGGGCACGGACATCCCTCAAGAGCAGGTGGCGGACTGGAGCCACTACGGCAGCAACCCGGCCGGGACCCGCTACTCGGCACTGGATCAAATCACCAAAGACAACGTCGATCAGCTACAGGTCGCGTGGACCTATCGCACCGGAGAAATCGCCGAAGGTGCGTCGGAATACCAGAACACGCCGATCCAGGTCGGCAACACCGTCTATACCTGCACACCGACCAGCAAGGTGATTGCGCTGGATGCCGATTCCGGGGAACAGCGCTGGATGTTCGACCCCAAGCCGCACAACATCAAAACCTGGAACCGCTGCCGGGGCGTGAGCTACTACGAGCCCGCCAAGGTTGAGCACCCGTTGGTGTTTACCGACCTCAAGCCCGCTGCCACTGCGCAAGCTGGCGTCTGCGCCCGGCGCATTGTGCAAGTGACCATGGACGCACGGCTGCTGGAAATCGATGCCCAAACCGGTAAACCCTGCGAGGACTTTGGTGATAAAGGCGCCGTGGACCTGACCCAGGGCCTGGGCAAGGTCATGGAAAACGTCCCGTATTACGCCTACACCTCAGCACCTACGGTGTCGCGCAACCTGATTATCCTCGGCGGCTGGGTCTTTGACGGGCGCTCGACCGATGAGCCGTCGGGCGTGGTGCGCGCCTTCAGTGCCGACACCGGTGAACTGGTCTGGGCCTGGGACCTGGGCAACCCGGCCATCACCAAACTGCCGCCTGAAGGTCAAACCTACACCCGCAGCACGCCGAACATGTGGTCCAGCCCGGCATTCGACGACGAATTGGGCCTGGTGTACCTGCCCACGGGTAACCAGCAGCCGGATTTCTGGGGTGGCGCACGTCCGGAACTGACCGAGAAATACTCGTCTGCCGTGGTTGCGCTGGACATGGCCACCGGCCGCGAACGCTGGACGTTCCAGACCGCGCATCACGACATCTGGGACTATGACGTAGCGTCCCAGCCAGCCCTGTATGACGTGCCGGACGGCAAAGGCGGCAAGATACCGGCACTGATCCAACTGACCAAGCGCGGGCAAATCTTCATGCTCGACCGCCGCACCGGCCAGCCGATCGCCGATGTCATCGAGAAACCGGTGCCACAGGCGCATGCGGCGGGCGACTGGGTGGCGAAAACCCAGCCCTACTCGGTCGGCATGCCCACCTTCGGCGCACAACCGCTGACCGAGAAAGACATGTGGGGCGCGACGTTCTTCGATCAGTTGATGTGCCGTATCGACTTCAAGAAGCTCAACTACCACGGTGAGTTCACCGCACCGAGCACCGAAGACACGTTGATCTACCCTGGCTACTACGGTGGCTTTAACTGGGGTGGCGCGGCCATTGACGAGAAAAGCGGCTACCTGTTCGTCAACGACATCCGCATCCCGCAGGTGGTCAAACTGGTGCCGCGTGACAACGTCGACCTGTCCCACCTCAAGTCCGGACATGGCGTGGGCAGCACCTACCCGATGGACGGCACGCCGTTCGTGATTGACCACAAAAGCTTTAACTCGCCACTGGGTATTCCCTGCCAGAGCCCGCCGTGGGGAGTCTTTGCCGCGGTGGACCTGAAGACACGCAAACAGGTCTGGGAGCGTCCGGCCGGGACAGTGGAAGATGCTGTGATCAATGGCGTGCGCGCCAAGCTGCCGATTCCGCTGGGCATGCCGACCCTGGGCGGCGGTGCCGTGACGGGCTCGGGGATCGTGTTCTATGCGGGGACACAGGATTACTACCTGCGGGCCCTGGACATGGCCACCGGCAAAGAGCTGTGGAAGGGCCGCTTGCCGGTCGGGGGTCAGGCCACGCCGATGACCTATCGTTCGCCTGAAACCGGGCGTCAATATGTGGTGATCGTCGCAGGTGGCGCGCGTCAGTCTCCAGATCGCGGGGATTACGTGATAGCGTACGCGCTTCCCGAAAAAGAGTAGTTCCCATGCCGCAGTTGCACCGTTCCCCGACTTCAACCCCAACCCGGAGTGAGGACCGACGGCGCAACCTGCTGATCACGGCAAGCGAACTGTTTTTGCAACAGGGCTACGATGGCCTCAGCATGGACGCCATCGTCGCCGCGGCAGGCGGCTCCAAAGCCACGATTTACCGCTACTTCGGCAGCAAGCAAGCGCTCTTGGTGGCCGTGGTCGAGTACCTGTGTGAAGACTTCATCATTGACCTCAAGCAACTCGACACCTCGGGTGTCGAGTTGGCCCGCGGTCTGGAAATGATCCTCGAACAGCTGGTGGCGGTGGTCACCAGCCCTCGCCATGTCAGCTTCTACCGCTTGGTGGTCAACGGCTCGGCCCATGTCCCGCAAGTGGGGCAAACCTGGTACGAGCACGGTCCCAAGTTCTGGCACCAATTGATCGCCAACCTGCTTCAGGAGCAGCGCCAGCGAGGAGCGATCGCCACCGATGCGTCAACCAGCGAAGTGCCCGCGATCCTGTTCGATGCCTTGTTCTCGCACCTGACGACCCGCACCGTGATGCTGGGCCAAACCTGCACCGCCAAAGCGTTCCAGCCCATGATCCAGGAACTGATCGCCTTGGTGATGCGCCGTCTGCAAGTCCCTTGAGCACTGCGCGGCGGGCATGGCGGCAAACCCCGGGCAATCTGGCTATGCTCTTCTCAAACGCTGCAACGCAGCCTGGCTACTTGTGCCACGCGCTCCGAAGGGACGAAAGCCCACGTGGCGCAGAGCGGCGGTACTCGACGCTGGCTGGGAACAATCACACCACGCTTCTCGCGCCTTGCCCTGCAGCCCGTGGGTTTTCGTCGCGACGGCTATAAAACGGGAACAGACCCTGGCCCATGACCCACTCCGTACCGATCCGACCTGCTTGCCCGCCCGGGTTTTGCATCTGCGAGCGTGACGCATTGCTGGCCAAGGACGACGCCGACCTGCGGATTTTCAAATTGACCCGTCAGGCGGAAAAAGAGCTGCTGCAACGGCTGGAAGACATTCAGGACCTCGACGAGTTGCACCATTTGCAACGGCGCATGCACGAACAACTGGGCATCCGCCTCGACATTGAGCCCGGCTTCAATGAAGTGCGCACCATGCGCGGGATTGCCATCCGCCTGGCCGATCAGCCGGGCCTGTGCCGCAAAACCCGTCAGGCGATCCCCGCCGCCATACGGCGAGCCTTGGAGAAGCGCCCGGAAATAGCCTATCGCCTGCTCGACGGTCACGACCTGTTGCGCGATACCTGAATCGCTGTGCGATGCCGTGGGCCCAATAAGCGGTTTTTCGGCATTCCCGGAAGAATTCGCTTGCCTTGACCAGAGGCCTGAAATATAAGCCCGTGTTTCACATCAATAGAGTCACACCATGAGCACCGGATTCACCGAGGACGAAATGCGCAGAGCGCTCGGCCTTGATACACCCACTCCCGCCCCGGCCCCCCAGCCTGAACCTGAACTGCCTCCCGTCGCACCCGCCCCCGTCAAGGCTGCGGACCGAGCTCCCGTGAAACGCAGAGGCCCCGTGTTGCGCGTCACCATGAACGTCAGCAAGGAATACGACGGCGAAGTGACCCAGTTCATTCATGACTCAAAATCCCTGAGCCGGTTTGATGCCGAGCAAGAAGCCAAAAAAGCCTTGGCCAAAGCCAAATTTAAATACTACGAATTGGCGTCGATCGTTAAAGTCGATTGATTCATTGAGCCCGCGCCCGGGTCACACACCGCGTCAAACGGGATTCTGCGCAATTTATTCAGCGCGCAGCCCAAAGCGCCCGCTACAGGAAACCGTCCATGAACACCCAACCTTTGAACGCTGCCGACTTCACCTCACTTGAAGACACGCTGCTGAAATACGGCGACGACCATTCTGTCCTCAACCCGAGCGAACTCGACGGCTACTTCACGGCACTGGTTTCTGGCCCGGCGCCGGTGGACATTGCCGAGTGGTTCCCGGCGATTTGGGGGGGGCAAAACCCTGAGTGGGAAACCCCGGAAGAGGCCCGACAGTTCATTGACCTGTGCGTGCGGCACCTCAACACGCTGGCTCGCCAACTGGCGCACGACAGTCAGGCATTTTTGCCGCGCTTCGAACAGACCGAGCATCAGGGTCAAACCGTGACACTGGCAGAAGAATGGTGTTTCGGGTACCTGCGCGGTGTCGCCATTGCCCACTGGACACCCTTGCCAGCCATTCAGGCGGGGTTGCTGAGTGCTATTTCTGACTGCGCCGAACAGGACAACTTTGAACTGCCAGCCGATCTGGACGTCGCCGCGCATCAGCACCTGGTAAGCGAGCTGGCCCCCGCCGCCCGCGCTTTGCATGACTACTGGCTGAGCCAGCGCTGAGCCGCCGGCCTCCGACCTACCCTCACGCACAGACCTGCAGAAAAGGCCCATGACGCTTCTTACTCATTTTGATACACCCGTCAGCGAACCCATCAGCAGCCAGATTTTGCAACGGGTGGTGGACCAGCTCACCGAGCTGAGCATGATGGAAATCACGCCCAGCAACCTGCTCTACAACATCTATCAGTACGCCATCGGCTTCGAAGTGCATTTGTATCTGGAGGCGCTGGACGGCACCAAAGGGATTGCCGTTGAACTGATCGTCGCCACGGACGAGCAGGCGCCGGACAGCGTGACCGGGTTTGTCCTGTATCTGCCCGTAAAGGACGACCCTCAGGCCTGCGGTATCGCCTACATGGCCGCCAATACCCCGGACGTCACCCGGGCGATGGTGCAGGAAGTCACCCGCCGCTACCCCCACACCGAACTCACCTGCAGCGTGCGCAACGTGGCGCCATTTGAAGCACTGGGCTTTCAGGTCATAGGCGCTCGCGGCCCGCAGGTGGTGATGAACACCCGCGACCACGGCACCGACGGGCTGATGGCCGTGCTGGATGTGTCGGCGGTCTACAGCTCCACCGAAGTGCGGCAGATTCACACCTACCTGCTCAACCGTCACGGCAAAAAAGCCATGATCGACGCCGAAAAAAAGCGTGACCGTCAAATCGACCAGCTCACCGCCAAGGCACGCGCCTTCGTGGCCGAACGCACGCGCTGACAGGCCGTTGCCAAACGGGGGGTGAAATAACGCATCATGTGCGCAGTCCGTTCAGAGGAAACCTGCATGCGCGTTCCCGTCACCTTCACCCGTCTGGCCGCTTTCACCTGCGCCTGGCTCGTGGCTTGCTCGGCCGTGGCCAGCGAAGAGTCGCAACTCGTCGAGTCGATCAATACCTATCGCAGCCAGCCTCACAAGTGCGCGGGGCAGGTCTCTCAGGAACTGCCGCCACTGACCGCTGATGCGCGCCTGATCTTGCCTTCCGGCAACTTTGGCGACCTGCAGCAAGCGCTGGCCAGCCATGCGTATCCGCTGGTCAATGTGCAGGCCATTAGCCTGTCAGGCCCGCGTGATGCGCAGGCCGCGATGCAAGCCGTTCAAGAGAGCTTCTGCAAGGTGGTTCTCGACCCGCAATTCGTGGACATCGGTGTCAGCCGCAACCAGCGTGAGTGGCGCATCGTGCTGGCACGGCCCTTGTTGACCGGTCGCCTGGGGGATTGGCAAACCGAGGGCCAGAAGGTACTGGCGCTGATCAATACCGCCCGCGCCCAACCGCGCCAATGCGGCACGCAGGCGTTTGCCGCAGCCGCCCCGTTGACCTGGGACGCCACACTGGCCATCGCCGCTGAAAGCCACACACGTGACATGGCCAATACCAATTATTTTGATCACATGAACCGCGATGGCAAAACGCCTGGGGACCGTGCAGAACTGGCGGGCTATAGCGCGCAATGGATCGGGGAAACGATTGCCGCCGGGCAAGACACGCCGAACAAGGTGGTCGATGGCTGGCTGGCCAGCCCCGGGCATTGCGCGAACGTGATGAATCCGCAGTTTCAGGCGCTGGGCGCGGCCTATGCGGTCGATCCGAAAAGTGATGCGGGGATTTACTGGACCGCCCTGTTCGGTACGCCGTGAATCGGCGTCCACTCATTCAGCGGGCGTAGTATCGAAGGGCGTCAAGCGTCACAACTGAAAGTGGCCCCGCCCAACAGTGTGGGTCGGGGCCGCTTTTTTACAGGGCCATATCAGCGGCTGGGTTGCTTGGCGCTGGCTGTGCCGGCGCTTGAGCTGGAGCTTGCTGAGCAGCCGAGGCTGCCGGGATTGCCGGTGGAGGCGTCAGTTGCAGGGTTTCAGCCGTGTAGGCCCATTCCTGCGCAACGCGCTCTGGCGAACCGTTCAGCTTGGTGCCATAGCTCGGTACGATCTGGTGCAGCTTGGCTTGCCACTCAGGCGAGGCCACCTTGTCCTTGAACACGGTTTCGAGCACGGTCAGCATGATCGGTGCCGCAGTGGAGGCACCCGGCGAAGCGCCGAGCAGGCCTGCAATGCTGCCATCTTTGGCGCTGACGATTTCGGTGCCCAGTTTCAGCACGCCGCCCTTCTCTTCGTCACGCTTGATGATCTGCACGCGCTGGCCGGCCTGCCACAGACGCCAGTCTTCAGACTTGGCATTCGGGAAGTACTCTTTCAACGCGTTGAAACGGTCTTCGTCCGACAGCATCAACTGACCGGCCAGGTATTCAACCAAGGGGTATTGTTCGATACCGACTTTGGTCATTGGCCAGAAGTTATGGGTGGTGGTGCTGGTCAACAGGTCGAAGTAAGAACCTTCTTTCAGGAACTTGGTCGAGAACGTCGCGAATGGGCCAAACAGGATCACACGCTTGCCGTCCAGCACGCGGGTGTCCAGGTGAGGCACCGACATCGGTGGCGCGCCAACCGACGCTTTGCCGTAGGCCTTGGCCAAGTGTTGCTCGGCCACCGTCGGGTTCTCGGTCACCAGGAACGAGCCGCCTACCGGGAAGCCTGCGTATTCCTGAGCTTCAGGAATGCCGGACTTCTGCAGCAAGTGCAGCGCACCGCCGCCCGCGCCAATGAACACGAACTTGGCATCGGTCTGGGACTCGGTGCCGTCCTTCAGGTTTTTGTACACCACGCGCCAGCTGCCATCTTCATTGCGCTTGATGTCTTTGACTTCGCTCGACAGGCTCAGCGAGAAGTTAGGCTGGGCTTGCAGGTGAGCGGCGAACTGACGAGTGATTTCGCCGAAGTTCACGTCCGTACCGATCGGCGACCAGGTGGCGGCGATCTTCTGGTTCGGGTCACGCCCTTCCATCATCAGCGGGACCCATTTTTTGATCTGGTCCGGGTCTTCGGAGTACTGCATGCCAGCGAACAGCGGGCTCGCCTGCAGTGCGTCGTAGCGCTTTTTCAGGAACTTGATGTTGTCATCGCCCCACACAAAGCTCATGTGTGGCGTGGAGTTGATGAACGAGCGCGGGTTCTTCAGCACGCCATTCTTGACCTGCCAGGACCAGAACTGACGGGAAATCTGGAACGCTTCATTGATTTCAATGGCTTTCGGGATTTCGACGTTGCCGTTCTTGTCTTCCGGGGTGTAGTTCAGTTCGGCCAGTGCCGAGTGACCCGTACCTGCGTTGTTCCAGCCATTGGAGCTTTCCAGCGCCACACCGTCCAGACGCTCGATCATCTGCATCGAGGTGTTCGGTTCCAGCTCATTGAGCCACACGCCCAATGTGGTGCTCATGATGCCGCCGCCAATCAGCAAGACATCAACGTGTTTGGTCTCGGCTGCCTGCACGGAGGTCAACCCCATGCTCAGCGCGAGGCCCAGTAGCCCCTTGTTCATTTTTTTTAACATGTTGTAGTACCTAAGATAAAACATCATCTACCCGGCACGCGGTTCATGAGCAATACCGGCTCACCACAGGCTGATCGCCTGCAATCGAGCCCTCAGGCCTTGAACGGATAGATGGATAAAGGCCTATGCACAACTATAGACCTCACGTTTATGTACCTTGGGTGCTGATCTCTTATTAATTATTGGCTTCAGCGACTTGGGTGACATTGATGATAAGTGTCAGCTATTGATGGCCACGGCTTGAACGAATTGCCTCCGCCCAGCTCCTTCGCAACCACCAACCGTTTCGCTATTCCCTTGCATCCGACCGCCTCGCGGTTCCTTCCGGGGAACTGCGTGAACATGAGTATTCCGGGTGGCCAGCCTCAAAACCGCGACATTCTACCTCAGGTGGCCCTTTGGGCGAAAACGCATCTTTTGCGGTTTTTTCAGGCAGCTGAATCGTTTGCGACAAGGGGTTGCCCACGATTTGCCGCCCCGCTTCCACACACGGGCGCAATCAACGGCCCGGCCGCGCAAGGCTTGGCGTATGATGGCCGGCTTTTGCGCACTGCCAGCCCACAGGAAGATTCATGTCACTGAACAAACGCAATCAGGCCCAAATCGAACGCCGCCTGGTGAAAGCCCTGACCGAGGCTTGCGAAATCGCCAAACATCAAATCGACGGGTTTGTCTGGCTGACTCACGCGGTCGACTACGACGCATTTCCTGCCAGTCTCAAAGTGGTTTGGGTGTTCGATACGCAAAACAACAAGGACTTTGCCTTGGCCGATGGCGAAGCCGGTTACATGGTCGAGCTGACCGAAAAGGCGTTCGACAAAGCCAATGTCAACGTGCGTAACGTGGCCACCCATGTGTACTTCGATTCCGAGGAAGAATGCCAGCGCACCGACGCCGGGCACTGGCCGCAACGTCTTGCGCGCAAGGGCGCAGGTCGCAAGTAAAACGTGGCCAAGGACATCGAAAACCCGTGCGTGGCCACCTGCAAGCTCAGCGGGGATTTATGCGTGAGCTGCGGGCGCAGCAAAGAAGACATCAGAACGTGGCGGCGCATGAAGCGCCCGGAGAAAATGGCCGCCGTGCAACGCGCCAGTGCCCGCCTGAAAAACCTGCAAAAAAAGAAAGGCTAAGCCGCCTCTGGCCACCGTCACGCGCCAGAGGCTGGGCCGTTCACCGGCTCACGTTAACGCTGACGCAGTGCATTGACGTCACCCTTGCCCGCCGTTTCGCGCAAATATTCTTCCATCGAGTCATCCAGCGCCTGCAACCAGCGCGTGTGATGCGGCACCGCTAACGTGCCGGTCATGACCGAACGGTAGGATTTGTCGCGATAGCCCATGATGTCGCGCTTCTTGTCAGTCTTCCATTTGAGGAAGATCTGATTGACCGCGTCGATATCAAAGGACGGGTAATCCGTGTGTTCGATCAGGTGCTTGATGTAACGGCCCTGGAACTCGTACATCGAAGCGGTGGACTGCAACCCCTCTTCCTGCTCGCGCCACGCGGCACTGTCGGCCTGCATCTCGGACTGTTCAGGCAGGGTGATGCGACCCAGGATGTAATCGCGCACAAACCAGGCCTGGGCATCAAACAGGTTGAAGCTGTACCACAGGTCTTGCATACCGAGGTAAATCAACTGCGGGTTGTGCTCCCAGATCACGCCTTTGTACAACCCCAGCGGCCACAGGCGATTACCGGTTTTGAGGGCCAGCTCATCCGGCAGAAACGCAAAGTGATGCTGATAGCCGGTGCACAGGATGATGGCGTCCACCCGCTTGCTCGACCCATCGGCAAAATACGCGATGTCACCCTCGACCCTGTTCAGCAGCGGACGCTCTTCCCACCCCTTGGGCCATGTGTACCCCATTGGCTGTGTGCGGTAGGTGCTGGTAATTGAGCGCGCGCCGTATTTGTAACATTGGGAGCCGATGTCTTCGGCCGAATAGCTGCTACCCACGATCAGCAGATCCTTGCCCTGAAATTCCGTCGCTTCGCGAAAGTCATGGGCATGCAAAATGCGCCCGGAAAAACGCTCGAACCCGGCAAACGCAGGCACCTGCGGCGTGGAGAAATGCCCGCTGGCCACGATCACGAAATCAAATGTATCGGTCGTGCTTCGCCCGTTGGCGTAGTCGTAGGCGGTCAGAGTGAATTGCCGCGATACGGGGTCAAACGTGACCTGTTTGACCGCCGTATTGAAACGAATGTAATCGCGCACCCCGGCCTTTTTGACCCGGCCCTGAATGTAATCCCACAGCACTTCACGAGGCGGATACGAAGAAATGGGGCGACCGAAGTGCTCATCGAAACTGTAGTCCGCGAACTCCAGGCACTCCTTGGGGCCATTGGACCAAAGGTAACGGTACATGCTGCCGTGCACCGGTTCGCCGTGCTCGTCCAGGCCGGTGCGCCAGGTGTAGTTCCACATGCCGCCCCAGTCGGCCTGCTTTTCGAAACACACCACATCCGGCATGGCCGCCCCCTTTGCATGGGCTGACTGAAAGGCACGCAGTTGCGCCAGACCCGACGGGCCTGCGCCAATAATTGCAACACGAGTAGACATCGAATTCCCTCAACAGATTGAACGCTGAATCAGTGAAAAACCCTCGCGCAAACACGCTCCAAGCGCGTGGCGAGACGGCGGCGATCAGGGATCAAACGGAAGGGGGAGGCACTGCGCGGCTGCGCGGGCGAGTGACTAAAGCGTCTCGCAGCGACGTGGGGGGCAAATGAAAACGCGTCGCCAGGGTCTGGCAGAACGTGGCCACTAAAACAGGCAGGGTGTGCAGCTGGATCGGCCTGGTTCCGTCACTGCGTTGCGCAGGCGGAAGGCCGAAAGGGTCAAAGATACGTGTGGTCTCATGCATGGGGGCTTATTAGCCTCTTTTGGTTATGAATGCCTTTTTAGCTATAACGGATGGAGATAGGGATTACAAGTTTGAAGGGTATTTCAGACACTCTGCCGAGCAGAAAAACAGACCTCAACGCTTGTGGGTGATTTTTTCTAAAATCTGCGAAATCTGCTCGACTGAGTAAGGTTTAGGCAGGAACTCGAAGCCATCGTAACCGTCGAACGCCAGTTCTTCGCTGTAGCCAGAGGCCAGAATGATCGGCAAATCGGGGCGGCGCCTACGCATCTCCCTAGCCATTACTACACCCGTCATGCCCGGCATGACCACATCCGAAAAAACCGCATCAAACGCCATGGCCTGCGGCCCGATCATGTGCAGGGCCTCTTCGGCATGGGTAGCCCAGGCCGTCTCATAACCCAGGTCCTGCATGATCTGCTGGGCAAATCGACCGACCTCAAGGTTATCTTCCACAAGCAACACGCGCGGCTTATCGGCTTCAGGGTCGAGGCAGGCAGGCGCGCACACGCCGGATGCATCGTCCGTCAGCGCCTGCGCGCTGGCTCGCGGCAGGTACAGGGTGAAGACCGTGCCCTGACCGAGGACACTGGCCACGTCCACATTACCGCCGGACTGCTTGGCAAACCCGAACACTTGCGACAGCCCCAGCCCCGTGCCTTTACCTACTTCCTTGGTGGTGAAAAAGGGCTCGAAAATCTGCGTCAGCATGCGCGAGGAAATCCCGATGCCGGTGTCGGTCAGCGAAATGGCCACGAAGGGCTCGTCGGAGCCTGCATGCCCCCGGATCGCGGGCAAGGTGGTGGTGTCATTGAGCCGCAACAGGAGCGTGCCCTGCCCCTCCATGGCATCCCGTGCGTTAAGCGCCATATTGATTAACGCCGTCTCGAACTGGCTGGCATCGGCGCGCACATAGCAGGTCTCGGGCGGCAATTGGACCACGACGTTGATTCTGGCCCCGGTGATGGTCTCCAGCATGTCACCGATGTCACGGATGCGTTGACCGATCTCGAACACCTGCGGGTTGAGCGGCTGGCGCCGGGCAAACGCCAGCAACTGACCGGTCAATTTGCTCGCCCGCTCAACCGTATCCGAGACGGCATTGACATAGCGCTCCCGGCGCACATCCGACAGGTTCGGCATGCGCAGAAAATCCACCGACGAACGAATGATGGTCAGCAGATTGTTGAAATCGTGGGCCACGCCGCCGGTGAGCTGACCGATGGCTTCGAGCTTTTGCGACTGATGCAGCGCCGCCTCGATGTGCAGCAAGCGGGCGCTGCGCTCCTGGACGCGCTCTTCGAGGGTGGTGTTGAGCTGTGCCAGCTCAGCCAGGCCTGCACGCACCGCCGCATCAGCCCGCGCGCGCTCAATGTGCGCCCACGAACGCTCCGTGACTTCACGCAGCAAGGCCACGTCCTGGGGCGACCACAGTCGCGGCGAGGTGTCGTGTATGGCCATCAGCGCAGTCAGGCGTCCGCCCTTGATCAACGGCAGGCAGAGGGTGGCCTTGACGCCCAGCGCGGTGAAACTGGCGGCAGCGTGTGCCGGCAGTTCTGCCTGCGCATCGTTGATCACCAGCGGCTTGCCCGCTTTCAAACGAGACACCGCGTGCTGGCCGAATTCACTCAGGCTGTATTGGCCCACCAGGCGGGTCGCGCCGTCTGCCAGCCAGTTATCGCGAATGAAAAACGTGTCCTCGTCCGCTTCCATATCCGCGTAGGCACAGTGGGTCACGCGCAAAGCATCTGCGAGTGTGCTCATGGTGATGGCGAGAATTTCCTGCGGGTCATGGGCATTGACCACGGCATGGCTGATCGCGTCGAGTACTGACAGTCGCTGGGTCATGTACACCGTCGTTGTGGTCTCGGTCACGGTGTCGAGCATGCCGACCACCTTGCCGGCCGAATCGCGTATCGGGCTGTAGCAGAAGGTGAAATAGGCCAGCTCAGGGCGCTGGCTGCGATGAATCACGACAGGGAAATTTTCGATATACGTCGCTTTACCGGCAAAAGCCAGGTCGGCAATGGGACTGATATCAGGCCAGGCTTCTTTCCAAATATCACTGAACGCCCGCCCGAGCGCCTCTGGCTTGCTGCCCAAAATGGGCACGAACCCGTCGTTGTACAGGGTAATCAGGCATGCGCCCCACACGATGCACTGCGGAAAATGCGAATCCAGCATCAAGGCTACGCTGGTTTTCAACACATCCGGCCACTCGGTCAACGGCCCGAGCGGCGTACTGGCCCAATCATGCGTTCTGATTCGCTCAGCCATCGCGCCATCGTGTTGAAGCCAGTCAGTCATTACGCCGTTACTCTGATTACTGCCATTGATCGGTGAAACGCCGCCGATGATAAGCCAGCCGCACAATTTGTGCCTGACTTGACGCCGGATAACCGTGCAACCTTTGTCATACTTTGAGACAACCGCATGACCATACAGGTTCTACTCATGCAGCTCGCGGGCTAACATGCCGCGCTACGACTAATGGCCATCCGCCGTTAGCGACCTGAATCAACAGTCATGACAGAGGGATTGAACGGTGAAAATTGTACTTGCGTTGTTATTGAGTGCGGCAACCCTGCTGGCTCAGGCAGCCAATGTGGGCGATACATTGACGCCGTGGACGCTTAATGACCAGTTCGACCAGCCTTATACCCTCGACCAGAACACCCGGATCCTGTTGGTCGCGCGCGACATGAAGGCCGCTCAAATGGTCAAGGCGGCGATTGAAGACCAGCCAAAAGGTTACCTGGAAGCCCGCCATGCGGTGTTTCTTGCCGATGTCCACGGGATGCCCTCGCTGATCGGCAAGCTGTTCGCCATTCCCTCCATGAAGGGATACAACTACCGCGTCGTGCTGGACCGTGACGGCAAAATTGCCGACCAATACCCCGGCGCCAAAGAGCAAATCCTGTTGTTGCAGCTGGACAACGGAAAACTGGTGTCACAGCAGGCCTTTACCACCGCCACGGCATTGCGCGAAGCGCTGGATAACGCACCGACCCGCTGATTGACAGCCCCCCCGACTCGCACAGACGCCGCCCAGCCGGTAAAGGCAACGCGGCGCCTTTGTGCGTATTGAGCTTTGCTTCAATTCAAAGCCCCCGTCCGTTCCACGTAAAGATCTCGACACTTTCAACACTCGGACAGCACCGAGGGTCATCCGGGCCACGGGGTAAGGTGTTCACGGCAGGTGGCGCGCTACCCAACCACCCCGGCCCGCAAAAAGCCCAGTACGTGACGGGTGAACAGCGCAGCGTCCTCAACGTTTGACAGATGGGCCGCGTGCAGCACCTCGCACGCGGCACCGCGTATACGCTCAGCCATAAACCGCCCGTCCTCCACAGTGGTGACGGCATCCTGCGAACCGCACACGATCAACACCGGCACCTCAATACGACCCACGTGCTCGCGGAAGTCGGCATCGCGCACGGCAGCACAGTTGGCGGCATAACCCTGGGGCGAGGTGTGGGCCAGCATGTCGACAATGCGCTCAACCCGATCGGGGTGGGCCAAGGCGAATTCAGGGGTAAACCAGCGGGCCACCGAACCGTCACGCAGCCCGCGCATGGCCGCCGCGCCTTCACGCACAACGGTTTCGATACGCGGATTCCACCCATCGGGGCTGCCGATCTTCGCGGCGGTATTGCACAGCACCACGCGGTGCAAACGCTGCGGTGCATGGATCGCCAGCCACTGGCCAATCAAGCCCCCCATGCTGAGGCCGCAAAAAAATGCCCGCTCAATCTGCAGCGCGTCCAGCAATGCCACCACATCATGGCCATTCTGCTCGATGCTGTAAGGGCCCTGCGTCACCCGCGATTGACCGTGCCCACGGGTGTCGTAGCGCAACACCCTGAAATGCCCGGTGAACGCTGCCATTTGCGCCTCCCACATGTGCAGGTCAGTGCCCAACGAGTTGGACAACACCAACACCGGGGCGTCTTGCGGACCTTCAAGGCGGTAATTGAGTGGGCCGTTGACCCGGTTTGCTTCAGACATACAGCACTCCAGAAGGGAGGAATTTTCGACGACGACTGCCGTTCCAGGGACTCGAACCGGCAGCTCACACGCGTTCTACGGCCAACGCCAGCCCTTGGCCGACCCCCACACACATCGTTGCCAGCCCATATTTGCCGCCGTATTTATGCAGATGGTGCACCGCCGTCAGCACCAAACGATTCCCGCTCATGCCCAGCGGGTGACCGAGGGCAATCGCGCCACCGTTCGGGTTGACCCGCGCATCGTCGTCAGCCAACCCCCAGGCACGGGTCACGGCCAGGCTTTGAGCTGCAAACGCTTCATTGAGCTCAATCACGTCGAAGTCGTGAATGCCTAATCCAAGACGCGTCAATAAGGTGCGCACCGCAGGTAATGGCCCGACGCCCATGATGCGCGGCAGCACCCCACCGCTGGCCATGCCCAGCACTTTGGCACGTGGCGTCAACCCATACTTGGCCACCGCGTCGGCCGACGCCAGCACCATGGCGCAGGCACCATCGTTTAGGCCCGACGCATTGCCCGCCGTGACCGTTTGCCCCGGGCCGTTGACCGGCTTGAGCGTTTCCAGTGCAGTAAGGGTTGACCCGGCGCGCGGGTGCTCATCGGCTTCAATAACCGTCTCGCCGTGTTTGCCCGGGATGACCACCGGCACGATTTCTTCGGCAAAATAGCCCGCCGCGCTGGCCTGGGCGGCACGTTGCTGGCTGCGCAGGGCGAAGGCGTCCTGGTCGGCGCGGCTGATAGCGTATGCGTGGGCCACGTTATCGCCCGTGACCGGCATGCTGTCCACGCCATACTCGGCCCGCAGGGCCGGATTGACGAAGCGCCAGCCCAACGTGGTGTCTTCGAGTCGTTGTGTACGCCCAAAGGCGCTGTCGGCCTTGCCCATCACATAGGGGGCACGGGTCATGGACTCGACCCCGGCCGCGATGGCCAGCGTCATTTCACCACTGGCAATGGCGCGGAACGCAGCCCCCACCGCTTCCATGCCCGAGGCACACAACCGATTGAGGGTGACGCCCGGCACGCTGGCAGGCAGGCCGGCGAGCAGCAGCGCCATGCGCGCCACGTTGCGGTTATCTTCACCCGACTGGTTCGCACAGCCCATGAACACTTCGTCCACTGCCGACCAATCCACCTGCGGGTTGCGCTGCATCAAGGCGTGTAACGGGATGGCCGCCAGGTCATCCGCCCGCACCGGGGCCAGCCCACCATTCAAGCGACCAATCGGCGTGCGAATGGCGTCACAAATGAACACCTCGCGGCTCATTCCTCACCGCCCTGCTGCCCGTGGGCAGCGGCAGTGCGGGCTTCAAGGTCACGCAGTGCGGCCAGTTCTTCAACCGTGGGCGCCCGCGTGGTGGCCACCTCGGTGGCAAAGCGCACCGGCCAACCGGTGCTGTCAATCACCTGTTCGCGGGTCACCCCCGGGTGCAGCGACGTGACGATAAATTCGTGGCTGCCCGCTTCCGGCTCCATGATGCACAGGTCGGTGATGATCGCCACCGGCCCCTGGCCCGGCAACCCGAGACGCGTGCGGTGATCCCCCCCTTCGCCATGCCCCACGGAGGTGATGAACGCAAGCTTCTCGACGAAGGTGCGGTGCCCCTGTTTGAGCATGATCAACACCTTTTTGGCGCTGCCCGCGATTTCCGGCGCGCCCCCGGCCCCAGGCAAACGCACGCGGGGCTGGTGATAGTCGCCAATAACCGTGGTGTTGATATTGCCGAACTTGTCGACTTGAGCGGCACCGAGAAACCCCACATCGATGCGCCCGCCTTGCAGCCAGTAACGGAAGATCTCACCGGTGGGCACGACCGTGTCAGCGGTTTCGGCCAGCTCGCCGTCCCCGATGGACAGCGGCAGCACGGTGGGTTTCGCGCCGATCGGGCCGGATTCGTAAATCAGCACGACCTCGGGGGCGTGGGTCAAACGTGCCAGATTGGCCGCCTTCGAAGGCAAGCCAATGCCGACAAAACACACACTGCCGTTACCCAGATGACGGGCCGCCGCAACGGTCATCATTTCGTTGGTATTGAAGTCGTTCATCACTTGGCCCCTGCGGTTACTTTCGCCTGAAACTGTTCAAAATCTTCAGTGCCACGGATGTATTCATTGATCCAGGCAGTAAACGTCTCACGGTCGCGGGCGATAGCGTCCCACGCCTGATAGAAGCGATTGTCACGCTCGTAATACCCGTGGGCGTAAGACGGATGAGCGCCACCGGGCACCACGCAGACCGCACTCAGCGCCCAGCCTGGCAAGACACAGGCATTCATTGGCGCGTGCAGGTCCTCCACGATTTCTTCAACCGTCACGATGCAACGCCTGGCCGCCAGGGCCGCTTCTTTTTGAACACCGAGGATGCCTTGAATCAGTACGTTGCCTTTGCGGTCGGCTTTCTGGGCGTGGATCACGCTCACCTGTGGACGCACGCTCGGAACGGTGGCCAATTGCTCGCCGGTGTAGGGGCACTGGATAAATTTGATGTCGGGATTGACCTTCACCAAATCCGACCCCTGATAACCACGCAGCACCGCAAACGGCAGGTTTGACGCACCTGCCACATACGCATTGGCCATGGCCGCATGGCTGTGCTCGCTGATTTCCAGTGGCTGCGGCCAGCCTTTTTCAACGGCATCACGCAGCCGATGCAGAGAGCCGACGCCAGGGTTTCCGCCCCATGAAAAAATCAGTTTTTTGGCGCAACCGGCGCCAATCAGCAAGTCGTAGACCAGATCAGGCGTCATGCGAATCAACGTCAGGTTTTTCTTGCCTTGACGGATGATCTCGTGAGAAGCGGCAGTCGGAATCAGGTGGGTAAACCCTTCAAGCGCAAGGGTGTCGCCATCATTCACAAAGCGCTCGACGGCTTCGCGCAGGGAAAGAATCTCAGCCATGGTGATCTCGATGGTGTCCAGGACGCAGCAAGGCGTCAGGTGGATAAAAAGTAGGCTCGGGGCGCCTGCCATCCAGGCGATAAACGACTACGGGTTCGATAATCGGACACACAAACCTGATCAGGCAGCGCACCGGGCCCGTACGTTAATCACGCGGGTCATGGCGCCTCGCAGCAGGCGCAGTGGGCAACTTCGGGGGCCGCCCACTGGCCGGCCGGATCAGGCCTGTTGCAAGGCGCGAGGGCGCTGGCTGCGCTGCTCGGCGTCAACGTGGGGTGCCTGTAGCAACTGGAAATCGAATGTCAATTCAGCGAAGCGCACACCCTGCACACCCCGCTCACGGGCCGCGGTCGGGTTTTCGACGAAGCTAATGTCCCCCACCAGCCCCTCTCGGGTGGCATAGGCGAAGTCATCCCAGAGGTAGGCTTCACCCGACAAATTGATCTGTGTGGTCAAGTGCCGATGACCCGGCGCCGAGATGAAGAAATGAATATGCGCCGGGCGCTGGCCGTGGCGCCCCAGCATGTTCAGGCACTCTTGAGTCGGTCCGTCGGGTGCACAGCCGTACCCGCTGGGCACGATGCTGCGGGCGCGGTAACGGCCTTCGGCGTCGGTGACGATGCGTCGGCGCAAGTTGTACGGCGTCTGACTCTTGTCGAAGTAAGAGTAGTTACCCTGGGTATTGGCATGCCACAGGTCGACCACCGCCCCGGCCACCGCACGGCCTTGGTTGTCGCGCACCACGCCTTCCAGAAACATCACCGTGGCGTGATCCAGTTCACTGCCGTCGTCCATGCGCACTTCGCCCTCGCCCATGGGCGCACCCTCCACATACAACGGGCCTTCGATGGTGCGCGGTGTGCCACCGGTCAGGCCTGCTTCAGCGTCTTTGGCATCTTGCAAGACATCGAGAAAGTGCTCCAGGCCCAACCCCGGCACCAGCAAGCCCGCTTCATTGCGCCCGCCCAGCCGGTTGAGGTAGTCCACGGCGAACCAGAACTCGTTGTCGGTGATGTCCAGGTCTTCAATGACCTTGGCCAGGTCGTTGATGATGCGCAACAGGATGGCTTTGACGCGCGGGTTGCCCTGGTCGTTGTTGAGACCCGCCGCTTCGTTGAACAGGCGCTGAATCTCGGCAGTGTGGCTGACGTTAACGGTCATGGGGGTTACCTCATTTTTTTGTTATGGGCGAAATCAACGGTCGTCTTCGCGGATCGAGGACGGGTGCCGACACAGCGGCGTCACCTCAATGTCCATGTAGGGAAACAGCGGTAGGCGCATCAAGGTGTCGTGCAGCGCCTGCACACTCTCTACGTCAAATACGCTGTAGTTGGCGTAGTGCCCGGCGATGCGCCACAAGTGACGCCACGTGCCTTCACGCATCAGGCGCCCGGCCAGTGCTTTCTCATCGGCCTTAAGGGTTGCGGCTTTGGCCGGGTCCATGTCCACCGGCAGTTTTACGGTCATCTTTACGTGGAACAACATGTGCGGCTCCTCTGGGTCAGTGACGGGTAAAGAACGCCAGGCGCTCTTCATCGAGGCTCAGGCCAAGGCCCGGCGTGCGGGGAACGTGCAAGGCAAAATCGCGATAAACCGGCGGTTCGGTGACGATGTCTTCGGTGAGCAGCAAGGGGCCGAACAACTCCGTGCCCCAGCTCAGCTGCCGCAGGGTCAAAAAGGCGTGGGCCGAGGCCAGGGTGCCGATGGCCCCTTCGAGCATGGTGCCGCCGTACAGCGCAATGCCCGCCGCTTCGGCAATCGCCGCCGTGCGCAGCACCGCACGCGGGCCGCCGTTTTTCGCGATTTTCAGGGCGAAGATGCTCGCCGCGCCGTCAGCAGCGAGGCTAAAGGCGTCTTCGACGCTTTCGATCGATTCGTCCGCCATGATCGGCGCCGGGCTGCGCTGGTTCAGGCGCACTTGCCCGGCGCGGTTGATGCGCGCAATGGGCTGTTCGATCAGGTCGATGCCGTTGTTGCCCAGCACTTGGCAAGCGCGAATGGCCCGGGATTCGTCCCACGACTGATTCACGTCCACCCGCACACTGGCGCGGTCGCCCAGCGCGTGCTTGATGGCGATCACGTGCTTGAGGTCCTGTTCCACCGAATTGGCGCCGATCTTGAGCTTGAAAATCCGGTGACGGCGCAGGTCAAGCATGTGCTGCGCTTCGGCGATATCGCGCCCTGTGTCGCCACTGGCCAAGGTCCAGGCCACCTCAAGGCTGTCGCGCACGCGCCCGCCCAGTAACTCACTCACCGCCAGCCCCATGCGCTTGCCCTGGGCATCGAGCAGCGCGCTTTCCAGCCCGGATTTGGCGAACGTGTTGCCTTTGACCACCTTGTCCAGGCGCAGCATCGCCGCGTTGATGTTGGCCGCGTCCTGGCCTACCAACAACGGGGCCAAATGACTGTCGATGTTCTGCTTGATGCTCTCCGGGCTTTCGTTGCCATAGGCCAGGCCACCGATGGTGGTCGACTCACCGATGCCTTCGATGGCATCGCTGCACTGCACGCGGATCACGACCAGCGTCTGCTGATGCAGGGTGTGCATGGCCAATGTGTGCGGGCGTATGGTGGGCAGGTCGACGATAACGGCCGACACACGTTCGATCAGGACTTGGCTCATTTCAGGGTTCTCTGTTGTGTGAGTTAAAGAGGGCCAGGCCCTGGCGGCGCCTGACACTGCTGACGGACCGGTACACACCCGGCTAGCCCTGATCGCCGCCGCCGACGGGCAAGGTCACGCCGGTGATGTACGCGGCGTCGTCGCTGGCCAGGAACAAAATCGCGCCCGCTTGCTCATCCATCGTGCCGTAGCGCTTCATTTGGCTGCTGCTGAGGGTTTGATCGACGATTTGCTGGTACCAGATTTTTTCCTGTTCGGTCTGCACGGCGGCGTTTCGCGGGATTCGCCGTGGCGGTGCCTCGGTTCCGCCCGGCGCGGTGGCGTTGACCCGGATCCCGCGCTCGGCCGTTTCAAACGCCAGGCATGCCGTGAGGGCGTTCACCCCGCCCTTGGCAGCGCCGTAGGGCACGCGATTGATGCTGCGGGTGGCAATGGAAGACACGTTGACGATGGCGCCTGCGCCCTGTTCAAGCATCTGCGGCAAGGCGGCATGGCAGCACCACAAGGTCGGGAACAACGAACGGCGCACTTCGGCCTCGATTTCAGAGGCCTGATAGTGCTCGAACGGTTTGGCCCAAATGGTGCCGCCGACGTTGTTGATCAGGATGTCCAGACGCCCGAAACGTTCGACTGCCGCCGCCATCACCCGCTGGCATTCAGCGAATTGTTCAAGGTCGGCGGTCAGGGTCAGCACGTCAGTCTCTCGCGCCCCGGCATCACCCCGTTCATGCACCAGCGGCGAACGGTCGACCAGCACCAATTGCGCGCCCTCTTGCCCCAGGCGCTCGGCCACACGCCGACCGATGCCTTGGGCGGCGCCCGTGACAACGGCAACCTTATGTTGAAAACGCATATTCATGGTCCTGACCTCGGTAAAAGTCGGTGGGCGATCCGGCAAACGAACCGCACACCGCGTCGCGATTAAACAAGCCCGCTGAACCAGCAAGGGGCCGTGAAGAAGGACGCTCAGGCGCTGGCGGCGAATTTCTCGTAGTAGAAGTTCGCAGGCTCAATGGCGTGCTCGCGCAGGTAGCGGCTGACGGCTTCGACCATCGGCGGCGGACCACACAGGTAAACGTCCACCTCCCCCTCGTTCAGGTGCGCAGGCGCAATGTGTTGGGTGACGTACCCCTTGAGCGGGTGCGTGCTGTCCGGGTTGGCGACGCAGACGCTGTAGGTGAAGTTGGCGATGCGTGCGGCCATGGCCTGCAAGGTGTCCACTTGCACCACATCCACGTCATTGCTCACGCCGTAGATCAAGTGCACGGGGTGGACGCTGCCCTGCTCGGCGATTTTTTCCAGCATGGCGGTGAGCGGCGCCAGCCCCGTGCCCCCGGCCAGCAGCAACAGCGGCCGCTTGATTTCCCGCAGGTAGAAACTGCCCAGGGGGCCGGCCAGGGTCATGGTGTCGCCGACCGCTGCCTGCCCGGTCAAAAAACCGCTCATCAACCCGCCGGGCACATTGCGGATCAAGAAGCTGACTTCACCGCCCTTTTGCAACGTGCTGAACGAATAGGCACGGGTTTGTTCGCTACCAGGCACGCTGAGATTGACGTATTGGCCCGGCAGAAATGCCAGGTTGCACAGGGCCTCGCCCTTGAGGGACAGGGCGATGGTGCTTTCGGAAAGCTGGCGAACGGCGCTGATAGGCGCCTCAAACGTGGCCTGTCGGGTTTTGCACACCTCGCTGGAGGCGGGCACGCGCACCACGCAGTCGCTTTCGGCGCGCATCTGGCAAGTCAATACGAAACCTTGTTGCGCTTCTTCTTCGCTCAAGGCGTCTTCAACGTAGTCTTCGCCAAGGTCGTACTGACCGGACTCCGCGAAGCACTTGCAGGCACCGCAAGCGCCGTCGCGGCAATCGAGCGGGATGTTGATGCCCTGGCGGTAGGCCGCATCGGCAACCGTTTCGCCCACAGTGGCATCAATAAAACGGGTCACGCCGTCTTCAAAATTCAGTGCGATCTTGTGGCTCATGGCACGCCTCGCTTAACACAGTAAGAGGTCAAACCGCTGGCGGAGCTTGATGCGCGCAGGGGCACCCGGGGCGGCGGCAAGAACGCCTGTTCTGCTCGCCGCTGAGGCAGGCCTGCGCGGGCTCCACCTCGGGGTTACAGGTGGTACACGTCGATGATCTGACGCACGTAATCGTTCTTCAGGACCACTTTCTTGGCCTTGATCAGCGGGTTGGGCCCGCGGGTGTCCAAGGTGTAAAAGCTGGTGCCGTAAAAATGATCGACGACCTTGTAGCGAAAGCTCAGGGTGTGCCAGTTGAACCGCAGCTTGCACAGGCCATCCGCTTGCCCGATCAGCTCGATGTTGCTGATGTTGTGCGAGGTGCGGGTGTCAGGCACCGTGGCGCTGGAGCGTTCGGTGCGGATGCGGAACACGCGGTCTTCCAGGCCGCTGCGGTTGGCGTACCAGATCAACGAGATGTCGGTCTGCGGGTTTTCCACTAATTGGTCACGATCGTCCCAGGCGGGCATCCAGAAACTGGCGTCACGGGCGTACATCTCCAGCCAATCGTCCCACTGCTTGTCGTCCAGGTAGCGCGCCTCACGGTAGAGGAAGTCACGCGCGGCTTCGTAGGTCAGGCTCATTTACGCGCCCTCCACGTGAATCATCGAGTCCTGGCGGTGCGTGAGCGCCTTGATCATCTGCTGCTGCCAGTACGTGTGCTGCAACACGAACAAGCCTTCGTCTTCCGTGCGCATGCCGCTCATCAACGGGTGCAGGTCGATTTCCTTTGCCGATTCATCGGCGCCATCGACCCAATGCTCGCTGCCCCGGGACATGTCATTCCATTCCATGGCGCGACCGGCAAAGCCTTGTTGGCAGGCGCGGAACTCTTCCAGATCGTCCGGCGTGGCCATGCCACTGACGTTGAAGAAATCTTCGTATTGACGAATGCGTTTGGCACGCGAGTCGGCGCTCTCGCCTTTGGGCGCGATGCAATAGATGGTGACCTCGGTCTTGTCGACCGCCAGCGGCCGGGCAACGCGCAGTTGCGAGCCGAACTGGTCCATCAGGTACAGGTTGGGGTACAGGCACAGGTTGCGTGAATTCCCGATCATCCAGTCCGCGCGTGCCTCACCGAACTCACCGGCCAGGCGGTCTCGCTCAGCGAACATCGGCCGGTCTTCGGGGTTGTCCCAGCGCGTCCACAGCAGCAAGTGGCCATGTTCAAACGAGTAAAACCCGCCGCCTTTTTTGCCCCAGCCGCCCGCGCTCATGGCACGAATGTCATCACCCGCCTCTTTGAGTTTGCGCTGCTGCTGGGTCGCGGCGTAGTTCCAGTGCACGGCCGACACGTGGTAACCGTCTGCGCCGTTCTCGGCCTGCAACTTCCAGTTACCTTCGTACACGTAGGTCGATGACCCGCGCAGCACTTCCAGGCCGTCGGCCGACTGATCGACCACCATGTCGATGATTTTTTTCGACTCGCCCAGAAAGACTTCCAGCGGCGCGACATCAGCGCGCAGGCTGGCGAACAAGAAGCCCCGGTATGACTCAAACCGCGCCACTTTCTTCAAGTCATGGGAACCGTCGCAGTCAAAGCTTTCGGGGTAGCCGGCGTGCTTGGGGTCTTTGACTTTGAGCAGCTTGCCCGAGTTATTGAATGTCCAGCCGTGGAACGGGCAGGTGTAGGTCGCCTTGTTGCCGCTTTTGAAGCGACACAGCATGGCACCGCGATGGCTGCAAGCGTTGATAAACGCATTGAGCTCACCCGCCTTGTTGCGCGCGATAACAATCGGCTGACGCCCCATGTAGGTGGTGTAGTAGTCGTTGTTCTGCGCGATTTGGCTCTCATGCGCCACGTACAACCAGTTGCCTTCGAAGAGGTGTTCCATCTCCAGATCAAACAACCGCGGGTCGGTGAACATTTCGCGCTTACAGCGGAAGATGCCTTTCTCTTTATCGTCTTGCAGCAGGCTGTTCAGGTAGTCGAGTCCCAGGTTCATGGCCATGGCTCCGTTATTATTGTTTCAACGGAATGAAGGCTACGTGGCTCGCTGGCGCGGCAATATCCGCTTTGCGCACAACCTCTATCCGTTTACTGCACACCTCACGGCAGGCAGACAAACGGGCGGTGATGACTGACACAAAAAGGACGTCGGCCCTGGACAGACCGACGATGCGGCTACACCGAAGGGTTCGGTGCCTTTTGCCGGCGCAGGGTGTCGGAAGGTAATTCGCCAAAGGCATTTTTGTAGCTTTCGGAAAACCGGCCCAAATGAACAAACCCATAATCGAGCGCCACTTGCGTCACGTTGCGCACACGCGAGGCCGGGTCGGTAAGGCTTGAACGGATTTGTTCGAGCTTCTTCTGGCGGATAAAACTCTTGGGCGTGGTGCCCGTGTGTCGCTCAAACAAGGCATACAACGAGCGTGGGCTGCTGTGGGCCAAGCGCGCCAGCTGCTCAACGCTGATGTCGTGTTTCAGGTTGGCTTCAATAAAGTGCAGGATGCGCTCGAAACTGGCGGCACCCTGTTCGAGTGGCAGGCGACTGACGTTGCTGTCCAGCAGCGTGAGCAATTTGGCGCAGAGGATGCGTGTGAATTGCTCTTGCACTTGCTGCAACGTGTGGGTGCTTTCCGCTTCGACACACACCAACTGCAACAACCCCTGAAAACCCTCTAGCTGATGCAGGTTGTACCGGGGTTTGAAACGAATACCGTCTTCGGGAGGCTGCCAGTGATGGTCGCGGCAGGTTTTATCCAGCAGCGACGAAGGCAGTTTGATGATGAATTTTTCGCAGTCAGCGGAATACGTGAGGTCGACCGGATCATCCGGGTTAATCAGCAGCAACTCACCGGGGCTGAACGGGTGCTTCTCACCGCCGCCGCGCCAGAGGCAATGGCCCTGCAACAAAACCTGCAGGTGGTAAACGGTCTCCAGCGCGGGTGAAGTCACCTGCACACTGCCACCGTAGCTGATGCGACACAGGTCAAGGCTGGCGAACTTGCGATGGTTTAGCGAAGCCGCCGGCTGGCCGAGCCTCGGCATGCGGATATCGTGCATTCCCATGTGTTCATTGACGTAACTGGACACCACGTGCGGGTCAGCACGGTCGAACACACTACTGGTGTGACTGAGCAGGCAACTGTTCATGACAAGGCACTCACATTGTTTTTATGCACTGCGCTCTGCCTTAACGCAGTGTTTGATCAAGCTGTCACCGATTCTATGCCTGTGGGCACAGAAACATACGCTGACCGGAGGAACGGTTACGGCGCATTCCCCCTGCCGCATTAAGCCGCACGAGGCGCAAGGACTCAATTGAACCTTCAGCCAAGCGTTCGATTAACGCACACTGTTTCAGCTGTACAGTCGGGTGCACAGTTCCTGGCTGGCGTGCAGCAGTACCGGCAGAAAGCGCGATTCCAACGCCTGAAGGGTGACGCGGCTGACGTGAGTGCCCACATTGAGGGCTGCCATCACCTGACCTGCCGAGTCTTTCAAAGGCACGGCAATCGAGCGCAAACCGATCTCCAGCTCCTGATCAATAATCACCCAGCCCTGCTGGCGAATGCTGTCGAGGCTGGCCCGCAGGCCTTCAACGGTATGCACCGTGCGACGGGTTTTAACCTGCAACGGGGCGTGTTGCAGGTAATCCTCAAGCGCCAGGTCATCCAGCCCGGCCAACAGAATCCGTCCCATGGACGTGCAATACGCCGGTAGACGACTGCCCACACTCAAGTCAACCGAGATCAAACGTTGAGGGGTGGCCGAGCGGGCGATGTACAGGATCTCATCCCCCTCCAGCGTGGCCATCGAACACGCCTCATGCAGTTGTTCGCTAAGCCGATCCAGAATGGGCTGGGCCGTCACCGCCATGGGGGTTGAAGACAAGTAAGCGTGACCCAGCGTCAGCACTTTGGGCAGCAACGAATACGTGCGTCCGTCGGTGGTGGCGTACCCGAGTTTGATCAGGGTATGCAAGCAGCGGCGCACGGCGGCACGGGGAATGTCGGTGCGGTGGCTGATCTGGGCTATCGTCAGTTGCCGTTTACGTGCCTCAAAGGCATGCACCACGGCGAGCCCGCGGGCCAGTGACGTCATGAAATTCGGGTCGCCGGTCAAGGCATCGATGCGCCTGGCCGGTGACGCCACAATCGGCGGCGCCACGGTCGAGCGTGGCAACGTGGGTTCTTCACTCATTATTGTTTTCCTGTCCTGATGCCCACAAAGGCGTGAGCGATTATCGAACCGCTGTTCGATAATCGCAAACAGGCGCGGCACGGGTCACAGGCGCAAAACCGTAGTGATCTGGAAGCCCGCCATGCGGGTTTTTTTGCCGATGTCCACGGGATGCCCTCGCTGATCGGCAAGCTGTTCGCCATTCCCTCCATGAAGGGATACAACGACCGCGTCGTGCTGGACCGTGACGGCACAAGTGCCGACCAATACCCCGGCACCGAAGCGCAAATCCTGTGGTTGCCGCACCGCCCCGCCGATTCACAGACACTTCGACTCGCACAGATGCCGCCCACCCGGTAAAGGCATCGCGGCGCCTGTGTGCGGTATTCAGCTTTGTTTCAATTCAAAGCCGCGTCCGTTCCACGTATAGATCTCGACACTTTCAACACTCGGGCAGCACCGAGGGTCATCCGGGCCACTGGTCAGGGTGCTCACGGCGACGCGCGGGCCTGTGGAGGCCTTGATGTCGGTTGCCGCCCCCGACACCACAGAATGGCCCTGATACACCCAGCCAGCCCCTGAGCGATAGAACCCCGCCAGGCTTTGGTAGGAGCCGTTACCGCCCCCCTGCCCTTCGACAGTAAACAGCACCACGGCGTCAGGCTGACCGTCTTCATTCAGGTCCATGTATATAACCTGACGGTTATCGGTGTATTCCGCCCCTCCATCCTTGGAAATTTCCATCGCAATCACGTCACTGATCGCAGCCTCCAATGCGGCATCCGCCTGAGTGGCGTCAGACTCGACACCCTTCGTATCGGCGGCCGGAGCGTATTTTTCAACACCTTTTTCAGTCAGGCTCAGGCCCTGCTGCTTGCCCTTGGCAATGAACTCAGCCATCAACGCGCCGTGCATTTCTTTCAGGTCCTGACCGGAGAATTCCATCATTCCCTTACCGCTGAAGGGCTGTGCATCGCCCAAGAACCAGCGTGAGAACATGCCGGGTCGCACCGACTCCAGCTTGTCGACCAGTTGATCGGTGCGCTGCTCAACCAGGCCGGTCCAAAGCTTGCCAGCATCCTTACCCAAAGATTCGACCCACTCATCTTCTTGAGCCAGCCAGGCTGACTTGGCTTCTTCCAATAACAGGATGTTGTAGTCGATCGTTTTACTCACACAGGTATTCGTGAAATTACCCATGCACTCCTGACGCAATGCATCACGCGCCATCGACAGTTTCACATCGCTGTACACCCCGCAGCCTGACAACAGAACGATCAGGCCAATCGTCGAACCCATGCGTTTCAAGGTGCTCTCCTTAACGCTTGGACACCTCCAAGCGACACTCCATTTATTTAGTCAGGCACACGGCCACCGCCGTAGTTATCGGCAGGCGCAAGAAGCGCTTGAGTTGTCAGGGGTGGCAGGGGAACGCGGAAGGAAGGAATTGCGGGCATAAAAAAAGCCGCTATCGCTAGCGGCTTTTCTTGTATCTGGCTCCACGACCTGGACTCGAACCAGGGACCCAATGATTAACAGTCATTTGCTCTACCAACTGAGCTATCGCGGAATGGCGTCTATCTTACTGATATAAAAAGAGAAGTCAACACTCGCGATGACTTCTCTTTGCATTATTCAGATGACCTGAACAATGGCGTCAGTAACCACCTCAATGTTGCGCTGGTTCAAAGAAGCCACGCAGATCCGACCGGTGTCGAGGGCGTAAATGCCGAACTCGGAACGCAGGCGCGCCACTTGCTCAACGGTCAGGCCCGAGTAGGAGAACATGCCGCGTTGACGCGCCACGAAGCTAAAATCGTGCCCTGGCGCCTTTTGGGCCAGCAGTTCGACCATTTGCAGGCGCATGCCGCGAATGCGCAGGCGCATTTCTGCCAGCTCGTCTTCCCACATGGCACGCAGCTCAGGGCTGTTCAGCACAGCCGCCACGATGCTTGCGCCGTGGGTCGGCGGGTTGGAGTAGTTGGTGCGGATCACGCGCTTGACCTGGGACAGCACGCGGGCGCTCTCGTCCTTCGACTCGGTGATGATCGACAACGCGCCGACCCGCTCGCCGTACAGCGAGAACGACTTGGAGAACGAGCTGGAAACAAAGAAGCTCAGGCCGGACTCGGCAAACAGACGCACAGCGGCGGCGTCTTCAGCGATGCCGTCACCAAACCCCTGGTAGGCCATGTCGAGGAACGGGATCAACTGCTTGGCCTTGACCACGTCCAGCACGTTCTGCCAGTCGGCCGGGGTCAGGTCGACGCCGGTCGGGTTGTGGCAGCAGGCGTGCAGCACCACGATGGAGCCCGCCGGCAACGCGTTCAGGTCTTCCAGCATGCCCGCACGGTTCACATCGTGGGTGGCGGCGTCGTAGTAACGGTAGTTCTGCACCGGGAAACCCGCGGTTTCGAACAGCGCACGGTGGTTTTCCCAGCTCGGGTCGCTGATGGCGACCACAGCGTTGGGCTGCAATTGTTTGAGGAAGTCAGCGCCGATTTTCAGTGCGCCGGTCCCGCCTACCGCCTGGGTGGTGATGACCCGGCCAGCGGCCAACAACGGCGACTCGGCGCCGAACAGCAGTTTTTGAACGGCCTGGTCGTAGGCGGCAATACCGTCGATGGGCAAGTAACCGCGCGACGCGTGTTGAGCGACGCGAATGGTCTCGGCTTCGACAACGGCACGCAAGAGCGGAATTCTTCCCTCTTCGTTGCAGTAAACACCGACCCCCAGATTCACTTTGCTGGTTCGGGTATCGGCGTTGAATGCTTCGTTGAGGCCCAGGATAGGATCGCGTGGTGCCATTTCGACAGCGGAGAACAGGCTCATTATTACGGCGGCTCTGAATAGGGAATGGAGGGGGTGACAACGCTCCAGCCGATTGCACTAGAGCGGTGCACAAACGGGGAGCAAGTATAAGCCCGAACACGATTGGGGCAACAGGCGATTCCCGGATTTGCCCAAGTATTTCCGTTTATTTTAAGGCCACTGGTCTAATTGCAAACCGGGCCTGAATCGCCCTGTCAGCGACACGCCTTGAAACAGTCAGTCACCACCACCATATTTAGCCGTATCCTGTTTTTTTCCTGCGGCATGCGTCGTATGCAGTCTTTCTCGCGTTTGAAAGGTCCATGCCTTTATAGATGCGAATCCAGAGGTCAGATATGTCCGATTTTCAGCTCGTTACCCGCTTTGAGCCCGCAGGCGATCAACCCGAAGCCATTCGCCAGATGATTGAAGGCATCGAAGCCGGCCTGTCGCACCAGACCCTGCTCGGGGTGACCGGTTCGGGCAAGACCTTCAGCATCGCCAACGTGATTGCCCACGTGAACCGCCCGACCCTGGTGCTCGCGCCCAACAAAACCCTGGCGGCCCAGCTATATGGCGAGTTCAAGTCGTTCTTCCCCAACAACGCCGTGGAATACTTCGTTTCGTATTACGACTACTACCAGCCCGAAGCGTACGTGCCCTCCTCCGACACCTTCATTGAGAAGGACGCCTCGATCAACGATCACATCGAGCAGATGCGACTGTCCGCGACCAAGGCGCTGCTGGAGCGCAAGGACGCGATTATCGTCACCACGGTGTCGTGCATCTACGGCCTGGGCAGCCCTGAAACCTATTTGAAAATGGTGTTGCACATTGACCGCGGCGACAAACTCGACCAGCGCGAACTGCTGCGTCGCCTGGCTGACCTGCAATACACCCGCAACGACATGGACTTCGCCCGCGCCACGTTCCGCGTGCGCGGCGACGTCATCGACATTTACCCGGCCGAATCCGACCTCGAAGCCATCCGCATCGAGCTGTTTGACGATGAGGTCGAGAGCATCAGCGCCTTCGACCCGTTGACCGGTGAAGTGATCCGCAAGATGCCGCGCTTCACCTTCTACCCCAAAAGCCACTACGTGACCCCGCGCGAAACCCTGCTCGATGCCGTCGAGGGCATCAAGGAAGAGCTCAAGGAGCGCCTCGATTACCTGCGCGCCAACAATAAGCTGGTGGAAGCCCAGCGCCTTGAGCAGCGCACCCGCTTCGATCTGGAAATGATCATGGAGCTGGGGTACTGCAACGGCATCGAAAACTACTCGCGCTACCTGTCGGGCCGTGAATCCGGTGCCCCGCCGCCTACCTTGTTCGACTACCTGCCGCCCGACGCGCTGCTGGTGATCGATGAGTCCCACGTCAGCGTGCCGCAGGTCGGCGCCATGTATAAGGGCGACCGTTCACGCAAGGAAACCCTGGTGGAATACGGCTTCCGCCTGCCGTCGGCGCTGGACAACCGGCCCATGCGTTTTGACGAGTGGGAGCGCATCAGCCCGCAAACCATTTTTGTCTCGGCCACCCCTGGCAACTACGAAGCCGAACATGCGGGCCGGGTGATCGAACAGGTGGTGCGTCCGACCGGTCTGGTGGACCCGCAAATCGAGATCCGCCCCGCCCTGACCCAGGTCGACGATTTGCTGTCGGAGATCACCAAGCGCGTGGCGCTGGAAGAACGCGTGCTGGTGACTACGCTGACCAAGCGCATGTCCGAAGACTTGACCGACTACCTGGCGGACCACGGCGTGCGGGTGCGCTACCTGCACTCGGACATCGACACCGTGGAACGGGTCGAGATCATCCGCGACCTGCGTCTGGGGGTGTTTGACGTACTGGTGGGGATCAACTTGCTGCGTGAGGGCCTGGACATGCCGGAAGTGTCGCTGGTGGCGATTCTCGACGCGGACAAAGAAGGCTTCCTGCGCTCCGAGCGTTCGTTGATCCAGACCATCGGCCGTGCGGCGCGAAACCTCAATGGCCGGGCGATCCTGTACGCAGACCGCATCACCGGCTCCATGGAGCGGGCGATCGGCGAAACGGAACGGCGCCGGGAGAAGCAAATCGCCTTCAACCTCGCCAACGGCATCACCCCCAAAGGCGTATTCAAGGACGTGGCCGACATCATGGAAGGCGCGACCGTACCGGGCTCGCGCAGCAAAAAACGCAAAGGCATGGCCAAAGCCGCCGAAGAAAACGCCAAGTACGAAAACGAACTGCGTTCGCCCAGCGAAATCAGCAAGCGGATTCGTCAGCTGGAAGAAAAAATGTACGCCCTGGCCCGCGACCTGGAGTTCGAAGCCGCGGCGCAAATGCGCGACGAAATCGGCAAGCTGCGTGAGCGTTTGTTACAGGTGTAAGCCGGGCGCCAGCGGTTACAGACGGCCATGCTCCGCCTGTCGCCGCGACGCCTGCGCCGAATAAGCAAGGATATTTCCCCGCGTCGCACCGACGCGACCGACAAGGATGACCATGACAGCCGCCGTTACCCAAAAGCCCCTCGTTCCAGGCCGCCTTGAACAGAAGTCGACCCGTCTGGCGTTCTTTATTGCCGGGTTCGGCGTGGCGGCCTGGGCGCCGTTGGTGCCCTATGCCAAAGCCCGAGCGGGCCTGGACGAAGCCACGTTGGGCCTGCTGCTGTTATGCCTGGGGGCCGGTTCGATTCTGGCTATGCCCATCGCGGGCATGCTGGCGTCCCGTTACGGCTGCCGCAAGGTCACCATCGCTGGCACGCTGCTGATTTGTCTGGCGCTGCCCCTGCTGGCCACCGCCAGCACCGTCGCGCTGCTGATTGCCACGCTGTTTGTGTTTGGGGCCGGTTTGGGGGTCGTGGATTCCACGGTCAACCTGCAAGCCGTGATCGTCGAACGCGCCAGCGGCCGCAACATGATGTCGGGCTTCCATGGCCTGTTCAGCGTGGGCGGAATTGCCGGTGCGGCGGGGGTCAGCGCCTTGCTGGCGTTGGGGCTTACGCCGCTGTGGGCGATTGCCGTGGTGATTGTGTTGTTACTGGCTGCGCTGGCCAAAGCCGCACCGCACCTGCTGCCGTATGGCAGTGAAAGCAGTGGCCCGGCCTTTGCCATCCCCCATGGCGTGGTGCTGTTCATCGGGGTCCTGTGCTTCATCGTCTTTCTGGCCGAAGGCGCGATGCTCGACTGGAGCGCCGTGTTCCTCAGCGCTGAAAAACACATCGGGGATGCTTATGCGGGCTTGGGCTATGCCGCCTTCGCCGTGACCATGACCGCCGGGCGCTTGCTGGGCGACACCCTCGTCAGGCGCCTGGGGCCGACCCGGGTGATCGTGCTGGGGGGGTCGCTCGCGGCGCTGGGCCTGGCGCTGGCCACGCTGGCTCCGGGCTGGGAAGTGGCGCTGCTCGGTTACGCGCTGGTGGGCGCCGGGTGCTCCAACATTGTGCCGGTGCTGTACTCCGCCGTGGGCAAACAAACCGTGATGCCCGAACACATCGCCGTGCCGGCGATCACCACGCTGGGCTACGCCGGGATCCTCGCGGGCCCTGCGGCCATCGGGTTCGTTGCGCACGCCAGCAGTTTGAGCGCGGCGTTCCTGATAATCGCCGCCCTGCTGGTGGCCGTGGCCATCAGCGGGCGGATCTTGCGGGTATGAAGCCGTTACGACGGCGCGTTTAAAACCCGACGCTCGCCTGCACGAAGAACGTGCGCGGCTCGCCCAGGTACATCCCCGAGTTGTTGTCGCTGGAGCGCGTGAAGTACTGCTGATTGAACAGGTTCTTGATCCCCGCCCCGAGCTTCAGGTTCGAGGCTTGCGGCCCGAAGTCATACCCGACGCGGGTGGCCCAGGTGGCATAACCCGGTATATCGCCGTACTGGCCGTCCGCGGTCGGCTCGGTGATGTAGACCCCGCCAGTGCCCGGCGCCCGCTGTTTGGACTGGGCAAACATGTCCAGGTTGTAAGTCCAGCGATTAACCGCATAGCGCATGCCAAGGTTAAGCACTTGTCGCGAATACAGCGGCAAGTCGCGCCCCTTGAAGTTGAGAATGTCGCCTTCGGACGTGGCCTTGGTGTAGGTAAACGCCGCATTCACGGTCAACCCGTCCAGACGCGGGTCCAGACTGGCCAGGTCGTAGTGGACGGACGTCTCCAGCCCCTGGTGCTTGGTGGCCCCCAGGTTGGTCCAGCCAATGTCGTTGCTGATGTATTGCAGCTCGTCGGCAAAATCGATGTAGAACAGCGTGATGTCCCCGCCCCACACGCCGTTGTCGTAACGCGTCCCCAACTCGTACGTCTTGGCCTTCTCGGGCTTGAGCCCCGCCGCTGTCTGATCGCCAACGCCGCCCTGCCCCAGCTGGAAATACTGCAAGCTGCCAAACGAGGTTTCGTAGTTGGCGAACAGCTTCCAGGCGTCAGACAGGTGGTACATCACGCTCAACGCCGGCAGCGCTTCGTTGCTGTCGATGCTGCGTTTCTTCTCTTGCACCGGCTTGCCTTTGGCGTCCAGCACGGGCCGGTCGTGCCATTGGGTACTGATGCGCTCAAAGCGAATACCCGGCGTCACGGTCCAGTTGCCCACGTCGATCTTGTCGTCGATGTAGAACGCGTTGGCCTCGGTGCCGCCAGTGCGGTCCTGATACGCATGACCGTCACCCTTGGGCCCGACCACCGGCACGTTGTTGACCAACTGCAACTGACTCGCCTGTTCGTGCATCGCTTCTTTCAAATAGCGATAGCCGACCCCGACTTCCTGAGTCACAGGGCCAAGGGTGAACACGCGGGACAAGCGCGGCTCGATGCCGAAGGTGTGGTAATTGCGCGGGTAGGACACCAGCGTGTCCAGGTTGCGCGAGGCAATGGTGCTGCCGCGAAAGCTGTCGGTGTAGTAAGTCAGCACTTCAAATTGGGTCAGATCGTCGATCTGGCGCAGGTACTTGAAGGACACGTCCTTGCGCCGACCGCTGAAGCCGTCATAGTCGCGCACCGACTGATACGGGTCGGCATCGAACTGCGCCTGGGTCAGGCCGCCCGGCATGTCGGCCGTGGCGTCGTAGTAATGGAAATTGAGGCTGAAGTCGTCCTGGTCGGTGGGCGCCCAATGAGTTTTGAGCAACACGTCATCGATGTCGTTGTCGTTGTTGCGCGCGCGGTAACCATCGCCCTTGACCCCCGAGTACAAGAGCGCGGCGCCGATGCCATTGTCCGCCGTGCCTCCCAGAAACGCGGTTTCCATGTGTTTCCAGCCGCCACGCTCCGAGGTTTCGAGGGTGGTGCCGACTTCACCCTGAAAGGTTTCGGGGATGGCGCGGGTCACGAAGTTGATCACGCCCCCCACGTTCTGTGGCCCGTAACGCACCGAACCGGCACCGCGCACCACGTCGATGCTGTCCAGGTTGCCCGCCGAAATCGGCGCCATCGACAACTGCGGCTGGCCATAGGGCGCGAAGGCCGCCGGGATGCCGTCAATCAGCACCGTGGAGCGTGGCGACAGGCGTGAGGTCAGGCCGCGCACCCCCACGTTCAAGGAAATATCGCTGCCGCCGGTGCCGTTGGAATCCTGCACTTGAACGCCGGGGATGCCCTTGAGCACATCGCGCACATTCATCGCCCCTTGTTCGACCATTGCTTCGCGGCGCACCACGGTGCGGGCGCCCGGGTGGTTTTGCACCACCGCCTGATTGGCATCGCCCAGCCAGTCGCCCACCACTTTCACATCCAGCGGGGCCAGTTCAAGGGTGCCGCTGGCTGACGAGGCATGGCTGACCGGCGCTTCACGCAGGGTCACGGCATCACCGTCCAGGGCGTAACTCAAGCCGCTGCCTTGCAGCAGTTGCGCCAGCGCCTCTTGCGCCGACAGCTTGCCATTCACCGCAGGCGCCTGTTTGCCCGCCACCATGTCCGGGTTGAAAAACACCTGCAAGGCGGTCTGTTGGGCCCATTGGCTCAACGCACTTGCCAGCGGCTGGGCCTGAATGTGAATGGCGCCGGATGTGTCTTCCCCGGCGACTGCAACAGGCAGAGCAGCATTGACGGCCAGCGCCAATGCCAGTGCCAAGGGCAGCCAGCGCGCCCGGCCACCACGAGGCGGGGTACTCAAAGCGCAGTTGAACGAAGAGAAGCGCCCACGAAGCTTGTTATTTTTCACGTCGAGTCTTGCCCTATTGATCGCATCTGAAGTGCGACTGTTAATGCAAACCAGTCTCAGTTGTTCAAGAAGACGAAGAACTCAAAAAAAACCTGAATTCAGCGGGCAATTATTTCCTGACTGCCATCTTCGCGGGTGCGAATCGCCACCGGCAGGATCTTGGGCAATGCCCTGAGCAGTGCGTCGGTGTCATCCACCTTGAACACACTGGACACACGCAACTGCGCCAGCGCAGGGCTGCTCACCTGCAACGGCTGTGCGCGATAGCGCGACACTTCGGCCGCCACTTCACCGAGGGTCGCGTTATCAAACACCAATTGGCCTTTGCGCCAGGCCGTCAGTGCCTGAGCGTTCACAGCCTGCACCGCCGCGACGTGCCCCTGGGCACTGACCTGTGTGCCCTGACCGGCCGTCAGGTTGACCCGGGTCTGCGGGTCGACGCCCTGCACCTGCACATGGCCCGACTCAACGGCCACCCGCGCCTGTTCGCCATCGCGGCGGACATCAAAGCGGGTCCCGGTGACCGTGATCTGCCCCGGACCCGCCTGCACCACAAACGGCCGGGCGCTGTCACGAGCCACGCTGAACATGGCTTCGCCTTCGCTCAAGTCCACATGGCGCCGGTCAGCCTCGAAACTGACCTGCACCCGGCTGCGGCTGTTGAGTTCGAGGGTGGAGCCGTCGGGCAATGTCACTACGCGCCGTTCCCCCGGCGCAGTGGCAAAGGCCGCCTGATAAGACGGTGAGGACAGTTGATACCCCCAAAAACCGGCCCCGGCCGCAAGCGCCATCAGGCTGGCCGCCAACCCGTAACGCAACAGACCGCGCCGCCTGAGCGGCGCTGACGGGGTTGCGCACAGGGCCTGCAAGCGCGACGCAGGCAGGGTGTCGAGGGCCGACCACATGTTCAACAGCCACTGGTACTCGGCTTCATGACTTGGGTCTTGCCCGCGCCAGGCGGCCAGCTCGCGCTGCTGCCCGGCCCTCAGGCTGCCCGCTTGCGCCCGCGCAAACCACGTGGCGGCAGCCTCGCGCACGCAGGCATGTTCGCCCGCGCCCGGCGTCTCTGGGTCGGTGGTGGGACGATCACACTCGCCAGTTGAGCGGATCACGGAGCCTCCACGCGTTCACGCAGATGGCGCAGGGTGCGGATCATATATTTTTCCACCATGTTTTTGGTCAGCCCCAGCCGCTCGGCAATTTCGGCCTGGGTCAGCCCTTCGATCTTCTGCCACACAAACACCTTGCGGCAGTTGAGGGGCAGCTCCTGCAAGGCCCTTTCGACCGACTCGGCCAACTGCAACGCACGCATGAACTGCTCCGGGTCGCCTGTCTCCGACGCGCTAGGGGGCATGGTTGCCCGTTCCTTGGCGTCGCGGCGTTCTGCGCGGCGAAAGTCGTCGACCGCAATATTGCGCGCGGTCTGATGCAGATAGGCACGCGGCTGCTCGACCGTGGCCGCATCGGTTTCGAGCACGCGCACGAACGTGTCATGGGCCAGGTCCTGTGCCTGCTGACGATTGCGCAGGCGGCGAGTCCAGGTGCCAATCAACTCTTCGTAATGTTCAAAAAAGCCCGTTTTACGGGGCGGCTTATGGGTCATTACCATGGGCTGCGAAGGCGGGGCGCGAATAGTAATGCTTCCTATTATGCCCAGCAATCATTACATCCTAACGCTGCACGCTCGCCAGCAATCGCTGCTCCACCTGAAGGCCGCGTGCAAACCCGAACCTGCGTGCCGTGAGCAATCCGACCAGCCCCATGAGGGCGCAGAACGCCACGCAGACCCACGGGCTCCACGGCATCAGCGCAATCAGCAACAGGGGCGTGGTACTGGCCCACAGCGCGTAAGCGATGTTGTAGGTGAAGGAAATCCCCGACACCCGAATCGGTGCGGGAAACAACCCCACCATCACCGACGGCACCACCCCGACGATGCCGCAGGTCAGCCCGGCAAACGCATAGGCCAGGCCCGGCAAGGCCCACTGCCCCACCAGGCTGGCGTACAGCAAGCCAATGCCCAGCGGCAGCAACAGGCTGTACAGCACGATACTGCGCCACACACCGATGCGGTCCACGATCAACCCGGCCAGCACACAGCCCAGATTCAGGAACACGATCCCCAGACTGCTGAGCGCAAAGGTGTGACGGGCGTCCATGCCAAAGCGCTGCTGCATGACGGTCGGGGTAATCACCACAAACACCACCACCGCACTGGTCAGCACACACGTCAGCAATGCCGCTGGCAGCAAGGCACTTCGATGGTCGCGTAACACCGTGCGCAGCGGGAACGGCGCCCTGCCCTCGTTGCGTTCGCGCAGCGCCAGAAACACCGGGGTTTCGCTCAGCCAGCGGCGCAACCACACGCCAATGACCCCGAATACCCCGCCCAGCAGGAACGGAAAACGCCACGCGTAATCAAGGATTTCGGCCGGGGTAAACACCTGCGCCAGCACCGTGGCGGTCAGGGCGCCCAGCAAATAGCCGAAGGTCAGCCCGGCCTGCAAGAAGCCCAGCGCATACCCGCGTCGGCCGGCCGGGGCATGCTCGGCCACAAACACCCAGGCACTGGGCACTTCGCCCCCCACCGCTGCACCTTGCAGAATGCGCAGCGCCAACAGAATCAATGGCGCGAAATACCCGATGTCGGCATAGGTGGGCATGACTCCGATCAGCAGGCACGGCAGCGCCATCATCAAAATACTGAGGCTGAACACCCGTTTACGCCCCAAATGGTCGGCAAAGTGCGCCATCAGAATTCCGCCCAGCGGACGCGCCAGATAGCCGGTCACAAAAATGCCGAAACTTTGCAGCAGGCGCAGCCACTCGGGCATGTCCGGCGGGAAAAACAGCTGACTGAGGGTCAGGGCGAAAAACACGAAAATGATGAAATCGTAAATTTCCAGCGCCCCGCCCAAGGCCGCCAGGCCAAGGGTCCGGTAGTCGGACCGGGAAAATCGCACCGAAGGGGCTTGAGTATCAGCAGGCATAAATACGCTCAATAGGAAGGGGCACGCCTCAACAGACGCTGCGCTCAGGGGCGCGAGCATAGCAAATCCACACCCCGGTTCTTCAACCCCGACCTCAGCGCCGCGCCGGGGTCGATGCCTCCCAGCCACCGCCCAGCGAGGCATACACGTCCACCAGCGACAGCGACACCGCCGCAGTGCTGTCCACCCACGCAGCTTCGTTGGCCAACAACGCGTTTTGCACGGTCATCACGTTAAGGAAATCCACCGTGCCCTGTGCGTATTGCTGGTGCACGCTGTCCAGCGCCCGCTGGCTGTGCCGCACGGCCTGCTGCAGACTGTCGCGCCGCTGCTGGCTGGCCTGATACGCCACCAGCGCATCATCCACCTCATGCCAGGCGCGTAGCACGGTGTGCTGATACTGGACCGCCGCCTCTTGCTGACGCCCTTCCTGCAACTGCAACGCCCCCTGCAACCGCCCGCCTTCAAACACCGGCAGACTCAGACCGGGCCCGAACGCAAAACTGCGCGAGCCCCAACTGCCCAGATCCGACAACTGCAGGGCTTGAAACCCGAGGTTGCCGGACAGCGTGATGCGCGGATAAAAATCGGCCCGGGCCACACCGATGGACGCCGTTGCGGCGTGCAAATGCGCGTCAGCCCCGCGGATGTCCGGGCGACGTTGCGCCAGCTCGCTCGGCACACCAATGGGCACATCGCCCTGGTACGACGGCACTTGCCCAGGGGGTGCCAATTGCGCCTGCAAGGCACGCGGCGCCTTGCCCAGCAACAGGCTCAGGGCATTGATCAACTGCGCGCTGTTTTGCTGCAACGGCGCCAGGCGCGCTTGCATCTCGGCCACTTGCGAGGCGGCTTCAGACACTTCCAAATCCGTGGCGACGCCCTCCTGCACTTGCAGTTGGGTCAGCTCCAGCGTGCGTTGCGCAATCTTCAGGTTCTGCTCCACCACCGCCTGCGCCTGCTGGGTGCCGCGCAACTGGATGTACTGCTGCGCCGTTTGCCGGATCACCAGCAATTGCACGCCGTGCCGGTCTTCCTCGGCCATGCGCACCGAGGCGTCGGCCGCCTCCACTGAACGTTTGACGCGCCCCCACAGGTCAGCTTCCCAACTGAACCCCAGGCCACTGTTCCACAGGTTGAACGCCTGTTTACCGCTACGGCCCGACGGGTCGTTCAAGCCTCGCTGACTATTACGGCCGCGGCTGTACTCCAGACCTGCGTCCACCGCTGGCAGTGAATCGGCCGCAATCTGGCGACGCAGGGCGCGGCTTTGCTCAAGCCGACTGGCGGCCCGTTGCAGGTCGAAATTACTGCGCAGCGCGTCACGCACCAACGCCGACAGGTGCGCATCACCAAAACGGTCCCACCAACGCGGGTCGACCTCCCCTTCAACGGCCCGGCTGTGCCCCGCTTCACCGGGCGTGAGCGCCCAATGGGCGGCCAGCGGCGTGGTCGGGGTCTGATAGTCCGGGCCCATCACGCAACCGGTCAGGCTCAAGGCGCAGTAACCGGCCACAGCGCAGGCCAATCCACCGAGCTTCATCGCGCACTCACCTGTTCGGCCGGGGTCGAGGCCGTGTCGATGGCCGCGTCCACCGACATGCCCAGGCGCAGCTGGCTGGCCAGCGGCTGATGGGGATCCAGGGCGATTTTCACCGGCACCCGTTGCACCACCTTGGTGAAGTTGCCCGTGGCGTTGTCCGGCGCGATGGCCGAAAACGTCACGCCCGTGGCCGGGGCAATGCTCTCTACCGTGCCGAGCAGGGTTTCTCCGGGGAAGGTATCGACGTTGATGGTCACCCGCTGGCCAGGGCTCATGCGGGTCAATTGGTTTTCCAGAAAATTGGCCACCACATAGGCTTGCGCCAGCGGCACCACGGCCATGACCGTGTCGCCGGGCTTCACGTAGGCCCCAAGCCGCAGGCTGCGACGCCCGACCACCCCATCAAAGGGGGCCACCACGCGGGTGTGCGACAAGTCCAGTTCGGCGCGCGCCAACACGGCCTGGGCATGTTGCACCGAAGCCTGGGCGGCGGTGTGTTCGGCCACCAGCACGCGGGTTTGCTGACGCGCCGCTTCCAGCGCGGCCTTGTGTTGCGCCAACAACGCCCGCGCCGTTTGCGAGCGATTTTTGGCCTGTTGCGAATTTTGCAGTGTCCCGGCGCCCTGCCCGGCCAGGTGTTCGTAGCGCTGCAACTCATGGGCCGCAAACTCCACCTGTGCCAGATCCGCGTCCACCGTGGCGTTGGCCTGTTCGATCAGCGACCGCTGACGCTCCATCATGGCCAGTGCATTGGCCTGTTGCGCCTGCGCTGTGGCCACGTTGGCCCGGGCCGCCTGAACCTCAGCTTGGTAGTCCTGCGGGTCGATGCGCGCCAGTAACTGGCCCGCCTTGACCGGCTGATTGTCCTGCACCAGCACCTCGTCAATAAACCCCGCCACTTTCGGCGCCACCAGCGTGAAGTCAGCACTCACGAAGGCATCATTGGTGCTTTGCACCCCGGTGGTGCCAAACACCAGCCGCCACAGGCCATACAGCACCACGACCGCCAGCAGTCCCAGCCCGGCCTTCAGCACAGGCGTGCGCGCACTTGTTGTACTCATTTCATGACTCCACACAGGTTCAGCGTGCGGCCCGTGGCGGGTAAATCCGCGTTGGGCCGAAAGGGATTAGAACGACCAGCAACACGGCCAGACCGGCCATGCACAGGTAAAGGTCAGACGAGGTCAGCACCATCGCCTGCTGGTGCACGCGCTGCGCCAGATCGGCGCTGTCGCTGACCCACGGCGAATTGCCGAGCCGGTCCACCAGCATCATCGAGTGAAAGTGTTCGCGGTTGACGGTGAGCACCTGCAACAAGCTGCCCGCCGCCATGGCCGCGAACCCTTTGACCGTGTTGAACCAGGCCGATGCAAACGGCCCGTCCGCCGGGTTCAGGCTGCCCGTGGCGAGCATCAACAGCGGGATCACCGCCATGGGCTGAGCAATGATTTGAATCGCTTGCAGCGCGTAAAAATTGTCGCGATTCCACACCGACGTCACCTGTGAACCCAGGCCACAGGCGAGCGCCAACAAGGCCAGGCCAATGGCCAACACCCATCGGCAATCCACCCGACGCAGGTTGCACAGCGCGACCACCAATGGCAGCGCGATCAATTGCGGCACCGCCACCAGCAGCATCACCGGCGCGGTGTCCAACGGTCGGTAACCCTGGATCTGTGCCAGATACGCAGACGGAATCTTGATCACCGCCAGCAGCACGAACAGCACCCCGCCCAAGGTGATCAACGCATGCGCAAGGTTGCGGATCTTGAGCAACTGCAACTTGAAAAACGGCAGCGGGTGCGACCACTCATTGATGAAAAACAGCACCAGCAATCCCAGCCCGCCAACGATGAACACCCGGATCATCGACGACTCAAACCAGTTCATCCGCTGACCCAGTTCCAGCCCCAACACCAGCATGATCAACCCCGGTAGCCCCAACAGCAGGCCGCGCCAGTCAAATTGCTTGAAACGCTCAAGGCGCAGCGGGTCCTGCGGCAAGCCCCAGGCGACACAGGCCATGGCCAGCAGGCTCAACGGAATGATGTGCCAGAACGCCCATTGCCACCCGGCGTATTCCACCCACCAGGCCGACAGCGGCGTGCCAAAACTGGGGCCAAACGTGGCGGTCAGCGCGTAACTGCCCAAGCCGTACAGGCGAATCCCCGGCGGTAAAAACCGCAGCGCCACCGACATCAGCATCGGCGGCAGAGCGCCCCCGGCGAAGCCTTGCAGGGTGCGCAACAGCATCAGCACCTCGACATTGGGGGCCAACGGGCAGAGGATGCCCAGCAGCAGAAAAGCACCGATCGCACACAGGGTGAAACGCCTCAGGGAAAACGTGGCCGCGCACCACGGCGCAAAGGCCATGGCGCTGATCGAGGTCGCGGAATAGACCGCCAGCAGCCAGGTGCTGTCGTCATAACTGATGCCCATCGCGCCGCGAATATCCGGCATCGCCACCTTGGTGACGTTTTCGTTGAAGCCCGACACCAGTACCGCCAGCAGCACACCCACCAGCCCGGTGAAAATCCGCAGGCCAAACGCCGCGCTGATGGCCGGGGCCACTGCCGGGGCGGTGGGCACACCGACGTTCAACGCCGTCACTGTCCAGTTCCCGCCGCGCACACCCGCGCACTGTTAACACCGCCGTACATGGCTGACTCCGTCACCTTTAAAGATGACGAAAAGTTTAATCAGCACAAACCGTTATAAAAATTGATCTCTCGGCACGTCTGGATTGCAGCAAACGCAATCCACCACCGCGATTTACGCCGTGGCGTTATCGCACAGGGTTTTCAGGGTGCGTCGCAGCCAGCGGTGGGCGTGATCGTTATCGAGCCGCGGGTGCCACGCTTGAGTGATTTCGACCGGTTTCAACGGGATGGGCAGCTCAAAGGCCCGCAGCTTGAGGCCAAGGGGTTCGAGGGTTTTGAGCAACAATTGCGGCATCAACGGCAGGATCAGCTCCGAATTGGCCAAGGCAAAAATCGCGGAATAGAACGTCGGCGTGGTGAACAGCACCCGACGCTCAAGGTCCATTTCGGCCAGCACTGCATCAATCGGCCCACGGGCGCGGCCCCGGCGCGAGACGCTGATGTGGTCGTACCCGGCAAATCGCTGCGCGGTGATGGCCTGATCGAAAATCGGATGCCCTTCGCGCGCCAGCCCCACAAACGGGCAGGTAAACAGCCGCTGCACCTTGAGGTCCGCACTCACCGGTAGCGTGGCACCGATGGCCAGATCGATCCGCCCTTCACTCAGGGCTTCATCGTCGGTAAACCCTTCGGGCACCACTCGTAGCGCAGCATTGGGCATCTCCAGCGCCATTTGCCGGCGCAACGCACCGCCATAGACCCCGAAGAACACATCGTTGGCGCGGATGCTGAAGGTGCGGTCCAACTGGCTCAGGTCGCTGTTCTGACTCTGGGTAAACACCCCGTGCGCCAGTTCCACCACGCCACGCACCTGCTCGCGCAACTCCAGTGCACGCGGCGTAGGCACCAGCCCGCGCCCGGAACGCACCAGAATGGGGTCATTCAGGGCGTCGCGGATGCGCGTCAGGGTACGGCTCATGGCCGGGGCGCTGAGGTTCATGCGCCGCGCAGCGCCCACCACCGAGCCCTCTTCGAGCAGCACGTTGAGGGCAACCAGTAAATTCATGTCAGGTATGTGCATGGGGCCGAAGGTTAGCGCCTAAGCGTTGACGTGAACAGTTCCAGACCGCCCGCGGCGTCCATCCCGTGCTCGAAAACGCACCATTGTTGCGCATCAGGTAAAACTGTTTCGCGCCTCCTTAGCTAGCTAACTAAGTGGCCCATTGATACATTCTCGTCCGTCAGGTCAGTCCTGACGCTCTCTTTGGTTGAGATAGTTGGCCATTACCGGATCCCCATGATGGTAATGGCCTTTTTTACGCCCGCTTGCTCAGCCTCCCCCTGTCTGCTGGTCTTTTCTGCCGCCTTTGTCGTGCCTGAACGTTCCCTGCGCGGAACTTAAACCGCCGATTGTGCGAATCGTCCCACGACCGTAAAGTCCCTTTGCACCTCCCTAAAAAGATGCCTGGCCACGCCCGTGCTCAGGCGCGCGATAACAAAAAAGGGCTTGAGATGAATCACATTCCTGCGCAACACCCTGACCCCGACGATCAGGCACTGGACGAGGCTTATCGTAAAACCGCGTGGCGCGTCATGCCGCTGTTGATGGTCTGCTTTCTGGTGGCCTATCTGGACCGTGTCAACGTGGGGTTTGCCAAGCTGCAAATGCTCGATGACTTGGCGTTCAGCGAGGCCGTGTACGGGTTGGGCGCCGGGATATTTTTCATCGGTTATCTGATGTTTGAAGTGCCCAGCAACATCGCCCTGCACCGCTTCGGCGCCCGGCGCTGGATCGCGCGGATCATGGTGACCTGGGGCTTGCTGTCCGCCGCCATGATGTTCGTGCAGACCCCCTGGAGTTTTTACGCGCTGCGCTTTCTGATTGGCGTGGCTGAAGCGGGGTTCTTTCCCGGCATTATTTTCTACCTCACCACCTGGTTTCCCGGACACCGGCGCGGGGTGATGGTGGCGCTGTTCATCTGCGCCCTGCCGATTTCCAACCTGCTGGGGTCGCTGATTTCCGGCTACATCATGCAGTACATGAACGGCGTGGCCGGTTACGCCGGCTGGCAATGGCTGTTCGTGATCGAAGGCTTGCCGGCCGTGTTTCTGGGCATGGCCGTGTTCTGCCTGCTGCGCGACCGGATTGCCGACGCCAGCTGGCTGAGCGAAGCCGAAAAGCGCGGCATGCAAGCCGCGATTGACCGCGACAACCAGGGCAAACAGGGGCACTCGGTGCGCGAGGGGCTGCTTAACCCAAAAATCTGGTTGTTGGGCGCGGTGTATTTTTGCCTGGTGATGGGCCAGTACATCATCAGCTTCTGGATGCCCACCATCATCCGCAACAGCGGCATCGACCAACCGTGGGTGATCGGCCTGTTGTCGGCCATTCCCTTTGCCGCAGCCGCCGTGGCAATGGTGCTGGTGGGCCGCAGTTCTGACCGCCATCACGAATACCGCTGGCACGTGGCGATCTGCGCGACCCTCGGCGCGGCTGGCGTGCTGTTCGGCACTTTGTTGGGTGACAACCTGTGGCTGGCCATGATCGGCCTGACGGTCGGCACCGCGGCAATGATCAGCAGCCTGCCGGTGTTCTGGGGCATGCCGACCGCCGTGGTAGGCGGCGCGGCGGCGGCCGCCGGGATTGCCTTGATCAACTCGATGGGCAACGTGGCGGGCTTCTTCGCCACCATCGTGGTGGGCTGGATGACCCAGCTCACCGGCAGCACTCAAGCGGCGATGTACATGATGGCGGCCGTGCTGGTGATGGGCGGCGCGCTGGGCTTGTGCGTGCCCAAGGCCAGACTCGACCTGCGCAGCGCAGCACCTGTCGCGGCGGCGCAACGCCCTTGAGCGTCAGGTCGGCCCGTTGCTCAACCGGCGACTGCCGGGCCATTGCCCCTGCTCACCCATGCGGTTGACCACCTCCCCGATCAGCGCGGCCACTGCCTCACGCGCCGGGGTCGGCGGCATGCGGGTCGACACGCAGATGCCCAGCGTGCGATACAGCGCCGGGCAGTCGACGCGATGGGCGGTGAGGCGCCCTTCTTCAAGCTCGCGACGGGCCAGGTTGAGCGGCATCAAGGTCGGGCCCAGCCCAGCTTGCACTGCACTTTTGAGGATGTGTACCGAGTTGACTTCCAGCGCGGGAGGCGCCGCACACACGCCATGGCGGGCCGCCACGCGCTCGACAATCGCCCGCGTGCAATGACCGTGGGCCGCGCCCGGCCACACCAGCGGCCGGGCAAACGCCTGCTCCAGGTCGAGCACCTGACCGGCAGGCCACGGGTCATCCGCGGGCGCGCACAGCCAGTAGAAGTCTTCTTCGAGCAACGGGGTGAACGCGATCTCGGGCGGCAGCTCGGCATCGGTGAACAGCGCCAGATCGATACGCCCGTACAACAGCTGCTCGAACAGGTTGCCGGTCAGCTCTTCATTGAGGTTCAGCCGCACTTGCGGGTAGCGCGTGGCCACCTCGCGCAGCAACGGCAAGGCCAACGGGCTGGCCACACTCTGCGGCAGCGCTACCACCACCGGGCCGCTGACCGCTTGCGCCGAATCCAGCACCGCGTTGCGGGCGTCCTGCAGGTGCTTGAGGATGCCCTGGGCGTATTCGTAAAACACCTTGCCCGGCGCAGTGGCCGTCACACCGCTGTGGCTGCGGTGCAACAGTTGCACCCCCAGCTCTTTCTCAAGGTCGAGGATCTGCTTGCTCAGGGCGGACTGGGCGACAAACACGTCGCGGGCCGCCCCGCTGAGGCTGCCGTTGTCGAGAATGGCGACGAAATACTTGAGCTGACGAATTTCCATGCCGCGGATTCTATACACGCCGCGATTGCAGCGTCACCTGACAATCCCGGCGAGCAGCGCGCCCACGCGTGGTGTTAATCGCGCCGGAAAATCTTGCCGGGGTTCATCAGCCCTTTCGGGTCCAGCGCGTGCTTGATCGACTGCATCACATCCACCGCGTTTTGCCCGTGTTCAACGGCCATGTAATCGCGCTTGGTCAGGCCAATCCCGTGCTCGCCGGTGCAACTGCCTTCACAGGCAATCGCGCGCTCGGCCAAACGATGGGCGACCGCCTCGGCACGGGCCACTTCGTCCGCGTCATGGGGGTCCACCAGTATCAGCGCATGGAAATTGCCATCGCCCACATGGCCAAAAATCGGTGCCAGCAAGCCGTTTGCGTGCAAGTCGGCAGCCGTGGCTTCAATGCACTCGGCCAAGCGCGAGATCGGCACCACCGAATCGGTGGTCAACGAGCGACACCCCGGACGCAGCGCCACCGAGGCGAAGTAGGCATCGTGCCGCGCCTGCCATAAGCGGGTGCGGTCCTCCGGGTTGACGGCCCATTCGAAGTCCTGCCCGCCGTGTTCATCGGCCACCATGCGCACGGTTTCTATCTGTTCCTTGACCCCGGACTCGGAGCCGTGCAGCTCGAAAAACAACGACGGGGCTTCGCGCAAATCGGTGTGGCTGTAGGCGTTGATGGCTCGCACCGTCAGGGCATCGATCAGCTCAATGCGGGCAATCGGCACCCCGAGCTGGATGGTCTGAATCACCGTGCGCACCGCATCGTCCACCGTGGGGAAGGTGCAAATCGCCGCTGAAATGGCTTCCGGCAAGGGGTGCAGTTTGACGGTCAATTCGGCAAACGTGGCCAGCGTGCCGCCCGAGCCCACCAGCAAATGCGTGAGGTCGTAGCCGGCCGACGACTTGCGTGCCCGGCCGCCGGTTTTAATCACCCGGCCATCGGCCAGCACGGCAGTCATGCCCAGCACGTTCTCGCGCATGGTGCCGTAACGCACCGCATTGGTGCCCGATGCCCGGGTAGACGCCATGCCCCCCAGCGAGGCATCCGCGCCCGGATCAATCGGGAAGAACAAACCGGTGCCATGCAACGCCGCATTCAGCTGTTTGCGGGTGACGCCGGGCTGCACCGTGACATCCATGTCGTCCGGGCGAATTTCAAGCACCTGATTCATCCCCGACACGTCGATGCACACCCCGCCCTGCACCGCTTGCAACCAGCCTTCGAGCGAAGTGCCGCTGCCATACGGAATCATCGGCACGTCATGGGCATGGCACAGCCGGGAAACACTGACGATCTCGTCCAGGCTCTGCACAAACGCCACCGCATCCGGCGGTATCGGGCCCAGAGACGAAATGTCGCTGCCATGGTGCTCGCGCACGCTGGCAGACGTCGACAAGCGGGGGCCCAACAGCGCCTGCAACGATTGCAGTAACGACGCGGGCAAGGGTGGGCGGGTCAGCGGTGCCTGGACAGCATTCATCAGCACTTCCTCATTTATTTTTTTGGGCCAGTTGGCGTCATCTTATGCGCTGTACACGCGGCCCCGGCCATAGGAAATACAGAACGTGCCATCTGCAACCGGCATGGCCACGCCCGGCGCGTGTGGAGGACTGCCCACCCTTGAACTAGGCTCCCAGCCCATTGCGGATCATGGGTGGGAGGCGACATGCACTTGGGCAAAAAGATCTCGACGTTGGAACAGTTGGCCTGTCGCTATTACCGCTGGATTCACGCGACCCGCATCAGCCTGGCGTTTTTAATCACCTTCGCGGGGATCCGCTGGTTCAAGCTCGAAGACGCCTCCTGGGCCTTGATTACCATGCTGATCGTGATGGGCCCGCTGCCGTACTGGGGCAATGTGTTCTCACGCGCCGTGCAACGAACCGGCGGTACGGTGATCGGCGCCGTGTCGGGGCTGGTGGCGCTGTACCTGGAGATGTATTCATTCCCCGCGATGCTGCTGTGGTGCGCGGTGGTGATGTTCGCGTGCGGCTACCTGACCCTGGGCAAACACCCCTACATGGCGCTGCTGATTGGCGCGACCCTGGCCGTGGTCAGTTGTTCGGCCCCCAATGACATGGACGCCGCCGTGTTGCGCAGCGTTTATGTCATGGCAGGTTCGATACTGGCGCTGATCTACACCAGCATCTATCCGCAACGGGCCTATACCGACCTGCGCATCAAGTTCAGCCAGAGCATGGGCAAACTCAACGACCTGTATGAAGCCTACTTTTCGCCGCAGGTGCTAGAGCGCCCCCACCTGGACGACTCACTCAAAGATGAGCTGGACGCGGTGGTCAAGTTGCGCAGTTACATCGCCGCCGCAAGCAACGAAAGCCACCTCAAGCAGGACGTTTTCAATGGCCTGCAAACGTTACACCGCAATGTGGTCTCCACACTGATTCTGATGATCGATGCGTACTGGTCTTCCCGCGAAAATCATTTATTGATTAAAAACGAACCGGCCTTAAGTGACTTGCACCGGCTTATACCGTTGGCCTTGCAATCGTTGCAAAACAAATTAGTCATGGGCATTGGCGATAACGAAATCAGTTCACAGTTACGTAAAAGTTCGCACCAGTTACGCGAGTTGGCACTTAAGAGTATTAGCGGCAAAGAAATAGAAACGCCTTTTTATGCCTATGTATGGCTCAGCCTTGAAATGCTCAAACAACTGGCTGAATTGAACGATCAACTGCACGCGGCGCTTTACCATCCGGGACATAAACACTTGTTTAAAAACAACAAGCCGCCTGCGGACCATTGAGCGGCAGTGCGGCACATCCCAGGGTGAGCTCGTCGCGACACATTATCGAATACCGATACAAAAGCTACGACAATCAAAGAAAAAACCTACAAATGAATATGACATGGAGCACCGAACATGAAGATTTAACCCAGAAACCGAGCCCGATAGCAGCGTATTCACCCCACCACGATCACAGGCAATGTAGCTCTAAGTTACTGTTTTAAAAGTGACACAAACAATTAGCTCACGCTTTTCAGATTCGTCAAGCAGCCTTGCCCGGGCCTCCTTCCCTGCCCTGGATTGGCTCGCCGCTGCAAAATTATCGTCTACGCTCTGATCGCGCCCGTCTTGATGGAACTGAACGGAAGAGCCCATGACCACTGAACACACCACTGCGCTTAAACACCTGATACACCGCCCCGGTGCAACGTGCGCAGTGTATGCGTCATATAACGTGCTCACGTTCAGTGGCACTCCGACAACGGCCGCCCTGCATCAACACTGCAAGATAACTGCCTGCGTGATACCCGCTGTGTTGAATACAACCATTACCGCGTTAAGAAACCCTGCGCCACATTCAACCCGTTGCATCCTTGCCCGTTACCGAATGTTGAAACAAGGGTTTGTCCGTCTGACCGGCACATTGAAACTTAACGATTAAGCGCACTGTGAATAGGAGGGCTTATGCAGCTCACCCCGAGAGAAATCGACAAATTGATGATTTACACCTTGTCGGACGTGGCACTGCGACGCAAGGCGCGTGGTTTGAAGTTGAACTTTCCCGAGGCCGTTTCAATTATTACCGTCACGGCGCTTGAAGGGGCACGGGATGGCAAGTCGGTGGAAGACGTCATGACCGAGGCGGGCAAAGTACTGACCAAAGATGACGTCATGGAGGGTGTGAGCGACCTGATCCCCAACGTTCAGGTGGAAGCGATTTTTACCGATGGCAGCCGTCTGGTCACGGTTCACGACCCGATCAAATAACGGCCGAGCAGTCAAGCCGGTTAACGCCAAACACACCCGTTTGAGGATTCCGTCATGAGCATCAAAAAGCCAGCATCCCCCCAGCCTTCCCAATCACCGCATCAGGACACCCATCCTGACCACCACATCCCCCACGCCAAAAACCCCGGGGGTGTATCCACCGGCAATGAAAGCAATGTGCCGCTGGGCGGTTGCATCTACGCCAGCACGCCGATCACCTTCAACGAAGACCGTGCGGTGACCAAGGTCAAAGTGCGCAACACCGGCGACCGGCCGATTCAAGTGGGTTCGCACTTTCACTTTTTCGAAGTCAACCGAGCGCTGGAGTTCGACCGCGCCGCGGCGTTCGGCAAGCGTCTGAACATCACCGCCACCACGGCCATCCGTTTCGAGCCGGGCGATGAAATTGAAGTGCCGTTGATCCCCTTCGGCGGCAAACAGACCCTGTACGGCTTCAACAACCTGGTGGACGGCTGGGCCCCCGACAGCACGGTCAGCGGCCATGAACGCCCGGAAAAACTGCAAGCCATCCAGCGTGCAGCCGATCGCGGCTTCAAGTTTTCCAAACCATCCAACTAAGCGCCGCATTTCACATTTTGCCTGCGCGTCGTTGCGCCATTGACGAATGCGCCGCATGAAGGAAGGAGCCACCGATGCCAACTATTTCACGCAAAGAATACGCCGGGCTGTTCGGCCCGACCACGGGCGACAAGATCCGCCTGGGCGACACTGACCTGTTTGTAGAAATCGAAAAGGACCTGCGCGGCTATGGCGAAGAAGCCGTGTACGGCGGCGGCAAATCGCTGCGCGACGGGATGGGCGCCAACAACCACCTGACCCGCGATAACGGCGTGCTCGACTTGGTGATCACCAACGTCACCATCGTTGACGCCATTCAGGGTGTGATCAAGGCCGACGTGGGGATCCGCGACGGCAAGATCTGCGGCATCGGCAAAAGCGGCAACCCCGGCACCATGAGCGGTGTGACCAATAACATGGTGGTGGGCGTGAGCACGGACGCCATTTCCGGCGAGCACCTGATCCTCACCGCCGCCGGGATCGACACCCACATTCACCTGATCTCGCCGCAACAGGCTTACCACGGCCTGTCCAACGGCATCACCACGTTCTTCGGCGGCGGCATCGGCCCTACCGACGGCACCAACGGCACCACCGTGACGCCGGGGCCGTGGAACATCCGGCAGATGCTGCGCTCGCTCGAAGGCTTGCCGATCAACGTCGGCCTGCTGGGCAAGGGCAACTCCTTTGCCCGCGACCCGCTTGCCGAACAAATCATTGCCGGTGTGGCCGGGCTTAAAGTCCACGAAGACTGGGGCGCTACCTCCAACGCCCTGCGCCATGCGCTGCGCACCGCCGATGAAATGGACATTCAGGTCTCGGTGCACACCGACAGCCTCAACGAATGCGGCTACGTCGAAGACACCATCGATGCCTTTGAAGGCCGTACTATTCACACCTTCCACACTGAAGGCGCAGGTGGCGGTCACGCCCCGGACATCATCAAGGTGGCCAGCCAGCTCAACGTCCTGCCGAGCTCGACCAACCCCACCCTGCCCTACGGCGTCAACAGCCAGGCCGAGTTGTTCGACATGATCATGGTCTGTCACAACCTCAACCCCAACGTGCCGGCCGACGTGTCGTTTGCCGAAAGCCGGGTACGCCCGGAAACCATCGCCGCCGAAAACGTGCTGCAAGACATGGGCGTGATCTCCATGTTTTCCAGTGACTCCCAGGCCATGGGCCGGGTCGGTGAAAACTGGCTGCGGGTGATGCAAACCGCCCACGCCATGAAAGTCTCGCGCGGCAAATTGCCGGAAGACAGCGCGGGCAACGACAACTTCCGCGTGCTGCGTTACGTGGCCAAAATCACCATCAACCCGGCCATTGCCCAAGGCGTGAGCCACGTCCTGGGGTCTGTCGAGGTGGGCAAGATGGCCGACCTGGTGCTGTGGGACCCGCGCTTCTTCGGGGCCAAACCAAAACTGGTGATCAAGGGCGGCATGATCAACTGGGCCGCCATGGGTGACCCGAACGCCTCCCTGCCCACGCCGCAGCCGGTGTACTACCGTCCGATGTTCGGCGCCTTCGGCAAAACCATGCAAGACACCTGCGTGACCTTCGTGTCACAGGCCGCGCTGGAAGACGGGGTCAAGGAAAAGGCCGGGCTGGACCGTCAGGTCATGGCGGTGCGCAATTGCCGCACCATTTCCAAGAAGGACCTGGTGCGCAACGACCAGACGCCGCACATCGAAGTCAACCCAGAAACGTTCGAGGTGAAAGTCGACGGCGTGCACGCCACGTGCAAACCGATCGATGTGGCCACCATGAACCAGCGGTATTTCTTCGGTTAAGGCAGACCGCCCGGCCGCCACCCGTGGGTGGATGGCCGGGCATCAAGGAAGGAGTTTGCGACGTGATTTTGATTGAACACATTCTGGGCAATGCCAAGAAAGACCCGGTCTGGCAGCGCAGACTCGAAGGCGCTCACATCGACCTGCTGGTGCTCGATCAGCGCGAAGCGCAGAAAAGCCGCTGTCGCCGCACCAGCCTCGGCGGGCGCGACCTGGGTATTTCGCTGGAACGCAACGTGGTGCTGGCCGACGGCGATGTGCTGATGTGGGATGAGGCCAGCAAAACCGCCGTGGTGGTGCAACTGAACCTGCGCGACGTCATGGTGATTGACCTCAAGGAGCTGAAAAAACAGCCCCTCGATATCCTGATAAAAACCAGCTTCGAACTCGGCCACGCACTGGGCAACCAGCACTGGAAAGCCGTGACCAAAAACAACGAGGTGTACATCCCGCTCACCGTGGAAACCAAGATGATGGACTCGGTGATGCGCACCCACGGCTTTGAACACCTGCCCTACGCCTTCATCGGCGGCGCCGAAATCCTGCCGCACCTCACCAGCTCCGAAGCCCGCCTGCTATTCGGCGGCGCCGAAGAAACCGACACCCACGTCCACGTCGCCAGCCCTCAGGACAAGCTGGAGGCCGCGGCACTCAATATTCACGGCGTGCACAGCCATGGCGACGGCATCAGCCACAGTCACAGCCACGACCATGGCCATACGCACCACGACCATAAGCACTGAACCTTGCAGAAGGCGTGACCATGAAGGCAGCAGATCTCATCCGCATCATGCAGTTTGGCGACTCGGTGTTACCGGTCGGTGCGTTCACGTTCTCCAACGGGGTCGAGTCCGCGATCCAGACCGGCATCGTGCACGATGTGGCAACCCTCAAGGGGTTTGTACTCACGGCGCTCAAGCAGGCCGCCAGTTGTGACGGCATGGGGGTGGTCGCGGCGCACCGCGCGGCCATCGCTGATGACCGTGATGGCATTTTGCGTGCGGACTGGGCGGTCAATAACCGCAAGCTCAACGAAGAAAGCCGCCTGATGGCCACCCGCATGGGCAAAAAACTCGCGCAGATGTCAATCCATGTGGTGGAAACCCCGCTGGTGCGTTGGTGGCTGGAACAAATCAAGGCCGGCAACGCCGCAGGCACGTACCCCGTGACCCAGGCCGTGGTGATGTCGACTCAGGGCATCGGCGCCCGCGAGGTGGTGGTGATGCACCAGTACGGGGTGGCGATGACCATCCTCAGCGCCGCCATGCGCCTGATGCGTATCACGCACCTGGACACCCAGCACATCCTGTTTGAACTCAACCACGACATTGAAGCGTTTTGCGACATCGCTGAAATCGGCGACATCGAGCAGATGTCGTCCTATGTGCCCATTGTCGACGTGCTGGCTGCGGTCCACGTCAAAGCCCATGTGCGGCTGTTTATGAACTGACCCGCTGCACCGCGCCGGCCCCTGCCGGCGCGGTGCCCGATGAAAAGACTGTTTCAGGAGCAAGTCCCGTGAAAAAAATTACACGTATTGGTATTGGCGGCCCGGTCGGCTCGGGTAAAACCGCAATCATTGAAGTGATCACCCCGATCCTGATCAATCGCGGTTACAAACCGCTGATCATCACCAATGACATCGTCACCACCGAAGACGCCAAACAGGTCAAGCGAACCCTCAAGGGCATCCTCGACGAAGACAAGATCCTCGGCGTCGAAACCGGCGCCTGCCCGCACACGGCGGTGCGCGAAGACCCGAGCATGAACATCGCCGCGGTCGAGGAAATGGAAGAGAAATTCCCCGACAGCGACCTGATCATGATCGAGAGCGGCGGCGACAACCTGACCCTGACCTTCAGCCCGGCGCTGGCCGACTTCTACATTTATGTGATCGACGTGGCCGAAGGCGAAAAAATCCCGCGCAAAAACGGTCCGGGGCTGGTGCAGGCCGACATCCTGATCATCAACAAAATCGACCTCGCGCCGTACGTGGGCGCCAGCCTGGACGTGATGGAAAGCGACACCAAAGTGGTGCGCGGCAACCGCCCGTACATCCTCACCAACTGCAAGACCGGCCAAGGCATTGAAGAGCTGGTGGACATGATTGAACACATGTTCCTGTTCGCCCAGAAACCCGCCACCCACGAGGTCACTGCATGACTGCTCAGAGCCTGAACATCGTGAACACCCCTTCACGGCTTCGCGCTCATGCATTGGGTCAGGACGCGCCGGAGCTGGCGGAGTACCAGAATGAACCGCCGCAGATGCACAGCGGCGCGGTCGGCAAAAGCGGTTACTTGCGCCTGGGGTTTGAGCGGCGCGGGGAGCGCAGCATTTTGGCGGATGTCGAGCGGCGCGTGCCGTCACTGGTGCAGCGGGCCTTGTATTGGGACGAAGAAATGCCCGGTCTGCCCTGCGTGACCATGATTTCGACTTCCGGCTGCGTGCTGCAAGGCGACCGCCTGGCCACCGACGTGAATGTGGGCGTGGGCGCCTGCGGGCACGTGACGACCCAATCGGCCACCAAAGTGCATTCGATGAATGCCAATTATGCCTCGCAGATCCAGCAGTTTCGGGTCGAGGAAAACGGCTACCTGGAGTTCATGCCCGACCCGCTGATCCCGCACCGCGATGCACGGTTTATCACCGACACCCGGATCACGATTCACCCCACGGCCACGGCGATTTACAGCGAAATCCTGATGTCCGGGCGCAAATACCACCACGTGGATGAACGCTTCGGTTTTGACGTGTTTTCCTCGCGGGTCTGCGCCCAAACCCTTGAGGGCCGGGAGCTGTTTGTCGAGAAATACGTATTGGAGCCCAAAAAGGAAAGCCTCGACGCCATTGGCGTGATGCAGACCTTCGACGTGTTCGGCAACGTGGTGCTGCTCACCCCCAAGGCGCATCACGACCGGATTGTCGAACGCATGCCTGCCCTGTTCGATATCAAGGCCGGGCTGGCCAGTGGCGTGACCCGCCTGCCCAATGACTGCGGGCTGATCTTCAAGGTGCTGGGCAATGACAGCGGTGAGGTCAAGGCACAGGTCCGCGAGTTCTGGAAAGTCGCCCGTGAGGAAATTCTGGGGGTCACCGTAGCGCCGCCGTTTCTCTGGCGCTAGGCGACTCGCACTGCGCAGTAGTGACCGGGGCCGGCTGCGGCGCCGGTGATTGCACACCCTTTGCAGCCCGAATGGAGAAGCATCTATGGATGTCGCCAAAGCGCCCGGTTCTACATGGACCCAACTGGCAAACGGCAATCGGGGGATCGAGTTCATCGACGTCACCCTGCGCGGTTGTGCCCAAGTCATGTTCCAGAACAACCCGTTGACCGGGCTGTTGTTCTTCGCCGCGATCTTCGTCGGCGCCTATGCCGAAGGCATCCCGGCCGTGGCCTGGGGCTGCGTACTGGGCACGGCGGTGGCGACCCTCGCCGGGCTAAGCCTCAAGGACCGCGCCTCGTGGAAGGCCGGGCTGTACGGCTACAACGGTTGTCTGGTAGGCGCGGCGTTGCCGACCTTTCTTGAGGTCACACCGGTGCTGTGGCTGTGCATCATCCTTGCCAGCGTGGTCTCGGTGATCGTCATGCTCTGCATTGCCGACATCCTCAACACCTGGAAAGTCGCCGCCCTGACTGCCCCGTTTGTCTTGGTGACCTGGATGATCCTGCTGGCCAGCTACGCCTTTGGCGGCCTGACCAATACGGCGCTGCCGGTGCCCAACCTGCCCCACGATCTGGTCGCCCACAACAGCAACCTGTTCGACGGCATTCACCTGCTCGACGGGGTGTTCAACGGCATTTCCGAAGTGTTTCTGATCAGCACCCTGATCGGCAGCGTGCTGTTTCTCGCCGGGCTCGCGGTGTCCTCGCTGTGGGCGGCGGTGTTTGCCGTCTGCGGTTCGCTGCTGGCGGTGCTGACGGCTACCGTGCTGCAAGCCGAGCATGCCAGCATCAATAATGGCCTGTACGCGTTCAGCGCCGTGCTGACCGCCATTGCGCTGGGCTCAACGTTCAACACGCCCAGTTGGCGGGTGCTGATCTACACCGTGATCGGGGTGATTTTCACGGTGTTTGTGCAAGGGGCTTTGAATACCCTGCTGGCACCGGTGGGCATACCGACCCTGACCATGCCGTTTGTACTGGCGTCGTGGTTATTTCTGGTGCCCAACAAAGACGTCATGCCTGCCCACCGCCAGTAGCCTTCATCCTTTTGCGGAGCCTTTACATGACAGCCATCGTCGAACCTCTGGGCACAGCAGCGCCCTCCACGACCCGGCGCAATGCGATCTGTTTGCTGACCGGCCTGATCGTCGCCAACGCACTGGCATGGCTCTGGGCCTTCAGTGAATTCGGCACCAACCCGGTGCTGATGGGCACAGCGCTGCTGGCCTACAGTTTTGGCTTGCGCCACGCGGTGGATGCCGACCACATCGCGGCGATCGACAACGTCACCCGCAAGCTGATGCAACAAGGCAAAACCCCGATTGCCGTGGGCACGTACTTTTCCCTCGGGCATTCCACCATCGTGGTCCTGGCGTCGCTGGCCATCGCCGCCACGGCCATGGCGTTCAAAGACGACATGGCGTGGTTTCACGAAACCGGCGGGCTGATCGGCACGTTGGTATCGGCGGTGTTCCTGCTGTTGTTCGGGGTGCTGAACCTGGTGATCCTGATCTCGGTGTACAAGACGTTCAAGCAGGTCAAGGCTGGCAAAACCTTCACCCCGCACGAGCTGGACGGGCTGGTGAGCAACAACGGCGGCCTGTTGGCGCGGGTGTTTCGCCGGGTGTTCAACCTGGTCAACAAAAGCTGGCACATGTACCCGGTGGGGTTTCTGTTCGGGCTGGGGTTCGACACCGCCACTGAAATCGGCCTGTTGGGCATCAGTGCCACCAGCGCCTCCCATGGCATCAGCCTGTGGTCGATCATGGTGTTCCCGGTGCTGTTTGCCGTGGGCATGGCGCTGGTGGATTCGCTGGACAACTTTGTGATGATCGGCGCCTACGGCTGGGCCTTTTCCAAACCGGTGCGCAAGCTGTACTACAACATCACCATCACCGCCGCTTCGGTGGTGGTGGCCCTGTTTATCGGCGGGGTTGAAGCCCTCGGGCTGATTGCCGACAAACTGCAACTGACGGGCGGTATCTGGACCCCGATCAACGCCATCAGCAAACACTTTGGCGAGATCGGCTACTGGATCATCGGCATGTTCGTGTTGTGCTGGCTGATTTCAGCCTTGAACTACTACCTGCGCGGTTATGACCATTTAGGAGCCAATGCCTGATGAACAGATTCAGCAAAAGGACGTGCGCGTTAGCCGCTGACCTACACTCCATCCATTCTTTAACTGAGGCGTCGTAGGAACCATGACTTTAAAAGAGGACGTAAAAGCCAGATTCTCCTTTGCCTACGGGGTCGCCCTGCTGGTGGCCATCAACGGTTTTCTCTTGTTCTTACCGGTGTTGCAACGCGGCGTGGCGCACTCCAACGCCGCGTCCGGCCTGTTCAGCTCCTGGAAGGAAGCCCTGAGCTTTCTGGCGCTGCTGGAAATCCCCGGCTTCGTGGTGGGGCTGGTGTTGCTGTTGATGTCCATCGGCCTGCTGATCAAGTCGCGCATCAGTTGGTTCTTTTGCCTGCTGTTGCTGGTGGCCACGGTCTGCGTCGACGTGTTCATCCTGAAGCAACCCGATGGCGTGACGTTGTTCTCGCTGTTCACCATTGCCGTGCTGGTGTACTTCTGGCGCCGCTTCGACCACTACAGCCTGGCCACCGGCAGCTTTTTCGCCGTGGTCAGCATCGCCTCGCTGATCGTCTACAGCATGCTTGGCACGCTGTACATGGGCGAACAGTTCGCGCCGCAGGTCACCGACCTGCCGACCGCGTTCTACTTTGCCATCGTGGTGATGTCCACCGTGGGCTTTGGCGACATCGTCCCGCACACCACCGATGCCCGCATGTTCACCCTGACGGTGATCATCCTGGGCATCACCATCTTCGCGATCTCGGTGGCGTCCATTGCCGGTCCGCTGATCAGCAACAACATCCAACGCATTGTTAAGGGCAGGATTTCTCACATGGCGCGTAAAAATCACTACATCCTGGTGGGCATGGGTTCTCTGGCACAAAACGTCTACAAGGGCCTGACAGAACGGGGCGAACACGTGACCGTGGTCTGCCCCCCCGGCAGCCCGCACGACTTGCCGGAAAAGGCCGACATCATCGAAGGCGACACCTCGGCCGTGTCGACCCTGAAGCTGGCGGGTGCCAACGAAGCGAAATACATCGTGGTGCTGTCAGAAAGTGACGCGGAAAACGTGTTTGTGATTCTGGCGGCCAAGGAAGTGGCCGGTGACGACACGCAAATCATTGCTCTGGTTAACGAAACCCAGAACATGGCCAAGGTCAAACGCGTCAACCCTACCATGGTGCTGTCACTGCCCTTGCTGGGCAGTGAGCTGCTGGTGCGTACCCTGCAGGGGGATGCGATCAACAATGACCTGATCACCGAAATGTTCTTCGGCAAGCGTACGTCGCTGGGCTAAGGCACCTAGGCGCAGGCGCGGGCCATCCCCGCGCCTGCGCTCGTGCGTTCAGGCGTGGCTATCGTCCGCCGGCCGGGCAGGCCATTTCGCTCCGGCAATCAACCCCAGTTCGACCGCCGCAAAACCGATCACCAGGCTGGCCACCAGGTAGCAGATGGACACAAAGACCCCGGCCGGGTCTTTCATCATTTCAACCGCGCCAAACACGAAGCTGGAAAAGGTTGAAAGCCCGCCCATGATCCCGGTCCCGATCATCACGTGTACGTACTGGTTGATGCGGTTGCTTTTGAACAACGACGTCGCGACGCCCAACAAAAACGCCGCCACGATGTTGGCCACGAAGATGTCCATGGGAAAACCGTCGGCCAGGCGTGGCACCGAGAGCATCACAAACTCGCGGCACATGGCGCCAAACGCGCCGCCGACAAAAATCAACATGATCAGATTCAACATGGTTCCTGCTCCTGATTAACGCGCCAGCCAGGCGCCGAACGCGGCAGCCGCCAACCCCAACACCACCGAAACAATCAGATACCCGGCAGCCCAGGCACGGTCCTTGGCGCTGGCCAGTTTCGAGGCGTCCAGTTGCATGCTGCTGAAGGTGGTGTAGCCGCCCAGAATGCCGGTGAGCACGGCCGCGTTGAGAAAATCACCGTAACGGTCACGCCAGTCGACGCTGAACAGGATGCTCAGGTAACCGATCACAAACGCACCGCTGACGTTGATCACAAACGTGCCCAGCGGCAACGGCCCTTTATACAGTTGGCCAACCCGTAAACCGATCCACCAGCGCAGCAGTGCCCCCAGCCCGCCCCCCAATCCGACCCAAAAAACGTCCAGCGCAGTCATGAAAATCCCTCTCGTGTCTGTCAGTGAGTGGGAAGAACTCTAGTTCATATCTGCGGGCCGGACGTTTCGCTACCTGCCGCCGGATTTGCCGCGTCAGCCCGGCGAAAAAGGAGTACCCTGCCGCCCTGATTTGCATCCTGCCCACACGGAACACTCATGTACCCCAATGCTGACCGCTACAACCCTGACACCGAATACGCCAACAAACTGGTCGATCGCATCGGCCAGACCCCGGCCTGGATTGCGTCGCGCATCGGCGTGACGGAAAAGCGCATGCGCTACATCCTCGCCGGTTCGCGCACGATCAAAAATGACACCACTGAGATTTTCATGAGCTACGCCGAGCAGTTCTGCATGGAGTGCCTGGCCGTCGAAGCCAAGGCCGCCAAGGACCGGGCCAAGTCCAAAGCCTTGGCTGAGGCGTCGGACAAGGCTTAAAACAGGCCCATCTGCCCGCCCACCAAGGCGCTGAAGTCGTCGTCGACGAACACCAGAATCGCATCGGCCACCGGCTGAAGCTGGCGCGTCAGGTAATGTTCGTAATCCACTGCGCCCGTCAGGTTCTCCAGCGGCTGCGGCCCGGCCACGGTGATGATGTAGCTGATGGTGCCGCCACGCTGGTATTGGCGGGGTCGTCCGTGACGGTCGTTGTATTCATCGGCCAGCCGCGCGGCCCGCACATGGGGCGGCACATTGCGCTCGTAGTCGCTGAGCGGGCGACGCAGGCGCTTGCGGTAAATGAGCAAGTCGTCATGCTCACCGGCCAGCGTACTGCGCACAAAATCACGCACGTAATCCTGATACGGCTGACGCTTGAAAATGCGTTCGTACAAGGCCTGCTGGAACTGCTGCGCCAGCGGCGACCAGTCGCTGCGCACCGTTTCAAGCCCCTTGTAGACCATCTCGAACTGCCCGTCGGGGCGCTCCACCATCCCGGCATACCGCTTTTTGCTGCCCTCCTCGGCCCCACGAATCGTGGGCATCAGGAAGCGCTGGTAATGGGTTTCGTACTGCAATTCAAGCGCACTGGTCAGCCCGTACTCTTCGCGAACATGGTCTTGCCACCACTGATTGACGTGCTGCACCAGCTCGCGGCCAATGCGGCTGGCGTCGGCTTCGCTGTGTTCACTGCGCAGCCAGACGAATGTGGAGTCGGTGTCGCCGTAGATCACGCTGTAGCCCCTGGCTTCAATCAGCGCACGGGTTTTGAGCATGATGTCGTGCCCGCGCAGGGTGATCGAGGAGGCCAGTCGCGTGTCGAAAAACCGGCAACCGCTGGAGCCCAGCACACCATAAAACGCGTTCATGATGATTTTCAGGGCCTGGGACAGCGGCGCGTTCTGCTCGCGCTTGGCGGCTTCGCGGCCATTGGCCACGCGCTCGATGATGGCCGGCAGGCAATGCCGGGTGCGGGAAAAACGGGCGCCGCGAAAGCCGGGCACAGACGCGCTATCGCTGGGGTCGCGCAAGCCTTCTACCAGCCCCAGCGGGTCGATCAGAAACGTGCGAATGATCGACGGGTACAGGCTTTTATAGTCGAGCACCAGCACCGACTCGTACAAACCCGGCTGCGACTCCATGACAAACCCGCCGGGGCTGGCCTGGGGCGGGTTCTCCCCCAGGTTCGGCGCCACGAAGCCCTGACGGTGCATCAGGGGCATGTACAAGTGGTAGAACGCGGCCACCGAGCCCCCGCTGCGATCAGCCTCCAGCCCCGTGACCGACGCACGTTCCAGCAAGAAGGTCAGCAGCTGCGTTTTCTCGAAGATCCGCGTCACCAGCTCGCAGTCCTTGAGGTTGTAACGCGCCAGCGCCGGTTTGTCCTCGACGAACATGCGGTTGATTTCGTCCATGCGCTGGTACGGGGTGCTGATGTCCTTGCCTTCCCCGAGCAACGTTTGCGCAACGTTCTCCAGACTGAACGAGGGGAACGACCAGGTGGCAGAACGCAGGGACTCGATGCCGTCGATAATCAGCCGCCCGGCCGCGCTGGCAAAAAAGTGGTTGTTGCGCGCGCCGTGTTCGCGCCACTGCATCTCACTGCCGTCGCGCCCCAACGCCAACGGAATGCCAAGGCGGCGCGCATGTTCGTGCAGCACCCGCATGTCGAACTGCACCACGTTCCAGCCAATGATGGCGTCCGGGTCGTGCCGCGCAAACCACTGGTTCAGGCGGTGCAGCAGCTCGGCACGGGTGGCGCAGAACTCAAGGTCAAAATCCACCGGGGCATCGGCGGCCGTGGCCTTGCCCAACATGTACACCTGACGCTGGCCGCAGCCTTCAAGGGCAATTGAATACAGGTCGCCTTGCTCGCTGGTTTCGATGTCCAGCGACACCAGCTTCAAGCGCGGCCGGTAGTCGGGATGGGGTTTGATCTGCGCCTCCAGCCACAGGCCGTCCGGTTGTGGGTGCCCGTGAAAACTGACGGGCGCCGTGATGAAACGCTCCATCAGGTAGCGTTCCGGGGGGCGGATATCAGACTCGTAAACGTCTACCCCGGCACGTCGCAGACGCTGGGCGATGTCAGTCAACTGGCCGTATTGCTGGCAGTACAGCCCCACCACCGGGCGCGAATGAAAGTCGCACATCGCCAGTGGCCGAAATTCGAACCCGCGCTCAGCCTGCAACAGCGCTTGCGCCTGCTCGCGCTGCTCGGCGGGGATGAACGCGGTGCACGACTGAAGCGGCAGGCGCAGGCGTTGTGGCCCGTTGTCGGTGGCCAGCCAGAATTCGACTTCAATCCCCGACGGGGTGTCGCGCCAGTGGCGGGTCAGCACAAAACCGTGGTGCAGGCTCACACGCGCCCCCTCAACCCCGGGACCGCGTAATTACAGACAAGTGGCCATCGCCGCCATTCGACGCATGGCCACACTGTCATCGGGTTTGGCGGCGTAGTAACTCACCGAGGTGCCCGTGCCCTGGGGCGTCAGGTCGGCAAACGATTCGGCGCCCCGGGTGTAGACCGTCATGCCGCCGTCTTTGCCGGTGTTCATGTAGCCGCTGGCATCCACGCCGAACACGGCTTCGTCCTGCCACGAAAACTGAATGCACTGTGCCACCAACGGCGTGGCTTTACTGGAAGCCAGCACCCGCACCGGCGTCTGGTGACGCGCCTCATTCATCGCAGAGGAAACACAACCGCCCAGCAGGGCCAGGCTCACAGCGCCAATCAGCATTCGCATCGGATTACCCCTCGAAAAAGGCGTGCACGATAGCACGCGGCCAGCCGGGATTCATTGACGCACCCTGTTCGACAGCCCGTGGACGTGCAGTGGGCGGCGGTCAAACCGTGATCGTCGCAGAACGCACCGGCTCGTCGGATGTGAACACCTGGACCGTTCGCTTGCCGCTCGTCTGATAAGGGCCGGGCCATGGCTATTGTGCATCGCGCGCTGCTCAGGACCTTGCTGGCGGTGTCCCGCCTGTGCCACGCCGCTGATGAGGTCGACCCGCCGCCGTGCAGGCCTTGGCGCGCATGGGCAGTGACCTGCGCAGCCTCAAGCAGTTTGGGGCCCAGATCGATCACGTGCTGGAAAACGGCCAGAGCATAGAAATCCGCCACCACACGCGCCTGCTGGCCAAGCAACCCGACAAACTCATGGTCACGGTGGACAATCAGGGCAAACATCGCAGCCTGTATTACGACGGCCATGCTTTCACCGTGTACCAAAGCCCGGCGCGTATAACGCCGGCACCCTGGCGCCGTAACCGGGGCCTCAAGTGATCCCGCGCGGCTGATGGGGCTCATGGCCCTGACAACTTTGGATCCAATAAATCGCCCTGCCAAAAAAAAGCCCAAGTAGCTGATGGAAACTTGGGCCTTAAAAAATGCATAAACCGTGGTAGGTGAACGCGGGGCGATCTTACCTCAGCGTTACAACTCGTAACAAGATATTTTGCACGTTTTTTTCCAATTCTTTACTGACCTAAGTCATTAAATAACCACATGTTTTTAATAATATTAGTCCCATAAGGTTATTCCAAATGGCTATAAGCTGAATCTTTTCAGCCGTGGGCCAAAATGGATCCCATTCCACGCCTCATTTCACTTTGCGGCTGAGGTCTTCAACGCTGCGCTTCAGCCCTTCCATTGCACGCTGCTGATCGCTCACTTCGCGCTTGAGGGAAGACAGGTCGGCGGCACTTGAGTTTGAACCGGCACTGCGTTTCACGTCGTCGAGCTGACGCTCCAGTTTGTCCAGGCTGTTGTGATGGCTATCGACTTTGTTTTTGAGTGCAGACCATTCACTGGCACCCGAGCTGGAACTGGAACCGGCATTGCGCTTGAGGTCTTGCACCTCCCTGTCGAGCTTCTCGAGTGTACGGCCCTGGCTGTCGAGCGTGTTTTTGAGCGCCGTTACGTCAGTGGCGCCCGCGTTACGCTTGAGCACTTCCACTTGTTGCGCGAGCTTGTCGAGTTCTTTCTTTTGCTCTTCGGTGGTGCGTGTCAGCCGCGACAGCTCATTGGAGCCGGTGCTGTGAATCGACCCGGTGTCGCGTTTGAGCGCTTCAATCTGGCGCGCCTGCTCACTCACCGTCTGCTTGAGCGACTGCAGTTCAGCGAGGGCCCGGCTGTTGTCGTCGAGGGTTTTTTTCATCTGTTGCAGGTCATTGACGGTGAAACCCGCACTGCGCACGGTGTAGGTTCTGCCCGCCTCGCTGGCACCCGCCAGAATGGCGTCGTTGTACACGGCACTGAACGGCCCCATGACGATACGCGTCGGCTCACTGGCGGCTTGAGCCCCACTCCCTGGCATCAGCAACGCTGCACCCAGGACGGTCATCGCAAAAAAAGGGTGGCGGGCACTGAACATCGAATGATTCCTTTCCAAAGGGCCGATATGGCACATGGCTATGACTGAGTAATCGAATGCCGGTTCCCGCCGCGCGAATCGATAAATGGATCGACCCGGCACCCGAAAGTGCATTGGTGATGGCCTAAACGCCCGGGATTTCGCTAAGCTCTGGCCCCCAAGGTCTGTTACCACTTCATCGCCACCGCGACGAGAGTCTACGGGTGCAGGGCAAAGCGCGAGAGGCGTGGTTGGGTTGCTCCCAACACGCGTCGAGCAACGCCGCACTGCACTACGTGGATGCTCGTCCCTTCGGGTCGCGTGTCACCGTTAGCCGGTGACGCGGCTTGCAATGAAACGGTAACAGACCCGCGTTCAGCCCCTGTTGCGTGAGCCGTGCAATGAGAACCGATATGACCTGCCAGTTTGAGACACACGATGCCTTCTGCCCGACCTCCACACGTGATGCCAGCCATCATGTCCATGCCTTCGGACCCCAGGCGGTGAACGCATGATCGAAGTGACTGAAGTATCGATTGCCCACTTACGCGCCGCGCTGGAATCCGGGCAAACCACCGCCGTGGCGCTGGTGCAGGCTTACCTGCAACGCATCGACGCGTATGACGGCCCGGACACCCCCACCGCGCTGAATGCCGTTGTGGTGCGCAACCCGGATGCACTGGCCCAAGCGCGCGCGTCAGATGAACGCCGCGCCGCAGGCCAAACCCTGGGTCCGCTGGACGGCATCCCCTACACCGCCAAGGACAGTTATCTGGTCAAGGGGCTGACCGCGGCTTCCGGCAGCCCGGCCTTCAAGGACCTGATTGCTTATCGCGATGCGTTCACCATTGAACGGCTGCGTGCAGCGGGCGCCATTTGCCTGGGCAAAACCAACATGCCGCCCATGGCGAACGGCGGCATGCAACGCGGCGTATACGGCCGGGCCGAAAGCCCTTACAACGCGCATTACCTGACTGCGCCGTTTGCTTCCGGGTCATCCAATGGTGCGGGCACCGCCACCGCCGCCAGCTTCGCCGCGTTCGGTCTTGCGGAAGAAACCTGGTCGAGTGGCCGTGGGCCTGCGTCAAACAATGGCCTGTGCGCCTATACCCCGTCCCGGGGGGTGATTTCGGTGCGCGGGAACTGGCCCCTGACGCCGACCATGGATGTGGTCGTACCGTTTGCCAGAACCATGGCCGACCTGCTTGAAGTGCTCGACATCGTGGTTGCCGACGACCCTGACACCCGTGGCGATCTGTGGCGCTTGCAACCGTGGGTGCCTGTCCCGAGCGCCTCTTCGGTGCGCCCCGAATCGTACCTGCAACTGACGGCCACGCCACAGGCCCTGGCGGGCAAACGCTTTGGCGTGCCCCGCATGTACATCAATGCCGACCCCGACGCCGGCACGTCCGAAAAACCGGGGATCGGCGGCCCGACCGGGCAAAAGATCATTACCCGCGACTCGATCATCGAACTGTGGCAGCAGGCGCGCCGGGCGCTGGAAGCGGCAGGCGCTGAAGTGATTGAAGTGGATTTCCCGCTGGTCTCCAACTGCGAGGGCGATCGCCCGGGAGCACCCACGGTGTTCAACCGCGGTTTGGTGTCCGAAACGTTCTTGCATGACGAATTGTGGGATCTGTCGGCCTGGGCGTTCGATGATTTTCTGCGTGCCAATGGCGACCCGAAACTCAACTGTCTGGCCGATGTGGATGGCCCGAAAATCTTCCCCCATGACCCCGGCACCCTGCCCAACCGCGAAGACGACCTCGCGGCCGGCATGGACGAGTACGTGAAAATGGCCAAACGCGGCATCACGCCCTGGGATCAGATTGCGTCCTTGCCCGATGGCCTGCGCGGGCTGGAAAAAACCCGAAAAATCGACCTCGAAGACTGGATGGACAAGCACCAGCTGGCTGCCGTGATTTTCCCGACGGTCGCCGATGTCGGCCCGGCCGATGCCGACGTGAACCCCGAGTCAGCAGATATCGCCTGGAGCAACGGCGTGTGGGTGGCCAACGGCAACCTGGCTATCCGACACCTGGGCGTGCCGACGGTCACGGTGCCGATGGGCATCATGCACGACATCGGCATGCCTGTTGGCTTGACCTTTGCTGGCCGCGCCTACCATGACTCGGCGTTGTTGACCTTGGCCAGCGCATTCGAAGCCACCGGTTCGAAACGCAAGGTGCCGCCGCGTACCCCACCGCTCAGCAAACCCTAAGTGTAAGTGCTTGCAATCGAAAACGACCAAGCTTGCAATCAACGCACTTTCAGGCTCGAATTAATTGCGACTGAAGCGGCCCCCATGCTCGCATTAGCTGCGACTGTGCTTGCATTCAACCCAGCATGCTTGCAATCGATCTTCGCGGGCTCACTTTATGTGCGACTGACGGAGCGTCCATCAAACGGTGGTTTGGTGGACGTCAGCCCATGCAAGCACCTAATAGATCTGCTAGCTATACAGATCTGGCTAATGAGCAGATTGTTAAGTGTCGATAACTATTTCCTTTGAGCAAGGCACATGAACGCGCCACGTAAATCCATCACTGACCTCTATCTGTACGACCCGTTGGACCGTTTGACAGGCGCTCATTCGGCCCAACGTTTTTATAACGGCACCCGTATCGCGACCGAGATTCAGAACAATAGAAAAACCTGTTTTTTTGAACACGAGGGCATGCCTCTGGCTGAGTTACACCCAGCAGAAGCTGTCACATTACTGGCCACGGATCAGCAAAGATCGGTGCTGTACGGCGTTAGCCCTGTACTTAGCCAACCACAGAGCTACGGCCCTTATGGGTATCGTCCAACGACGAACGGGTTACTTAATTTACTGGGATTTAACGGCGAACGGCCTGACTCAGCAACAGGGCATTATTTATTGGGTCAGGGTTATCGGGCATTTAATCCTGTGCTAATGCGCTTTAACAGCCCGGATAAGTTAAGTCCTTTTGACAAGGGCGGGATAAATTCGTACGCATATTGCGGAGGCGACCCTCTGAATCGAAAAGATTCTACTGGGCACACATGGGCTCCATTAAAATCGCTTTTACGCAAGGTAGGCTTGATGAAAAAAGCGAAGCCAAGATTACCTGAAGGAGCAGTGTCTAAAGTGGGTTATCATGGCACTACATCTGCGGGTGAACGCCAACTTATTGCACACGGGCCTAAAGAAGGTCATGCAGGTCAAAATAGTAGCCTTGCCCAGTTGAAACATGGAGAAGGGTTCTACATTTCTCAACGGTATGACGATGCCAAAATGTATGCCGAAAGTCATTTGACCAACCGATTTAAAGCTATATCTGAGGCTTCTGTTGTCGAGGTTCATATAAAAAACATTCAGAAAAAAGTACTGGATCAGGACTATTACATTGGCAGCGGTGTCGATGAGGGGATGGTTGTTTTTTATCCGTCAACGTATTCAGACATAACAATAAAACCTTATCGGACTATTACTCGAAATGGATCCATCACATCATCACCGATTTCCAAAGTAATCCAGACCGTTCGTAGCACCTGAGTACAACAGCCTTGTGACCTCCCGACAATCGCTACGATTTGTGTTAAATCGGTAATCCTGCTGCCAGCATCTTGTCGCGTAACTCAGCAGCTCGTGCCGGGTCGAACATGTTGCTGAATAACGCTTTGATTTCGGTGGGCTTGGCGTCGAACTGCTCTACCAAGTCTTTTATCCGGTACCCATGACGAGTGAGTTTCGGTTCCAGATCATCCAGTTGACGCGACAGCACCGACTCCACCAGCTCCGCCGAAACAGGTTTCTCACCCGTCAAGTAGCCTGCCTCCAGAGACAGGCTTAAATGCAGTTGAATCTGCAAGGGCGTGCGCTGTTTGGTGGCCAACAGATCGATCGCATCTTCGGTCAAGATCGATTCAGCAGCTACTTCCCCCTCTGAACAGGTGTCCAGTAACCAGTGGATGTATTCGCGCTGGCTACCGGTGATGCCATCGAGTGAAAAAATGTCGGTGCGATAGCCTATTTCCTCCATCGTCGGACGACGCAAATCATTACGCAGCTTGGGATGGCCAGCCAGCACCACTGAGAGACGTCCCGCACCACCCTCGACGCCTGAAGTGCGTTGATTGCAAGCATGCCCGTTTCCGATTGCAAGCACTTACACCTAAGCACTCAGGGGTTGGCGTCACCCTGCCAACCCCTGTTCGTGTGCAGCCTGCTCAAACGCCAGACACGCCAAATCGCTTCGCACAGACAGGGCAAAGTGAGGATCGGCGGTCAAGTCTGAATAAGCTGCTTACGCAGGACGCGCGGCAGAAGGATGCGGGAAACACGATGAAAAATGGCAGGGGCGGCTGGATTCGAACCAACGCATGGCAGGATCAAAACCTGCTGCCTTACCGCTTGGCGACGCCCCTGTATCTGTTGCGATGAGTGCCTGGCACTCGGCTCCCGTTCGCTCAGCGCAACGCTCATAAATGGCTTTGGGCTGCAGGCCATGTGGCGACCTGTCCGGGAATGCGCGCAAATTTACCAACATTCGTAACATCTGGAAACCCCCAAACGCACAAATTTATTAAAAAACAGCCACTTAGTAGGAAAAGTTGACTTCAACGCCCCAAAAGCACCACGACGACAGTGCTCGCCACGCAAGAAAAATCCATTGCCCCCCCCAGCAAAGCTTCAACTGGGGGGCAATGCCTGAGGGGTTAATTCTGTGGAATCACGCGCGCATCACTGCCCGCGCCTTCGATATACACGTGCATCCCCGGTGTGAGGACAGGGTTGATTGGCTGGGTAACCGAAACCAATACACCACTTTTAACCCGCACGATGATTTGCTGAACTTGCCGCGGCTGGTCATAGCGCTGCCGTTCGGTGTAGTTGCCGCCCGCCGCACCGGCCAGTGCGCCCGCCACCATCGCCACATCACGCCCGGTGCCGTGACCGATCAAGCTGCCAATCCCTGCCCCGGCAATCCCGCCCAAAATGGCGCCGACCCCGCTGTCATGGTTGGTCTGTGCCTGCGTCAGCTCAATTTGCTCAATGACCCCGGTGCGGATTTCATACTCATTGGGCCCCGGGTTATTAGCGCCGCCATTCACACACGCGGTCAGAACGAGCGCTGCCAATGCGATTGACAGGGTGGACAGTATTTTTCTCATCGCCGTCTCCATGGTCCAGAAAGGGGTTAATCACGCTGAAAAGGAGCGTAGCACACGGTTTTTTTGACGCTCGGGAGTCGTGCTTTGCGCGGACACCTGAATGAAAAACCCCGCACTAGGCGGGGTTCAGGCGTGCGGGATTGACCGCTCCGAGATCGACGCCGTTATGACGCCGCGTCCAGCTCAGCTTTAAGCGCCTTGGCGCTGGAGCGAGCACGCACCCAGCTAAAAGCAATCGCGAGGATGAGGGCAAAACCGACGTAACCCAGCAGTGGGTAAACCGTACCGACCAGCTTGCTAAAGCCACCTAGGCTCAAGGCCAACCCCACGCACACCGCGACTGCACTGGTCACCTTGAAACGGCGCGTTTCAGGTTTGGCGAAGCGGGCACTGAACGCAAAGAACATCCCTACCGCCGTGCTGTACACCATGCAGACCAGGGCCAGAGACATCACCACTGACAGCATCGGCGAGATGCGGCCGGCCAGTGCCAGCGATGGCATTTCAATGCCCTGCAGTTGGTTGATGTTGGCGAACAAGCCAATGTTCAACAGCAGGATCAGCACACCCAAGCCCAAACCGCCGAGAATGCCACCCACCGCCGCAGCCTTGGGTTGCTGGGTCATGCCACCGATCACAGCCAACATCGGGAAACCGACCGCGATATTGAACGAGGCATACAACAGAGCCCCGACAAACCAGTTGCCGGACACCGTCTCGTTGTTTTCACGGGCGACTGCGTCGAGGGTCTCGACGGGGGCGTTATAGCTGAAGATCGAATAGGTGGTGATGATCAGCACCATGGCCAGCAGAAACGGCATGACCGCGCTGATCAAATCAATAATGCGCTTGACGTTCATGCACAAGGTAACCATCACCAGGACCGTCATCAGTACGCCGCCAAACAAAGGGGGCATGTCGTACTGCTGAGCGAAGATCGAACCGCTGCCTGCCAGCATGACCACACCAACGCCATACAAGAAGAACGACAACACCACATCCACGACCCACCCAATGCGTGCGCCGAACAGGCTGTAGAGAACCTCTTTGTGCGAATTTGCTTGCATCTTCGAGCTCATGCGGGCGATTTGCATGCCCAAAAAAGCAAACATCAGGCCGCTCACCAACGTGCCTGCGATGCCGATCAGCCCATAGCCAGTAAAAAACTGCAGTACCTCCTGCCCGGAGGCAAAGCCACCGCCAATAACGACCGACATATATGCAAGGGCAATCTGGATGGATTGTTTATTCATGACACGTTCTCTTTCTTAGACTTATTAGGTGCACGCCACAGGAGAAGCCGCCAACGCCCTCCTCTGTGCGTAAGCGCATCGACAGAGCAGGTTCTCGAATCAGTCAGATAGGAGGTGCTGCGCAGGTAAATAGATGCCGAGCGCAGTATAGGAAGTGTCTTGTAGTCCTTTTCACCATATACACCGCCATATCTGGTGAAAAATGTGGCCTTACTGACTTTGGCCTCATAAAAGTCTGGATCTTGTGTTTATTAACCCGAAAAACAATTGAAATATATTGATACAAGATATTCTTTACAAATCAGACAGTTAGATTATATGTCGCGCGCAAGGTGATTCAGCCGCTGCGGCAGAAGGCCAATGGCTTGAGCGATAGGTGGAACATCCACAGGGTGGCTGACTGAATATTCGCGACAGGTGGGCGCCCGACGCTACTGTCCTGACGAAGGCGTCGAGTTGTCGGCTTTTGGCTTACTTGGCGCAATATCGCACTGAAGGTCGTGACAGCGTCGACTGCCATCCGGATGCGGTAACCACGCCAGGTGCGGGCGCCAGCGGCAAAAAAAACCGGTAACCCAGATTCAGTAAGGGCCTCATCACGGGCCATGACAACGGCGTGACCCAAATGCCGAGACCGGCGGCGCGCCAACTCCACAAGGTCGCGTCCAACCCCATCACCCAGTCCCCATCACTGAACCTGGCATGCAAGGATGACTGCATGGCCTCAAGGGAAAACCCCACAGCGCTGGCGTCAAATCCATCTTCACTGATATCGACAAAAAGAAGCCGGGCCGGTGAGGCTTTGGCGCGCAACAGTTTTATTTCCTGGGCGCAGAGCGGGCATGCGCCATCAAAATAAAGCGTGAGCGGCCACTGCGCATTCTTGTACATAGCCTGATTACCTGTATAAGTTTTTTCACACACTATTCTCAAAAAATCAGGCTGACAACCGGCGTGGCCACTCGCTTGAAGGTGCGCATCGGCTAAGGGGTCAACTGCCCCGCAACCGTTGCACACAGCAGTAGCGCCCGCTCAAGGTTTTGCACTGACAGCCGATAAATCAGCACTGAAGGTTCGTCCATATTTTAGGAAACGCATCATGCTCAATCTGTTCCGTAAGAACCGTGTACTGGACGTCATCGAAGCGATTGAGCAAACACAGGCCGTCATCGAGTTCGACATACAGGGCAATATTCTGCGTGCCAACCAACTCTTTCTGGACCTCTTTGGGTATTCCATTGAAGAGGTTAAAGGTCGTGCGCATAGCCTCTTTACCAAGGCCAGTGATGCAGACAGTCAGGCATACAGTGATTTTTGGCGGGACCTTCGAAGCGGAAAACCACAGTCAGGCGAGTTCAAGCGCTACACCAAACACGGCACACCGGTCTGGATTCAGGCAACCTACACCCCTGTTTTTCGTCGCGGCAAACTGCAACGCATTATCAAATTCGCCACGGATGTGACTGCCTCCGTTATTGAACATGCGCGCGCGGACGCTCAGATTGCCGCCATTAACCGTGCACAGGCCATTATCGAGTTCAGCCCTAATGGCACGATTCTCGATGCAAACGATAACTTCCTTAAACTCATGGGTTATTCACTCGACGACATTCGGGGTGAAAAACACTCTATTTTCGTCCCGCCCGCTCAACGTCAGTCGAAAGCCTATGCTGACTTTTGGCAAAAATTGCGGGCGGGCCACTACGAAACGGCCGAGTATCAACGAATGACCAAGCGTGGTGATTCGGTGTGGATTCACGGCAATTACAACCCGATCATTAATGCTGAAGGCAAGGTTGTCCGGGTGATCAAATTCGCAAATGACATCACGGCAGAAGTCATGCGCAACCGCGAGTTCAAATTACTGTCACTGGTTGCCAACGAGACCGATAACGCCATTGTCATTACGGATAAAGACGGGCTTATCCAGTATGTGAATCAGGGGTTTACGAAGTTGACGGAATACAGCCTGGAGGAAGTTCGAGGTAAAAAACCGGGGCATTTCCTCCAGGGCGCCGCCACGGACCCCCACACTGTGGAGCAGATTCGGGATGCCGTCAGTCATCGCCGCCCGATCTATAACGAAATTCTCAACTATAAAAAATCCGGAGGTCACTACTGGATTTCCCTGGCCATCAATCCTGTTTTCAGTGACGCCGGTGAACTTGAGTATTTCATTTCTATCCAGGCCAACATTACCGACACCAAAGAACTCTCCCTTGAGTCGGACAAGCGCTTTAAAGCCATCAGTGTCAGTAACGGCGTCGCGGAATGGGAAACCAATGGCCAGATGAGCACGGCCAACGACTATCTGGTGCATCACTTGGCTCACACCGATTTACCTGAACTCTTGGCCCGCAAACACAACTTGCGCACTCTCCTGAGCCCGGAAATATTCACGAAACTGCTTAAGGGCGAACAATTCGCGGGCGGTTTCGCCATCCCGTCCAAAGACGGTCGGTCCATCCAATTCAGCGGCGCGCTGTGCCCCATTACCGACTCAATCGGCAATATCAAGCGCATCGTAAGTTATGGCGTGGACGAGCAAACCAAGCACGATGCCTCGCAAGTCACTGACCGTGAAATGCGACGCGTACAAGAATCCAGCACACAAATTGCCAATATCATCGGCACAATCAACTCCATCACCGAGAAAACCAACTTGCTCGCCCTCAACGCCGCGATAGAAGCCGCACGCGCGGGCGACTCGGGCCGGGGGTTTGCAGTCGTAGCCGACGAAGTGCGCAAGCTGGCCCAACAGTCTGCCGTTTCGGCTAAAGAAATCACTCAATTGGTGAACGAAAGCAGTGGCCGAATCGATCGCCTGAGTGACTCTCTCAATGCACTTCTCTCTTCGTCATAAACAAGACGAGTGAGGAACGGTATTCAAGCCTTGAAGTGGGTATCCACTACGGGCCACATCTGTACACCCAATCAACCAGACTGAATAAGTAGCATCGTGTCGTGACGGGAAAAGAGGTCGGTCTGTTGGATAGCAGATTGGGGAAGCTGGCATCGAGCCGCGCTGCTCAGGGGTGGATCAGTGACTGGGCTATGTCACCTCAGAGTGACGGTCATTGATCACTGCGGTGATGTCGCTCCGTCTGCAACGATGCGCAAGGTAGACTTCATGACTGGATTCCAGAAGGGAGGCCATTAGTAAGATGGCTTCCAACGGGCGCTATAGGCTGAAACAAGGCATTCATTGAGGCGCATCTCGTGCTTTTTGGGGCTCGACCACAGACCCGGGCATGAGGACTGTTATAGAATTTGCGCGTAGGAAAATTAGCTTGATGACATAGGAATTCGCGCAAGCTCCATGAAAAAACAATTACCAGCCTTAACGTCCCTGCGTTTTTTTGCAGCCGCGATGATCGTTGTTCAGCATGCCGCTGGCCATTTTGGTGTTTTTAAAGATCTGGCTAAAAACTATGCTTTGGACCAAGGTGTATCGTTCTTCTTTGTTTTATCAGGCTTTATTCTGACCTATACACATGGAAACTTATCCGGCGTTAAAAACTCAATTTATTTTTTATGGGCACGGATTGCGCGAATTTGGCCTTCTCACGCCACCACCATGATTACCTTTTACATTCTTTGGGCCTATGTATTTAGCACCGGTTACAGCCCAGACATCAGCACAACACTTAGCAATCTGACGTTAACTCAATCATGGATACCCTACCCTTCCTACTTCTTCTCATACAACGGAGTTTCTTGGTCCTTATCAACAGAGCTTTTTTTCTATGCCATGTTCCCTCTATTGATTATCAACATCCGTAAAAACTGGCCACTGAAACTTTTATTTTCAGTATCACTTTTAGGGCTTAGTTTTTTGATCATCAGTATCACACGACCTCCTGCCGTGATTACGGGAGACATCATTACGTCAGCCTCTTGGCTGTATATCTGGCCTCCTGCAAGGCTTCTGGAGTTTGTCTTCGGCATGTTAGCCGGGCTGGTGGTAATGCAAAAAAGTGACTCGCTACTCGACTCACGCTGGTCAGCCATCTACGGCTTCATGGCTCTGACAATCATGATTTGTGCAGGTATCTTGGTGCCTAATCTGTCCTCCTGGATGTTATCGCATCAGTGGATCAGCCTCCCACTTGCCGGGTGGTTAAATGCCAGTGGAGCGGCCCCTTTTTTCGCCCTTGGAATATTACTTTTAGCTGTCAGCAAAGACTTTATTACGCGAGCATTGTCTTTCAAACCGCTCGTATGGCTAGGAGAAATAAGTTTTTCAATTTATTTAACCCACCAAATCATACAAAAGACATTGAGTCTCCATCCGCAGTGGTTCGCTTCAATCGATCAGAGCGTGCAGATGCTGGGATACTGCATATTTGTCATTATTGTGTCCTTCTTGCTGTGGCGTTTTATAGAGAAGCCTGCACAAAAACTTATGCTTTCGCCATTCAAAAATAATACAAAAACTTTGGTTAATGCCTTACAAGCAAAAAGCCCTCCACCCACAACATCATCCCCTCATTACTCAGCACGAGTAAATCCGGCATGTGAATCAACAGCTCCGCCTTGAACGGTTGAACCTTTTCGACCAGCCCTTGGTTGGCGTCGAGCACGGCCTCGACCGTGCCATTGAGGTCGCCTTAGTAGTTCTGGCAGAGGGTGTCGAGCACATCACCGCTAGCTGTTATGCAAGTCGTCGCCATAGCGCACAAACTCCAAGGTAAAGCCCTGCTTTCACGGGATGCCACCTTGCAGCAGGGCGCTTTGTTCTTCTTCGATGTTTTTCATACACCAGTTGCCACGCACGTCGCCGTAGCCGGTGGTCAGGCCCAGAGGCTGGAGTTGGGCGCCGATGCTGCGCCGGGTGATGGTGTCGAATTGGCCTGCACCAGCCTGGGTGTTAAGCCCCCTGCTCGCCAGAACCAGGCTGCTGAAATGCAGGCGTGCTGGTTTTTTTCCAACAGATCGGGATGATTGACCAGTTCAAAGGCCAGCGCTTCACCACATGCGGTGTAGTTAATGCGGCCGGTGATTTGGATCAGACCACGGCCGCGATACGTCTGGCCGTCGCCGTCCGCCTCAGGTGTATTGCCCAAGCGCTTGGCGAGAGAGCCGGTGTCGTATTTGCTCAGGTACTGGTCGCTGCCCAATTTGCGCACGTAGCGAAACTGACCGGATTCGTGACCGATCTGAGCGATGAAGGCGACGATGCGTTTCGTGCCGACGATATGGAATTGGATCATCGCGGTGGATAGAACAGGAACAAAAAACGGCTGACGTCGCTGCGTGTCAGGATGACGATGCCCAGCGCTGCACCAAGTGCGCTTTGTCCTTATTGGCTCTGCATGACCAGCAGCTTGCCGTCCGCCACCTTGGCGGTGCAGTCGAACTGCTTGGAAAGTCGGGTGATGAAGTTGAAGTCTGCCTCGCTGAGCTGATCTGCACGAGGCACTACCGTGTCGACCAGCCGTTAAGTGCCGCTACGTCCTTGACGATGCTGGCCAGGCTCGCCCCTTCCCAACTGCCGCTGCGCGTAGTCTTGCCACTGCCGCGCATGTCGCTGGCTTTACCCCGGATCACCAGCGTATCGGTTGGGCCGGACAACTCGACCTCGTCCACGGTACAGCGCCCGAGGCGGGTTAATGCGGTGCCGCTGTAGCCGAGGAATACTTCGATACTTGCCCCACGGCTTGGCAATGACACGGCGCTATCATGGTCGTCGATGCGCAGTTCAAAGTCGTCGGACTCCATGCCGAGTTTGTCACTGGTTCGCAATGAAAGCAGGCGGTCGTTGATCAGCGCGGTGATGTCAGCACCGTCTACGACGATGCGAAAAGTTGGTTTCATTGTCGTTAAACCGTAGATATAAAAAAGCCTCGACGAGTCGAGGCCTTAAAATTAGAAATATTAAATGATCAGGGGCCGTGGAATAGAACCGATATCCCAGGCCTAGTCTTAGTCGTTCACTGCCAAAGTACTAGGCATGTGATACTTCGTTAAGTCTGAACACTACCATTTCCACTTCCATCTCTAAGTTGTATTTAAAAACAACTTTGGTATTTTTGAGCATTCCTGGAAGACGATAGATATCGTGTCCACCCGTCATGCCAAGAACGGGAACTTTGAACGGCGCCCTTGACTCCAACGGCATGCCAAACTTGGAAATAATCCACCCCTGATTCATATAGCTTTTAAGTTCATAAGGTAATGTTCCCTTATAAAGGGATTCTCCTTCGAAACTTTCCAGCAAGCTAATAAAAATTTTTTCAAATCGTTTATTATTGGCCCAAAAGCCAAGTTCAACGCCCGGCGCCGTCATCATTGATAAGGTGTCACTGTCGTCGAACATGCCTATTGGCGGACCGCCCGGAAGATAAAGACCTGACGCGACCATTTCAGGATAGGTGCGTCCAAGACTTTTAACCAAGTCATCAATCATTGCAGCATTCATATCAGTACCAGCCTTCTTGCTGATGGAGGTTGTGCAAATCGGATCGAGCACTTTCAACCTGATCTTCGGTAAAGCCTTCGTCCAGCAGGTAAGGCTTGATCGCATTAAGGTTCGTATCTACAGCAGAGCGTAGGTCTGAGGCATCCTTAGCCTGCTGAACCTTAGTATTTCTACCACCGTACGTCTCACTGTACTTCTGATGAACCTTGCGTGGAATTGCAATACTTGGCGCTTTGCGCAATATCGCTTGAATCTGCCTTTCGCTTAATTGAGGGTAACTTGCGTTCAAAAAAGCAGCCAATGCTCTTTGCGACGGTATGTGGTCGATGTCGAGACCGTCCTTTGCACTCCGACTGGAAAGGTCATTCGCGGGGCCGACCTCCAGAGGATTGACCATCGGCTTCGCAAAGACAAGGTACAGCGACTTGATCCCGGAATCCGCCGGGAAAGTGATGATGCAGTCCTCAACGGTGAACTCATCAATAGGCGAGCCCTGAATTTTGCTGTCGTCCCCTTCGCTGATCGGGTGAACCAAAATGTTCGCCAGTTCATCGGTCACGCCTGGGTAACGGGTGGGTGCGGTTACCACGGGGCCTTTGTTCGGTGTCCAGATAATCGTGATTCCGCCGAGATGGGCTTCCATTGCACTTTTATCGGCGTTCCATTTGGCATGAATCACCGGAACCGAGTCTTGACCTGACTGGGCGCTGGTGTGGATACCGTAGACCTGCAATGCCCCATTAGCGTCATTGCGAAACTGGAAGCGAACTCGCGTCGTGGCAGTACGCATGTCGCGCAATTGTTCTTCTGTGTAGAAAGAATCGTCCCCGAGCATTGTCGGGGTCATGGCCATTATCACCACGCGCTCCACAGGCCCCGCCGCTTTTTTAAGCACCATCCCGGCCATTTCAAGTGACCAGACGAAACTTCTTAGAATGAGTTCTCCCGCGACTCTCCCCAACCCGACCTCGGTCGCGGAGGAAGCCATAATCATGGTTTTGCCGAAGTTCGTCGCGGGCTCACTGCCGGTTCCGGCGTGGGTAGTACCCCAAGGGGCCGTGCTGATGGACTTGGCGAAGGTAAGATCAGTCAGTTTTTTGGGAGCTGGCCATTCCTCTTTCAACATGTAAACAGGATCTGGCTCAGGCATGGGGCAGAAAAAACCGCCGCCCCCCGCTGCATTGGAACTGTTTGTAACCAGCACCCAATCACCGTTTCTGACGGCATTGAGAATGTCCTGATTACTGTTGATCGTGTAATGATCACGCAAGAGTTCATCCAGCCCTTCAAGGCTTGACCGATTGCCCTCCAGCATTTTTCTTACTGTGCTCTCGGCAGAGTGTGACGGCTCCGCATCACTGGCCCCGCGAGCAGTGCTTTTCATTAAACGCATAGGTTCCCTCAGCGCTTGAGTCATCTGCGGATGTTACTACGCAGGGTTAGACGCACTTTGTAGGAACAATCTGAATTTACCAGCACCCCGTTTTAATCTACCCCCACAGCATCACCACCTCATCACTCGGCAACGGCAGGTCGGGCAGGTGAATCACCAGCCCGGCCTTGAACGGCTGAACCTCTTCGGCCAGCCCCTGGTTGGCATCGAGCACGGCCTCGACCGTGCCATTGAGGTGGCCGTAGTAGTTCTGGCAAATGGTGTCGAGCAC
>NZ_MLCT01000037.1:0-363053 GCF_001806145.1 Pseudomonas sp. BS-2016
GCCCACCGAATCCGCGGTGAATGCACCGGCTGTAATCAGACCCTGTTTGGTGCCGGTGATGGACATGTAAGCTGGCGTCGCCATTGAGGCTCTCCTTGCTGAAAAATGAGACTTGAAAGGCCCAAATGCCGCTCAAGTGCTGAACTGGGTAATCAAAGTTCGTGCCAGATTTTATCAAGTCATTTAAAAACAAGGAGTTACGTGAAGTAAGGAATTTTGCTGGTTATTTTTTAAACAAAAGCCTCTCAAAAGTGCGCAAGAAGTTGCGCAGTACTGTGCAACTTCTTGCGCACTCGTCTACAGCTCACGGTTTATATACGCTCTGGGCATGTATCCACACAGTTATCCACATTTGAGTGCGCAACTTCTTGCGCAGTTGGTGTTTTTTGCCAGGGGAGTGTTGAGGAGGATTTCAGGGTGTAAGTTGAAGTGAGATGAGTCCTTGTCCGGGGGTAATCGTAGAACAAAAAAAAGACGACTGCGGAGGGGATTTGGTTGTATGTCGCCTGCCATTTTTCTCTCATTAATACACAGTGTGTTAATGACGGCAGGGTGTGAGTTTGAGGAGGGCTTGAATTATTTTCGAATTATCAGAATTTTCCGATAGCTATCCCGTTTGAGTGCAACGAAGATTGTCGGACAAATTTTGCCACATTGATTAATGAATTTCGGTTTTCATACTAAGAGCTCAACCTATTGATTTATAAGTGATAAAGCAAAAATCAGGCACTATTTCTTCAGCGTCCGTAGGCTTGATTTTAAGTCTTGTCAAGCAAGTCGGCGTAACCGGTTCTGATATGCAAAAGTGTCGGTCAGTTGTTTTGAAAATATGAAAGGCATAATCCTTTGTGATGAGTCGGTGGCGGTTTTTTGGTAACGACTCGTTAATTTTTTGTGTATCCTCTCGGCCCGCATCAAATGTCAAAGTGCCATAAAGGTGTTGATGACGCTTGATATAAAGCCAGTTTGGGCCCGTGTTCAGAGTATGGGTCGAAAGTTGCTTAAGGGATGTGCCAGGAGGCACGAACGCTGTGGCGTTCAATCATCAAGGAGGTATAGATGACGTATTCAAGCACGCTAATGGTCCGCTATGCCGACTTGGTCCGGCAGCCCATTTCCAGTGACAGTTTTGCCGGTGATGAAGTTCGCTACTCCAGTGAGTTTGAAGCGCTGGAAGCGGAGCTGGAAAAGGCTCAATCACTGCACGCCAGCGGCCCGATCGACTGGCTGAAAGTTCAGGAAAACAGCGAGCACATTCTTCGACATTCTTCCAAGGATTTGCGTGTTGCTGCGTGGCTGACGTGGGCGTTGCACCTGCGTGAGTCGTTTGCCGGCTTGCACGCAGGATTGGGCCTGCTCGTGTACCTGTGTGAGCACCACTGGGAACAATTCCACCCTGCCAAGGCGCGCACTCGCGCGGCTGCCATTGGATGGTTGGTGCCACGCCTTGAAGGTGCGTTAAAAGACGACGTGCCGATCAAGGAGCAACTGCCGCTCTTTCGCAGTCTGGTCAAACAGTTGCAAGCGCTGGACGCGGTGCTGACCCGGCACCTGGATGATGCCGCACCGTTGCTGCTGCCCATTCACCGGCGACTGGCCAACATGGTCCAGCGCGCTGCCAATAATGAGCCCGAACCTGGCGTCGTCGGGGCTGTGGTCGCTCAGGTCAAGCAGGCCGCCAACCAGCTGTTCACGCCTGGCACTCCCATCGATAACGAAAAGGATGCGCAAAAAGCCCTGCGTGGCCAGCAGGACAGTGCGCGTGCGCTGTGCGGCTGGTGGCTCAAACACAAAGCCACGGATGTGCGGGCGTTGCGCCTCAATCGCACGTTGATGTGGATGGCTATCGATGCCGTGCCTGAGCGCAACGCGGAGCACATTACCGCGCTGCGCGGGCTGCCTGCCGACAAGCTCAAGGCCTATGAAGATCGTTTCGCCCAGGGGCAGTACGCCGATTTGCTGGTCGAGGTAGAAGCAAGCCTGGGCAAGGCCCCGTTCTGGTTCGATGGTCACCGGATTGTGTGGGAATGCTTGCAGGCCCTGAACGCCGACCTCGCCATGCGCGAAGTGGAGATTCACTTCAGCCTGCTGGTTCAGCGACTGCCGGGCATCATTGAATTGCGCTTCCATGACGGCGCACCGTTTGCTGACCCCGCGACGCGCGCATGGATCAGTGCCAGCGTCATGCCGCACCTGCAAAGCGCCAGTGCGCCGCGCAAGGTTGAAGTGGCCGCTACTCAGCCTGCCTGGGAGCTTGCCCTTGACGAGGTGCTGCCGATCCTGCGCAAGGACGGCCTCAAACCCGCCGTGCAGATCCTCAAGCAAGGTTTGCAAAATGCTCAGGGCGGGCGCGTGCGATTTTTTTGGCAGTTCGCCCTCGCGCGACTGTGTTTCATGGCCAAGAAGTACGAGCTGGCCAAGACCCAGCTTGAAACCCTGGACCAAACCTTACAGGACTCAGGCCTGAATGCCTGGGAACCCGATCTTGCGCTGCAAGTGCTGCATTTATTGCATAGCTGCTGCGAGTTATTGCCGCAGAACCATGCCGTACGCGAACGCAGGGATGAGATATATCGCAGGTTGTGCCACCTCGATCTTGAAGTGGTACTCGAATAGGCCCCAGGGTCACACAAGCAAGGAAAAAAACCATGGCCAAAGAAGGCTCGGTAGCCCCCAAGGAACGCATCAACGTCACCTTCAAACCCGCCACCGGTGGCGCGCAGGAGGAAATCGAACTGCCGTTGAAGCTGCTTTCGATCGGTGATTACACCCACCGCAAGGACGAACGCAAAGTCGAAGATCGCAAGCCGATCAGCATCGACAAAATGACGTTCGATGAAGTGCTGGCCAAACAAGAGCTGAGCCTGACCTTGAGCGTTCCCAACCGTCTTCAGGAACAAAGCGACACTGAAGAGTTGGCCGTCGAACTGCGCGTTAACTCGATGAAAGACTTCAACCCGGCCAGCCTTGTTGAGCAAGTGCCCGAGTTGAAAAAACTGATGGAGCTGCGCGACGCACTGATGGCCCTTAAAGGACCGCTGGGGAATGCGCCAGCCTTTCGCAAAGCCATTGAAGGCGTATTGGCCGACGATGAATCCCGTGGTCGCGTATTGGGTGAGCTGGGCTTGAACGCCGCCGCCCAGGACGCTTGAGCCCCCATCAGCCAAGGAAGACAACGCAATGAGCACCCATGCAGCGCAGCAAAGCAGTACGGAAAACGGCGAATACAGCATTCTCGACACCATCATCGCGCAGACCCGTCTGACGCCGGACGATGAGGCCTATGACATTGCCAAGCGAGGCGTGTCGGCCTTTATTGAGGAGTTGCTCAAGCCGCAGAACAATGGCGAGCCGGTCAAGAAGGCCATGGTTGACCGCATGATCGCGCAGATCGATGCCAAGCTCAGCCGCCAGATGGACGAAATCCTGCACCACCCTGATTTCCAGTCGCTGGAGTCGTCGTGGCGTGGCCTGCAATTGCTGGTCGATCGCACGGACTTCCGTGAAAACATCAAGATCGAAATCCTCAATGTGTCCAAGGAAGACTTGCTGGACGATTTCGAGGATTCGCCGGAAGTCATGCAGGCCGGCCTCTATAAGCACATCTACACCGCTGAATACGGCCAGTTCGGTGGGCAGCCGGTGGGCGCGATCATCGCCAACTATTACCTGTCGCCCAGCTCGCCCGACGTGAAGCTGATGCAGTACGTGTCCAGTGTGGCGTGCATGTCCCATGCGCCGTTCATTGCGGCGGCCGGTCCTAAATTCTTTGGCCTGGAAAGCTTCACTGGCTTGCCGGACCTCAAAGACCTGAAAGATCACTTTGAAGGCCCGCAGTTCGCCAAGTGGCAGAGCTTCCGCCAATCGGAAGACTCGCGTTACGTCGGCCTGACAGTGCCGCGCTTCTTGCTGCGCAACCCGTATGACCCGGAAGAAAACCCGGTCAAATCGTTCGTCTACAAAGAAACCGTTGCCAACAGCCACGAGCACTACCTGTGGGGCAACACGGCCTACGCCTTCGGTACCAAACTGACGGACAGCTTCGCCAAATTCCGCTGGTGCCCGAACATCATCGGCCCGCAAAGCGGTGGCGCAGTCGAAGACTTGCCGTTGCACCATTTCGAAAGCATGGGCGAGATCGAGACCAAGATTCCGACCGAAGTGCTGGTGTCCGACCGTCGTGAGTACGAATTGGCCGAGGAAGGTTTCATTTCCCTGACCATGCGTAAAGGCAGTGATAACGCTGCCTTCTTCTCGGCCAGTTCGGTGCAGAAGCCCAAATTCTTTGGCATCAGTGCCGAAGGCAAAGCCGCCGAACTGAACTACAAGCTGGGCACCCAGCTGCCGTACATGATGATCGTCAACCGTCTGGCCCACTACTTGAAAGTGCTGCAGCGCGAGCAACTCGGATCGTGGAAAGAGCGTACCGACCTTGAGCTGGAACTGAACAAGTGGATCCGCCAGTACGTGGCCGATCAGGAGAACCCGAGCGCGGAAGTCCGGGGTCGTCGTCCGCTGCGTGCGGCGCAAATCATCGTCAGTGACGTTGAAGGGGAGCCGGGCTGGTACCGCGTCAGCCTCAATGTGCGCCCGCACTTCAAGTACATGGGCGCCGATTTCACGTTGTCCCTGGTGGGCAAGCTGGACAAAGAGTAAGCGGAGCGACGCATGACGGGATACGGCAGCCTTTTCGAACGCCTGAACGGCGATGCGGATAAACGCATCGGCTGGAGCCGGGAAGTTTCGGCCATGGCGTCAGTGGCTGCCCATCTCGGCAAGATGCTCAGCACCCGGGCGGGCAGCGTGCAAACGTTGTCCGATTACGGGTTGCCCGATCTCAATGACATGCGCTTGAGCCTGCATGACGCGTTGAGTCAGGCCCGCGAGGCGATCGAAGGTTTCATTGAAGCCTACGAGCCGCGCTTGAACCGTGTGTGTGTCGTTTCCTTGCCCCGTGATCACGATCAACTGCGCCTGACCTTCAGTATCGAAGGGCTGCTGGAAGTTGAAGGCATCAAGCGGCACGTGGCTTTTTCCGCCTGCCTGGACGGCAGCGGCCAAGTCAAGGTGACCTGACGCTACATCACGCGGGTCTAGCGACCGCAAGCAAGCAGTTCCTTTCTCGCCGTACAGGGCACTCTGACGCGGCGGGCAAGGCAGATTTTTCATGAGTTTTAATGCCAGGAAGGTATTTCGTGTCCTTTAACCACTACTACCAAAGCGAGCTCACCGCACTTCGCCAGTTAGGTCGACGATTCGCCGAGCGCAGCCCGGCATTGGCACCTTTTCTGGGGCAAGCCGGGCGTGATCCAGATGTGGAGCGGTTGCTGGAGGGGTTTGCCTTTCTGACCGGCCGTTTGCGCCAAAAGCTGGATGACGAGTTGCCCGAACTGAGCCACTCGTTGATGCAGCTGCTGTGGCCCAATTACATGCGCCCGTTGCCAGCCTTCAGTATTTTGCAGTTTGACCCGCTCACCGTGCCGGGCCCCGGCCTCAAGGTGAAGCGCGATACGCCGGTCGAAAGCGAGCCGATTGATGAGGTGCAGTGCCGTTTTCGCACCTGCTACCCGACCGACGTAATGGCACTCGATCTGAAGGCTTTGAATTATTCGGTCAAGGGCGACGGATCGCTGCTTAGCCTGCGTCTGGAAATGAGCGCCGACGGGCATCTGGGGGAGCTGGAACTGAGCCGTTTGCGTTTGCACTTTGCCGGCGAGCGTTACATCAGCCAGATGTTGTACCTGAGCGTGCTGCGCAATCTGGAAAGCATCGAGCTGGTCCCGCTGGACGCCTCGGGCAATCCGCTGGAAGGGGCGGGCGGGCGCACGATGGCATTCAAGATGCCCGGCGACCGGGTGAAACCGGTAGGTTTTGCCGAAGAGGAAGCCCTGATTCCGTACCCGCTTAATACGTTTCGCGGTTATCGCTATTTGCAGGAATATTTCGCGTTTCAGGACAAATTTCTGTTTGTCGATGTCAACGGCCTGGACATCCTCAAATCCCTGCCGCAAGACACTCTCAAGCAAATGCGCGGTCTGGAGCTGCGCTTTGAGATCCGCAAGAGTGGCATTCAGCGGTTACGCCCGACGCTGGAAAACGTGAAGCTCCATTGCACACCGATTGTGAACCTGTTCAAGCACGACGCGTCACCGATCCGCCTTGACGGCAAGCAGGACGAGTACCTGCTGCTGCCCGCCAGGTATGAGCAGGCGCACTGCGGCGTGTTTTCAGTCGAAAGCGTCATCGGCTGGAAGCCCGGAGGCCTGGGTTATCAGGACTACGTGCCGTTCGAGTCGTTCGAGCACGACCCCAGCTTTGACGTGCCCACGGCCCGTTCTCATTACAGTCTTCGTCAGCGCTCCTCGCTGTTGCACGAGGGCCTCGACACCTACCTGAGCTTCAGCCTGCGTGACATCGAGGCCCACGAAACCCTGTCGATCGAGCTGACCTGCACCAATCAGAACCTGCCGCGCAGGCTCAAACTCGGGGACATCTGTCGCTCCTGTGAAAAAACCCCGGAGTTCCTGACCTTTCGCAACATTACCCCGGCGACCTCCAGTTATGCGCCGCCGATCAACCGTGACTTTCTGTGGAAGCTGATCAGCAACATGTCGCTGAACTACCTGTCGCTGGCCGATGTGAATGCCTTGAAGGTCATCCTCGAAACCTACGACCTGCCGCGCTACTACGACCAACACGCAGAGAAAGTCAGCCAGCGGCTGCTGGGCGGGCTCAAGTCGATCCGCCACGAACACGTTGACCGCTTGCACCGCGGCCTGCCCGTGCGCGGGCTACGCACCGAACTGACCGTCGACACCCAAGGGTATATCGGTGAAGGCGACCTGTTCGTGTTTGCGTCGGTGCTCAATGAGTTTTTCGCCCTTTACGCCAGCCTTAACTCGTACCACGAGTTGCGCGTAAAGAGCACACAGGGAGAGGTGTACCAATGGACACCACGTATGGGCCTACAGCCACTTCTTTGAATGGGCTGAGCCAGGTGATACGCGAGTACTCGCTGTTTCAGGCGGTATTGCTGGTGATAGAGCGGTTGCGTGACGCGCACCCGCTGCTGAGTGAAGACGACCTTTACGACCACGTGGAGTTTCAGGCCAACCCGAGCCTGGGCTTCCCGGGCAGCGATGTGGACCGCGTGGAGTTTTTTAATGAGCACGGGCAACTGCGGGCACGTTTGCGCTTCAACCTGATCGGGTTGGTCGGGGCCAGTTCGCCCTTGCCGGCGTTCTATGGCGAGCAGGCGCTGGGTGACGGTGAAGACGGCAATCCGACGCGTCACTTTCTGGATGTGTTCCACCACCGCCTGCAACGGCTGATGTTGCCCATCTGGAAAAAGTACCGTTATCGCGCGAGTTTCCAGAGCGGTGCGCTGGACCCGTTTTCAGCGCAACTGTTTGCGTTGATCGGTCTGGGAGGCGAAGACATTCGTCAGGCCAAAGAGCTGAACTGGAAGCGCTTGTTGCCGTATCTGGGGTTGCTCAGCTTACGGGCGCACTCGGCGGCCCTGATTGAAGCGGTGTTGCGTTACTACTTCAAGCACGCCGAGCTGACCATCGAGCAGTGCATTGAACGGCGGGTCGAGATTCTTGAGGAACAGCGAAATCGCCTCGGCCGGGCCAACAGCCTGCTGGGGGAAGACCTGGTGCTGGGGGAGCGGGTGCGGGACCGCAGCGGCAAGTTCCGCATTTATATCCGTCAACTGAACTGGGAACGCTTTCACGAGTTTTTGCCGATCGGTTTTGGCTATCAGCCGCTGTGTGCACTGGTGCGTTTTACCTTGCGCGACCCGCTGGACTACGACATCCGGCTGGTGTTGCGTCAGGAAGAAATCCGCGAACTACGCATTGGCGAACAGAACGCCTGCCGATTGGGCTGGACCAGTTGGCTGGGACGCGAGCGGGCTGATGGTGTGGTGACGCTGGGCAGCAAAATTCATTAAGGACTGATGACTCATGATCAATGTAGACCTGCAACAACTGATTCAGGCGTTGGACGCCGAGACCCGGCGCGACCTCGAAGGCTCGGCTGAGCGCTGCGTGGCCCGTGGCGGTCATAAAGTGCTGGTAGAAGACTTGCTGCTGGGCCTGCTCGAACGCCCGCAAGGCTTACTGACCCGCGCGCTGCAAGACGCCGACGTGGAGCCCGGCGAGCTGAGCGCGGCACTGCAACCGCGGGCTGAGCACAACGCTTCGCGCAATCCGGTGTTTGCCCCGGAACTGGTGCAATGGCTACAAGACGCGCTGTTGGTGGCCAACCTTGAGTTGGGTCAAAGCCAGGTTGAGCAGGCGGCATTGATTCTTGCGCTGCTACGCAATCCGATGCGTTACGCCGGCAGCCATTATTTACCTTTGCTCAGCCAGTTGAACATCGAACGCCTCAAAGGGTTTGCGCTGTCGCATACCCCGCCGGCTGACGCCGCCAAGCCCACGGTGCAGGGCGAGTCGCTGCTGGCGCGCTTCACTCACAACTTGACCCAGCAGGCCCGCGACGGCCAGCTGGATCCCGTGTTGTGCCGCGATGACGCGATTCGCCAGATGATCGACATTCTGGCCCGTCGCCGTAAAAACAACCCGATCGTGGTGGGCGAAGCAGGCGTGGGCAAAACCGCGATTGTGGAGGGGCTGGCGTCGCGCATCGCCGCCGGAGAAGTGCCGCAGGCGCTCAAAGGCGTCGAGTTGATGGTTCTGGACATGGGGTTGTTGCAAGCCGGGGCCAGCGTCAAGGGTGAGTTCGAGCGCCGCCTCAAAGGGGTGATTGATGAGGTCAAAGCATCGCCCCGGCCGATCATCCTGTTCATTGACGAGGCCCACACCCTGATCGGCGCCGGGGGCACGGCGGGCAGTTCGGATGCCGCCAACTTGCTCAAGCCTGCATTGGCTCGCGGAGAGCTGCGTACCATCGCGGCCACCACTTGGTCCGAATACAAGAAGTACTTTGAAAAAGACCCGGCGCTGGCCCGGCGTTTCCAGCCTGTTCAGTTACACGAGCCCACGGTCAGTGAAGCCGTGACCATTCTGCGTGGCCTGGCGCACGTTTATGAAAAAAGCCACGGCATCTACCTGCGTGATGACGCGGTCGTGGCAGCGGCCGAACTGTCGGCCCGTTACCTGGCCGGGCGTCAGCTTCCGGACAAAGCCGTGGATGTGTTGGACACCGCGTGTGCGCGGGTGCGCATCAGCCTGGCGGCGGCCCCGCAGCGTCTGGAACAACTGCGCGGCGAGCTGGCGCAAGGCGAGCGGCAACGCCGGGCCCTGCGTCGCGATGCCGAAGCCGGCCTGATGATCGATCTTGACGCCTTGACGTTGCTGGAAACTCGTTTGACCGCCGCCGAGCGCGAACGCGAAGCGCTTGAAACATCATGGACTGAACAAAAGGCCCTGGCCGAAACGGTGCTCGAACAACGCAAGCAGTTGGCCACGGCGCGGACGATGGCGGCGGCTGTGCCGGACACTGCCATGGACGAAGACCCGCAAGCGGGCATCGAAACGCTCGAAGCGGCCCTGGGTGAAACCCACCGCGCATTGACCCAGGCCCAAGCGACTGAGCGTCTGGTCAGTTTTGAGGTGTGCCCGCGGCTGGTGGCAGAGGTCATCAGTGCCTGGACGGGCGTTCCTCTGGCGCAATTGGCGCGGGAGCACAATGCCAAGGTCGCACGCTTTGCCACCGACTTACGCACCCGTATTCGTGGTCAGGAGCAGGCCGTGCATGCCCTCGACCGCTCCATGCGTGCCACTGCTGCGGGCCTGAACAAACCGGACGCACCGGTGGGCGTGTTTTTGCTGGTGGGGCCCAGTGGTGTCGGCAAGACCGAAACCGCTCTGGCACTGGCCGATCTGCTGTATGGCGGCGAGCGCTTTATGACCACCATCAACATGTCCGAATTCCAGGAGAAGCACACCGTTTCGCGACTGATCGGCGCACCGCCCGGCTATGTCGGGTATGGCGAGGGCGGCATGCTCACCGAAGCCGTGCGGCAAAAGCCGTACTCGGTGGTGCTGCTCGATGAAGTCGAAAAAGCTGACCCGGACGTGCTGAACCTGTTCTATCAAATCTTCGACAAAGGCGTGGCCAATGACGGGGAAGGGCGCGAAATCGATTTTCGCAACACCCTGATCCTGATGACGTCCAACTTGGGCAGCGAGCGCATTTCGCAACTCTGCGAACACGGCGCACGTCCAACGGCCGAGGTGCTGGAAGCGACCATCCGCCCGGTACTCAGCCAACACTTCAAACCGGCACTGCTGGCCCGTATGCGCGTCGTGCCTTACTACCCGGTCGGCGGCCCGGTTTTGCGCGAGCTGATTGAAATCAAGCTGGGCCGATTGGGCGAGCGCCTGGCGCGTCGTCAGTTGGCGTTCAGCTTCTGCCAGGCCTTGGTAGACGAGTTGGCCGAGCGCTGCACCCAGAGTGACAGTGGCGCGCGCCTGATCGACCACTTGCTGGAGCAACATGTGTTGCCGCTGGTGGCCGACCGTTTGCTGGACGCCATGGCGCAGGGGGAGAGTCTGCAGCGGGTGCACGCCACGCTTGACGCCCATGCCGGTGTCATCTGTGAGTTCGCTTGAGGTGGGCGTGATGTTTACCCATGTCGATCAGCCATTGGTGTATGCGCAGACCTTGCTCACCCACTTCATGCACCTGGCCCAGGCCCCGGACCACGAGGCATTGGTCGGCGGTTTTGTGCAGGGTGTGGCCGGGCTCAGTGGCTGCGAGCTGGTGCAACTCTACGTACTGGACGCCACCCACACCCGTTTGGGCCTGAGCGCGCAATACCTGAACGGGCATGCGCACACCCGGGAGGAGCAGAGTGTTCCGGCCGACTACAACGGCGAACAGTTGTTGCAGTTTGCGTTATGCCAAAACCGTGTGGTGTGCCTCAGCGACCTGAATACCCGGTTGCATGAGCTGAGTTTTCTGCCTACCGGGGTGGTGTGGAACGCGCTGCTGTGCGTGCCGCTGCTCAATCAGAAACAGGCTGTGGAAGGAGTATTGCTGTGCGCCAGTCAACGCCAGCAAGACCTGAACGTTTTTGCCGAATCGTTGGCCCAGCTCGGTTCGTTCGTACTCGGGCAATTGCATGTGCAGCACGCCTTGCGGCTCTCGTCGGGTGACGTGCCCGCGCCCTTGGTGAGTGAGCCAAGGGTCAGCGGTTACGGGCTGATCGGTGAAAGCCCGGTCATGCGTGAGACCTACTCGTTGATCAGCAAAGTGCTGCACAGCCCGTACACGGTCTTGCTGTTGGGTGAAACCGGCAGCGGAAAAGAAGTGGTGGCGCGGGCCATTCACGATTACGGCCCACGCCGCTCGAAGCCGTTTATTGTGCAGAACTGTGCGGCCTTCCCGGAAAACCTGCTCGAAAGTGAATTGTTTGGCTTTCGCAAAGGCGCCTTCACCGGGGCAGACTGCGACCGTCGCGGCCTGTTCGATGCCGCCAATGGTGGCACGTTGTTGCTCGATGAAATCGGTGACATGCCGCTTTCGTTGCAAGCCAAGTTGCTGCGGGTGTTGCAGGAAGGCGAGATCCGCCCGCTGGGCAGCAACGACACCCACACCATTGACGTGAGGATCATTGCAGCCACCCACCGTGACCTCGCGGTGCTGGTCAGTGAAGGCAAGTTCCGCGAGGACTTGTATTACCGGCTGGCGCAATTCCCGATTGAGTTGCCGCCCCTGCGGCTGCGTGAGGGCGACATCCTGGTGCTGGCCCGGCATTTCGCCAAAAAGGCCTGCGCCTTCCTGCGCCGCGACGTCCTGCACTGGTCGCAGGCAGCGCTGGACCATCTGGCGGCTTATCCCTTCCCGGGCAACGTGCGCGAACTCAAAGGGCTGGTCGAACGCGCGGTGCTGCTGTGCGAAGGCCGTGAGCTGATGCCCGAACATTTTGCCCGACGTGCCGACCTGGCCCTGGAAGGCAGCAGCTTGAGCCTGCGTGAGCGTCTGGAGCAAGTGGAGCGCAGTTGGGTGCTCGACTGCCTGCGCAAAAACGATGGCAACCAAACGCTGGCCGCACGGGAACTGGGATTGCCACGCCGCACGTTGCTGTACCGCATGGAGCGCCTGAATGTTCAGGTGGGTGAGCGTGATGGTTAGCGTGTGCCGTTACCACCCGTGATGCGTGTTTATGAATGGCCACTGTGCCTGCGCAGGCCATTGAATGTTGTTTACGTCTGGAGACACCCCTGATGCCTGTTCGTCACTGGCAAGCCGTGCTGTTGGCCCTCGTCGTTGTATGCGGCGTGAGCGGTTGCAACAGCAATTACAAATTCAACGACAACGTCTATCGCCCCTTGGGTGATCCGCAGGCGGTCAATCGCGGCAAGTGACCGCAAGGAGCAAGATCATGGAACTGGTTTTCGAAATGCTGAACACCAAGCAGTTCGTGCCTGCGCAGTTGTGCCAGAAAACATTCACCCGCGCGGGAGGCGTGATCGGCCGGGCAGCGGACTGTGACTGGGTGATCCCGGATGAAAAGCGGCATCTGTCCAATCACCATGCATTGATCACGTACCGCGACGGTGTGTTTTACCTCACCGACACCAGCACTAACGGCATGCAGGACCGTGAGACCGGCGCACGCCTGCCCAGGGGCGAACCCCTGCGCATTGAAAGCGGCTCGGGCTATGTGCTGGGCGACTTTGAGATTCGTGCGCGGTTGATCCGTGACCCGGCAGGTCCGGACATTGAATTCGGGCTGCCACAGCCCGCGGGCAGTGTGATTCCGGACGATGCCTTCTTTGATCTTGATCCGCTCAATGCCCTGACTCAGCTCGACCCGGATGAGGCCAGGATCAACGAACTGCTCAACCCGAAAACGGCCGAGGCGCCACCCCGTCAACGGGCTGATTACGCCCAAATCGATCAGGAACGGCTGATCGTGCCGCACTTGGTCAAAGCCCCTGAACCCGTTGAACCGGTTGCCCCCGCGCCTGCTGTTGAGGAACAAAGTGATGGCTTTTGGGCGCATTTCGGAGCAGCCCTGGGGGTTGATCTTATGGGCATGGACCACGAGGCCCGCGAAGCCCTCGCACTGAATGCCGCGCGCTTGCTCAAACAAAGCGTCAGCGGGTTGCAGCAGAGTCTGCGCACCCGCAGCGAGTTGAAAAACGAATTGCGTCTGGCGCAAACCACGGTGCAAACCACGCAAAAAAACCCGTTGAAAGTGGCCATCGACCCGGGTGAAGCCCTTTCGATCCTGCTTCAGCCGGGGCGCCCGGGGCAGCTCACGGCCGAACAGGCGGTTGCCCGTGCCTTTCGTGATGTGCAAGCCCATCAGGTGGCGTTGCTGACCGCCAGCCGGGCGGCACTGCGGGGCACCCTGGAACACTTTTCGCCAGAGCGCATGACCCTGCGTTTCGAGCGGGACAACAAACCGTTACTGGCCACTTCGGGCAGCCGCTGGAGAGCCTTCACCCGTTATCACCAGGCCTTGCAGCAAGACGATGACTGGAGCGAACGCCTGCTGGCCCGCGATTTCGCCCAAGCCTACGAAGAACAGGTGCGCCTGATCGGCTCCCTACACCACGACTACCAAGGATGAAGCGTATGTCTTGCAGCCCGACCCGTGTATTGAAAACGCTGTGTGTCGTTGCCGCGTGGGAACTGATGGCAGGGTGCTCGACCCTGTCGCCGTATTCGACCCTGACCAAGGTCAACCTCACGCTGCAAGCCAGCGACCAGTTGAACCCGGACCTCAATGGCCGCCCGTCGCCGGTGGTGGTGAGCCTGTTCGAGCTCAAGCACCCGGTGGCGTTCGAAAACGCAGACTTTTTCAGCCTGTATGAACACCCCAAAGAGGCGCTGAGCCCGGACATGGTGACCAGCGAGCAATTGGAGCTGCGTCCCGGTGAAACCCTGGAGCTCAAGCTCAGTGTGGAGGAGGGCAGCCGCTTCATCGGCGTGCTGGCCGCTTATCGCGACTTGCCCGATACGCAGTGGCGCTACACGGTGCAGGTCACGCCGCAGGAGATGACGGACGTTTCTCTGATTCTGGACAAGACCGGCATCCTCAATGCCCAAAAAATGCTCGCCAAGGCGGATGACTGATCATGAATGCACACAAAGTCATTTGGCAGGAAGGCATGCTGCTGCGCCCGCAGCACTTTCAACACAACGACCGCTATTACGATCACCAGATGAAAACCCGCACCCAGTTGCTGGGCAGTTACATCTGGGGCTTTCTGAGCCTGGAAATCGATTTGCAGTTCCTCAGCATGGGTAAAGTGGTCGTCAGCCAGGCGTCAGGAATCCTTCCCGACGGCAGCCTGTTCGAGCTGGGGGGCAACACCGATCCACTGGCCCTCGACGTGCCGCCCAACACCGGCAATACCCCGGTTTATCTGGCGTTGCCGCTGGTCACGGGGAACCACATCGAAGCGCGACGCCCGGAGCAGTCCGACGTCCTGGCGCGCTACACCGCGTACGAAGCCGAAGTCACTGACTCCAACGCGGGGGATGACTCGGCCAGCCAGGTCAGTTGTGCACGCCCGGACTTCCGCCTGCTGCTGGGCGAACAGCAGAGCGATCAGGCGTACGTCAAACTGAAGCTCTGCGATGTGCTCGACACCACCCCGGACGGCGTTATCAGCCTCAATCAGGACTTTGTGCCCACGTTTATTCAGGCTCATTCCTCCAGTTACCTGCTGTCGTGCCTCAAAGAAATCATCAGCATGCTCGGTCACCGCGGCGACACCATCGCTGAGCGCATTCGCTCCAATGGCAAGGTGGGCGGGGCGGAGGTGGGTGATTTCATGATGTTGCAATTGATTAACCGCACCGAGCTGCTGTTGCGCCACTACTTGGGGCTTAAACAGGTACACCCGGAAGAGTTGTACCGCACGCTGCTGACCATGCTGGGCGAGTTGGCGACCTTCTCCAGTGACACCAAACGTCCGCGGATGGAAACCGGTTATCAGCACAGTGACCAGGGCGGGAGCTTTCGCAGGCTGATGGACGCGATCCGCCAGGTGTTGTCGATGGTGCTTGAACAACACGCCATCGAGCTGATCCTGCAAGCGCGCCAGTACGGCATCCTGGTGTCGCCGCTGCACGACCACAAATTGCTGACCTCGGCCTCGTTTGTACTGGCGGCCAGCGCCCATTGCGACAACGAAGAGTTGCGCCATCGCTTACCGGCGCACTTGAAAGTAGGCCCCGTGGAGCAGATCCGCCAATTGGTGAACCTGCACTTGCCCGGCATCAAGGTCAAACCGTTACCGGTGGCGCCTCGCCAGATTGCCTTTCACGCCAACAAAACCTATTTCATCCTCGAACTCAGTCCTGATGACGTGGCACAGCTGGAGCGTTCCGGAGGCTTTGCATTCCACGTTTCCGGGGAGTTCTCCGAGCTTGAACTGAAATTCTGGGCCATCAGGAACTGACCGACATGATCAAGGACATGGAACACAGCCAGGACGAGAAAACCGTCCTGCTTGACCGCAAGGGCAAAGGCCCGGTTGCGGGGCCGCTGACTGACTTTTCTTCGCCGCCGCGTTTTGAGCAACTGGAACAGCGCATGATTTACGCCGCGCGCATGCGCCCGGCGCAGACCTTCAGCATCAGCCTCAATTCGCTGGTGGCAGCGGCCTCTGAAGTATTGAGTGAAGTGGTGCGGCTCAAACACGCCAAAACCCGTGAGGACCTGACGCCATTGAACAGGCGCCTGACCAATGCCGTGCGGGAGTTTGAAGTGCGCGCCGCGCACAACGGCGCAGAAAGCAGCGAGGTCATGACGGCCCGTTACGTGCTGTGCACGGTGGTTGACGAAGCGGTGGTCACCACCGTGTGGGGCAGCGAAAGCGAATGGTCGAAGATCAGCCTGTTGAGCAGCTTTCACAGCGAAACCTTTGGCGGCGAAAAAGTCTTCAGCTTGCTTGAGCAGCTGTCCAAAAACCCGGTCAGGCACTTGCCGATGCTGGAGTTGTTGTACCTCTGCCTGGCGCTGGGTTTTGAAGGGAAATACCGGGTGCAACCGCGCGGCATGCTGGAACTCGAAGGCATCCGTGATGCGCTGTATCGCCAGATCCGCCAATTGCGCGGCGACGTGCCTCGCGAACTGTCGCCGCAGTGGCAGGGCTTGAGCCAACAGCGCCGTCACCTGGTGCGCATCGTGCCCGCCTGGATGGTGGTGCTGTTTACCCTGGTGTGCCTGGGGGTGATGTATTCCGGGTTTGCCTGGGTGTTGGGCGAGCAACGCCAGACAGTTCTGCAACCTTACCAGCAGCTTGATCCGGCCCCGGTTCAGCCCAAGCCGCAGCCGTAAACAAGGACGTGTGATGAAAAATTTTGTCAAAAATATCGGCGCATTCTTGTGCAAGACCTGGGTCTGGACCCTGCTCCTGCTGCTGTTCGCCGCGCTGTTGGTGTGGTTTGTCGGGCCGCTGTTGGCCGTCAACGATTACAAGTTCTGGGAAAGCCCGATTTCGCGTTTGCTGACCATCAGCGGGCTGATCCTGATGTGGGGCCTGTTCATGGTCTATGCCAACTGGCGGGCCGGGGTGCGCAAGCAGGCCTTAGAGGACAGTACCGACGGTCAGGAACGGCTGCGTCAGACCGAGAAGGCCGAGCAAGAGCGCAAGGCGCTCAGAGAGCGCTTCAAGGACGCCCTCAACACGCTCAAAACCTCCAGCGTCTATCGCGGGCGCAGCGAACGTTGGCGCAATGATTTACCGTGGTACTTGCTGATCGGCCCCCAGGGCAGCGGTAAAACCAGTTTGCTGGCGTACTCGGGGCTGGAATTTCCGATCAACACGCTGGAGCGCAAACTGACCCGTGACACCCAGGGCACCCCACTGTGCGACTGGTACTTTGCCGATCACGGCGTCCTGATCGACACCGCCGGGCGCTACATGGCCCAGCCGGATGCCGAAGTGGATGGCGGCGGCTGGAAGACCTTGCTCGGCCTGCTGCGGCAACGTCGTCGCAACCGCCCCCTGAACGGTGTGTTGGTCACTATTGAGGTGCAGGACCTGATGGAGGGCACCGCTGAGACGGTGGAAGCACTGGCACGCCTGGTGCGTGCCCGGTTGCAGGACATCCATCAACAGTTGCACGCGAATGTGCCGGTGTATCTGGTGCTGAGCAAGGCCGATCAATTGCTCGGTTTCGACGCCTTTTTCGACCAGTTGAGCCGTGAAGAAAGCGATCAGGTGCTTGGCACCACGCTGCGTAAAGACCAGAGCGGGACCGACGCAACGGTCCTGCGCGCCGAGTTCGAAGAACTCCTGCGTCGCCTGAACAGCCAGGTCATCATGCGCATGCATCAGGAGCGTGACCCTCAGCGTCGGGCGCGAATCCTCGACTTCCCGCACCAACTGGGGCAAATCGGCACTAACCTGTGCGCGTTTGTGGACATCGCCTTCAACGGCAACCGTTATCACCGCGTCAGCCAACTGCGCGGGTTCTACCTGACCAGTGCCCCGCACGCGTCCCCGGTTCAGACCTCGGCCGCCACTGCCGATCATGACGAACATCTGGACAACCTGGGCGTTGATGGGTTGCCCGGTATGCAACGCGGGCGCGCCTCCTTTATTCACCACCTGTTCAGCCGGGTGATTTTCCCGGAAGCGGATCTGGCGGGGCTCGACAAGCGCGAGCGGCGACGCATTCATTGGGGCCAGCGGGCATTGTATGTGGGTGCGCTGGCGGCACTGGCGTTGTTTGGCGTGCTCTGGGCAGGCGGTTTTTCGGCCAATTCTGAGCGTCTTGAGCGGGTGCGTGCCCTGGCTCAGGAGTGGGTGCAGCAACGCACGGCCCTGACGGCCAACCTGGATGCGCGGGCGGTGCTCAAGCCGCTGGACACGTTATACGCGGCCACCCAGGTATTCCCGACACCCGGCGAGGCGTCGTACCTGGAGCGCGGCGGCCTGTATCAGGGCGAAGCCACTAACCCGGTGGTCACCACGGCGTATGATCAGCAGCTTGAAAAGCAGCTGTTGCCGCACGTGGCCACACTGCTTGAAGGGCAGATCCGGAGCAATCTGAAAAACCGTGAACGCCTGCTCAATAGCCTGCGCGCTTACCTGATGCTGAACATGAAAGAGCGTCGGGACACCGCTTGGCTGAAAGAGTGGGTGGCCGCCGACTGGTCGGTGCGTTATGCAGGCAATGCCGAGGTGCAGAACGGCCTGAACACGCACTTTGAACGTTTGCTCAAGCAGCCGTTCGCGTACACGCTCGACGATCAGTTGGTGGCGCAGGCGCGTCAGGTGCTGCGCAGCGAATCGCTGGCCAACGTGGTGTATCGGATGTTGCGCGAGCAGGCGCGCAGCTTGCCCGAGTACCGCCTGAGCCAACACCTGGGGCCGCAAGGCAATCTGTTTCTCGGCACGGAGTATGTGATCCCGGGTTTCTACACCCAAAGCGGCTATCAGCAGTATTTCTCGGTGCAAAGCACCACGCTGGTGACCGATATCCTGGAAGACAATTGGGTGCTGGGCGAAGGCCCCGGTATGAGCGGGATGGACTTGCGTCGTCTGATGGTGGAGCTGGAGCAGCTGTATTTCCGCGACTACGCCAACTATTGGGGAGAAGCGGTCGGTCGGGTGGCCTTGCAGCCCATCAATGATGCTGCGCAAGGGGCTGAACTACTGGCCGGTTTGACCTCAGCCAATTCGCCCATGCTGCAACTGTTGGTCGAAGTGCGCGATAACACCCGCTTCCAGGCCATCGCCGACGGTCTGGAGGCGGCGGGCGAAGCCACAGAAGCGCTGGCGCAAAAAACCGGCAAGGCAGGCAAGGCGCTCCAGCCGGTGGCCGGTAAAGCGTCGCAGGCGGTGGCGGCCAAACTGCCCGACACCGCCAAAAAGTCACTGCAGCGCCGCTTTGAACCGTTGCACCGCTTGCTTGATGACAATAACGGCCCTGCGGCTGATTTGACCCCAGCCCTTCAGGCGCTCAATGACGTGCAGTTGCAACTGACCAGCCTGGCCCGGGCCAGTGCGCCGCAACAAGCCGCCTACGAGATGACCAAAGTGCGCATGGGTGGCCAGCGCGATGCGTTGAGCAGCTTGCGCACGGCCTCGACACGCTTGCCGCGCCCGGTGGGTGCATGGTTGAACGTGCTGGCTGAAGACACCTGGCGGTTGTTGCTCGACGATACCTATGACTACCTGAACCAGCGTTATCAAAGCGAGTTGTACAGCTATTACGGCAAAGCCATCAGCAAGCGCTACCCGTTCTATGCCCACAGCACCAGCGATGTGGCCCTGAGCGATTTCCGTGATTTCTTCAAGGCCCAGGGGATTGCCGACAAGTTTTTCGACAACTACCTGCGCGCCTTCGTCAGTGGCGATCCGGGCAATTACCGGCTGCGCAGTGTGGATGGTCACAGCGTGCCGATTTCGAAGGCCTATCTGGACCAAATGGGCTCGGCACAGGTGATTCGCCAGAGTTTCTTCGCTGAGAACCCGGCCGAGCCGCGTGTGCAGTTCAAGCTGGAGCCTTACACGCTGGACGCCGCCGTCAGCCGCTCGGCGTTTACCTTTGGCGACAAGGTGATTGAATACCGCCACGGCCCGATTGTGCCGGTGGCCTTCACATGGCCCACCGATACAGCCGCCGGCAGGACCAGCCTGGTGCTGGACAAAATGGTCGGGCGCCCGGTGGGCATCGAAAAAAATACCGGAGCGTGGTCGCTGTTCCGCCTGTTTGACTTGATGCAAACCGAGTCACTGAGCGGGCGTGACGTGTTGGTGCTCAAAGCTGATCTCGGCGGGTTGCGGGCCAACTACCTGTTGACCACTGCGCGTGCGCCGAACCCGTTCGACATGGGGGTTATCCGCACCTTCCGTATGCCGGTGCAGCTCTGATGCGCCCGACCGGGCTCTGGCACAGCGCTGCGCGCACTGACCCCGGCAAGGTACGGGCGCGCAACGAGGATGCGTTTCTGGAGTGTCCGCAACACGGCTTATGGGTAGTGGCCGATGGCATGGGCGGGCATCAGGGCGGCGATATCGCCAGCCAGTTGATCGTTGCCAGCCTGGCGGATTTGCCGGTGGAGGTGGATTTCGACGCACGTCTGAAAAACGTTCGTCAGTGCCTGCACTGGCTCAACCGTCGACTGGGCCAGGAACTGACCGTGACCGCCGGGCGTTCCGACAGCATCATGGGCAGCACGGTGGTGGCGGTGTTGATGGAGGGCAACCGCGCCGCGTGTGTCTGGGCGGGGGACAGTCGGTGCTACTTATGGCGAGGCCAACGCTTGTACCAGCTGTCGAGGGACCATTCCCTGCAGCAGCAATTGATTGACGAGCAGCAAATGAGTGCCGAGCAGGCCAAGGCGCATCCCTCAGCCCATGCACTGACCCGTGCAGTGGGCGCCAGTGAGCAGTTGACGCTGGATGTCCTGGAGCTGGAAACCTGTCCGGATGATGCCTTTTTGTTGTGCAGCGACGGTTTGTATCAAAGTTTGAGCACCGATGCCCTTGGCCACGCGCTGAATCTGCCCGCGCCGCAGTTGGCGCTGGAGCGTTTGTTTGCCGGGGCGCTGCGCGGCGAGGCGCGGGACAACCTGACCGCCGTGGTGATTCGCCAATGATCGAGCCCGATGCCTCAACCGATGATCTGCTGGAAATGGCCGAGCAGGCCCCTAACCTGACGTACTTCGCCTTTGCCAAGAATGCGGTGCGCCAACCCGCACCGGCCCCCACGCAGGCCAGTGTCGGGCAACTGCCGCAGGTGCTTGCCGGTCGCTATCAACTCGAAGGCTTGCTGGGCGCTGGCGGCATGGGGACGGTGTACCGGGCGCGGGATCTGCTGCATGAACAGTACGGCGAACCGTCGCCGTATCTGGCCATCAAGGTGCTAGGTGAAGACGTAGCCGCGGCCCCGGATGCCAGCGCGTTGCTGTACAGCGAATTTGCACTGACGCGACATGTGCGCCATGACAACGTGCTTCGGCTGTACACCTTCGAGGTCGATCAGGACAGTCAGTTGGCCTTTATCAGCATGGAGCTGATGCGCGGGCTGACGCTGGACAAATTGCTGTGCGAGCGCCCCGGTGGGTTGCCGTGGAACCAATTGCGGGAGATCGCCTTGCCACTGCTGGACGCGTTGGTCTGCGCCCATGGTCGTGGGGTCCTGCACGGCGACATCAAGCCCAGCAATGTGATGCTCTGTGACGAGGGAGTCCGCCTGTTCGATTTTGGCCTCGGACAGAGCGAGGAGGGCGTGCTCGACGGTTTGCCGCAGTTGAGCCGCAGCCGTTTCAATGCCTGGACGCCGGGTTATGCGGCGCCTGAGTTGCTGGACGGGCAGCCGTTGACCTCGCGCGCCGATCTGTTCGCCGTGGCTTGCGTGCTGTATGAGCTGGCCGAAGGCAAGCACCCGTTTCAGCGTGTGCCGTCAAATCTGGCGCAGGCGCAAGGCTTGCACTTAAGGTTGCGTGCACCTCGTCATCTGCCCTGGCATTGCTGGCCTGCCTTGCGGGCTGCGCTCAGCCTCGACCCGCAGGCGCGCAGCATCACGGCGCACCAGTTGCGCCAGGCGTGGCATTCCCGCTGGGCCGGGGCGCGGCACTGGCTGGGGCATGTTCAGGTGTGCCGAGGTTGAGTGTCGTCAGCCACGTCGTCCGGGGCGGTTGCCGGGTCGGTTGCTGAAGGCATGTGTGCAGCGTGTTCCAGCTCAATGCATGCACGCTGCAGGTAGCGGCGAATGCGGCTGTCACGGGTTTGTGTGACGCGAAAACCGTCGAGCCCCAACGAGAGCACGAAGGTCAAACCCAGCGCGGTGGCGATGTATTCCAGCGCTTGAGTCGACCAGCCCGGTGTTTTTTGCAGGTAGGCGCTGAGCAGGCTGACCAGAATCGACACCATGATCACCGTCGTAAAGTGCTGATTGATCAAAAACGGTTTGGGTGGCGGGCCAAGGGTTTGCGAATAGTCGCTGATCGCTTGCAGGGTACGCGGGCTATGGCCCATCGCGATGACCCGTTGAAAAAACAGCGCATACGCCAGGTAATCGCAGCGCTCAGACATCCGTTGCCGGGCAATGCCGTACTGTTCGTACTCCTGCGGGTAGAGCCGCCCCAACAGCCGGTCCAGCGTCCTGAAAAACACCATCATGCAGAGTGCGACCCCTGTGACGCAGGCAATGGGCCACAGCGGGTTTGCCCACACAAACAGCGTGCCGGACAAGGCAATGAGCAAACCGGCGACGACCAGGGTCGGCCACACCGCACGCCAACGACCCTGCAACCGCAGTTGGGCATAGTTGAAAATCCGATTGCTTTGAATGTAGGCCTGCTCAATTTGCAACCACTGCTTGTGCATGCTGAGTCTCCTTATCGGTCCAGACCATGGTTTGCCCCTGAATGTGCGGGTGGCTGGCCAACGGTTCCCACTCAAACAGGATGGGCATCCAGGGGTTGATCCCAAAAAACCGGGATGGGGCTGAAGGTGCTGCCAGCCTCGGCATAGGCTTCGGACATGACGCTCCAGGTATGGGCATCGGCCGGTATCAGGTGTTCGATCCGCAGTGAAGTCACCGTGATATCCAGGGGCATGCCAAAGGTTGTAAACGTGGACATGAAATTCAGCAGCCCCCGGTGTGAGTTCACCCGCGTCATCATCAAGGGCGGCGGTTCACTGTTCAACGGCTGAGCAGCGGGCGGTGCAGGCCATTGCGCGAGTAAGCGCGCCAGCGCCGGATTCTCCAACGCTTCGCGCGCGGCCCTTTGCCAGGCCACGTGCCGGATCTCTTCGGCGTTAGCCAGGCAATCACCCAGGCCGCCGGGTTGCAAGAGCGTGCTGAGCAGGTTCAACCCCTGCGCCGCGCCAGGGTCCAGTCCCGCCAGGCCAAACAACACGTAGGTACTGGTATTGGCGGCCAGTACGTCCCATTGGCTGCCCAATACGATTGCCGGCGCTGGGTTGTTGGCCTGCAGCACATGGCTGATTGCTTCCCGAATGGCCGTCATCGAAGGGGATGCCAGGGGCGTCGCTTCATAGCGCGGCGCATAACCGGCCGCTAAAAATAAAGCGTTGCAGCGTTCCAGAGGCACCTGCAAGGCCATCAGTAGATGGTGCAACGTGGCGGGGCCGGGTCGGGCGCGTCCCGTTTCAATGCAACTCAGATGACGTTGAGACATCCCGGTGATCAGGGCCAGTTCCATTTGACTCAGGCGCGCCTGTTTGCGCAGCTGGCGCAGTTGGGTACCTGCCTGTTCGCAGGTTGATCGAGGAAACGGATGCTGGCTCATGCAGGCACTCTGGCAGGGCAAACGGGGGGCGTCCATGACCTCAGAGGTCATTGCTCGAGGGCAGACGTTATCACTAACGTCAGACCGGTAGACACCCTCTGACGCCTCACGGACCGACATCATGAAAAAACCTTGTTTCGCCTTGATCGTGCTGGTGCTGTTCACGCTGTACACGGCATTTACCCTGTGGCATGCAGACCAGTCCCTGCTGGAGTTTGGCCTGCAACTGATGTCCAGCCCTGACACCGCCCAAGTCGTCATCGACTTGTACGTGATGGCTGGGCTGGCCTGTGTCTGGATGTACCGGGATGCACGTACCCGGGGTCAATCGATGGCGTCCCTGTGGCCGTACTTTTTGCTCACGGCGCTATTCGTGTCCGCCGGGCCGCTGCTGTACGTGGTGGTCAAGGGTTTTTCACGGTCTTCACCTAAACCCACAGCGCGTTGAAGGGGAAGGGGGGTAGCCCATGGCATCGACACGCGCAGTGGGGTATATAAGCCAGCTCCCCCCACGATCGAGCCTGCTTGATGCAAAGACGTCAGTTCAGCGGTGGCATGAAAAAAAACAATCTGCACGCCTCTGCGGGCTCCACAGATACCCCGGTTCGCGCCGGTTTCTTGTTGCTGGAGCACTTTTCGCTGCCCGCCTTTACCCAGGCCCTGGATGCGCTGGTGACCGCCAACTTGCTGCGCGCCGGGTTGTTTTCCTCGCGCACCTTCGGTGTGGACGACGCCCAGGTGCTGAGCGATCTGGGGCTGGTGATTCGTCCGGATGCGGTGTTTGAAAAGGGCTGCCTTGACGGCCTGGACATACTGTTTGTGTGCGGGGGCTACAGAACCGAACTGAAGGCCAGTGAACAACTGGTTGAATTGCTGCGTGCCGCCGGCCAGACCGGCATGACCCTGGCGGGACTGTGGAACGGGGCCTGGTTTCTGGGCAGCGCCGGCTTGCTGCAAGGCTATCGCTGCGCCATCCACCCCGAGCATCGACCCGCGTTGGCGGAGATGGCCCGCTCGGCACAGGTCACCAGCGAGCCTTTTGTCATTGATCGCGACCGGTTGACCGCCTCAAGCCCTGCGGGGGCGTTTCAGATGGCGCTGGAGTGGATTAAAGCACTGCACGACAAGGCGCTGGTCGAAGGCATCGAGGACATTCTGGCGTTTGAAGCGTCGCGCTATCGGCGTATCAAACCGGCCGAAAACATCTGCGTCAGCGCACCTTTGCGTGAAGTGATCACGTTGATGGATGCCAACCTGGAAGAGCCGCTGGCGCTTGAGCAGTTGGCGACCTACGCCGCCAGATCGCGACGCCAGTTGGAGCGCTTGTTCAAGGAGCAATTGGGCACCACCCCGCAGCGTTATTACCTGGAGTTGCGCCTCACAGAGGCACGGCGTCTGCTGCAGCACACCGAGCTGTCACAAGTGGAAGTCCTGGTGGCATGCGGCTTTGTGTCACCCAGCCATTTCAGCAAATGCTACAGCGCCTTTTTTGGCTACAGACCTTCCAGGGAAGTCCGGCGGGTTAAATGAGGTTTGACAGGCTGCTGCGCCGGGCAGGGCGGCGGCATTCGTTGTACCGGTCAGGTGGTTTTGGTATCTTCCGCGACCTTTCTGCGCGTAAGCCCTGACACAGGGCAGGTCTGCAGAGCGCCGTCTTTCTTCACACGCTCACATTCCCGACAACACGCTTTGAGCGTTGCACGGGCCTGTGCCTGCTGTGTAGCACAGGCGCGCGCGGCATGCCCATGAAGCGTTCGATTGCATGTAACACCCCGTTTTCCTTAAAGGAGTATTCAGTGAAAACAGTCGTTAAAACCCTGTTGGCCAGCACCGTCGTGGTGGGTTTCTTCGCATTGGCCGGTTGCGCCACGGAAAGCTCGCGCGCACTACCGATTGAAAAAGTGGCCAGCGCTAACGTGGCCTATCAAGGCGTACGTGTCCCCATTGCTGTTGGCAAGTTCGATAACCGTTCCAGCTACATGCGCGGCATCTTTTCCGATGGGGTTGATCGTTTGGGCGGCCAGGCCAAGACCATCCTGATCACCCATTTGCAACAGACCAACCGCTTCAGCGTGCTGGACCGCGACAACATGGGCGAAATCTCCCAGGAAGCGGCGATCAAGGGCCAGGCGCAAAAACTCAAAGGCGCTGATTACGTGGTCACCGGTGACGTCACCGAATTCGGCCGTAAAGAGACGGGTGACCGTCAACTGTTCGGTCTGTTGGGCCGCGGCAAAACACAGGTGGCCTACGCCAAGGTCAACCTGAACATCGTCAACATCAACACCTCGGAAGTCGTGTATTCCACGCAAGGTGCGGGTGAATACGCACTGTCCAACCGCGAAATCATCGGGTTCGGTGGCACTGCCAGCTACGACTCGACGCTCAATGGCAAGGTGCTGGATCTGGCGATGCGCGAAGCGATCAATCACCTGGTAGACGGCATCAATGCCGGTGCCTGGAATCCGCGCAACCACTGATCACGGCACTCAAGGAGCAGTACAAGGATGAGCAAGGCAGTCAAGTTGTCGCTGGTGCTGGCAGGACTCGGGCTACTGGCCGGGTGTCAACCGGCCCCCAAGCCTCTCTATCAGTGGGAGAGCTATCAGCCGCAGGTGTACGAGTATTTCAAAGGTGAGCCCAAGGAGGCGCAAATCGAGGCACTGGAGCGCGATCTGCAAAAGATCAATGCCAGCGGCCGTTCCGCGCCACCGGGGTACCACGCCCATTTGGGCATGCTTTACCTGTCGATGGGCAAGGATGATCAGATGGTTCAGCAGTTTCGCACCGAGAAAGCCCTGTTCCCGGAGTCGGGGCCTTACATGGACTTTTTATTGAAGAACGCTAAAGCCGGAGATGCCAAATGATGCCGCGTTTTATGGCGCTGTCGGCGGCGTTTCTGAGCTTGGCCTTGCTCGGTGGGTGCGCCGCGCCCAAGACCATCGACTACGCCGCGTTCAAGCAAAGCCGTCCGAAAAGCATTCTGGTGCTGCCGCCCATCAATGAGTCGCCGGAAGTCCAGGCCTCGTACAGCCTGGTGTCCCAAGTGACTTACCCGCTGGCCGAAGCCGGTTACTACGTGTTGCCCATTGCGCTGGTGGATGAAACCTTCCGCCAGAACGGACTGACCACTGCCAATGATATTCAGGCTGTGGCTCCGGCCAAGTTGCAGCAAATCTTTGGCGCGGACGCCGGTTTGTACATCACCATCACCGAATACGGCACGCAGTACATGCTGATCTCCAGTGATACAGCTGTGACAGCCACAGCCAAGCTGGTGGATCTGAAAACGGGCACCACCCTGTGGACCGGTGTGGCACGCGCTTCCAGCGAGGAGGGCAACAGCAACGCGGGCGGGATTGTGGGCATGTTGATCACCGCGGCGGTCAAGCAGGTCATCAACAGCTCCACCGATGCAGCGCATCCGATTGCCGGGGTAGCCAGTGCCCGCTTGCTCTCGGCCGGCCAGCGCACCGGCATCCTCTACGGGCCACGCTCGCCCAAGTACGGTTCGGACTGACCCGCACCGCGTCGGTGGCAGGCTTGCGTGCCACCGACGCGGGAACGGCCCGCCCTTGAACCGGGGTTTATTGGGCCACCGCTGACATCAGCAACGTGCGAATCTGCCCGGTCATCGCACTTTGGTGCCTTGTTCCAATATCCCCACGCCCCTGCACAGGCAGCTCTTGGAACATGGGTTCCCTGCACGTGCCGTGACGGCTAACAAAAAGTGCGGTTGATTGTTTTAGGTCGTCACAATGATCTTATATGTCTATATGATTTCTCCTACGCTTTTCATCAACTAACAGGCGCATTAATTGTGAGGCCATGAGACGGATTTAAACAACTTTATAAAAGTAATGGGGCGCTGATAAACACCCCTGTTACAGATCGTGGTTTTTGGTCAGCTGCGCAACTTCTTGCGCAATGAAATGTGAATAAACCTGTGGATACATCGCTGTATCTCCCGATTTAAAGAGTGCCCTGACAACTGCGCAACTTCTTGCACAGCACTGCGCAAGAAGTTGCGCACTTTTTGGCTGTTTTTTACTCTTATTGCCCTTGTATTTATTAAGTGATTTAGCTAACTGATTGATATTTATAAGTTAGAAAAAAGTTGGCATGAAGATTGATTACCTACTTGTTGCCCGGCAAGCGTTTTTGCCTGTCGGCATTCATTTTTTAAACAAGGAAAGTATCAATGGCTACTCCAGCGTATATGTCCGTGACGGGCACTAAACAAGGTCTTATCACTGCCGGTGCATTCACCGCGGATTCAGTCGGCAACACCTACCAGGAAGGTCATGAAGACCAGGTCATGGTTCAAGGCTTCAACCACGAAGTGATCATCCCTCGCGACCCGCAATCGGGCCAACCGACCGGCCAGCGCGTTCACAAGCCGGTGAAGATCACCAAGGTGTTCGACAAGTCGTCGCCGCTGCTGCTGGCCGCGCTGACCTCGGGTGAGCGGCTGACCGAGATCACGATCCAGTGGTACCGCACTTCCGCTGCGGGCACGCAAGAGCATTACTTCACCACCAAACTTGAAGACGCCATCATCGTCGACATCAAGGACTACATGCACAACTGCCAGGACCCGTCGAACTCGCACTTCACGCACTTGGAAGACGTGGAATTCACTTACCGAAAAATCACCTGGACCCATGAAGTATCGGGTACTTCCGGTTCCGATGACTGGCGTACGCCAGTCGCTGGTTAACGCTGGCCGATGAATGAAATACCCCGGTCACTGAGTGGCCGGGGTGTTGCATGACATCCACGTCCAAACGTAAGGAAAAACATATGTTCGCGCCCGCCAACACTGCGCATTTCACGTTGTTGATCCCCTATGTTACCAATGACTTCAAGGTGCTTGCCTTTGATGGACTTGAAGCGATCAGTGTGTTGTATGCGATCCAGGTGGAGTTGGTCAGTGAGCGCTCTGATTTTGATGTGGAGCGTTTGCTCAGCCAGCCTGCATTTCTTCAGTTCGGCCTCAAAGGTGAGGGTATTCATGGCCGTATTGAAGAGGTGCGAGTGGGTGAATCCGGTAAGCGATTGACGCGTTACTCCCTGACGCTGGTGCCTGCACTGTATTACTTGCAGTACAGCTTTAACCAACGCATCTTCCAGCACCTTACGGTGCCGCAGATTATCGAACAGGTGCTCAAAGGGAATGGCATTCAAGCCCATGCTTATACATTTCATGTGAGCAAAAGCCCTGAACGCGACTATTGCACGCAATACGGTGAAAGCGATTTCGATTTCATCCAGCGATTGTGCAGTGAAGACGGGATTTCCTGGCATCACCAACACAGTGCGCAGGACCACCTGTTGGTGTTCACCGAAGACCAGACCTTTTTTCCAACACTCGGGACGACTCCCTACCAGCAAACCAGCGGACAAGTGGCCGACTATCCGGTTGTCAGCCACTTTTCCCTGCGTTTGAGCTCCCGGACTACCACCGTCACACGCCGAAGTTACGACTTCAAACGGCCCAGTGCATTGCTGCAGAGCCACTTCACGGCCGAGTTCACCCCTGCGCTGGAGGACTACAGCTCGCCCGCACCTCTGGACAATGAGCAGCAGGGGCGACAGATCGCCCGGCACGCGTTGGAACGCCATCGTGCCGATTACACACTGGCGCAGGGGCAGAGTGACCAGCCCACCATGCGCAGCGGTCACTTTTTCAACCTGAGCGACCATCCCCGCAAGCGTTACAACGATTTGTGGTTATTGCTGAAGGTTCATCACGTTGGCAAACAGCCACAAGTGCTGGAAGAGACGATGACCAGCGACGTGACGTCGGACGATGCGTTCACCCAAGGCTATTGCAATACCTTTAGCGCGATTCCGTGGGATGTGTTTTACCGACCTGCACTGGTGAAGCGTCCAACGGTCGTGGCGAGCCAGACCGCCCGTGTCACCGGGCCTGCTGGCGAAGAAATATTTTGCGACGAATATGGGCGCGTCAAGGTGGAGTTCCATTGGGACCGTGCCGAACGGGGAAACGACAAGAGCAGTTGCTGGCTCCGGGTGTCGTCGAGCTGGGCAGGGCAAGGATACGGCGCGGTGACCGTCCCGCGGGTCGGCATGGAAGTGGTCGTGACCTACCTGGAAGGCAACCCCGACAACCCCCTGATTACCGGCTGCGTACCCAACAAGGTCACCCGTGTGCCTTATCCGTTGCCTGCGCATAAAACTAAAACCGTGATGCGCAGTGCCAGCTCGCCGGCCAGTGGCGGCTTCAACGAGCTGTCGATTGAAGATCGAAGCGGCCAGGAGCTGATTTATGTTCGCGCACAGCGCGACATGGAGCAGCGGGTCGAGAACGACAGCCGACTGGAGGTCGGCAACGAGCGCCGCGAAACCATCAAGGGCAATAGCGTTGCCGTGCTCGAAGCGCAAGAGCAGCGCACGGTCACGGCCGACCGCAAAGTCCAGCTCAAGGCCAACGATTATTTACAGGTCGCGAGCAGCAGCCATACCCGTGTCGGGCAAACGTTCGTAATTGAGGCCGGTCAACAAGTCCACCTCAAGGCCGGGGCCCACCTGATTCTGGATGCAGGGGCCAGCATCACGTTGAAAGGTGGCGGGCAACACCTCGTGATTGGCCCGGGAGGGATTTTCAGCAGCACCGACATTCAGCTCGGCGGCACACCTGTGAGCGGGACTGCTGCGGCACCGGTGCTGCCAGGGATGCTTGAAGGCGTGTCGGTACCTTCGGCACTGGCGCTGCCGGACCTGGCCTTTTACCAACTGCAAGCCTTCGCGGGCGCGCTGTTGCCTTTACCGGGCTGTGCGCTCGACGCATCGGGCAACTGCCCCATCCACCAACAGGGGCAGACAGCATGATCACTTCGATTGCCTCGCCTTTTCAGGCGACTGTGGCGCCGGGAATGGTGTGCGTGATTCTGGATGCCAGTTTCGACCCGGCCCTGCCAGAACAGCTCGAACAGCGCATGGGCCATGGCCTGGAGCGCTGTGTGCCGTTGTTTGACACAACGCCCTATGTCGGCCTGCAATCCGCCGGGCCGTTCGCCGTGCTGTGCGCGCTGAACGGGGCATTGTTGGCCTATGCCAGTGCGTTACTGGCGCGGGTCGATGCCGGGTGTGTGTTCTATCTGAAGCATGAACAACAGGTCGATCTGGCGGTAGAGCACTGGCGCAGCCTGTTGACCGTCAGCAGCGAAGACACCCCGGCCCGGCTGATGCGTTTTTATGATCCGCGCTGGTTGGAACCGTTGCTGCGAAGCCTCAACGACGTTGAGCGTGCGCAGTTTATGGGGCCGCTCACCGATATCGCCTGGCGCAACGAGCTGGGCTGGCGTCACCTGTCCCTTCCCCAGCCTGAGGCCGAAGTTCACAGGCTCCCACCTGGCTGGCTGCACCTGAGTGCTGAGCGTCAGCGCCTGATGCAACAGCGCCGGCTGCACCTGTTCGCCGTTCGATTGGCCCGCGATTATCAGACCGTACTCACGATGCCTGAGCCAGAGACGTTCGTGTATCGGCAACTGCACGGCGCCCGACATGCCGGCTACCTGCAACTGGCCGACCTGGAGCGTTGGTTGAGGCTGGCTCTGCGTCAGGGTGATGGCTTCTGGAGTCGCGTCCCTTTTAGCGAATTACTGGCGCGTGAAGACCTGAGCCTTGGCGACAAACTCAATGCGCTAGAGCGCCTCTGATATACAAGGACAACCACAGATGAGCACGACGTACATCGTTAAATACGGCGATACATTGAGCGAGATTGCCCAGCAGCTCGGGGTCAAGATGGCAGACCTGCAAGCCCTTAACCCGTTTATTGCGGACCCGGACTTTCTCAGGGAAGGGTGGGCGTTGAGGCTCCCGGATACGCCTTCTCAACCGTCACTGCCGCCACCCGTGCATGACGAGAGCGCCACCTGCATCGCACTCATGGGGCAAACCGAGTGCGATGAAGAGCTGGTGGAAGTGGTGCACATCACAGGGGATCCTTACTTTTATGTACTGACTGAAACGCAGTGCAAAGCGTTGAAACAAGAAACCACCAAGGTTCAGGCCCTGATGGATGAACTGCATCAAAACCTGGCGAACAGCCTGCCCGTGACGCAGTGTAAAAAGCCGCAGGCACCGAGTGCCGAATGCACCTGCACGCGCTGCGTGAAAGACGTGTGGAGCGCCAAGGCACAATTGGCCGGTCTGCTGATGCGTGAGCCCGTCCCTCAGGCAAACAACGCCGCACCGCTGACCTCCGAGAACGATCTGGAAGGCGAACTGGCGACGTTACAGAAGGCCCGTGACTGGTATCAGAACTATTGGCCAACCAGGGCCTTGCAGACGCGGGTTGAAAGCAACTGGGAGACATTGCGGGCGAAAAAAATCCAGGCGCTCGACCAGCAGATCAGCAAACTGCTTGCCCAACGGGCAACGCAGCCAACGGCCGTACCGGCTTCAGGCGCGTTCAATTCCTTCACCGCCGCCAGCTCAGACAGCGAGACGAATGCGAACGACGCTGCCCCTGACTTGAAGCATGGCAGGGGGCGCAGCAGCAGGCGTGAAGGTGGCATACAGAGCAGAACGGGGATACTCGTCCTGGAAATCAGTGTGTTTGGCGATCCTGCCCGGCGTTACTACATCCCTTATCGGCTGATCACCGCATGGCATGTTCGAGTGTCGACCCGTGTCATGGCAGGAAAACCGTTCAACAAGCAGTTGGCCAAAGACTTGATAAAAGACATCAAAGAAGCCATCGGCGATGGCCGCAAGGCAGGGCCGCTGGGCAACCTTGAACTCAAGATCGGACTGTGGAACAGCCAGACCGACAACTTGCTCAACGCCTTGCACAAAGAGGTGGCATGGACGACCGATCAGAGCGGTGCCATGCCCTATGCCGTCTCTGCGGAGGCCCACGCCCTGCGATTTGCCGCCAGTGCGAGCGCTGGCGTCAATAGCTGGGAGCCCGAGGAAGGCAATATTGATGTCGGCGTCAAAGGCAGCGCCGCGTTCTCGCTGGGAGAAGGGTCTGTGTCGTTCGACAGGTATTTCCCTGATAAAGGTGGCTACGTTGCCACCATGGCCTACCGCAATGCGCTGGGCGAAGAAGTCCTTCACCCGATGGGCGTGTTTCGCCTGGGCGGCAAGTTGGAACTGTCGTGTTTTGTCGGCGCCAAGTCTCAGGTCGAAACGGGGGTCAACATCCAGTACAAACCGAGCGAAACACCGGCAGGCGCTACCGCGCTGTTAGGGCCTCCGACCATGGAGGTCGGGCGCAGTGGTTACGTCGGTGTCAAATGCGATGCCTTTGCCGGTGCTCAGACCGGAGGTGCCTTGAGTGGTTTTTTTGAATGGATTGAACCTGACGAAGGGGGCAAAGCGATTAGAGATCCGGCGAGAGGCAATTGGGTTAAATTGGCTGAGGTGAAAATGGAAGGTAATGCTGCAGTCGGAATCGGCGGCAGTGGCGAATTCGGCATCAGTATTTCAAATGATCGGTTGGCGTTTAACTGCAAAGGATCCGTGGTATTAGGGCCAGGTGCCGGGGGCGGGTTTGGCACCGTGGTGGAACTGGATCAAGTTGGCAAGTTGGCATTGCTATTTTGCAATGCGTTGGCTGATATGGATTACAGGCATCTTATTGGGGTGACGGAGGAGGCTTTCAGTTATATGGCTTCTGAGTTTTATCGGGTGGCGATTTCTAGTAGTAAGACGATAAGCCGACCATTTGAATATGGGGCCTTTAAGCTGTCTCAGTGGTGGGAAAATCGAAAGGCTACAAGAATAGAAGCAGACGCATTGGCCAATTATTTGATCGCGCACAAAGACGATAAAATCCTGCGTATTCGTCAGCAAAATATTCCGTTAAATATGCTACCTCCAGAAACCATTGGCCCCATGGTTTACCTGTTAACCGAAGGGGTCATCGCCACAGGCATTGGTAGCTTCAATGAAAAACAGGAACAGGCTTTAGTAATTCTTCTCTCCCAAGTACGTCGCTGGCGGCATTTTATCGAAGTGCTGGAGCATTGTTCGCGCGATGCGACCAAGGTCAATGCCATGCAGAGCCTGGAGCGTATCAATGCACTACTTGATGGATACGAGCAAAATGAGTTCAACCGCTTTATTGATAACTTGGCGATGAGCCAAACATCTGACAACCGGGCTCGGATAGCCTGGACTCCCAGCAATGCCTGGCGTAAAGAGAAAATACTGGTTGCCGCACAGCGCAGCGGACGATTTGAAGGGTTGGCTTGAACTTTAGGCAAAATCAGGGCGCTTAAATGCGCCCTGATTAAGTTTAATCTTAGAGAGGTTGATCGGACTGAATTGCGCACCGAAAGCTAAAGCCAGGGTAATATCCATCTTTCTCCGGCTGATCACTCCACCGCCTGACGGTACTAGAACTAAGCACAGGATCTTCAAGGAACCCTGAGCCCCTGTGAATACGAAGGGTTCCCGTGTCGGGGCCGGCAGGATTTATCAACGGAGAAATACGGTAATAGTCTTTGTCGTACCAGTCATTAACCCAGTCGGTGGCATTGCCGGTGAGGTTATAGATGCCCAAGGGATTAGGGACAAAATGATCAACGGAAAAAGTACGGCCTATGCCCGGTTCGGGGTAATTGCGCCCATAGTCCAAACTGCCATTATCAGTAGCAAACATCACGTATTGACCTCGATTACGGGCGGCATATTCCCACTGAGCTTCAGTAGGCAGGTCCACAGGGTAGCCACTCAACTTGCCGAGCCAGCCACAATAGTCTTTGGCTTCCTGCCAACTTTTTACAGGCGTCGGGAGGTTGGGGGAGAAGTATTTCTCCTGTAATTCTTTCCTCTTACGATCTTCTGCATCAAACAACGGTTTGCCCTGAGCGATAAAGAACAGATCGAAATCGGCCAAGGTTGTCTGGTATTTGGAGAAGGAGTAACTGCTCAGTTTGACGGGGTGAACGAATTTATTATCGGTACCCATGCTCAGGGGCCCCATCCGCTCGGGGTCCATACCGCACGGCCAGTCACACATATTGGTGATATCGAAATTATTTGGCCAACCGAAATCCCCCATCTGAAATTCACCACCTTCGACAAACACCATATTGTCCAGAGACTTCACCACGGTATTCAACAGTTGAGCGCGAATCTCAGTGGACAGCTTTGGGTAAGTCCGCTCGATAGTTGCTGCTATTTCAGCGACTTTGTCGGCTGACAGTTTCTGGCTTTTGGGTAGAACGGAAGTCTGTGCCTGGCATCCCATTAGCATGAGCGATGTAAACAGAGGTAATAGCGTTTTGTTTATCACAGGAATATCTCTATATAAGAAAAGTGAGAGTGCAACAAATGTGACCTCATTAAGTTCATGTCAGAGAGGCTGATCGGACTGAATGGCACAGCGGAAGCTAAAACCTGGGGAATAGTATTTTCTGACAGGTTCTTGCGCCCAACGCCGTACAGTACTAGCGCTGAGCAACGGATCTTCACCATACCCAGCTCCTTTAAGGACTCGAAGTGTTCCCTTCTCCGGCCCTGTAGGGTTCATAAACGGTGAAACACGATAATAGTCTTCGTCATACCAGTCATTAACCCAGTCGGTGGCGTTGCCAGTGAGGTTGTAGATACCCAAGGGGTTAGGTACGAAACGATCAACGGAAAAAGTACGGCCTATGCCCCGTTCGGAATAATTTCGCCCATAGTCCAAACTGCCATTATCAGTAGCAAACATCACGTATTGACCCCGATTACGGGCGGCATATTCCCACTGAGCCTCGGTAGGCAGGTCCACCGCATAGCCACTCAACTTACCGAGCCAGCCACAATAATCTTTGGCTTCTTGCCAGCTTTTTACCGGTGCGGGAAGGTTGGGAGCGTAAAAAATCTCCTGTAAATCCTCCCGATTACGATCTTCTGCATCAAACAACGGTTTGCCCTGAGCGATAAAGAACAGATCGAAATCGCTTAAGGTTGTTTGGTACTTGGATAAGGAGTAACTGCTCAGTTTGACGGGATGAACGAATTTATTATCGGTCCCCATGCTCAGGGGCCCCATCCGCTCGGGGTCCATACCGCACGGCCAGTCACACATATTGGTGATATCAAAATTATGGGGCCAACCGAAATCCCCCATCTGAAATTCACCGCCTTCGACAAACACCATATTGTCCAGAGACTTCACCACTGTATTCAACAGTTGACCGCGAATCTCAGTGGACAGCTTTGGGTAAGCTCGCTCGATGGTTGCTGCTATTTCAGCGACTTTATCGGCTGACAGTTTCTGGCTTTTGGGTAGAACGGAAGTCTGTGCCTGGCACCCCATCAGCATAATCGATGTAAACAGAGGTAATAGCGTTTTGTTTATCATGGGGATGTCCCATAGGCGCCTGGAAATGGGAGCGATCTTAGCATTTATAAGGCGAGGAAGTTATCGTCAAGAGCAGTTTCTTGTCATGCGTACAACGAAGTAATGTGTAGGTTATTGATGTGCTTGAATAAAAATTTTGGCCACTTTTTAGATGGTGTGTGAGTGGCCAAGTTGATAATAAGTAATTGTCTGCTTTTACTGTAAGAATTGCCTTATGTAGTAATTGTCATTCAAGCAATGGGTTCTGCTTTAATGCCTTCCTGTGTTTGTTTAAAGAACGGATCTGTTAAGTGTGATTTGGGGTCTTGGCTGTACGTGTCACGATGATTTTTACCGCTCGTTAACCGTGCGTAGCCACTGGGACAGGACTTCTAACTCGCTGTCAGTGAAGATTTGGGTCAGTTTGATATTCAACGGGGCCCATTCGGCCATCGCTTGTTGGGCCGCTTCTCGTCCGGCTTCGGTTAACCAGAGCCGGTAGCTGCGTTTATTTGGTTCATCCACCCGGCGAAGAATGAGCCCCGGTTTGGCCATGCGATCGTCAATGCGCTCCGGCTGGCGCACAGTCCGATGGCATGACCTCCAAAACTGTGGCCTGTGGCCATGTGGGCAAGCCCGGATAGTGCCCGCTGACCCAGCGAGTGACGGCCTCCACATCGTTACCGGCCCATGAGGTAAAACCCGACGTGACATGCTTGGGGGGTGGCCCTTGCCGGCTGTCGCCGCGGTAGTGGTCAGTGATGACCTTGCTGGTCTGGCCTGTCGCACGTGTTCAACCTGGGTTCGGTGCAAGGGTTTCGCACAGTTCCATCAGTGCTTGCTTTAACAGATTGCCCGCGTGGCTGAGGCCATTCTGGCCGTAGAGCGCCAGAAATACGCCTTGTATATCCGGCAAGCCACTGTGGGCGTCCAGCACCTTATGCTCGGCACTGATGACCCGCACAGGCAGCAGGCTGATGCCCACCCCCGCAGCCACGGCCGCGCACACACTGGCCAGGCTTGCGCTGGAGTAGTGGATGCGCCAGCGCCACCCGGCGACTTCCAGGTGATGCAGCATCTCGTTGCGGTATAAACCGCCGACCGGAAATGCCACCAGCGGCAAGGGATCGCGCCCGAGGGCGGGCATGGCGCGGCTGTCGACCCAGCACATGGGTTCAGGCCAGCACGCCAGGCAATCGACCCCTTGCCCCATCTGCTTGACCAAAAGCAGGTCGAACTCCCCCTCACGGTAAAGCCGCATCAGTTCGGGGCCCAGTCCGCTGGTGACTTCCAGGCGTACGCCCGCATGCTCACGGCCGAACCGCGAAAGGATCGGCATCAGGCGTTCAGCCGCAAAATCTTCCGGCACCCCCAGGCGCAAAACGCCTTCGCTTTTCAGGTTGCACAGCACGTCGCGTGCTTCTTCCTGTAGCGCGAGGATGCGGCGGGCATAGGCCAACAAGCGTTCACCTTCAGGGGTGGCCCTCACGTGGCGCTGTTCGCGGTCCAGCAGCGGGCAGCCGAGGGTGTTTTCAAGGCGACGGATTTGCTGGCTGACCGTGGACTGGGTCAGGTGCAGACGTTGGGCGGCCCGGGTGAAACTGGCGCAGTCCACGACCGCCACAAAGCTGCGTAACAGAATCGGATCGAACATCGCTACCGCCATTCACATCGCCACTGAAAGGCATGCTTATATTTAATTTCAGAATGCCAAGTGTGCTGACCATACTGGTTTTCCCTGCGATTGATAAGAGGGCGTGAGCATGCGTGTGCAGGCATGTAAATCCAGTTTGTGGGCTGTGGGATTGCTGATGATGGGGGTGGTGATGGCAAATGAGAATGAGCTGTTGGATGCCGTGCGGGACGGTGAGCTAGGCAGGGTGCAGCAACTGATCACGGCGGGTGTTGACCTTCAGGCGGCTACAGAGGATGGCAGCAGCGCGCTCCTGCTGGCCACTCACTCAAACCGGATCGAGATCGCCAGGGCGTTAATCGATGCCGGGGCCAGCGTTAATCAGAAGAACCTGAGCCAGGACAGCCCCTACCTGTTGGCGGGTGCAAGCGGGCATAACGAGATCCTGCAATTGGCGTTGGAGCACGGAGCGGATTTGAAAAGCACCAACCGCTACGGTGGCACCGCATTGATCCCGGCATGTGAGCGCGGCCATGTCGAAACGGTGCGCCTGCTGATTGCGGCGGGTGTCGACCTCAACCATGTCAACCGATTGGGCTGGACCTGTTTGCTCGAAGCCATTGTGCTGTCTGACGGCGGGCCGGCGCATCAGCACATTGTCAGTCAACTGATCGACGCAGGCGCCGACTTGAACCTCCCGGACAAACAAGGCGTCACCCCGTTACACCATGCCCAACAACGCGGCCAGCGCGTTATTGCCCAATTACTGCGCGCCGCGGGCGCGCACTGACTCAGGTCGAGGTGTTTTCATGCGTGACGATGAGGTGTACCTGCAACGCGCCGTGCAATTGGCCGCTCATAACGTTGCTGCCGGGGGCAGACCGTTTGGCGCCGTGTTGGTTAAAGACGGTCACGTGATTGCCGAAGCGGCCAATGCCATCCACCTCAGTCAGGATCCCACCGCGCACGCCGAGTTGTTGGCAATACGCGCCGCCAGCCAACAACTGGGGCCACACCTTGAAGGGTGTGTGGTCTACGCCAGCGGCCAGCCTTGCCCGATGTGTTTGAGCGCGATGCATTTGTGCGGTGTCTCGCGGGTGGTGTATGCCGCGAGCAATGAGCAGGCGCAGCCTTTTGGTTTGTCCACTGCCGGTGTCTATGCGCAGATGGCGTTGCCTTTGTCGGCGCAGGCATTACCGGTTGAGCACTTGGAGCAGCCGGCCATGATCGGCCTTTACCGTGACTGGCAGGCGCGCCATGCCGCGGGATAAAACCGCGTTGCGGGTGCTTGCCCAGTGGGCTTTGCTGATTGTGCTGGGCCTCAATTTGCGCCCGATCCTCAGTTCAGTCAGCCCGCTGTTGATGGAAATTCGCGCAGCCACGGGCATGAGTTTTCAAAGCAGTGCCTGGTTGACCAGCCTGCCTGTGGTTTGCATGGGCTTGGTGGCCCTGCTCGGAACGCGTCTGCACGCCGGTTTGGGGGAGCGCCATGGCGTGGCCCTGGGGCTGGCGATGATCCTCGGGGCTTGCGGCTGGCGTTTCTATGGCCAGCACGCTGAGGTCTTGATCGCCACCGCCTTATTGGGCGGGTTGGGTGTGGCGCTGATTCAAGTACTGGTGCCAGCACTGATCAAGCGTCAATTCCAGCAGCGCGTTTCGCTGGCGTTGGGCGTGTACAGCGCATCGCTGATGGCCGGTGGCGGATTGGCTGCGCTGGTCAGTCCGCTGGTGGCGGGCCACTTCGCGCATTGGCAGAGCGGTCTGGGCATCTGGCTGATTCCGGCAGCGGTGGCGTTGACCTTGTGGTGGCGGCTGCCCTTTGCGCAGACCGACCAGCCCGCAGCCTCGGCGCCAACACGCGTTTGGCGTAAGCGCCGGGCGTGGTGGCTGGCGTTGTATTTCGGTCTGGTGAACTGCGGTTACATGAGCATGGTCGCCTGGTTACCCGCGTATTACTTGGAAATGGACTGGAGCGCGACACGCAGCGGCTCGTTGCTGGCGTTCATGACTATATTCCAGGTCATTGCGGCGTTGGTGATGCCCGCTCTGGCGCACCGCAGCCATGACCGGCGGCCGCTGTTGATGATCAGCCTCGCGGCTCAATTGGCGGGTTATGCCGGGCTGGTGTTGTGGCCGCTGGGGGCGCCGCATCTTTGGGTTGCCTTGATCGGGTTCGGATTGGGGGCCTGTTTTGCATTGAGCCTGATCTTGACCCTCGATCATTGCCGCAAGCCGCACGAAGCCGGGCAACTCGGGGGCTTTGTTCAAGGCGTTGGGTTTCTGATCAATGCGCTTTCGCCCTGGATGACGGGCTGGCTTCGGGAGCTTACGGGGGAATTTGCCAGTGCCTGGTGGGTGCTGGTGATGGCGGTATGTTCAATGATGCTGCTGACACGGCTTTTCAGGCCGGCCAACATCAGCCAAACGGTGTTTGCTGCGCAGCCAACCCTACAACAACCGACCTGAGGTTGTAAACGAAAGGGGCGAGCAGGGACACGGTACGCGGGGCGGCAAGCAATGCCGCCCCGGTTTGCCCCTTACAGTTTTTGCAATTGTCCGATACGGCCCATCATCTCGGTCACGATTTGCAGGTCCAGCATGAACTGCTCGACCGTCTTGAACTCGTTGTCGGTGTGACCGGTGTATTTCACATTAGGCATGGCCAGGCCGAACTGCACGCCGTTTGGCAGCTCATGCACCGACGTGGCGCCCGCGGAGGATTCAAATGTATGCGCCATGCCCAGGTTCTCTGTGGCCACCGCCAGCAGCGCTTGCACCCACTCGCCCTCAGGGTTGCGGTACATCGGTTCGGCGATGGAGTAATCGAACACCACCGGGGTGTGCGTGGTTGTGCTCCAGGCACTGAGTTTGTCCGCGATTTCGTCCTTCAGCACTTCAGGGGATTTGCCTTTCGGCACCCGCAGGTTCACGGCCAGTTTCAATCCCTTGTCGTCCAGACCGACGAACGTCGGGGACGTGGTCAACGGACCCATGAACGCATCCGAAAAACCCACGCCGAGCTTCTTGCCCGTGTAATCGAGGCCCCAGTTATCCGCGCCATAACGCGCCGCATCAGTGATGAAGTTGGACTTCAGCGCAACGGTGCCGTGCAGGCCATTGATGAACTCGAGCATGCGGGCCACCGGGTTAACCCCGGATTCTGGCTCGGAGGAGTGGGCCGACACGCCTGTCACCGTCAGTTGCACCTCCTTGCCCACCACCTTGGCGTTGATTTCAAAATCACCACCGTTGCGCTTGGCGTATTCGGCGCCAGCCTTGTTCAATGCCGCCGCCAGCTTCTCAGGCTGATCGGTCACCAGGGTCGCCACCGAGGTGGACGGGATCTGGTTGGTGGCCATGCCGCCCGTGAGCGACACAATCTCTGCGCCATTGCCCTGGGCACCACGTCGCGCAAAGTTGGCCATCACAGTGCCGTAGCCTTTCTCTGCAATGACCACCGGGTATCCACCGTCCAGTGCCAGGTTGTACTGAGGCGTCGGGTTGTGCTCGAAGTAATACGGAATGGCGTCGCCAGAGGTTTCTTCGGTGGTATCGACCAGCAGTTTGAAGTTGCGCGCCAGTGGCAGTTTTTCTTCTTTGATGACTTTCATCGCATACAGCGTGACCACGATGCCGTTCTTGTCATCTTCCGTACCGCGCCCATACATGCGGTCGCCGATCAACGTGAGCTTGAAAGGGTCCAGCCGCGTACCGTCCTTGAGTACCCAGTTTTCGGGGGTGACGGGCACCACGTCGGCGTGTGCATGAATACCGACGACCTCGTCGCCCTGGCCGTCAAGGGAAATTTCATACACGCGGTTGTCTACGTTGCGAAACGTCAGGTCGAACGCTTGCGCCAGGTTTTTGATCTTGTCGGCAATCTTCAGGAATTCCGGGTTCTGGTGCTGTGCAACCCCTTCGACGGTCACGGTCGGGATCGCCACCAGCTCACGCAGGGTTTCAGTCGCGGCTTTGCCGTATTTCACCCGGGTGTACAGACCGAGCAGGCGATGGATCTCGTTCTGCTGTTCCGCATTGAGTGGCTTGTTGTCGAGAAAGGTGCTGATCGTCGCGCTCAGGTTATCAGTTTTAGCCAGCTCGCTTTGACCTAGGCGGGTAAGGAACTGCCTGAAATCAGTGACAGACGCGTCACTGAAGTTTTTCAAAATCGCCGCGCTTTGCTCTGGCGTGATGTTGGCCTGGGCGAACGGGGTGAAGGAGGACAAGCCAGCCAGAAGCAGGGTGGCCGCAGCCAGTTTTTTCAGAGGGAAATCCATTGCAGGAGGCATTCCTTTGCAGGTGATAAGTCAGTAAAGAGTTGAGTTGCAACAAAACTTTTCCAAACTAACACCGCATCGCCCGCTCCGGGAGCCCTCAAATGCGATCTGTCGCACAGAAACGTAAAAGCGGCGCACAAACGCAAGGTAGAGGGCTGCCGCTGGCGGCCTGGCTCAAGACAGGCGGCCAGCCAGCGCCCACACACGTTAAGGCTGCTGCGTCACGACGCTTTAAAGCCTCAGCGATTTATCGTCCCTGCTTCCAGGAGTGTTCACTTCCGGTGTCAATTTCGTATTTACGGGCAAACGGAAAGTAATGATCAAAAGCGGTGTTCAACTGCTCCAGATACAGGGGGTCGGCAATGCTGGCCGTCTCGAACACGGTCTTGCCTTGCACCACTTGAAACGCGGTCTCGTAGCAAACACGCCGCTCCCTGGCCAGTACATCGTTGAGTAACGTCGGCCCCGTCAGGTGGAAATATTCCTTGAAGTAAGCGTTGTAGTGCGCGCGCGCCTTGGCCCGTTCAGCGGGCGGCAGTTGTTCATCAAGCGTGGGTTTGGGTTTGAGGTAAAACGCCTTGTTCGCGATATAGCGGGCGTGCATTTCAGCAGAAATAGCCGTCAGCACGGGATTATTGGGCTGCGTGCCAAAGTGGCTGCTGTTATAGCCGTGAAAATCGATTTCGGCCAAGGTCACCAGATTCCCCAGCAACACGTCATCGGGGGCTGCTTTTAAATCCTCGGCGATCAGTGTTTGTTTCAGGACATCATCCATGTCGATGTAGATACCCCCGTAGTAATTGGTTAATGGAAACCGCAGAACATCGCACGCCGAAGCGTACAACTGACTTTCGGCCACTTTGATGAGTTGATAGTGCTCGGCGTTCGGGCTGTTCTTGAATACCTCGAAAAAAGGTTCGTCTTGCAGTTTTGAGATCACCAGTGTCGGGACTTTTTCACGGCACAGGGCTGTGATGCTTGCAAACAGGGTGTCACTGACATCCAGGTGCAAGGTTGAAATAAACGTTGAAGCGCGTGTCAGGTTGATCGCGATATTGTCGATCAGGTGGGCGGGCGGCATTTGGGTGCCGAGCCAGATGTAATGAATTCTGTTGGGAATGGCCACCGCGTTGTCCGGGACCACGGGCAAGGTCGGGAACGAAAAATCTTTTAGCCGCGTGGGCGTAGGGGTGCGCGATTTCTGAACCACGAACGCTTCGACCGACCCTTTTCGCCACGTGCCCGCCTGATCTCGCCAGAGCGGATCACCGAGTCTTTTTTCGTTCGGGCTGATTTCATGCAATTGGCGCCAGGCGCCAAGGTTGGCGTCATAGGCCACAGGCAACATGTAGCGTTCGTACAAGACCATGTAGTCATTGCCAGCCTCCAGCACACCGTCCATGGGCAAGCTGATTTGACGGCTCAGCGTGAGCGGGCGCGGCGGAGCGCCTGCCAGTAACCCGCCCGTTTCGAGTTCCCACTGGTTGTCGCCGGCATTGAACCGCACGGCCGGGCCTTGCGTATCCCCTTTGTAAAGGTGGGTGGCCCGGCCACTGGGCAGTTGCCTGATGGCAAACACGTTGCCTTGCATTTTTATGTACTGTTTCCCGGCCACCTGGTAAGCGTTATCAGCGAACGTGGCCGTGGAAAGGTCAACGTTTGAGTGATGAAACCGTTGTTGGTTAAGCACATCCAGTTTTCTGTTGCCCCACGTGAAGTCCGGGCGAAAGGGGTTGATCGGGTGTTTCAGCGGGCCGATGTTTTTGGGGCGAATGGAAGGGCCGGGGTACTCGATTCGCACTGCTGATTGCGGGTTCAGGGTGGTCTCAAGCTGGGCGAACGGGGGCACAAACTTCAACTTGCGTCGCAGCAACAGCGCCCGTTGCACAAGCGCAGCGCCTTTAAGACCACCTTGAAACAACAGGCCGACCAGCGCAAACGGATGGGCGGCCTGTACCAGACCTTTGGACAAGGCAATGACAAATGCCCGTGAGGCATAAGCGGTGCGCATGGTTAAGAGGGCCGCCCTGGAAACGCCAAATGAAGTACTTCTGACGACAATCTTGCCCAGTAATAACGACGCTCTGTAGCCGCTATAAGCCGCTTTGCCGAACGGCAATACAAACGACAAGATCTCAAGTAACGCCGTGGCGATGGTCACCGCGTTAACGTTTTCATCCTGTATGTCTTTGTATAAAGAATAAAAAGGAATGAAGACGTTAAAGATCAATTCTGTTTTAGCCACCAGCTCATTTCGGTAGCGCTCGTAAGGCGTGGCATGGTTGAACTGCGCACGGGCTGAACGGGTGGCGTGACTGAAGATATGTTCCACCATCCGCTCACTGAGCATGCGTATGCGCGACACCAGCGGAGTGTCGATCGGATTACTCCACATAAAGGCCAGTTCCAGGGCCGGCCTGCTGCGGTCTGTGCCGGTTGAGCCCGTGGTGTAAGCGTTAACGTCGAGCGCAGGAAGCCCCGTTACATAGTGATCCGTTCGGATCAAACCGGATGTGTCATACGTGGCGTAATGAGAAATGACGCCGCCTTCCTGGGTCAGTTTTCTGATGGTGCCTGACGGGCAGAACACTTCATACACGTAGGCGTTGGCGGGGTCCGTATTGACCGCCAGCAGGCCGAAATGGCCGGGAACATAGGTGTTATCCACGTCAAACTGAAGTTTCAAAAAGTGATTGGCGCTCAATAGCTCCAGCCGCTGAGACTCCGGTAAGTCCTTGATGGCGTATTTGAGTTGCGCGGCGAGCGCCTGATCATGGGTCGTTTGAAACGTATCGTAAGCGGTGTTGAACGCATTGTTGAGCGTACAGCCCCCGCGCCCCTGGGTATCGAACCCGAGCACTTGGTCATCGAACGTACGGTCCTGTCCGCAGGTCATGTACATCTCCAGCAAGGAGAGGCGCATGTTTCGACCGCGGGACTTGTACCGGTTCACGAAGTATTTGTTGATCTCGCTTTCAGTGAAGGCCCGCGGATGGTTTATATCCACGCCGGGGTGGTGTTCTGCCAGTCGCCTCAGAGCCATGCGTTTACGATCCGGGGGCTGTTGCACCAGCGCCGTCAAGGTCTGGGCATGCTGCTGGTCAAGGTCCATCACGTACTGAAACGCGCTCAATAGGTCTTCAGGTGTGACATCGGCAATGTCACTTTCAGGGATGACCCCTCTGCACATCGCCAAGTGCAGCACGGGCGTTTTGCGCAAGGCACTGAGTGCCAACGCCTGGTCCGTGGACAGCGTGTCGGCATGGGTCGCGTGCACCAGCTTTATCAGGGCCTGATAACCCAGACTTACCGCCGATCCGGGCAGTGTCAACTCGGCCAGTGCGACCGCGTGCTTGAAGTCGACGGCGTCTCGGGTGTTGCCGAAACGAAGGTCTGGCGGGACGTCGAAAATCAGTAGCTCAGGGCAGTAGCGGCTGGCCAACACAACGAATGCAACATTCAGTTCTTGATGAGACGTGCACTTGAGCGTGCTCCTTAAATGCTCCTTCACTAACTGGCGAACGGCTTCAAACGTCAAGTCACCCAGTCGCTTGGCGTTCAGATTGAAGCCGCACACATACCCTGGACGATGGCTGGCTGGCGGGTAGAGGTAGTCGGTGATGATCGATACCGCCAACGCCCTGATGAGACCGGGGCTGGCGTTCTTTTGCTGTTCCTTGGTCCAGGTGCTGGCGCTCAAGAGCCCGGTTTCAAGCCGATGAAACTCGGGGCTGTCCATCAGCAAGGTCAGCACGGCGTTGATAGACAGTGCGTGCAGCCCGGAGTCTGGAAGGCTGGGGTCCGGGAATAACGCGTTGAAATTCAATGCACTGGCCAGCGCCGCAAGGTCCGGGGTGTTGATAGCCCCACCAATCAGCTGGTGCAGCGTGGCCGACCAGCCTGCTGAGAATGCTTGAACCCTGTCCCAGTCTGCCTGTTGAACCATCACCTCTGCACCGGCCCTGAACGTTGGGCTGGCACCCAGCACCTGCAAGCTGTTGGTGAGGTAGTGGTAATCAGTGGAAAAAAATCGGGCTTTGCGCATCGACTGCTCAATGGCAAAAAAACACTGGTATTGCCGACTGTCGATGTCCGGCGCCTTGCGGTGATGGCTGATGCATTTATGGCTCAACACCAGTGCAGCTTGCGTGCTGACAGGCAAGGCGGGTGGCAGATAGTCGTGCAGCGTTTGTGCAACCTCCCGAAGCACCGTCTGCGCGGCGTCTGTGGCGAACATCTCCTGGGCAAGCAGGTAAAACTCAGCGTCTTTGGTGAGCGTTTTCAAGCGTGCCGGGGGATTGAAAATCGCCGCGAGGTCCATGATCGGCAGAGCGTTGTCCGGCGGTAACGGCTGGTCCGGGTTTTGCTGGACAAACATGGCCTGTGCGACTTCCTGCGGGGGGACGCGCATCAGCAGTCGGGTGGTGCGTGCAGCCAGTAATTGTTGCTTCGCAGCCTGGACCTGTCGGCGGGTCGCGTTATCGAGTCGCTGGCTCAGCAGGCCCAGTGAGCCCTGCAGGCCAAGGGCATTGGCGTGTTTGAACAGGTAATGAACATCCTTGTATTGCTTCTCCAACAGGTCAGCACTGATTCGCGTGAACACAGGGCTGGTCAACTCGGCGGTTTTGAACTTCTTTTTGTGCGCCTTATTGAAGAAGGCTGTCTCGGCATAGTCATTGGCGTGCACATGAGGCAACCATGTCAGCAGGTCATCCCGGTCGTTAAAACGCCGATTCATTTCGTCTTTCAACGACTGATGACTGCTGAACACCTCAATGCCGTGTCCGGGCGCATACAGGACGGCCCCGGTCGACGCCGAGTCGGCCTCATCCGTTATAAAAGCCACGACAGAGGCCAGTTTTCGGCCGACGTGTGTGCGCAGGTTCTGAATGCCGACGCGCAACACCTTGACCGGGTTGGCAGGGTGGGCGGCTTGACGCTCTGCCGCCGCTGGGTACTCCAAGACCTGACGAAGCATGGCAGCGCTGGCGGCAGGCAGGGTGTCGTCAGCGCACAACAGCCGCAGCTCGGTTTGCAGCTGTGAGGCCAGATGCTCGGCGTACACGTCTTGTTTGGAGGCGCTGGTCACGCCGTTGTTGTACGCGGGGCTGGCCCAGTACGCCTTCAAGGCCTCGACATACACCGCGCCGAGTGTCTGCATCCGTGCGGTAAAGCGCCGGTATTGCACCTCAGTGATGGGCAGTTGCGAGAACGCGGTCGACGCGTGTGGTGTGCGGTAGCGCAGAACCCGGTTGTTATCGGCTGGCTGCGTGTCAGGCTCCCCGGACAAGAGGCGCTGTATCAGGGCTGCCAACGTTGTATCTGGCTGGCTCGTAGCTGACGGGGTGACGAACCACAGACTGTTCAGATCAGGCACTGCAAGTGTCGCAGGCAGGTCGGTAAAGACAGCGCGCAGTTCAGCCAGCAAACACTCCGTGAGCGAGGGCTGAGCGGACAGTAAAGAAGACGTTGCGTCATAGACGGTCAGCGAATCGATCAACAGCTTTTGAGTGGTGCGCGTGCAGTGCCGGTCCAGCAGGTTGGCGATAAACGTGAGGGTGGTCGTAGGGCTGTGGGGCAGAGTGGAGAGGGTTGTAACCAGCGCGGACTTGAACTGAGCGCGTTGCGCGGGTCCGGGCTGTGTTCCAGGGTAATTGATATGCCCGGCGTGGAAGGCCCAGACCTGATTGGCCAGTTTTAACAGCAATGCGCTGACATCGTTATGGGTAACCGTGCCCTGTGGCACGGCCAACAAGGTGGCCACGGAGGCTTTAACTGCCCCTTCGGTCGCCAGCATCAGCAGGAAAGACGGGCTTGCGCACTGCTCATCGGTGAGCGTGTGTGTGCCCAGCTGCGCCAGTACATGGCTGATCAGCTCGATAGCCAATGAGGCCGCCACGGTCTCACTGCGGTTCACATACATCAGACCGATGTTATCGGCGAGCTCATACAGCGTGATGCGCTCTAGGGTTTGTTCAGTGGTGGGGTTCACAGTCAGCCTCTTACCGTCAATGTTCGAAACATGACCGTAAGAGGTTTTGACTCAAGGCACGCGGTAGATAGATGTTCGCGGGCGATGCCGGTTGAGTGGCCAATAACGGGGCTAATTTGCGTTAAAAGTTGACCGAAGCACTCAAACGGGCGGTCAGCGGTGCGCCCTGGAACACATAGTTGTCGCCCATGTAATCACCCACGTCGCGCCAGTAACGCGTGTCGAACAGGTTGTCGACGGTCAGTCGGAACACGGTGTCGTAACCGTCGATACGGGTGCTGTAGCGGCTCCCGATGTTGAACACCGCATAGCTGGCGGCCTCCACGTTGCCTTGTGGGTTGGCGTATTTTTTACCGCTGTACTGCACACCGCCGAGCAATGCCAGGCCATCGACCCAGGGCAGGGCGTAGTCGCCATACAGGCTGGCACGCAGGGTGGGGACGTTAAGGGTTTGGTGCCCTTCGTAGGCCGGGGTGCCGCTGCCCGACACCCGCGCGCGGATCGCCGCGACACTGGCAGCCACCTGTAAACGCGGAGTCACGTGGCCATTGGCTGCCAGCTCCAGCCCAGTATTTTTTTGCTCGCCCTGTTGCACGTAGGTGAACTTCCCGGCGCCGTCCGGTTGCGCGTACTGGTACCCCTGGCGCAACTGAAACAGCGTCGCGCTGAGGCTCAGGCGTTGCCAGTCGTACTTGATCCCGGCTTCGATTTGCCGCGACACGCTGGGGGGCAGGATGTCGGGAGCATTGGTGGCAAACCAGGGCGTCGTGCCGCCCAGCGACAAGCCTTTGCTGTAACGGGTGTACAGCGACAGGTTATTCAGCGGTTTATAGATCAACGCTGCCTGTGGCAAGAACGCATAGCGTTGGGTGTGGCGGGTGGTGACGCCGGTGCTGTCGAAGGCCTTTTCGTCCAGACGCACTTCGCGCGCGCCCAGTACGGTGTGCCACTGTTCGTTGAAGCGGATGCGGTCGTTGAAAAACACCCCGTACTGGCGGCTGTCGAGACGACGGTGGCTGTCGTTCAGGGCGCCGGTGTAGCGGGGGAACTGCTCAGGTTCGGCATCGATGTTGCCGCTGCCGACCCATTCCATGATTTGCTCGCGATTATTAACGACGCGCCGCAATGCGCTGCTGCCCACTGTCAGCTCATGGTCTAATGCCCCGGTGTTGAAGGCGCCGCTCAGGGTGGCCTGGGCTTCGTCATTGCGCCGGGTGTCGTCGGGGCTGCGGAAGTCGTAAATGTCGTAGCCGCCTGCCGGGGTGAAATAGTTGCCTTGCGAACACGCCGTCCCTTGCGAACAACCGCCCCAGGCAAAGGCGCTGTAGTCATCGATCACCACCTTGCTGCGCGACGCACTGAGGTTGCCTTTCCAGTTGTCACTGAAGCGGTACTCAAAACGGCCATTGAGGTTCAATGAGTCGAGGGTGACGGGCTTGGAGCCGCTTTGATGGCCGAGCAGTTTTTTGGGGGACGCGCCGTGGGGCAGTTCGGTGCCGCCCAGCAGTTGGTAGCCGGGCACCGAGCGCTGTTCCTGGGTCTGGTACTCGACATCCAGTTGTAAGAGCGCATCGGGGCTGATGTTCCAGTCGAACGCCAGGGACATGAAATCACGCTGGCCGTTGGCGTGTTCAACGTAAGAATGAATGTCTTCATGGGCCACATTGGCCCGCAAGCCAAATTGTTGTTCGCTGCCGAACCAACCGCCGACGTCGGTGGCAATGTAGCCGCTGCCGCGGTCGTCGGTGGACACCGTCACCGAGCGCACATCGGCGGCGCGCTTGGTCACGTAGTTGACCCGCCCGCCAGGCTCCGACACTCCGCTTTGCAGGCCAGACAGGCCCTTGAGCAATTCCACTTGCTGTTTGTTTTCAAGGCCGACGTTTTGCTCGCCGGTGATGGTGCGCCCATTGATCGCGTAGCTGCTGGCCGCGTTCAGGGAGAAACCGCGCACCACGAAGTTCTGGTAGTAACCGATGGGGGCGTAGCTTTCGCCCACGGAGGCATCATTTTTCAACACATCGCTGAGCAGGCGTGCCTGTTGATCCTGAATCAGCGCTTGGGTGAAGACCGAAACAGCCGCCGGGGTGTCCAGCAAGGGCGCCGCGTCAAACTCGCCCACCGACGCGGTGTCTGCCTGATACCCGAGGCTGTCTTCGCCGGTGACTGAAATGGCGGGCAGCTCGGTTTGGCTGGCCTGCGCCGTCTGAAAAGCGCTGGCAAGCAGCAGGCTGACACTCAAGGTCGTGAACGCAAAACGCGGCAAAGGCTTACCCATGAAAACTCCTGAACGTCCCGCCCTGGCGCGCACGCACAGGCTCGCGAAGACGCCAGCCTGCGTGTGTGTGTGCACAGGTCGATAGGTGTCTGGCTGATGGCCAGATCTTTGAGGCGCGCAGGGTAGCATCTCCGGGGCATTGAATCCGGCACTTCCTGCACGGGATGGATGGCGCCGTAATCCGCTGAAACGATGCAACTGCAACAGGTGTAGTGTGACAAAATGCCTCGCCGCCCGGATCCAAGTGCACGAACGGCGCTGTGAGAAGCCTATAGAATGCCGCCCTGTTTTGCTTCGGGCCGCAATCGCGTGCATGGCACGTGTTGTGTATGCAAAACGTGCGTGCCGGGGCGCCCGAGTCAGGGCCTTGTCAGACCTTCGATAGCGAGTCATACATCCTTTAAATGAACACTCCCAACGTTACACCCTCTGCCAATTGGCAACCGGTCATCGCACTGGCGCTGGCCGCATTTGTGTTCAACACCACGGAATTCGTGCCTGTGGGGCTGTTGAGCGCCATTGGCGCCAGTTTTGACATGACCACAGCCAGTGTCGGGCTGATGCTGACGATCTACGCCTGGATTGTCTCGTTGACGTCACTGCCGATCATGCTGCTGACACGCAACGTCGAGCGCCGCAAGTTGCTGTTGATCCTGTTTGCCATGTTCATCGCCAGTCACGTGCTGTCCAGTGTGGCGTCCAACTTTGGCATTCTGTTGCTCAGCCGGATCGGGGTAGCGTTGTCCCATGCGTTGTTCTGGTCGATTACGGCTTCGCTGGCGGTACGCCTGGCGCCAGAAGGCAAGCAAGTGCAGGCGCTGGGGTTGTTGGCCACGGGCACGTCGCTGGCCATGGTCTTGGGGATTCCCCTTGGCCGCTTGCTGGGCGAGGCGATGGGCTGGCGCACGACCTTTCTGGTGATTGCCGGTCTGGCGGTGGCGCTGGTGTTTTGGCTGGCCCGCAGTCTGCCGTTGCTGCCCAGCCAGAACTCCGGTTCGTTGCGCAGTTTGCCGGTGTTGTTCAAGCGTCCGGCGTTGGTGGCGGTGTACATCCTGACCGCGCTGGTGGTCACGGCGCAATTCACTGCGTACAGCTACATCGAGCCGTTTATTCAGACCGTGGCCGGGTTGAGTGGCAATGTGGTGACCCTCATCCTGCTGTTGTTCGGTGGCGCCGGGATCATCGGTTCGCTGCTGTTCAGCGTGCTGCATCGCCACAGCCCGCAGCGCTTCCTGATCGCTGCGGTGTCGGTGCTGGCGCTGTGCCTGGCACTGCTGTTGCCGCTGAGCGGCAACGAGGCGTATTTGGCAACCCTCAGCCTGTTTTGGGGCATGGCCATCATGTGTTTCGGCCTGGCCTTGCAGTCGCGGGTGCTGTCGCTGGCGCCGGACGCCACGGACGTGGCCATGGCCATGTTCTCCGGCATCTACAACATCGGCATCGGCGGTGGCGCACTGTTGGGTAGCTGGGTGGGCGTGCACGCGGGCTTTTCTTACATCGGCGTCACGGGCGGTGGATTGGCAGGCGTGGCCTTGGCCATTTACTGCGTGAGCATGTACCGCATCAGCCGTTCGCCCGAGCACACCCCGCCAGCCGAGTAATCGTGCGAGCCGCAGACGCCCCTGTAGCGGGGCTTCACGCCTGACGCTCGCCAACCGTGGTCGTGGGGGAGCGGTGCGGTGCGGCCGGGCCGGGCTGCGCACGCCGGGGCCGGGCGGGTAAAACCGCAGCTTGCAGCTGGGCCGCCGCCGGGTGTTCAAAATACAGGTGCGGCGTGACTTCACGGTCTTCCACTAACGTGCCTTCTGCCAGCACCACCACGCGCTGGCAGAAATGCTTGATCAGGCTCAAGTCATGGGTAATCAGCACAAAACCGGTGCCCGATTCGCGGCGGATGTCCGCCAGCAGTTCCAGGATTTGCACCTGTAAGACGCGGTCGAGGTTGGACAGGGCTTCGTCAAGGATGATCAGTTTGGGCGCCACTGACAGCGCCCTGGCAATCCCGGCGCGCTGCAACTGGCCACCACTGAGTTGCGTGGGGATTTTGTCGCCGTCACAAGGCAGCAGTTTGACCTGACGCAGCAACTGTTCTACCCGTGCCTTGCACGCCGCTTCACCCATGCCCGCCAAATGCCGCAAGGGCTCGGCAATGCTCCAGCCGATGCTGCGTTGCGGGTTGAAGGCACTGAGGGCGTCCTGAAACACCATTTGCACCTGTTGCAAAAACGCTTTGCCGGGGCCGGTGAGCGGCGCTGAACGGAATGTAACAGTGCCCTGGTCAGGGCTTTCCAGCCCCATGAGCAGGCGGGCGAGGGTGCTTTTGCCGCTGCCACTGCTGCCCAACAAACCGAGGTTCTGCCCTTCGATCAAGTCAAGGTTCAGCCCGCGTAACACGTCGACCCGATGCCGTTTGCTGAACAGGCCGCCCGCGGTATAGCCGTGGCTGACGTCGCGTATCTGGAGAAAACTCATGGCGCGTAGGCCTCCCGGGTCAAGGTGCGGTGCGCGGCCAGCAACGTCTGCGCTTCAGGGCTGTGGGGGGATTCGAACAAGCGGTGCACATCGACCTGTTCGACGATTCGGCCGTGGGCCATGACGCTGACCTGATCGCAACTGCGCGCCACCACGCCCATGTCGTGGGTGACCAGCAACACGCCGAGGTTGCGATCGACTACCAGCCGCTCCAGCAGGTCGAGAAAACGTGCCTGCGCCACCACGTCTAGATCGCTGGTGGGCTCGTCGGCCAGCAAGAAACGGCTGTCGGCCAGCAGCGCCAGGGCAATCATCATGCGTTGCAACATGCCGCCGCTGAGCTGAAAGGCAAACGAATCCAGCACACGATCGGCGTCTTCGAGCCCCACTTCGCGCACGGTGTCGAAGATCAGGCGGTGCGCTTCGCTGCCGCGGACATGGCGGGTGTCGAGGGTTTCCAGCGCATGGTGGCGTAATGAACGCACCGGGTTGAACGCACTGCGCGGGTTCTGCACCACCAGCGCCACGTCCCGCCCGCGCAGTCGGGCCGGATCTACGCGGTGGCCGTCCAGGTGCAATATGCCCGCGCTGCGCTGCACGCCGGGTGGCAGCAGGTCGAGGATCCCGGCACAGGTCAGCGACTTGCCCGAGCCGCTGCCCCCTACCAGCCCATGAATACTGCCTGCGCTGAGGGTCAGGTCGATCCCGTCCACCAGCGTGCGCTGCTGATGACGGAGGGTCAGCCCTTGCAGTGTCAATGTGTCCTTCATTCCTTGATCTCCGCCAGCACGCCGGGGTCGAGGCGATCGCGCAAGGCATCGCCCAACAGGTTGAACGCCATCACCGCGAGGAAAATCATCAGCCCCGGCCACAGCAGCAGTTGCGGGTGAGTCCAGATGAACTCCTTGGAATCATTGATCATGACGCCCCATTCAGGGGTCGGCGGGCTCACCCCCAGGCCAAGGAAGGACAACCCGGACACGTGCAGCATCATGTGCCCGATGTCCATTGAGGCCAGTACCAGCAATTGCCCGACCACGTTGGGCATGATGTGCTGGCGCAAGCGGGTCAGGCGCGAGGCACCGGCCAGCCGCGAGGCCAGGACGTAGTCGCGATTGCGCTGGGCGATCACCATGCCGCGCACCATCCGCGCATACCAGGCCCAGTGCGACAGGGCGATGGCAATGATGACGTTGGTCAGCCCGGTGCCAAGCACAGCGATCAGAAAGAACGCCAGCACCAGCGTCGGAAAGGTCAGGAACATGTCGCACAGGCGCATGAGGAACATGTCCAGCTTGCCGCCGATAACCCCCGCAATGCCGCCGATCACCACCCCGAGAATCAACACCAGCCCGAGGGTCAGCACCACGCTGCCCAACGACAGCCGGGTGCCGACGATCAAGCGCGACAACACATCGCGACCCAGATGATCGGTGCCCAGCCAGTGAGCCGAGCTGGCAGGCAGCAGGCGGTCGTCGAGGTTGACCAGCGTCGGGTCGTAAGGCGACAGCCAGGGACCGAGCAGCGCCATGAGCAACAGCAGCGCGACCAGTGCCAGCCCCACGTGCAGCCCGCGCCGGGGGCGGGGCAGGGTTGTTGCCGCTATCGCCGTCATGCCATCACCCCCGCTAAGCGTGTGCGCGGGTCGAGCCACGCATAACAGATATCCACCACCAGATTGCACAGCACCAACAATGTGGTCAGCAGCAAGGTGAAGCACTGCATCACCGGGAAGTCGCGGTTAAGCACGGCGCTCACGGCGAAGCGGCCGACGCCGGGCCAGGCAAAGATCGTTTCAATCACCAGTGCGCCACCGAGCAGTTCGCCGATGTGCATGCCGGTGGCGGTGACCAGCGGCATCCACGCGTTGCGCAGTATGTGATCACGCCACACCCGGCGCTCATTCAGGCCGCGGGCACGGGCATAAAACACATGGCGGTGTTGCCGCACGTCCAGCAGGCTGGCGCGCAACAGACGGGCGTTGATTGACATCGACATCAGCGCAATCGCCAGTACCGGCATGACAAGGTGCGCCGGGCCGCCGCGGCCCATAGGCGGTAGCCAGCCGAGCCACAGCGAGAGCAGGGCAATCAGCAAGAATGCCAGCCAGAAATTGGGCATCGACACGCCGATAAAGGTCACGAAGCGCACCACGTGATCGGGCCATTTGCCCTGCCAGCGGGCGGCGGCCAGCCCCAAAGGAATGCTCAGCGCCAGTGTGACCAGCAGCGCCAGAGCGCCCAATTGCAGGGTGGCGGGCAGGTAGTAGAGCACGTCATCCAGCACCGGCCGGCCGGTGATATACGACACGCCGAAGTCCAGATGCAGCGCGTTCCATACCCAGCTCAGGTATTGCTCAGGCAACGGGCGATCCAGCCCGAGCGCCTGTCGCGCTTCGACCAGTGCGCTATCCGTGGGCGGGATTTGTGACAGGCGCAGGTAGTCCAGCGCCGGGTCGCCGTTGCCCATGTGCAAGAGGAGGAACACAATCAGCGACACCCCCAGCAGCACCGGAACCAGCAAGATCAGACGTAACGCGATATATCGCAACATGGTTCAAGGCTTCCCGCTGGCTGGACGCATGACATCGAACGGCACGTCAAACAGCGTGCTGCCAAACTGCACATTGTCGACCGTGGGGCGGCTCACACTGATGGCCGTGAGGTAGGAAATCGGCAAATACACCGCCTGCTCGTGGAGCGTGGTGAGGATGTCGCGATAACCTTCGGCACGTTGTTTTTCGCGGGTCTCACCCAGTACCTGAGCAATTTTTCGGTCGATGGCGTCTTTCATCGGCAAGCCGCGCTGGGCCATGTAATCGGCATGGCCGGCATAGCGCATCGAACTGACAAACGAATGCGGGTCATACGGCGCGCCCCAGGTGTCGGCGAAAATCATGCCGAAGCGGCCTTCACGTTGCCGCTGCACCAATGCGCCGTCTTCTTCGGCGCGTAATTGCACCTGCATCCCGACCTTGGCCAGTTCACCCTGAATGATCTCGGCCAGGCTTTTTTGCAACGCGCTGGTGCCCAGAAATACCAACTCCACGCTCAGCGGCTGGCCGTCTTTTTCCCGTATGGTTTTGCCTGGCGGTAGCGTCCAGCCTGCGGTTTGCAAACGCTCGCGGGCTTGTTGCCGGTCGAAACCCAGCGCTTTAAGGCCCAGGTCGGTGTACGGCAGGTTGTTGGAAAACAGCGCATCGGCACGCGGTTCAAGCCCGTACAGCACCTTGGCGATCAGGGTGTCCTTGTCCACGGCCTGGTTGATCGCCTGGCGCACGGCCAACTCGTTGGTCGGCACGCGCGCAGTATTCATCGCGACCAGCCGGGTGGCCAAAGGCGCCGAGAGCGCGGTTTTGAACCCGGCGTCCCGCAAACGCACGAAGGTGCCGGACGAAATCTCGCCATCGGCGCCTTGGATCAGGTCGATGACACCGGTTTGCAGGGCGATGGCGCGGCTGTCGGGGTCAGAAATGACGTTCACCAACACCGAGCCGTAAGCAGGTTTATCACCCCAATACTGGTCATTACGGGCAAACCGGTCGTATTCGCCGCGTCGGGTCTCGACCAGTTTCCACGGGCCGGTGCCCACAGGTGCCCCTTTTTGGGCGTTGGGCGCACCAAAACGCAGCGGACGCACCTGGGCCAGTTCCATCAAGGTCGGGTAATAAGGGTGCTTGAGGACCAGCACCAACGTGCGCGCGTCCGGGGCCTCGACGCGATCAAGGGTGCTCACCAGTTCCATCCACTGATGGCGTTTGGCATTGGCCAGCACTGCGTCGACGTTGGCTTTGGCGGCCGCGGCAGTGAACGGGCTGCCATCACTGAAAGTCACGCCTTCGCGCAGGGTAAAGGTGTACGTCTTGCCGTCGGCAGACACCGTCCAGTGCGTGGCAAGCCACGGTTCCAGCTGCCCCGACCGGGTGTAACGCACCAGCGGCTCATAGACCATGGCTTGGGCGTACATCTGATTGGGCGAGTACCCTCGTGGGTCAAGCGGCCCTGCATTGGTGGGCTAGGAGTAAGTCAGCGTCGGCGCATCGTCCGCAGCGTGGCTGGGTGCGATGCCGCTTGAGAGGCAGCATCCGAGTAGCCACAGGCCAAGCTTCTTTTTCATCGACGGCTGCTTCAAACTGGCGCTCCCTCTAATGATGGCATTTTGGATTTCATGCAATGGGTATGAAGTCTATGTGAAAAGTTCATAAACGCGAGGCAAGATCCATGCAAAGAGTCACCATCTCCTTGGACGACGCCTTGTTGGCGGTTATTGATGAGCGCGTCACCACCCATGGTTATCAAGGGCGATCGGAGGCGATTCGGGATTTATTACGCGCCGGACTGCTGGAGCCGGAGGCGGCAAACCCCGACGACACCTGCGTGGCTACCCTGAGTTACGTGTACGACCATGGCACCCGCGAGCTGTCCAAACGATTGAACAGTGCCTTTCACGAACATCACGACCTGACCTTGTCGACCCTGCACGTGCACCTCGATCAGGGCAAATGCATGGAAGTGTCGGTACTCAAGGGCTCGATCAAACACGTCACCGCACTGACGCGCCAGGTGATGGCCGAACGCGGGGTGCGGCATGGCGCTGCACAGATCATCCCGTTGCCCACGGACGAAGGCGGGCATTCGCATTAAAGCTGCGGGTTGATTGGAGGTAGGTACACCTCTCCAAGGTCGGAGATACCTGAGCTCGTCCAAAAACCTGCGTTTCACAGGCAAGTAAGGCGGTGCACTTAAAAATAAACAACCGAGGCAGACCATTAGTCAGCAGGAGGGTTTCGTGTCCGACTGCGCTTGCGCTCCCATTCCGTTGGAAGCGTAAAGGTATAGACACATACCATCACAGGGGGTGGTCTAAAGTATCGCGATCGCACACTGAAATTTGACAAGGAATAACGCATGTTTCATGGGGTTACGGCACTGATCGCGTTGTATGTCATCGCACGTTTCATCGGGCCAATGCGGGTCAGCACGCCAAGCAAATGCGTGTTGGGCGTGCTGCTGTTACTGGTGGCCGAGCATCATCTGATCACCCGAATCAGGTTTGGCAGCATGGCTTCGCCTGAGATACCCGGCGAGGTGCTGATGGCATTGGGTTGGGCGTTTGGCAGCCTGATCGTGCTGGCGCTGCTGTTGTTGGTGCGCGACGGAATTGGCCTGTTGATGTGGCTGGTGTCACGTGCGCAGGGGCGCGCGCTGTGGCGCAATCGACGCCTGAATGCCGCGTTGGGCATCGTTAGCGTCGGCTTGGCACTGCTGGGCGTGTGGCAAGCGATCCGCGTGCCGGATGTGAAAACGATGGACATCACCCTGGCGCATCTGCCCCCGGAAATGGATGGCTTGCGCCTGGTGCAATTGACCGACCTGCACGCCAGCCGACTGTTGCAAGCGCCCTGGATGCAGGCAGTGGTCGATAAAACCAATGCCCTGCAACCGGATGTGACCCTGATCACCGGCGACCTGGTGGACGGCACCCCGTATGCCCGTGCCGATGATGTGAAACCACTGCAACAGTTGCGTGCCCGCTATGGGGTGTTCGCCATCCCGGGCAACCACGAGTATTACGTCGACTATGTGCACTGGTTGCCGGTGTTCGAGCAGTTGGGGGTGCAGATGTTGCTCAACCGTCACGTGCTGGTGAGCCATAACGGTCGCCAACTGGTGCTTGCCGGTATCACCGACAAGGCGGCTTCACCGCTGCGCCTGCCGTTGCCCGACGTGGCAGGGGCGTTGCGCGATGCTCCCGAGCAGGCGCCGGTGATACTGCTGAGCCATCGCCCGATTGGTGCCGTGGCCAACGCCCGGCAGGGCGTTGACCTGCAACTGTCGGGTCACACCCATGGTGGTCAAATCTGGGGACCGCACCTGCTGGCGCAATGGGCCAATCAGGGGTTTGTCTCGGGGCTTTATGACGTAGAGGGCATGCAGCTTTATGTCAGTAATGGCACCGGGTTGTGGAACGGCTTCCCGATTCGCCTGGGACGCCCGGCAGAAATCACGCTGATTACCTTGCGTTCGCCTCACGTCAAGCGTTGATCCACCCCAGCGTGAGGGCGGTTAACAGTGCATAGCGCGCTCCTTTGGCCAGCGTCACAATCAGCACAAAGCGCCACAGCGGTTCGCGCATCACCCCGGCGATCAGCGTCAAGGGGTCGCCAATGACCGGCACCCAGCTCAACAGCAGCGACCAGTGCCCATAACGCAAGTAAAACCGCTGCGCTCGCTCCAGTTTGGCCGCGCTCACAGGAAACCAGCGTTTGTCACGAAAGCGCTCGACCGAGCGCCCCAACAGCCAATTCAAGACCGAGCCCAAGACATTGTCAGCGGTGGCCACGAGCAACAGCAACGTCACACTGTACGGGGCAGACAGCAGCATCCCCACCAGCACCGCTTCAGATTGCAGGGGCAATAACGATGCCGCGCCCAATGCGGCGAGGAACAGCCCGATGTAACTGGTGATTTCAAACACGTGAGCGTGGCTCTGGACGCTATGCACGGGATAGCGGAGGGCGGCTTTTTAGCATCAATCGCCACGCGGTGCCTACAAAAAAGGCGCTGCCTGCGCAGCGCCCCCGGTCTCGCCACACTCAGCGAAACTCGAACAGTTCCACGTGCAGGTTCTGCGCAGGCACACCGTGTTCGCGCATCAGTTCACGCACCCGTTGCAGCAGCCCCTTAGGTCCGCAGAAGCTGATGTGCACAGACTCAGGTGCGGTGTGGGTCAACAGCTGACGCAAGTGATCTGCCAATTGCGCAGTCCCGCCGCTATTGGCCATGAACTGCACCCCCCGTTGTTCGGCCACGCCCTGCAATTGTTCGGCCGGCGGGAAGGCACGGGCGGGGTTGAAGCAGTAGATCAGGGTCGCTTTGTCGAACCGCTCGCCCAAGGGGTCTTGCAGCCAGGCGATAAAAGGCGAAATGCCGACCCCAGCACCAATCCAGATCTCTTTTGCCGCGCCGCTCGGGCGTTTGAAGTGGCCGTAGGGCGCGTAGATGTCGGCCACCATGCCGACCTTGACGCGCTCACGCAGTGTTTTGGTGTAGTCCCCCAAGGCCCGGATCACAAATTCAAGCTGTCCGTTTTCGCGGTGGGCACAGGCAATGGTGAACGGGTGGGGCTCACGCAAGCCCTTTTCCTTGAAGGACAAAAACGCAAACTGACCGGCCTTGAAGTCAAAGCCTTTGCCTATCGGAGCGAAGGTCAGGTGCAACGCCGCTTTCTCGCTGCTCACCTCGATTACCCGGTATTCACCGGCACGGGCGACAAAGGGGTAGAGCAGTAGTTTGTAGAGCGCCGCCACTACGCCAAGGGCGCAGAGTACGCTGAGCCAGATGCCTGCCGGGCTGAACAGGGTGATGGGGGATTTGAAGCTCAGCCAGTGCAGGATGACAATCAGAAACAGCGGGCCGGACAACTTGTGCCACCAGCGCCAAACGCTGTAGGGGATGTTGCGGTTCAGGGCGAGCAGCACAATCATGCCCAGTGCCACATAGCTCAACTGGCGCACCATGCGTGTCCAGTATTTGGACAACTCCATGATGGGCACGCTGTTCCACACATCGAGGTTGGCCTTGAACACCAAGTGGTAGGAGGCGAACACCAGCGCCCAGATCCCCAGCCATTTGTGGGTGTCATAGACGCGGTCGAGGCCGCCGAACAGGTGTTCAACGACTCGCCAGCGGCTGGCCAACAGGCAGGAAACGGCCATGTAGGCCAGCGCCGTGGTCCCGAGAATCAAGCTCAGGGTGGCGGAAGTGAGCCAAGTGTCGGCGGGGATTTCCAGCAGCAGTGTCAGTGTTGTAATCAGCAAGATACCGACGAGGCAGTGCCAGTTCTTCACGGGTTTACTCCATTCATCAATCCGTTGTGGGTGAGACTGAAGACCGGCCCTCCTTGGGGTTTCAGGGGGGCCGGAGTTTATCGGGAATCGCGAAAACAACCTGTGATCCCGGTCAGGTCGCCAGCGATTACTCGATATACAACCGGTGCATCACATAGCGCAGCGAGGCTGGCAGGGTCTGGCCGTGGCTCATGCCGGTGAACGGGTGATAGTCCACACTCAGCCCTGCAACGCCCTGCATATCCGTGGTCAACTGCTGCATCAGCCGGGCCGGCGGGCCAACGACCGGCCCTCGCGGATTGCCGGGTTCATCCGTGCCGCGCATCAACAGCAACCGGGTTTTAGGGTCCGCTTTGCGGGTTTTCAAGTCGTTCAGCTGTTTGGCCACGATGCCGTCCCCCCACCAGAGTGAAGGGCTGGCCGCCGCATAGTCAGCAAACTCGCCAGGGCGGGTGCGCAGGGCGTGCAACACCAGCAAGCCGCCGTAGGAGTGGCCCCACAAGGCTTGTTGTTCACGGTTGATCGGTGCCTTGGCAGCCACCGCAGGCAGTAGACGATCACGCAACAGGTCAAGGAACACGTCGGCACCGCCACTGGGCTGTCCGGTCAGCGGGTCGGTCTGGTCTGTGAGCCCTGGGCGCGGCGGTGTGTAGTCATAGGTACGGGCGGTGCGCTCGATGCGCAACGGCGTGTCGTAACCCACGGCCACCAGCAGTGGCGCCTTGCCGTGGGCCAATTGGCTCAGCAGTTCGGCATCCAGCGCACCGACCGCAGCGTTACCGTCGAGCATCCACAGCACCGGGAAACCGCCCTTGGGCGCCGGTGTCACAGGGCGACCGATCCACAACTGGTAATGCCGCTGACCGTCCGCCGAGTCGATCAGCAAGCGACTGAAGCGATATGCCAGGTCCGTACGTTGCAGCAGTCGGGTGTCCATGGGCTGGTCAGGCGCTGGCCGTGCGTGCGCCGCGTACCCCGGCAAGACGAGGGCAAGCAGCAGCACCAGAGGGCGTGTGAGGTGTTTCATCGGGCTGTCTCGTCAGGGTCAGAACGAAGCGGTCAGGCTGGTGTAGAGCGTGCGCCCCGGCTCGTTGTAGGTGGCTGCGCCTGCGCCTTCGATGTTGTTGACGCCCTGGGCGTTGCCTTCGCGGTACAGGCGCTTGTCAAACAGGTTCTCCACGCCCGCGGTCACACTCAGGTTGCGGGTAATCGCGTAGGTGCCACTTAAACCGGCGATGGCGTAGGGCGAGAGCTGGTTGTTGGCGGTGCCGGTGACGCGGTCGCCGTGATAATCATATTTTTTCGGCGTTTGTTTGCCGTACCAGGCCACGCTCAGTTGCAGCGACAGGTCCTCAGTGGTTTGCCAGTCCAGCATCGAATTCAAGGTGTAGCGGGGCGTGACGGACAGGTAATCACCGGTCTGTTTGTTCTTCGATTGCAGCATGTAGGTGAAGTTATTGGTCCACGTCAGTTGTTCAGCCAGCGGCAATGTCAGCGTGCCTTCGAGGCCTTCGACCAGTGCCTTGGGCACGTTTTCCCACTGGTAGATGGCGGCATTGGCGTACGAACCGCTGCCGCCTGTGGCCTGGCCAATCGGGCTCAGGCCTGACTCGATCTTGTTTTTGTAGTCATTGCGAAAATAGGTCAGCCCCGCGACCACGCCGTTGTCGGTGTACTCGATGCCCAGTTCCTTGTTGACGCTGGTTTCGGCCTTGAGGTCGGCGTTGCCCTGCAGGTAGCAACTGGTGCTTTGGCCGTAGCAACCCTGGCCACGGCTGTACAGCAAGTAATCGGGGTTGAGCTGGTACAGGTTCGGTGCTTTGTACGCGCGGGCGATACCGGCCTTGAGCGTCAGGGTGTCGGTCAGTGCGTGGGACAGGTTCAGCGACGGGCTCCAGTTGTCCCCCACGACGTTATGGTGATCCAGCCGCAGCCCAGGGGTGAGCATGGTGCCGGGGAACAGCTCGATATTGTCTTCGGCAAACAGCGAGAAAATACGCGCCGACGACGCGGTACTGCGGTTACTACTGCTCAGGCCGCCCACCGAACCGCCTTCACTGGTGGTTTGAGTCGTGGCACTCGGGTCATCGAGCTTTTGTTCGGTCCACTCGGTGCCCAGGGTCAGGGTCTGGTCGAGCCCGGCCTGCAACGGCAGGTTGACCTCGGCGTGAGCCGTCAGATCACGCAGCACCGCGGTGTAGAAATGGGTGTCGCTGAAAATCCCTTCAGTCCCCCCGGCCAGCCCTTCATTGAGGCGCGAGTTTCGGGTTTTTTCGTACTGGATGAACGCCATGCTGCTGCCAAAATCCCACTCGCCGCGATGGGTCAGGGCATAGGTTTCGCGGTAGGTGCGATTGGTCTCATGACCGAGCATCTTCTTCACCGTGGCGTTGCTGTTGGTGTTCTGCGTATCGCCGGTGTAGAGGTTGCCCTGGCGGCTGAAGCCCGCTTCGACATCGAGGGTCTGCTCGGGGGTCATGCGCCAACTCAACAGACCGTTGACGTCTTTGTTGCGTACGCCTTCGCGGCCTGCGGGCAACGTGCCGACCTGATTGCCAGTACGCACGGATTCGTGGCCGGCGTTGATGTCCCAGTCATCCGGATCGGTCTTGGCGATGTTGCCGTACACGCGGTAACTGAGGTTCTCGGTCAGCGGGCCATTGAGGCCGAAGTTCATGCGCTTTGTAGCGCCTTCATCCTTGTGTTGGGGGAAGCTGCTGTACACCGTCACATCACCATGGGTTTGGGCCCCGGCCTGTTTGGTGATGATATTCACCACGCCACCGGCAGCGCCGTTGCCATACCGGGCCGCCGCCGGGCCGCGCAACACCTCGATGCGTTCCACTTGATCGGCAGGCACCCAGTTGGTATCGCCACGGCTGTCCCGCTCACCACGCCAGCCATAGCGAACGGAATTGCGGCTGTTGACTGGCTTGCCGTCCACCAGAATCAGCGTGTTCTCCGGGCCCATGCCGCGAATGTCGATCTGCCGGTTATTGCCGCGCTGGCCGCTGGTTGAATTCCCCGTGAGGTTGACGCCGGGCATCGTGCGGATGATCTGCGACAGGTCGTTGGCCGGGGGTCGCTTCTTGATGTCTTCAGCCGTGATCACTGACACGCCGGGGGCCTGCCGGGTTTCTTCCTGCGCGGTGGCCACCACATGGGTATTGCCCAGCTCAAGCGCGGGCGCGGAGGTGACTTCATCCTCATTGGCAGCCTGCACCGCGGCGCTCAACAACCAGCAACCGGACAACACAAAAGGGGCGATAGGGCGCAACACACGTAACGACATCAGCGATCTCCGAGACAGCCTGATACAAGAAGATTACGAATGATAATGACTGCTAATTGAGAGTAAAGCGCATTAACTTTCTAAACACTTGCGCGCCATGGGCCCTGGCTGCTGCTCTTGCACCCTGCGTACCATCCGATGTCCGAGGCATTTGACTGATGAGTCCACTCTGGCAACGGTTCACTCATTCAGCGCAGCCGGCAGCAACAGGTGCATGCACAAACCGGGATGGCCATTGGTGGCCCACAACCGGCCTTGTTGCAGTTCGATGGCCCGCTGGGCAATGGCCAGCCCCAGCCCGAACCCTTCGCCTATGCAGTCGGGCAGGCGCTGATAGGGTACAAACAGGGTGTCAAGGTCTTCAGGGGCCACGCCGGGGCCTTCGTCTTTCAGGCACAAATGCCACGCATCGCCTTCACGCCAGCCGCTCAGCGTCACCGTGCCTTGCAACGGTGAATAGCGAATGGCGTTGCGCAGCAGGTTTTCCAGCGCTTGGGCCAAGCTGTCGAGGTTAACGTTGACGCAACAGTCAGTGCCCAGCAGGCAGGGCAGGCGTTCAGCGGGCCACTGGCTTTCAAAACAGGCGTCTTCGCGCAGGGCTTCCCACACCGACAGCACCAACACGGGTTCTCGGGCGAGCTGCGGGCGTTCGGTGTCGAGCCAGGCGAGGTTGAGGGTGTCTTCGAGCAACCGCTGCATGTCATCGATTTCGCGGTCCAGCCGTTGGCGCAATTGCAGGGGCGGCAGTTGGCTGTCATGGGCGATACGCAAGCGTGCCAGCGGGGTACGCAGTTCGTGCGACAGGGTGCGCAGCAACAAGCGTTGCTGGTTGAGGCTGTTGCGCAAGCGGCTGGCCATGTGTTCAAAGGCGTGCGCCAATTCGCCCAGTTCGTCGCGGCGGTGGATCAGGGGCAGCGGCGCTTCGCTGTCCAGGTCGTCGGCGCGCAATGCGTCGGCGCGATCACGCAGTCGATTGAGTGGCACCACTAAATGTCGATACAGCACCAGGCCAAGCAGGGCCGCGAGCAGGGTCGGCATGACGCCGTGGCTGAAGACGTGGGTCCAGGCGGTCAAGCCGTTGGGCAGCAGACGCTCGGGCAGTTGAAGCACCAGTTGCCCCTGTTCCGGATGGTCCGGGAACGGGATGCTCACGTAAGGCAACTCGTCCATCAGGCGTCGACTCATGGGCCAGTCGAGTTTGCGCATGAACGTCAGTTGCTGGTAATGCGCGGGCGTGATGGGCGTGCGGCTGAGACTTTCGAGCTGCGGACCGAGCACCGCGACCCACGTCTGTTCACGGGCGGACAAGCGTTCGGTGAAGCGTTCGAGTCCCTCGCTGCCGTGCTCGCGCCAAGTGTCCTGCGCCTGCCGGGCATATGCCTGCAAATACGCGCGCTCTTGGGGCGACAGGAAATACGTGCTGCGTTCGGCCGACAGACCCCAGATCCAGATAAACCAGGTCAACAACAGGCAAAAGCTGACTTGTAACAGCGCCAACTTCCACAGCAGCGGGTGACGACGCATCAGGCGGGGTCCGACTCGACCAGAATGTAGCCCTGACTGCGCACCGATTGTATCTGCACATGGTGCACGCCAATGGCCGCCAGTTTGCGCCGCAGGTTGCACACATGCACATCCAGACCGCGATCCAGTCGCGTGTAGATGCGGTGCAATACGTGCTGGTACAAAAAGGCTTTGCTCAAAGCCTGCCCGGCCTGTTCGCGCAAGGTCACCAGCAGGCGGAACTCCGACCCCGTGAGCCCGGCCCGGAGACCGTCGTGCAGTACATCTTGTGCGGCGTCATCGTAGCTCAGGGCACTGTGGCGAGTCGGCACGGGCGCTTGCGTGAGCATGGACATGCGCCGCAGCAGCGCGTCGGTGCGTGCATCGAGCTCCGCCAGGCTGAAAGGTTTGGGCAGGTAATCATCGGCCCCCCGGGTAAACCCGCTGATGCGGTCTTGCTCGTTGCCCAGCGCCGACATCAGCATCACCGGCACCGTTTGTTGCAGGCGCAGGGCTTCGAGCAGGCTCAGGCCATCCATGCCGGGCAACAAGATGTCCAGCAGCACCAGATCAAATGATTGAGCGCACAGGGCCTCAAGCCCTTGGGTGCCATCGACACAGGTGGTGACGGTAAATCCTCGTTGCACCAAGTGCCGTTCAAGGTCGTGGCGTAAGCGGAAATCGTCTTCGACAAGCAACAGGTGAGGGGAGGTTCGCATAAGGCACTGATTGAGAACGTTTAACATTCGCGACTATCCCACCAACGGGGATGCTGTGCAATTGCTATCTGGTTCAAGCGTCTGCGACACGGCACCGCGTTACAGCGGATCTGGCCAAGTACAGGTCGGATTCGCGCAAAAACAACGCGGCGGCTTCTGTTCGAATGATCCTCAACGACCCGCCCGCTGGCGGCTTCTGATCATCGACGCAGACACAGGTAAATGCCATGCACATGCCCAAGACCCTTCAGATCAAGAACGGCGAAAAAGTCACACCGACTTTCTCTGCTCAGGAGTATGCGAACCGTCAGGCCAAGCTGCGGGCCTACATGGCCCGCCACGGCATCGACGCGGCGGTGTTTACCTCGTACCACAACATCAATTACTACAGCGACTTTCTGTATTGCGCCTTCGGCCGTCATTATGGGCTGGTGGTGACCCAGGACAAGGTGGTGACCATCAGCGCCAACATTGACGGTGGCCAGCCATGGCGGCGTACCGTGGGCACCGAAAACATCGTGTACACCGATTGGCAGCGCGACAATTTCTTCGTCGCGATCCAGCAGGCGCTGCCTCGGGCGGGGCGCGTCGGCATCGAGTTCGATCACCTCAATCTGCTTAGTCGCGACAAGCTGGCGAGCCGCTACCCGGACGCCGAATGGGTGGACATTGCCGCGCCCTGCATGCAGATGCGCATGATCAAGTCGGCCGAAGAACACGCGATCATCCGTCAGGGCGCACGCATTGCCGACATCGGTGGCGCCGCGGTGGTCGAAGCGCTTCGCGATCAGGTGCCGGAGTACGAAGTGGCGTTGCACGCGACCCAGGCCATGGTGCGCGAAATCGCCCGCACGTTCCCGGACGCTGAGTTGATGGACACCTGGACCTGGTTCCAGTCCGGCCTCAACACCGACGGCGCACACAACCCGGTGACTGCCCGCAAGGTCAATAAGGGCGACATCCTGAGCCTCAATTGCTTTCCGATGATTGCCGGGTATTACACGGCGCTGGAGCGCACGCTGTTTCTGGACCATTGCTCCGACGAGCACCTGCGTTTCTGGGAGGTCAACGTCAAGGTTCACGAGGCCGGCCTCAAACTGATCAAGCCGGGCATGCGTTGCTGCGACATCGCGCAGCAGCTCAACGCGATTTTTCTGGAACACGATTTGCTTCAATACCGCACGTTTGGCTATGGCCACTCGTTCGGCACCTTGAGCCACTACTACGGGCGCGAGGCCGGGCTGGAACTGCGAGAGGATATCGACACCGTACTGGAGCCGGGGATGGTGGTGTCCATCGAGCCGATGATCATGATCCCGCAAGGCCGGCCGGGCGCCGGAGGGTATCGTGAGCACGACATCCTGATTGTCACCGAGGAGGGCGCCGAGAACATTACGCACTTCCCGTACGGCCCGCAGCACAACATTATCCAGCGTTAAACCCCTGGCGCCGCTGCCATGAGGCTTTGGCAGCGGCGCCAGGCCGTGATGTTGCACCTGCACATGCGCGCCCAGACGCGCAGTGCGTTTTGACCCATTACCCCTGCCAAGAACAACCAGAATGAGGGTAGTTGTCATGTCCTGTGTCCCGATGTTTCGCCAAGCCTTTGACCCACGCACCTCACTCACTGGAGGTGCTCGATGAGTATCCCGAGCGCAAGTCTTGCCGTGCCGCTCACGGCCCAACAGCAGCTCGAACTGAGCAGCGAGCGTAAAGCCCTGCGCCGTGCCGCCACGGCCAGTTTCATGGGCAATTTTGTTGAGTGGTTCGACTACGCGGCCTACGGTTATCTGGCCACCATCATCGCCCTGACGTTCTTCCCTCAAACCGAAGCCGCAACCGGCCTGTTGGCCACGTTCGCGGTGTTTGCGCTGTCGTTTGTCGTACGACCGGTTGGCGGGCTGGTCTGGGGGCATTTTGGCGATAAATACGGGCGCCGCAGTGCGTTGTCCTGGTCGATTTTGATCATGACCGTGTCCACGTTTTGCATTGGCATCCTGCCCGGTTATGACCAGATTGGCGTGTGGGCTCCGGCGCTGCTGTTGTTAATCCGCCTGGTGCAGGGATTTTCGGCGTCGGGTGAATACGCGGGGGCATCGGCGTTTCTGGCGGAGTATGCCCCTGAAGGTAAGCGGGGTTTCTACACCAGTCTCGTGCCTGCCAGCACGGCCGCCGGGTTGCTGTTCGGGGCTGTGTTCGTGGCGGCGTTGCATGCATGGATGACGGTCGAGACCCTGCACGAATGGGGCTGGCGCTTGCCGTTTTTGCTGGCCGCGCCGTTTGGGCTGGTGGGGCGCTATATCCGCATGAGTTTGCAGGATTCACCCAAGTTTCTGGACATGGAACAGCGTCTGGAAGCCAAAGAATGCGCCACGCCAGCGCCGATTCGCGAGTTGCTGACGGTGCACCGGCGCAGCGTGCTGATCGGTATTGGTGCAACCTGCCTCAATGCCGTGGCGTTCTACTTGCTGCTCAGTTACATGCCGACATACCTGTCCACGGAAATGGGTATGAGCGAGGGTGATTCGTTTATCGCCTCCACGGTGTCACTGGCGACCTACATCGGGCTGATCTTCCTGATGGGCAAACTGTCGGACCGTTACGGTCGCAAGACCATGCTGCTTTTGGCGTCCGTGTTGTTCCTGGGGCTGACGTTGCCGCTCTTCGGTCTGTTGGGCAACCGCTCTCTGGTCGTGATTCTGATGATCCAGATAGCCTTTGGCGCCATCCTCGCCATGAACGACGGCACCTTGCCATGCTTTTTGGCGGAAATTTTCCCCACCCGCGTGCGCTTCAGCGGCTTTGCCTTCAGCTTCAACATTGCCAATGCGCTGTTTGGCGGCACGGCCCCGTTCATTGCGACCTGGCTGATTCACATGACGGGCAACAAAATGGCCCCGGCCTGGTATCTGCTGGCGGCGGCTGCCGTCGCGTTAGTGGCGATGCTGGCCAGCCGCGAAACCGCCCATAAAACCCTGCAAGACTGAACACCCCGAGCGCGTGCGCGCGCTCGGGGTGGTGTGACCCTCAATGCAAGGCTATGTGCTTGCGATCACCCATCGGTGACACGCCAAACAGCCGGCTGTAGCACTTGGAGAAGTGCGCAGCCGACACAAAACCGCAGGCCAGGGCGATGTCGCGCACTGGCGATTCGCTACGCAACAACAGGCCGCGCGCCCGTGCCAGGCGCAACTCCAGGTAGTACTGGCTGGGTGTGCGTTGCAAATGCTTGTGAAACAGGCGTTCCAGCTGGCGTACCGACACGTCGTTGAACCGCGCCAGTTCTTCCAGGCTCACCGGTTCTTCCAGATTGGCTTCCATGATCGCCACCACCTGACTGAGCTTGGGTTGCGAGGTCCCCAGCTTCTGGCGCAACGGCACACGCTGTTGCTCCTGGGCACTGCGGGCCCGATCACACAGCAGCAACTCTGCGGCGTGGGCGGCAATCTCTCGGCCGCCGGGTTCGCGGGCGATCAATTGCAGGGTCATGTCCATCGACGCGACACCCCCCGAGCAGGTGTAGCGGTCGCGATCCAGTTCGAACAATTGATGGGAGATGATGATCCCCGGGAAGTGGTCCTTGAGGGTTTCAATGTCTTCCCAATGAATGGTGCAGCGATACCCCTTGAGCAACCCCGCGCGGGCCAGCCAGTAACTGCCCGTGCAAATGCCGCCCAACGCCACCCGCTCATGCGCCAGTTTGCGCAGCCAGTTGAGCAGTGGGCGGCTGCTGAGGTGCGAGACGATCGGGTTGGCGCCCACCACCAGCAGGATGTCCAGCTTAGGGGCGTCTTGCATGGCGCAGTCCGGCAGAATGCGCATGCCATTGCTGGCGGTCACCGGCTCCAGACTGGGACCAATGATGAGGGTTCGAAACATCTCCCGGCGCGCGGCCATGTTGGCCATGCGCAGGGTTTCGATCGTGGACGCAAAACCAATGGTGGTGAAGTTTGGTATCACCAGTAAACCCACGGTTTTGATGGGCGCATGACTGACCGCCGGAGCTGCTGCAGACCTTGCCATCTGGCGTTTCCTCTTCACGATCCAGGACGCGTCTAGCGTCGGGGTTAACGCGCGCCTGGCAGCGCATTGGCCTGGGTCGGGGGGGCCGGATGACGCTGCAAGCAGGGCGCAGTGACCAGCAACGAAGCAATGCTCATGCCAGGGCGCCTGCATGATCCGGGTCAAGGGCGCCAGGGGCAAAAGCGGTTACAAGATCAGTGTGAGGAGTTCATAACAAAAAACGAGCACGGCCCGCGCCGAGGGGACCACCCCAGGCCGGTGCCTTAAAGGAATATCGCCATGATTTTCAAGTTTGCGCGTCTGGCCACTGTCGGCCTGACGTTTCTTTACGCCTGTCACACCTGGGCCAGCGAGCCGGAACCGGCAACTGATCCTGGTCAGCAACCCGACGCCGATGTGGTGCAGCGCGGCCTGTACGTGGCGCAGCTCGGTGACTGTATTGCCTGCCACACCGCCAAGGGCGGGGCCGTCATGGCTGGCGGGCTGGAATTAAACACGCCCATGGGCACGATCTATTCCAGCAACATCACGCCGGACCCCGAGACCGGAATCGGTCAGTACAGCTTTGAACAGTTCGACAAAGTGATGCGTGAAGGCGTGACCCCGGCAGGCGAGAATCTCTACCCGGCCATGCCGTACCCGTCTTACGCCAAGATGACTGATGACGACATGCGCGCGTTGTACGCGTACCTGATGCAGGGCGTGGCACCGGTCAAGCAGGTGAATCTGGAGGCTGAAATGAGCTTCCCGTTCAACCAGCGCTGGGGCCTGAAGCTGTGGAACTGGATGTTCGTCGACAACCAACCCTTCACGCCTGACCCGTCCAGAAGTGAGGTGCTCAATCGCGGTGCCTACCTGGTGCAAGGGTTGGGGCATTGCGGATCGTGTCACACGCCGCGTGGGCTGGCCTTTCAGGAAAAAGCCCTCAGCGATGCGGGCAGCAGTGGCAAGCATTACCTGGCGGGAGAGACGGTTGAAGCGTGGCGAGCCTTGAGCTTGCGTAATCTGTGGACCGTGGAAGACACCGTTCAACTGCTCAAGACCGGGCAAAACCGTTTTGCCACGGTGTCGGGCAACATGGCCGACGTGATCCACCACAGCACCCAGCATTTCACCGATGCGGACCTGACAGCGATCGCCAGTTACCTCAAGTCGTTGCCCGCCGGCAAGGATGACCTGCCCATGCCGGCAGTGGCCATCGAGCCCGCCAAAGCACCCGATACGCTATTTACCACCCGTGGCGGTCTCGGTTACACGCAGTTTTGCGCGGACTGCCATCGCCCGGACGGCGGTGGGGTCACAGGCATGTTCCCGCCCCTCAACGGCAACCCCGGCATCACCGCCGCCAACCCGACCTCCTTGTTGCACATCACCCTGACCGGCTGGCAAACCGCAGAGACCGCAACGCATCCAAGGGTCTGGACCATGCCCGGTTTTGCCCGGCTGGCCGATGATGAAATCGCTGAGATCTTGAGTTTTGTTCGCAGCAGTTGGGGCAACGACGCACCGCCGATCAATCCGGCGCAAGTGGCCAGCCTGCGCAAGCAGCTGAACCCTGACACCACGGACTCCTCGGCCTTCGTCACGCCGCGTCTGGCCAATCTGCTGACGGCCTCGAATGCCGATCAGGTGGTGCGCGGCATGCGCCTGCACCTGCAAACCAAAGCCTTGCTGCCGGACAACGTGGGCAATGCGCTGAACTGCACCAGCTGCCATTTGAACGCGGGCACAGTGGCAGACGGCTCACCGTTTATTGGCGTCTCAGCGTTCTTCCCCAGTTATGCGCCCCGGGCGGGGAAACAGATCACCCTCGAAGACCGCATCAATGGCTGTTTCCGTCGCTCCATGGACGGCAAGCCGCTGCTCGTGGCATCGCCCGACATGCAGGCGATGGTGGCGTACTTTGACTGGATGAAAATGAACACGGTGCCCGGCGATAAAGTGGCAGGGCGAGGGGTGGGCAAGGTGGATCCGGCCATCAAGCCTGATTCCGCCAACGGCCAGGCGGTCTACGCCCAGCAATGCGCGGTGTGCCACGGCGATCAGGGGCAAGGTTTGAAACACGCTGACGGGCACTTCATCTTCCCGCCGTTGTGGGGCGAAGAATCGTTCAACATCGGCGCAGGCATGGCGCGCACGTACACCGCTGCGGCGTTCGTCAAACGCAACATGCCGATCGGGTTCCATGAACGCTTCCCGTTGGGGCAAGGCGGGTTGTCGGATCAAGATGCGGTGGATGTGGCTGAGTACTTCTCGCACCAGCCGCGGCCGGATTTTCCGGACAAGGTCAAGGATTGGCCTAACGGTGGCAAGCCGGCGGATGCGCGGTATTAAGCCCTGATACCCCTCTCGCGAAAGGAGAGGGGCCTGAGCGGACCATAGGCAATCACTCATTCATCCAGCACGGCAGGTTTATCCCTTGAACCCGCCGTCCGCTAACCACGTTGTCAGCGCTTTGTCCTCCAGCGGCCGGGTAATCAGAAAACCCTGCGCCTGCGAACAGCCCCATTCGGTGATCAAACGCAGGATTTCGTTGTTCTCCACCCCTTCAGCGACCACGTGATAGTTCAAACCTTTGGCTAACTCGATCAGGGTTTTCACCAGCCGTCGGTCTTGCGCGCTGGTTTCCAGGGTGCGCACCAGCGATTGATCCAGTTTGACGGTCTGGGCGGGCAGTTTTCGCAGATAAGCCCAATTACTGTAGCCCGTCCCAAAGTCATCAATGGCGATGTGCAGGCCTAAACGCCGGGCGCGTTCCAGCTCGTGCAGGACAGACACCGGCTTGGACATCAAGATGCTTTCAGTCAGCTCCAGTTCGAGCATTTGAGGATCAAGGCGCCGGGCCTGGATGTGGGCCTCAATCGCGTCGACAAACCGCGAATCCTGTAAGTCGTTGACCGTCACGTTCATGGCAATGCGCAGGCAAACGCCTTGCGCAGTCCATGCCCGGGCCTGTTCGACCAGGGCGTCCAGAACCCAAAACGTTATGGATTGCATCAGTGCGGTTTTTTCGGCCAGAGGAATGAACTCGGCAGGGCTGATGACGCCCAGGGTCGGGTGATTCCAGCGAATCAGTGCTTCCACGCTTTCACAGGTCAATTCCGGCAGTTTGACTTTCGGTTGATACACCAGGCTCAGTTGATGCCCGCGGGTGAGGGCGTCATGGAGCGCGCTCAGGAGCATGAAGGCCCGCTGTTGGGCTGCGTCGAGTTGAGGCTCATAGCAGGCCCAGCCCACATTCTGGTCCCGGGCAGCGTCAGCGGCACTGACCACCAGGCGCAGCCAGTCCTGATCTTTCTGCGAAGCCTCTAGCACGGGCAGTACGCCCACGCCGATTTGCATCGGGATGGGGATGTGCTGGCATTCCACAGGGGTTTTGAAGTCGTCGATTATTTTTTGACACACGCTGTCAATCGCATCGTGTTCGTCAAGGATAAAACCGAATCGCGTCGGACTGACTTTGTACAGCAAGCGGCCGCTGGGAATCAGGGTCTGCAGCCGGGCCTTGATGGCGAGAATCAGGTCTTGGGCAAAGCTACAACCCAGCGCTTTGACCACATCATTCAGGGCTTGAGGCGCAATGACATCGACGCAGTAAACCAGGCTCTTTTTGCCATTGAGCAGGGTGATTCGAATGTCTTCTTCAAAACGCAGCCTGTTGAAGAGCCCTGTGGGTTGGTCCACGAAGTTGCGTGAGCGAACGCCCGAAATGCGCATCATGGCGAGTTCAGCAAAATTCACCAGCATCGCACCGTCACGCGCGCTCATGGGGGGGCGGGGGCGGGTATCAATAATGCAAAGGCTGCCCAGGTTGAACCCGTCAGCGGTTCTTAATGGCGCACTGGCGTAATAACGGATGTAAGGGCTGCCACACACAAGCTCGCTGTCTTTGAAGCGCGGATCCTGAGCGGCGTCGAGTACTTCGAACAGGCCATTCTCTGTCAGCGTGTGGGCGCAGAACGACAGGTCGCGCGAGGTTTCACGGGTGTCGAGCCCGACCTGTGCTCGGAACCATTGCCGTTGCGCTTCGACAATTGAGATTAAGGCGATGGGCGCGTCGAAATACGCGGCCGTCATGGCGACTATTTTTTCGAACGCTTCATCGCCCTCCTGGTCAGGGGGACAGAATTCAGCGACCCGTTCGAGCCGCTTGGTTTCATACGCCTGCGGGGACGCATTCTCATCCATTTTTTCACCCTGTCCTACGTTGTCCTGACACAGCTCACAAATTACCGCCCGCGTTGAGAAAATGCGATGGCTTTGCGTGCGAAGCCGATGCGCTAAAAACCGAGGGGTGGCTGTTTTTTATCCAGGGATGTATACAGGCCACTCAGTTAACCCTGTCCAATGATGACCAGAGATAAGGCCCCGGGCCGTTTCAAGGAGTGAATATGCAGGTCAAACATCGCATCGCCCTTTTTAGCTGTGCTGTAGTGGCGGCCGCCTTAACCGGCTGCGCCCATCACCCTCAATTTGCCGGGCAATCGGTCACCGATCCGCTGCTGCGACAGGACGTGATGAAAAACGTCGAGATGTTGTTCGCCGCGATGACCCAATGCCGCCGCATTGATTCCGTGAGTACGTCGATTGCCGGAATCAGTCAGCTGCCCTCCGGGGCAGTGGAGCGCGCCAATGAAATCTGGAACGTGACCGGTTGCGGCGTCTCCAAGGCCTTCACCGTCGACCTGCGCGCCGATGCCAAGGGCGAAACAGACTTCTCGGTTTCGGCCAAACCCTGATCCTGGGCTCGCCACGCGGTTATTTGACCTGTGGCAAGGGCATTTACGCCAAACACTGCTTTACTGGTCCGCATGACATGTGAGTGGCCGGTCAGGGTGTCAGCCATGACCGGCCCGGCAGATTTCAATCCGGATAAAGGAAAGCCACCATGAAAGCGCTCACCTACCAAGGGCCCGGCGAAAAAGCATGGGCCGACATCCCCAAGCCCGTCATCGATAAACCCACCGACGCCATCGTGCGAATCCTGCACACCACCATTTGCGGCACCGACCTGCACATCCTCAAAGGCGACGTGCCGGCCGTCACGCCCGGTCGCGTGCTCGGGCATGAAGGGGTCGGGGTGGTGGAAGCCGTTGGCCCGGCGATCCGTAATTTTAAACCCGGCGATCATGTGTTGATTTCCTGTGTGACGTCCTGCGGCAGTTGCCCCAACTGCCGGCGCCAGATGTATTCCCACTGCGCGGACGGTGGCTGGATCCTCGGGCACCTGATCGACGGCACGCAGGCGGAATACGTGCGAATCCCCCATGCCGATAACAGCCTGTATCCGGTACCTGCGGGCGCCGATGAACAAGCGCTGGTGATGTTGAGTGACATCCTGCCGACCGGCTTTGAAATCGGCGTGCTCGCTGGCAAGGTCAAACCAGGCGACAGCGTGGTGATTGTCGGGGCGGGCCCAGTGGGCATGGCTGCGTTATTGACGGCTCAGTTCTACTCCCCAGGGCAACTGATTATGGTCGACGGCGACAGCAACCGCCTGGAAGTGGCCAAGCGGTTCGGGGCGACGCATGTTATCGACATCAAGACCGAAAATGCCGTTGAGCGGATTTTTGAATTGACCGGCGGGGTGGGGGTGGATGTCGCCATTGAGGCGGTGGGCATCCCGGCCTCGTTCGACACATGCCAGTCAGTGATCGCACCGGGCGGCAATATTGCCAACGTCGGTGTGCATGGCAAGAGTGTCGAGTTGCACCTTGAGAAGTTGTGGATTCAGAACATCAATATTTCAACGGGGCTGGTTAATACCAACACCACGCCGATGCTAATGAAGACCGTGCAATCGGGAAAAGTAGACGCGGGGAAGTTGATTACGCACCGTTTTGCACTTAACGACATTCTTCAGGCCTATGAAGTGTTCGGCAACGCCGCCAAGGAAAAAGCCATGAAAGTGATTCTTTCGCAATAAAAGATCTTTTAAACATCAGCAACCGTTATAGAGCCGTACGGTTGATTTGCAGGCGACAAGGGTGTGAGTGTGTATAAAGCAGGCTCACACCCGCCGTTGTGCGCGCATATAAAAAACAAGTGTCCCGGGGATGGGTACCTGACGAAAGCTGTGGATTTTGAATTCACAAGTCATTAATTTCAATGAATTATATTTTTCTTTCTAATGTTATTTTTTATTCATCATGCCTTGGCTTTTTTGACAGGTTCGCCAACCGCAACTATGTTCCTTGCGGCGGAACTCACGTCATTGCCATTTTTGATAATAGGGAAATATTCATATGAAAAAGCACCTTCTGATTCTGGGTACAGCAAGTCTGGTTGCACTTTCCACGCTCGCGCAGGCTGCGGATACCAAGCAACCAGTATCTCAGTGGACGTGTGAAAGTTTCCTGGCCGTGGATGATAGCTTCCGACCTACAGCCGTAGGGTTGGGCGAAGCGGTCAACAAGTCGGGCAAAGTTGAAGATGCTGTACTGGACGTCGCAGGTGTCGAGAAAATTACACCGCTGATCGTCACCGCCTGCGAGAAGGATAAAAAGGCCAGCTTCGTGCAAAAACTGAAGGAAGAATGGGCGAAAGTTAAAAAAGACGTCTGACCCTCTGGCCTGTACTTGCTGCGAGTACAGGCCTTCCCTGATCCCATGTCCACGTGCAAGCTCTCCCTCGCACTAAATCTTCTTTGAATTTCTCTGTCTGCGTACGTTCTACATCCTTGCAGCCGCGCTTCAGCGCTTCAGGCCGTAGTAGACTGCCCGCGTTGTGTCTTTATTTGTCAGGGGAATCTTATGTTAATCAGGTCATTGGCCGAGCTTGATCGCATTCGAGACGAGTGCAAATCCATGGTGACCAAACGGTCAGCGGTCTCTGCGGGTGCGGCGGCCGTACCGATCCCCGGACTCGACATCGGCACCGATGTGGCCTTGCTGGTGGAGATGCTACCTGCCATCAACAGTAAGTTCGGTCTCACCCCGCAGCAGATCGAACAACTGGACACACGCTCCAAACGCCTGATCGTGGTGGCAGCGTCTGGCATCGGCAGCGAGATCATCGGCAAGTTTGTCAGCCGCACGCTGGTCATGTCATTGCTGCGCAAGATGGGCGTTAAAGTGGCCACCAAGTCCATCACCCGTTTCATTCCGCTGGTCGGGCAAGCCGTGGCGGCCACCATCAGCTTTGGCGTCATGAAAATGGTCGGCAACGATCACATCGAGGACTGCTACCAAGTCTGCCGTCAGGCGTTGCTGGATGAAGCCAAGCAGTCCACGGTCATCGAGATCGGGCCCGAAGATTACCGCCACGTTGACTCACCAACTCACCCGTAGACCCAGGGTGCCGCTGAGTCCTTCCTGGTTACGGCTGTCAATGTTGCTGCTGTAATCCGTACTCGCATAGACACTGACCGCAGGGTGAAGGCGGGCGACAATGCCCGCGCCGATGTCCACGGTGCTGGCGGTGTGGTCCGTGCGGGTTACGGGCTGGCCGTCATAAAGGGTGGCGTCACGGCCGCCGAAGCTGTGCCACAGGTTACTGCGCAGATAAGGCTCAACCGGGATGTTGGCGACTTCATAAGCGCCAGTCAGGCGTGCACCCACACGACCTTTCAGGTAGTCCTGGCTGTCGAAACCCACTCGCGAAATGCCATCATTGGCGCTGTCCATCGACACCCGCTGGCCAATGAGTTGCGCTTGCGGCTCGATTTGCCAGCGGTCTGACAAGGCAAGCGGGTAGCCCGCTTCAACGGACAGGCTGACACCATGCCCGTCAAGATCCAGCCTGGCCCCGCGTTCTGAACGGCTGCGTCCATCAAACCGGGTGCCCATAGCCACAACGTCAAGGTAGGCCGATTGCGGGCTGATCAAGGTCCAGTAAGCCCCCAGGCTGTCGCCATCGAGCCGAATATCACCGGCCTTGTTGTCCTTGAACCCCAGATTGAAGCCGCGCACGTCACCGTCCAGGCGCGCGTGGCTGACGAACACCCCGACGCGTTGCCGATAACCGTTGGCCTGCTCATGCCCATACAGGTCGTGACCGACTTGATAGCCGTTGATCGAGCCATCGAAACTCGGTGCAACCGTGCCCGACCAGCTCTGGCGCACCGCATTGCCGAAGGCACGGACCCAGCCTGCGGGCACCGCGTCTTTTTCTGTCAGCAGATGCTGATTGCCCTGACGCTCATGAAACGTTCCCAAGGTGGTCTGTGCCAGAAGCGCTGCGGCAGGTGGCACCACGGCATACAGCGGCACCTCCTGGCGGTACAGCACAATGCTTTCACCCGGCGCCGCCACCGGCAGCGGCGGTGTGCCTGCCGCCGGTGTCGGCGCCACAGGCGGTAAAGGGGGTTGTGGGGTCGGTTGTCCAGGCACCGGTTGCTCCGGCACGGCGGCCACAGCAGGTGGAGTGACCACTGAAGAACGCAAGAACCAGCTGTTTTCACTGCCCGCCGTAACCCCACCCTTGAACAGGTAGTACTGATAGGCGCCTGCCGACAGGGGTTGACCCAGGGTGAACGCCCCCGCACTGCTCACAGCGCCTTGATTAGCTTCTACAACCTGAATGCCATTGGCTGCCGTCAACGCGCCCGTACCGCCCACATTGGTCACGTTGATCGACGTGGTGCCGCTAAGGGTGCCTGAGGAGACGACCAGTGCGTCCGAGGCGGCGTTGTCGCCAGCCAACACGCTGTGCAGATTGAGTCGCGCGCCGTTGCCGGTGTAGTTGCCTACAATCGTCAAACGGTCCGATGTCGATGTGCCATTGGTTGTCAGGTCAATCAGTCCGGCGTTGTTCACCGTGACGTTTTGCCCGCTGGCAAACGCTTTTATCACGCCCTGGCTGGACTCGACCCGGCTGGAGGCATCAAGGTTGAACACGCCCGTGCCACTTGTGCTGTCGCCCAGCGTCAGGGTGTCGTTGAGTGTCAGGCGCGAATCTCGGGTGAGGTTGATGGTTTCCCAGTTGATATAACGGGCGCCGGTCTCAGGGGCGCTGTTCTCGATACTCAGGCTGTCGGTGCCGAGCCCGCCATCAAGGGCGGGGGTGGAAGACAGGAGCGTTTCGCTGAGGTTGGCCAGTAACGCCGTGTCGTTATCCTCGCCCATCAAGACGGCGCCCTTGATCAGGCCTGCGTCACGCCAGACGAAGCGGTCATTGCCGAAACTCAGGCGAATTTCCCCGCCGACTGTGCCGCCCGTCACGGTGACGTCATCGTCGCCACCGCTGACGCTGATATTGCCCCCGATGCTGCCCCCCGACAGGATGATCGAATCCCGGCCAAACCCGGTGACCAGATTGCCGATGATTTGACCGCCAGACATGTCGAAAATGTTGTTGTCGAGCTTCATGTCGACCCGGCCGATACTGCCGCCGGTCATGTTGGCCACATCCCCATCTTCAAACGCCCCCACGATGGTGCCGCCGGTCATCAGGAAGGTATCCCGGCCGTCGCCCTGGGCAAGCGACTGGATCTGCCCGCCGCTCATCACAAAGTCATCAATGCCATCGCCTTGATTGACGACGCCGGTGATCAGCCCGCCATGCACCGTGATGCTGTCAGCCCCCGCCCCGAAGGTCACCGGGCCATTGATGCTGCCCGTGCTGTTGACGGGCAGTACCAGCGCGTTGTTACCCGACAAATCGATCAGCGAAGGCGCCGTGCCACTGTCACAGACGAAGCTGTCGTCACCGGCCGTGGGGCTGAACGTGCAGGCGGCATGGGCGTCATGCACAGCAAGGCTGAGCAGCGAGAGGGTGAAAAGCTGGCATTTTAGGCTGCGGGTCATGGGCACCATCCTGAAGCGATTCAAGGTTCCATCGAAACGCACCATCTCTGCGGATGGTCGAACTTAATGGGGTTATAAACCCATTGAATGCCCCGGATAAGCTGTCAAAAGTGACAGCTTGTGGTGCTCATGTTTGCGCTGTTTACTGGCAGGCTCGATCAACCTGCTCAACCATCAGCGATAGCAGGCCAGATTGACGGGGCTAGCGGGCTGCGCTAAAGCGTTTAAAACGAACCCTCTTGCTCGGGGATGATCCAAGTGTCATCGGTTCACGGCTAAAGGAGCGCCTCATGAAACCCCTCGTCTACGGTCTTTTGCTGTTGTTGACCAGCTGTGGCGTCACCGCACAGGCAGAATCTGGCAATCGCGCCCCGGTATTGGCGCAGAACACGGTCCAGACCACTCCGGCGCCCCCTGACAACACCTTGCGGCGTATCAACCCCAATAGCCGCCAGGGCAGCACCTCCAGCGCTCCACCCGTGCGCGGAGCCACTACCTTGCCAACGCCCCCTGTGCCAAGCCTCGAAAATGGCCAGATCCGCAACGGTTATCCGCGCCCCACAACACCGCCCGCGACACTCAAGCCCACGGCGCCGTCACTGCAACGGCAAAACACGCGTTAATCACACAAGGATTGGCAGATGCTGAAGAAAACCCTGCTGGTAACGCTGTGCGCCACGTCATTGTGCACGGCAACACTCACGGTCCATGCGCAGAACTTTTCGTCTGAACAGGGCGCACTGACAGTGGATACGGTCATCGGTGGCCTCAACCACCCTTGGGCACTGGCTTTTTTGCCGCAAAGGCAAGGCATTCTGGTGACCGAGCGGCCGGGCAATCTGCGGGTTGTCAGCCCCGACGGCAAACTTTCGGCCCCCCTCGGTGGCGTGCCGCAGGTCTGGGCCAAGGGCCAGGGCGGGTTGTTGGACGTCGTGCTATCGCCCAACTTCGCTAGCGATCGGCTGGTGTATTTGTCCTACGCCGAAGGTGGCGAAGAAGAGGGCAAGGCCGGCACCGTTGTAGGGCGTGGGCGGCTGTCAGACGACCTCACCAAGTTGAGCAATTTTGAAGTCATTTTTACGCAGGCGCCCAAGCTCTCTACCGGCAACCACTTCGGCTCACGCCTGGTGTTTGACCGTGACGGATATTTGTTTATTGCGCTGGGTGAAAACAACCAACGCCCGACCGCACAGGATCTCGACAAACTTCAAGGCAAAGTCGTGCGGATTTTCCCTGACCGGCGCGTGCCGGATGACAATCCCTTTGTCGGTCAAGCCAAGGTGCGCCCCGAGATCTGGTCCTACGGCCATCGCAACCCGCAGGGGGCAGCTCTCAACCCCTGGACCGGGGCTTTGTGGGCCCATGAGCATGGGCCAAAAGGCGGGGATGAAATCAACCTGATCGAACGCGGCAGCAACTATGGCTGGCCCATCGCAACCCATGGCATGGATTACTCCTCCACACCTATTCAGGAAGCCCAGGGTTCAGCGGTCGAAGGCATGAAAGGCCCGATTCATGTCTGGGAAAAGTCACCCGGCATCAGTGGCATGGCATTTTATGACGCCGCGCGTTTCAAGCCCTGGCAGCACAATGTGTTCATTGGCGCATTGGCTGACCGCAACCTGATCCGCCTGCAACTGGAGGGGGACAAAGTCGTGCATCAAGAGCGCCTGCTGGGCGAATTGAACTCGCGGATTCGCGACGTCCGGCAAGGTCCGGACGGTTATCTGTATGTGCTGACCGATGAAAAAGACGGTGCGCTTTATCGCGTGGGTCTGCAGTAGCGTGAATACAGCTGCGGGCGCCACTCCGTATGGCCGTGGCGCCCCATAAGCCGTTACTCGGCAACGGCCTGCTTGATTTGCTTGGAGGCCGACCAGATGCGATAGCGCACTTCAATGTCCTTGGGCACGTACAGCACGATCGGTAACTTGCTGTTGTAACGCAGCATGAAACCATCCCCCACGACCGGCACGAATTCAGCGTGGGTTTTGCCTTCAGGGCAGGCCATCAGCGTTGTCGCCGGGCCGCTGACCTTGTTCAGGCGATACATAGGGTAGCCCCAGCCTTTGAGCGTCTTCTCTTCCAGCTTGCCGCCCAGGCGTTGCTTGTTGCAGTCCACTTGCAGGGTCTTGCCGGCAATGATCTGGACTTTGTAATCGTCTTCATTTTTCTGCGTCGGCAAATGAATGACTTGTCGGCTAAAGCCCTTATCGGCTTTAGGGTAGGGCGCCACGTCTTCCAGTTTGGCGGCGTTGGCAACGCCGCTCAGCGTACTCAACGAAAACAACAGTGCCGCGCTGATGACCAGTGGTTTCATGATGTGTCCTTAAATTCAGTGCAGAAAGAAAGCGTCCGGTTGGATCACGAAAACACCGGAAAGTGCCATAGTTTTGCCATGAGCGCGGTTTTGTTGCAAACCGGGTCATCGTCACGTGCCGTCATCGGGCCTGCGATCATCAAAAACGCAGGCAATTGCCCAGACACGGGATAGATCGCTTCTCGCCAGTGTCGAAGTGCCAGTAAACTGCGTTTTTTCCTCCGAATCATTTATTTCCCGAGGTTTTCATGACACTCAGTCCTCTTGCGGGCAAACCGGCTCCAGCCCACTTGCTGGTCGATATTGCGCGACTGGTGACCGCTTATTACACCGGTCAGCCCGATGCCAGCATTGCGACCCAGCGCGTGGCGTTCGGAACGTCCGGTCATCGCGGCAGCTCGTTTGAGTTGAGTTTCAATGAGTGGCATGTCTTGGCCATCAGCCAGGCCATTTGCCTGTACCGTCAAGCGAAGGGTATCAATGGCCCGCTGTTCGTCGGCATCGACACCCACGCGCTGTCGACCCCGGCCGGGGCGAGCGCGCTGGAGGTTTTTGCCGCCAATGGTGTCGAGACCATGATTGCCGCCGCTGACGAATACACCCCGACCCCCGCCATTTCCCACGCCATCCTTTGCTATAACCGCGGGCGGACGTCTGGTCTGGCGGATGGCGTGGTGATTACGCCTTCGCATAACCCGCCTGAAAGTGGCGGCTTCAAATACAACCCGCCCAACGGTGGCCCGGCGGACACTGACGTCACTAAGTGGATCGAAGCTAAAGCCAATGAATTGCTGGCTGCCCGCTTGTCGGGGGTCAAACGGATCAGCTATGAGCAAGCGCTCAAAGCCAGTACCACGCACCGTCACGATTACGTGAATACCTATGTGGCTGACCTGAAAAACGTCATCGATATGGATACCCTGCGCCACGCCAACCTGCGCCTGGGGGTTGACCCGCTGGGCGGCGCAGGCGTGCGCTACTGGTCAGCAATCGGCGAGCATTACGGCTTGAACCTGGAGGTCGTGAACACCGCCGTCGACCCGACGTTCCGATTTATGTGCGTCGACTGGGACGGGCGAATCCGCATGGACCCGTCCTCCAGCTATGCCATGCAAGGCCTGATCGGCCTGAAAGAACGCTTTGATGTGGCCTTTGCCTGCGACCCGGATCATGACCGCCATGGCATCGTGACCCCGTCGGGTGGGCTGTTGGCGCCGAACAATTACCTTGCCGTGTCCATCGACTACCTGTTCCGCAATCGCCCGCAATGGCGCGCCGATGCGGCCGTGGGCAAAACCGTAGTCAGCAGTGGCTTGATTGATCGGGTGGCCGCGCGCCTTGGGCGTCGTCTGTACGAAGTCCCCGTGGGCTTCAAGTGGTTTGCCGATGGGCTGTTTGAAGGCTCGCTCGGCTTTGGTGGCGAAGAAAGTGCCGGGGCATCGTTCTTGCGGCGCGATGGCAGCGTCTGGTCGACCGACAAGGACGGCTTGATTCCGTCTTTGCTGGCTGCAGAAATGACGGCACGCACGGGGCGTGATCCGTCGCAGTTGTACCAGCAGATGACCGACGATCTGGGCCAGCCGTTCTCAACCCGCGTAGACGCCAAGGCGACGCCCGCGCAAAAGGCGCTGTTGGGCAAGTTGTCCCCGGAACAGGTCAAGTCGACGACCTTGGCCGGGGAAGCCATTACCCAAATCCTCAGCCATGCCCCCGGCAATCAGCAGGCCATAGGTGGCTTGAAGGTCATGACCGAAAACGGCTGGTTCGCGGCGCGTCCTTCGGGCACTGAAGACATCTACAAGATTTACGCTGAAAGCTTTATCAGCGACGCGCATCTCAGCCGACTGGTTGAAGAAGCTCAAGTGCTGGTCGATGCCGCTATCGCCTGACCCCACTGCAAAAAAAAGCCTGATCCCTTTGCGGGGACCAGGCTTTTGCGTAAGGGGCGGGGCTCAGCCCTGGGTGTCGAGTTGCACCCCTTGTTGCATCTGTTCGTTGCACGCTCGTGCTTGTTGCAGCATCGCCTCGAAGGGCGCGCTCATGATCGCGTCATGGCTCAGCCAACTGTGTTTTTGCGTCACTGAATACAGGTAGCGGTACTCACCTTTATTGCGCTGGCTGCTCAGTTCCAGGTCGAACCAGGGCGAGTTGACCGTGCAGGTGGCGATGACCTTGGCCACCTTGGCGCCCGAGAGGGTGATGTCGTAAGTCATCTTTTCCGGATCGCCCAGGTACAAATCCGCCAATTGCCCGGTGCGCCGATAGTTCATCAGGCTGTCCCAGCGCTCGCTCATGAAGGCGGGTTTATACATGAGTTGCCCGCCCAGATTCTCCAACGGGCGCAGGTTGGTCAGGCTGGCGTGAACCGTGTAACGCTCCGGGACCACGAAACCGGTTTTTTCACGGGTGATGTTGCAGTCGCTGATCTCTTTGCCAAAGTTGTTACACAGGTTCAAGTCTGTGGCCGAGACCCCGGAATCGGTGTCGGCATAGCTCAGTTGCATCAGCATCATTTGCCCCATCTGCACCTGCGCCGTGGTGCGCGCCTGGCCTTCGCGATTGAAGTGTTCAAACTTCTTGACGTCCATGCTCACCGTGGCGGGGGCTTCGGGGATGTGTTCCTGACGCACCGTGCCCTGTTCATCGATGACCAGCGCCCAGCGGTCCTGGATGTCCGGCATGCTGCGCCCCGGCATGAACACCGGATTGGTCGGGTCCAGCCACCAGACGTGGCCATTGACCTCGGCACGCACGATGGCGTGGTTGGCCGAGCTGGTGCCGGGCAGCAACAGGCCCAGCGGGTTCGTACCCCGGCTGACCCAGGTGGTCTGCGCGTGGATGCCGCTGGCTTTCAACAGGGCCGTCAGCAGCACCGACAAATCCTTGCAGTCGCCGTACCCGCGCGCTTCGATCTCACTCAGGCTGAAGGGCACATACCCTCGGTCGGTGGCGCGCCAGTCGCCCATGTAGCGGTATTGATCATGGATATAGCGCATCAAGCCCGAGACTTGCTGTTCAGGCGGCAACCCCTTGAGCCCTGCGACGGCTTTTGCGGCGCCGTCAGGCAGGCGCGCAGCAAGGATGTCGTTGTAGCGCTTGGCGAGCGGGCCGAAGTGATCCTGTAACTGGCTGGAGCTGCCGATTTCAAGCCGCGGCACCTGGCGGATGTAACCATTGTTGGCTTCGTTGATGTAGTTCACAAAGCGCGGTTTCTTTTGCTCGACCACCAGGGTTTTGTGATCGGCCGACGGGGTGAAGGTGAAGTCCTCCATCAGCTCGCTGCGCCAGACAATGGGCTGCTCGGCGGTGAACGTGCCTTTGAACACATCGGTGCGAACCGGGCTCGGGCCGAAGGTCAACGCGTAATGGAAGTGCTCCATCAACGGTTTGGCCGTGGTGTGTTCGCGCACGGTATAGGTGATGGTCGTACCGACGCGCAGGTTGGGAAACGCAATGGAGGTTTGTTTGGCCCGCAAAAAGCCCTGATCCGGGTTGGGAGCCATGCGCGTGTCGATTTGCGATTCGGCCAGTGGCTGCGGTTGGCCACCGGGCTGGACTGAGTGGGCGTCGATAATCTCCAGCCGGTCCGTTTCAGGGAAGCTGAAATCAATGCGCGACAGCATCTCTCGCCCATTGTTGGTCAGGATCGTGTAGCGGTAGGTGGTGCTGCAGTCGCTGCTGGTGTCTCTGTTGAAATGGCACGTTCGTTGTGTTTCACCGGCCAGCGCAGCGTCTGACTCGGGTTGCAATGCCGCGAACGACGGCAGGCTGACCATCCCCAATGTTGCGCAAATCAATGATTTGCTGAAAGTAAAGCGGTGCATGAGCGCCTCAGGTTATTCCCTTAAAACAGCACCCTGCTACGTTTTATTGGTCGTTGAATGGCGGTGGAGGGTGCTGCGCGAGCGGCGGATGATAATCGATCTCAACTGTAATTTCTATATTGTCGGACAATTAAAATCGATGAAAGGCCCGAGATAGAGCCTTCGCTCTATTTTTAGGCGGCGGGTAGGGGCTGGCACACGTCGACCCACTGCGCATTAACCAGCGCCGCGAGCCGGCTGGGACATATCTTCACGGCCGTGTGCGTGGCCCCGGCGGCGGGCATGACTTCGGTGTAGCTTTTCAGGGAAATGTCGCAGTACACAGGCAGCGCTGTCGCCAGCCCAAAAGGGCACACACCACCGACGGGATGACTGGTGAGTGCCACCACGGTTTCGGCATCCAGCATTTTGGCTTTGCTGCCCAGGGCCTCTTTGATTTTTTTGTTATCGATCCGCGCGTCACCCCGGGCGACCAACAGCACATTGCGCTCACCGACGCGAAAGGCCAGGGTCTTGGCGATCTGACCGGGCTCGACCCCGTGGGCTTCGGCGGCCAATGCGACCGTCGCCGTGCTGGTGGCCAATTCGATGATGTGCAGGTCGGGGGCGTTGGTGCTGAAGAATGCACGGACGGATTCAAGGCTCATCGGGCTTCGCTCCTTAAGATAAAAGCCTGAATCTAGGGTCTGTTCCCGTTTCATTGCAAGCGATGAAACGGGAACAGACCCTTGTGAGGCCGCAGGCGCAAGGTCAATGCGCCTTGCGGCGGTGTCGCGCTTAGATGTCCAGGCAGATTTTGCCGAAATGTTGGTTGGTTTCCTGGTATTTAAAGGCTTCGACGATATCGGTCAGTGGAAAGTGACGGTCAATGACCGGGCGCATGCCGTTGGCATTGATGGCGCGGATCATGTCTTGCTGCTGGCTGCGGCTACCGACCAGCACGCCTTGCAGGCGCACTTGTTTGACCAGCGCAGGCACGAAGTCCATGGCGCCGCTGACACCGCTCAAAATACCAATGATCGAGATGTGACCTGCAACGCGCACGGCAATCATCGACTGTTCGAGGGTCGCGGGGCCGCCCACTTCAATGATGTGATCGACGCCACGGCCACCGGTCAGTGCCCGGGCTGTCTCACCCCAACGGGTGTCTTTGCGGTAGTTGATGACGTGGTCGGCGCCCAGCGCTTTGAGGCGCTCCAGCTTCTCGTCGCTGGAGGAGGTGGCAATCACCGTGGCACCGGCCATTTTCGCGAATTGCAAGGCAAAGATTGAAACCCCGCCCGTGCCCTGTACCAGCACAGTATCGCCAGGCTTGAGCGAATCGTCGGCCATCAGCGCGCGCCAGGCCGTGAGGCCCGCGGTGGTCAGGGTCGAGGCTTCAGCGTGGCTATAACCGGTCGGTGCCAGCGTGAACGCGGTGGCTTTGGCTGTCACTTGCTCACGGGCGTAGCCGTCAATGCCATCCCCCGGCACGGTGACAAACCCTTCCACCTGCGGCGTGCCATCAATCCACTCGGGGAAGAAGGTGCTGACCACCGAATCGCCGACCTTAAACTCGGTCACGTCCGGGCCAACCGCGATCACTTCACCGGCGCCATCGGCCATCGGAATACGCTGTTCAGTCGGCCCCCACATGCCGCTGACGACGGCGAAATCGTGGTAGTTCAGGGAGTTGGCATGCAGGCGCACAGTGATTTCGCCGCCTGCGGGCGCGCGCACTTCGCTGCTGCCGACCACCACGTTGTCGTAGCCACCACCGGGTTGGACGAAAATGGTTTTAGTGCTCATGGACAGTCCTCATATTTTTACATTACGCAAAACGACGAAATGTATAGGTAAAAATTACAACTCGATTTTCAGCCTAGCCGCAAAGTCATCAATCGCCTGCTCGTTGCGCCGGTAATAGGTCCACTTGCCGATGCGCGTGGTCAACACAAAGCCGGCACGCTGCAAGATGGCCAGATGCGCCGAGGCGGTAGAAGGTGAAAGCCCTGCCTTGTGCTGCAAGTGCGTCACGCACACACCGATCGCAGGATCGCCGTGATCCTGTGGCGGAAAATGGGTCAGTGGGTCTTTGAGCCACTCCATCATTTGCATGCGAGTGTCATTGCCCAGCGCTTTGAGCTGTTCGAGAATCATGGGCGGCGATATTACGCCTTTTAACGAAATGTTCAACCCGTCGTCTTGATCGGCGGGGCGCGGCAATGGCGCGCAGGCGGGCCGGATGTTTTGCAATTCAAAGGTCAATCCTGTATTTGTTGCGCCATTGAGCCTTGGCCAAGGCTCGCCTGTCTTATGAACCTGCCCCTCAGGAACCATGATGCCTAACCAGTTCCCCGCTGTTCGCCCGCGTCGTTTGCGGCGCTCCCAAACCCTTCGCGACATGTTCCAGGAAACCGAATTCAGCCTTAATGACCTGGTGTTGCCGATTTTCGTCGAAGAAGAGATCGACGACTTTGTGCCGATCACCAGCATGCCGGGCGTCATGCGCATCCCTGAGTCGAAACTGGCGGGCGAGATCGAGCGGTACGCGCGGGCCGGTATCAAGTCGGTGATGCTGTTTGGCGTTTCACACCATCTGGACGCCACCGGCAGCGATGCCATGCGTGAAGACGGGCTGGTGTCGCGCATGGTGCGCATCAGCAAAGACGCAGCACCGGACATGGTGGTCATGAGCGACACCTGCTTTTGCGAATACACCTCCCATGGCCATTGCGGTGTGATGCACGACCATGGCGTGGACAACGACGCCACCCTGATCAATCTCGGCAAGCAAGCCGTGGCCGCCGCGGCGGCGGGCGCTGACTTCATCTCGCCTTCGGCCGCGATGGATGGCCAGGTGCAAGCGATCCGCAGTGCGCTGGACGGCGCCGGTTTTCTGGACACCTCGATCATGGCGTATTCCACCAAGTTCGCCTCGGCCCTGTACGGCCCGTTCCGCGAAGCCGGCGGCAGCGCGTTGAAGGGCGACCGCAAGTCATACCAGATGAACCCGATGAACCGCCGTGAGGCGATTCGCGAGTCCTTGCTGGACGAGCAGGAGGGCGCTGACGTGTTGATGGTCAAACCGGCCGGGGCGTACCTGGACATCATTCGCGACATCCGTGAAGCCTCGCGTTTGCCACTGGCGGCGTATCAGGTCAGCGGCGAGTACGCGATGATCAAGTTCGGCGCCCAGGCGGGAGCCATCGATGAAGCCCGCGTGGTGCGTGAAAGCCTGGGTTCGATCAAGCGTGCCGGCGCCGACATGATCCTCACTTACTTTGCGATGGACCTTGCCCTGCAAGGCATTTAAATCGCCAGCGGCGAACCGCGCACCCGCGCAGTTTGCCGCCATTTACACCTTTCTTGACGTCCATCAATAACGCTGCGGCGCTTTTTGTCATATTCCTTAGGGTTGATTTTTCCTCGCGTGCGAGCGGAAGTTGGCTATGGTCATTAGATAAAAAAGCCTGAGCGTATCCTGTCACCGTGAGGCGGGAACGACTCTGTATCCGGCATAGCGCACGGATGTTGAGGAGATTTATGGACGTCGGCAGAAGACAGTTCGTCAAACTTTGTACGGCCGGTGTAGCCACGGCCACCGTTGCATCACTCGGGTTTTCCCCCGGACTTGCTCAAGCAGATCCCTCCCGCCAATACAAACTGCTACGCGCCAAAGAAACCCGTAACAACTGCACCTATTGCTCGGTGGGTTGCGGGATTTTGATGTACAGCCTGGGCGACGGTGCCAAGAACGCCAAAGCACGTATTTTCCATATTGAAGGCGACCCGGATCACCCGGTCAGCCGTGGCTCGCTGTGCCCCAAAGGCGCAGGCCTGATTGACTTCATCTACAGCGAACAGCGGCTTAAATACCCGGAATATCGCGCCCCCGGCTCCAACGAGTGGCAGCGCATCAGTTGGGACGACGCTATTACCCGCATCACCCGGTTGATGAAAGACGACCGGGACGCCAACTTCATTGAAAAGAACGCTGACGGTGTGACGGTTAACCGCTGGTTGACCACAGGCATGTTGTGCTCGTCGGCGGCCAGTAATGAAACCGGGTTTCTCGATCAGCGTTTCACCCGTGCGCTGGGCATGCTCGGTATCGATTGCCAGGCGCGGCTGTGTCACGCACCGACTGTATCGGCCCTGGCGCCGACGTTGGGCCGTGGCGCGATGACCAACAACTGGGTCGATATCAAAAACGCCAACGTGGTGCTGATCATGGGCGGCAACCCCGCCGAAGCGCACCCGGTGGGGTTCAAGTGGGTGGTCGAAGCCAAGATCCGTAATGGCGCCAAAGTCATCGTGGTCGATCCGCGCTTTAACCGCAGCGCTGCGGTGGCTGACCTCTATTCACCGATCCGCGCCGGGTCTGACATTGCCTTCCTGATGGGCATGATCAACTATCTGATCACCCATGACCGAATCCACCACGAGTACGTGCGGGCCTACACCAACGCGCCCCTGATCGTGCGGGACAGTTACACCTTCGAGGAAGGTCTGTTCAGCGGTTTTGATCCGGCCAAAAAGCAATACGACCGTAGCCAATGGATGTATGAAGTCGATGAAAACGGCTTCGCTCGCCGTGACGAAACGTACAGCCACCCGCGTTGTGTGTGGAATCTGCTTAAAGCGCACGTCAGCCGTTACACGCCAGAGGTCGTAACCGATATTTGCGGCACCCCTAAAGAAGACTTTCTGGAAATTTGCCGCATCATCGGTGAAACCAGTGTCCCGAACCGCACCACCACCTTCCTCTATGCGTTGGGCTGGACTCACCACTCCAGTGGCGTGCAGATGATTCGCGGCGCCGGGATGATCCAATTGCTGCTCGGTAACATCGGCATGGCGGGCGGCGGGGTCAACGCCTTGCGCGGCCACTCCAACATTCAGGGCTACACCGACATCGGCCTGCTGTCATTGCGGTTGCCGGGCTACATGAACCTGCCCAGTGACCAGCAAACCGATCTGGCCACCTACCTCAAGCAAACCACGCCCAAAGCCCTGTTGCCCGAGCAGGTCAACTACTACCAGAACACGCCCAAGTTTTTCACCAGCATGATGAAAACCTTCTGGGGCGATAACGCCACGGCGGCCAACGACTGGGGGTTTGACTGGCTGCCCAAGTGGGACAAAAGTTACGACGTATTGCGCTATCTGGAGATGATGTACGACGGACAGGTCAACGGGTACATCGCCCAAGGCTTTAACCCGATCGCGGCCTTCCCGGACAAAAACAAGGCCAGCGCTGCGCTGTCCAGACTCAAATACTTGGTGATCATTGACCCGCTGGTCACTGAAACGTCCAGTTTCTGGAAGAACTACGGCGACGAGAACGACGTCGACACCGCCAGCATCCAGACCGAAGTCTTCCGCTTGCCGTCCTCCTGTTTTGCGGAAGAAAACGGCTCCATCGTCAACTCGGGCCGATGGCTGCAATGGCACTGGGCAGGCGCGGCACCGCCCAATGAAGCGTGGCATGACGGCAAGATTCTGGGGCATCTGTTCGTCAAGCTGCGTCAGATGTATGAGCAGGAAGGCGGCGCCAACCCTGCGCCGCTGTTGAACATGGCATGGAATTACCGTGACCCGCTGGACCCTACGCCCGAAGAAGTGGCGCAAGAGGCCAACGGTTTTGCGCTGGAAGATCTCAAAGACGCGCAAGGCAATGTCACCGTGCGCAAAGGGGAATTGCTCAGCGACTTCTCGCAATTGCGCGACGACGGCACCACCGCCAGTTTCAACTGGATTTTTGCCGGGTCCTGGACCCCGCAAGGCAACCAGATGGCACGCCGCGACAACGCCGACCCCTCTGGCCTGGGCAGCACGCTGGGCTGGGCCTGGGCGTGGCCACAAAACCGCCGCATTCTGTACAACCGCGCGTCGGCCGATCCGCAAGGCAAGGCCTGGGACCCTGAGCGCAAAATCATCGAATGGAACGGCCAGCGCTGGACCGGCATCGATGTCCCGGACTTCCCGGCCACTTTGCCACCCAGCAGCAAGGCCAGCCCCTTCATCATGCTGCCCGAGGGGGTAGGCCGTTTGTACGCTATTGACACACTGGTAGACGGGCCATTCCCGGAACATTACGAGCCGACAGAATCCCCGACCGGACGCAACCCGTTGCACCCGAGCACGGTGTACAACCCCACCGTCCGTATTTTTCCTTACGACCAGACACGACTGGGGACGGCCGAGCAATTCCCTTACGTTGCCACCACGTACTCGATCACAGAACTGTTCCGCCACTGGACCAAGCACTCGCGTATCAACGCCGTGTTGCAGCCGGAACAGTTCATCGAGATCGGTGAAAACCTGGCGAAGAAAAAAGGCATTGTCCAGGGTGACTGGGTCAAGGTCAGCACCAAGCGCGGCTACATCAAAGCCAAAGCCGTGGTGACCAAACGTATCCGCACCCTGCAGGTGGGCGGGCAGGAGGTCGACACCATCGGCATCCCGTGCCATTGGGGGTACGAAGGGGAGACCCGCAAGGGCTACCTGGCCAACACCCTGACCCCGGCCGTGGGCGATGCGAATGCGCAGACGCCTGAGTACAAGGCTTTCCTTGTCAACGTGGAAAAGGCGTAAGGGAGAAAGCTCATGTCCATGCAATCCCAAGACATTATCAAGCGCTCTGCCACCAACAGCCTGACGCCACCCCCGCAGGTGCGTGACAGTGAAGTGCAAGTGGCCAAGCTGATCGACGTCACCATCTGCATCGGCTGCAAGGCCTGCCAGGTGGCGTGCGGTGAGTGGAACGACCTGCGCGACGAGGTGGGCCATAACGTGGGGGTTTATGACAACCCGGCGGACTTGTCGGCCGAAACCTGGACCCTCATGCGTTTCGACGAAGTGGAAGACGAAAGCGGCAAACTCGAATGGCTGATCCGCAAGGACGGCTGCATGCACTGTGCGGACCCCGGCTGCCTCAAGGCGTGTCCTGCGCCGGGGGCGATCGTGCAATACGCCAACGGCATCGTCGATTTTCGCTCCGATCACTGCATCGGTTGTGGCTATTGCATCGCAGGCTGCCCGTTCGATGTGCCGCGCATCAGCAAGAAAGACAACAAGGCCTACAAGTGCACGTTGTGCATTGACCGCGTGAGCGTTGGGCAGGAGCCAGCCTGCGTTAAGACGTGCCCGACCGGGGCCATCAACTTCGGCAGCAAAGCCGACATGAAACACCTGGGCAATGAACGGGTGGCCGAACTCAACACCCGCGGCTTCGCGCATGCTGGGGTCTATGACCCGCAAGGCGTGGGCGGCACCCACGTGATGTACGTCTTGCAACATGCCGACAAGCCGCAGCTGTACCACAACCTGCCGGCCGATCCACGGATCAGCAATGTGGTCGAAGGCTGGAAAGGCTGGCTCAAACCTGTCGCCGCCGTGGCGTTTTTTGCCACCCTGGCGGGCACGCTGTTCCACTACGTTGGCGTAGGACCGTTGACCACCGATGAGTCGGACGACGAGCTGGACGCTGACAAAAAAGCGCCCGCGTCCACGGAACAGGAGAAGCACCCATGAACCCGAAAAACATGATCCTGCGTACCCCGTTTGCCGAGCGCCTGTGCCATTGGCTAATGGTCATTTGTTTCATGCTGGTGGCGCTGTCGGGGTTGTCGTGGTTTTTCCCGTCGATGAGCTGGCTGAGTCATGTGTTGGGCACCCCGCAACTGGCGCGCATCCTGCACCCGTTCCTGGGGGTGGTGGTGTTTTTGGCGCTCATGTTCCTGTTCGTACGACTTGTGAAGTACAACCTGCCAGAACCGCAAGACCGCCTGTGGTTCGCCAACGTCAAGGATGTGCTCAAGGGACGCCATATCAAGTCGTTGCAGGTGGGCAAATACAACGCGGGGCAAAAGCTGTTGTTCTGGGGAATCATGAGCCTGATCACGCTGCTGCTGATCAGCGGCGTGTTGATCTGGCGTCCTTACTTTGCGCCGTTCTTCCCGATTCCGGTGATCCGCGTCGGGGCGCTCCTGCATTCGTTGACCGGCATTTGCCTGATTCTGCTGATTATTGGCCACGCCTACATGGGGTTCTGGGTCAAAGGCTCGATTGGCGGCATGGTCACCGGTTACGTCTCGCGCAAGTGGGCTAAAACCCACCACGACCGCTGGTTTAAACAGATTGATTCCAAGAAGGACCACCCATGAGCAGCATCAAGCTGACGCCGATAGAAACCCCCACCGGTGGCATCGGCCGGATTACGCCCTTGTTGCTGCCCACGCTCAAACAGCACTATCAGCGACGCGCCGCGCGTTTGCAGGCGCTGGCCATTGACCATCCAATGGCCGATTACCTGACATTTGTGGCGCGCCTGGTTCAGGCTCAGCAACAGGTGTTAGAACAGCACCCGTTGCCCGCGTCGCTGGTCGAGGCAGCCACGGCGCGCATGGGGCAACTGTTGGCACCGCTGGATTACGTCAGCCTGCCGCGCGACCACTACTGGCAACAGGCATTGCGGGCATTGCTCGATCAGTTGCCCCAGGCCACTGATGCCGTGCAAGAGGTGGTTGAGGGCTTACGCGATACCTCGGCCGAGCAACTGGAACGACAGGCCAGCGCACTGCTAAGTGGCCATCACAGCGAAGTTGGCAGTGGCCGGGCCCTGTTTATCTGGGCGGCACTGTCCTTGTATTGGACGCAACTGGCCGCGCAATTGCCCGCCAGCGGCCATGCTGACTATGGTGAACATCGTCAGTTTTGCCCGGTCTGTAACAGCGAGCCCTCGACCAGCGTGGTGTTAGGCGGCGCGCACAATGGGTTGCGGTATTTGCATTGCCGATTGTGCGAAAGCCGCTGGCACATGGTCAGGGCTAAGTGCAGCAATTGCGAACAGACCGGCCAGCTCGACTATTGGTCGCTGGACAGTAAAGAAGCCAGCATCAAGGCTGAAAGCTGCCTGGACTGTCACAGCTACCTCAAGGTGCTGTATCTGGACCGGGACTCTACCCTCGAAACCTTCGCTGACGACCTGGCCTCACTGATGCTCGATGCCAAAATTGAAGAGCAAGGGTTTGCCCGCAGCGGGTTGAACCCATTTTTGTTCCCCGGTTAACCGATGACACTGGAGGCATTGATGCCGTGTGTACGCTTGCAACGCATCCTGATCACCAACGACGACGGGATTGACGCTCCCGGCCTTGCGGCACTGGAAGCCGTGGCCCATCAATTGGCTGACGAGGTCTGGGTGGTCGCCCCCGATCACGACCAGAGCGGTATATCGACAGCCATCAGCATTCACCATCCATTGCGGATCACGCCACGCGGGGAGCGACGGTTTTCGGTCTCCGGCACACCCGCAGATTGTGTCGCTGTGGCTTTGCGCCAGTTGATGGCGACTGCGCCACAGCTCTTGCTTTCAGGTATCAACAAAGGCGCCAACCTGGGGGTTGAAACGCTCTATTCCGGCACGGTGGGTGCGGCCATGACCGGCCTGCTGATGGGCGTGCCCTCCATTGCCTTGAGCCAGTATTTCACCCGTCGCGATGGCGTGCGCTGGGACACTGCCCGCACCCTGGCGCCCGCTGTCATACGTCAGTTGCTGGGCAAAGGCTGGGAACAGTCCGCGTGCTTGAACATCAACTTCCCGGATGTCCCGGCAGATGAGGCGGGCCCGGTGTGCATCACCCGGCAGGGGGCAGGGCGGATGGAAGGCATCGCCGTCCACGAGCGCACGGATTTTCGTGAGGCCACTTACTATTGGCTCAACATCACGCGGCATGCCCAAGCTGAAGCGGCTGACACCGAGACTCAAGTGGTCACCCAAGGCGGTATATCGGTGACACCGTTGGCGTTTGACCGTACAGCGCTGGCATTGCGTGATCAGTTACAGCGTGCCGTGGACGCTTAAGCCCAATTCGCCGGGTCATTCACCGTGGCCTGGTGTGCTTGCAGCATGCCGGGGATTTCCTGCTTGAGAAATTCGACCCAGGTTTTGACTTTGGCATCCAGAAAACGGCGAGAAGGGTAAAGCGCGTAGATGCTTTTCTCGTGCAGCCGGTAATGCGGCAACAGACGCACCAGGCCTTTGCGTTTGTAGGAGTCCACGGCGACGTAATCGGGCAACAGGCAGACGCCGAGCCCCGCTTCAGCCGCCTGGGCCATGGCTTCTGCGACATTCACCTGAAACACCTCGCCGGGCCGCACCGACTGCTCGCCCTGTTCGTCGCGAAATACCCAGCTATCGGTAAACATCGGATCGACCAAGTGCAGGCAACGGTGCTCAGCAAGGTCGTCCGGTTTTTGCGGAATGCCGTATTGAGCGAGGTAGGAGGGCGCAGCGCTGATCACGCTGGAGATGGTGCCCAGGGCCTGACCCACCAGCTCGGAATCCGGCAGGTGTGAAGACAGGGTGATGACCACGTCATGCCCTTCTTCGAGCAAGTCGGGCTGACGTTGCGAAAGGGTTAAATCCACATTGACCTGCGGGTACAGCTGCGCATAGCGCGCCACCAGCGGAGCCAACAATTGAATGCCTATGCCGGTGGTTGATTGCACACGCAAATGACCACGGGGCGTTAAATGCGCGCCTCCGGCTTCAGCATTGGCGTCTTCAACTTCGCTCAAAATCAGGCGGCACCGTTCCAGGTAGCGGGAGCCGACTTCAGTCAGCGCCAGACGGCGCGTACTGCGTTGCAGCAGTCGGGCTTGCAGTGAGGCTTCAAGTTCAGACAGCAGGCGAGAGGTCTGCGCGGTGGAGTAGCCCAATGCCTGAGCGGCAGCCGTGAAGCTGCCGGTTTCGACCACCCGCACGAAAACACGCATCGCCTGAAAAATGTCCATCCTGATGATTACCCCACACGTCAGCGTGTTTTTTTGTGGCGCAGATGATTACACAGGCGGGGAAAATATGCCGCTTTGACATCACCGGGCGTTTTTACTGACGCTCCGCACCTGCCGCTGCCTGATAGGGGCCTGGATATTCAGGCGAGTCAGTGACTAAAGGATTGATCCAAACAGACAGCGTTTTGGATCCATTGTTTATATAAGCCAGAAGGCGCGTCTTTTACCGTTGATCAAAAGGCTGTCGTAGGAAGTTTCCGTGTTTCAGGTAATAAATCTTCTTTCTGAATGAGAACTGATCTTTGCTTGTAAGAAAAAGGCGAGATATCACTATGGCATCACTTGCTTTTGTCGCGGTATGTGCTTGATTCTAAATGCAGGGATCTTTTTCTAAGATGGTCTGTCAGACATAGCCTAAGAAAGACCTAGCCAATAGGTGCTTAAACAGTCAAGCGGTGAACTTGCCAAGAAGTTCTACTCACAAGGTGCATTTTTTTGAAAACTATTCAGCATCCGCTAGCAGAAACTTCGACTGACGAAATCGATTTGTTTGCCCTGATTCAATCGCTCTGGCAGCAAAAGAAACTGATTGCAGGCACCACGCTGGCGGTGGGTGCCATGGCCTTGACCTATGCCATGCTTGCCCCGCGGGTGTACCAGGCCAGCACGGTGCTCAGGCCGGCGGCGATCAATGAACTGGATGCCCTGAACCGCTCGGAGGTCTACAAGTTGCCCCCGACCGAGGCCTTGCTCAAGGTAGGCGCTGCGCTGGATTCCTACGAAACACGCTTCACATTTTTTCAATCGAATCAGGACCTGTTCAAGCCATTGCAAAAAAAAGGCGTGTCGCTGGAACAGAGTTTTGAAATCTTTAACCGCGATGCCATTAACCTCATACAACCGGATCCAAAAAAGCAGGATTCCCTCAGTCCTTTCCTCAAACTGGAGATGACCTATCCAGAGGATGTTGATGGGGTAAAAATTCTCAACGGTTTTGTTGACTACGCGATCAATAATCAGCGCGCCCAAATTGGCGCTGATCTCAAAGTCATCATTAATAACCGACTCAGAGAGCTGGAAGAAAAGATTGATGCCGCGCGTTCCGGTTACAAGTCGGACAAAGAAGGCAAGATTGCGACACTGGTCGAATCCGATACGCTTGAGCGGGCAAAACTCAAAGACGAACTTCAGGCCTTGCGCCTGCAACTCAAGACTGAACGCGAATCGCGGATCGCTCAGCTCTCGGAGGCGATCTCTATTGCGCGCTCCTTGGGCATTACCCGTCCCACCACGCCCTCGGCCATGTCTGATGCGGCCAAGGGGTCGTCGCAAGTGATGCGTACTGAAATCACCTCGCAAAGTATTCCGCTGTATTTCATGGGGACGCAGGCCCTTGAAGCCGAGCGTGCCGCCTTGCTCAAACGCACCTCGGACGACTTCACCGACAAGCGCATCTCAACCATTGGCAAAAAGTTGCAGTTACTGGAAGTCAACCGTCAGGTCGAGCAACTCGGCAAGCGTTCGAATGAAGATTTGTTCCTGAAAAACATTGAACCGCTGCGGGCTGAAGTCGTGCGTCTGGGCAATTTGAATACCGACATGAGCAAGCTGGGAATCGTCAGTATTGACCGCAAGGCGCAGACGCCGATCAGCCCGATCAAGCCTAAAAAATCGCTGATTGTCGGCCTTGGACTGATTTTCGGGTGTTTACTCGGGATCGGCATTGCCACGGGGCGTTTCTTGATCGCGCGGCGCCGGGAAGCCTTGTAAGGACGTCAGACCAGAACCGCGACGGACTTGATTTGCGCCCAGATGACGTGGCCTGGCACGAGTTGTAGTTGATCTCGCGAGTACCGCGTGATCCGTGCCAGCAGTGCGGTCCCTCCCGCATCCAGGCGTATGAGCATATGCGCCTGGTTATCAGCCGGCATTTCACTGACGACCGTGGCCTGCAAGCAGTTAAGAATGCTGCTTTGTGCGCCCGGATCACGGTTCAGGCTGATATCACGGGCCTGCACCTTGATTCGCAGTGACTGCCCAACTGCCAGAGGCCCATGAGCGACCTTCAGACTCTGGTTGCTGCCCGGCAGTTGCAGGGTCAGCAATTGGTACTGCGCATCGTAATGCGTGACGACCCCCTCAATCAGCACCCCCGCGTCATCCCCTTGAGCCAGCGGCAGATCGAGCCTTGCCAGTGTGTCGGCAATCGATCCGCTGGCCAGTACCTTGCCCTCATTGAGCAACACGAGATGATCAGCCAGCCGGGCGACTTCCTCTTGTGAGTGGCTGACATACAGCACCGGAATGTTCAGCTGCGCATGCAGGCGCTCGAGGTAGGGCAGGATTTCGCGCTTGCGCTGGCTGTCCAGCGCGGCCAGCGGTTCATCCATCAACAAGAGTTTGGGGCTGGTGAGCAAGGCACGCGCAATCCCCACGCGCTGACGTTCGCCCCCCGACAAATGAGCGGGCATGCGTTCTAGCAGGTGGCTGATGCCCAGCAGGTGCGTGGCCTGTACCAACTCCACACGCCGCTCGCTGCGCGGAATGCGCCGCAACCCGAACTCAAGGTTGGCGCGCACCGAAAGGTGAGGGAACAGGCTGGCCTCTTGGAAGATATAGCCCAGCGAACGCTGATGGACCGGCACAAACACCTTGCGCACGCTGTCCTGCCAGACTTGGCCGTTGACCTCGACATACGCCTCGTGAGCGCGCTCAAGGCCCGCGATACAGCGCAAGCAGGTGGTTTTACCCGAGCCCGAGTGACCAAACAGCGCTGTGACGCCTTGCCCCGGCAGTTGCAGGTCAATGTCCAGGGAGAAGTCGCTGTAACTCAGCTTGAGTCGCACTTTAAGCTGCACGCGCATGTTCAACTCCATTGGGTGGGGCTTCTGCGACTGGAGTACAACGCCAGCAGCACGAGGAAGGAAAACACCAACATGGCCCCGGCCAGCCAATGCGCTTGGGCATACTCCAACGCTTCGACGTGATCGTAGATTTGCACAGACACCACCCGGGTTTTTTCGGGGATGTTGCCACCGATCATCAGCACCACGCCAAACTCGCCTACTGTGTGGGCAAACCCGAGGATCGCCGCGGTCACAAACCCCGGCCGGGCCAGCGGCAGCATCACGCAGAAAAAGGTGTCCAGGGGGTTGGCGCGCAGTGTGGCAGCCACCTCAAGCGGTCGTTTCCCGATCGCAGTGAAGGCATTCTGCAAAGGCTGCACAACAAAGGGCATGGAGTAGATCACGGAGCCGATCACCAGACCGGTAAAGCTGAAGGTCAAGGTGCCAAGCCCCAGGGACTGGGTGAACTGCCCCAAAAAACCATGGGGCCCCATGGCCAGTAGCAAGTAAAAACCGATCACCGTGGGCGGCAATACCAGTGGCAAAGCCACCACTGCGCCCACGGGGCCACGCCACTTCGACGGTGTATGCGCCAGCCACAGGGCGATTGGAGTCCCCACCACCAACAAAATGGCGGTGGTCAGTGACGCCAGTTTCAGGGTCAGCCAAATGGCGGCGAAATCGGCACTCGAAAGCGGCATTTAGCGTTGGTAGCCATAGGATTTGATGATGGCCGCGGCTTTGGGACCTTTCAGGTAGTCGACCAAGGCGTGTGCAGCGCGATTGTGTTCACCGGTTTTAAGGATCACGGCATCTTGTTTGATGGGATCATGCATCGCGTCCGGCACGATCCAGGCTGAACCGCTGGTGACACTGCCGTCTTTGTAGATTTGCGACAGCGCAACAAAACCCAGCTCGGCATTGCCCGTCGAAACGAATTGGTAGGCCTGGGTGATGTTCTGCCCTTCGACAATTTTGTCTTTGACCTTGTCCGTCAGGCCCAGCCCGGCCAGCACTTGCGTAGCGGCCAGCCCGTAGGGTGCAGCCTTGGGGTTGGCGATGGCCAGATGCCGGTACTGGTTGGCAAGCAAAGCCTTGTCGGTGCCGTCAATGAACGCTTTGTCGGCTGACCACAGCGCCAGCGTGCCAACGGCATAGGTAAACCGCGAGCCCGGCACGATGTCACCTTCTGTTTCGAGCTTCTCGGGTGTCGTGTCGTCGGCCGCCAGAAACACTTCAAACGGCGCGCCATTTTTGATTTGGGTATAGAACTGGCCTGTCGCCCCGTAGGCTGCGACCACTGTATGGCCCGTGTCTTTTTCAAAATCTTTGGCAATGGCCTGAATAGGGGCGGTGAAGTTGGCGGCAACGGCGACTTGAACTTCGTCAGCCTGCACGCCCATCGTCAGGCCGCCTCCCAGAAAGGCAACGATTGCCAAAGGGGCAAAACGCACTGCATGCGCAGTCATCGGGAAACTCCATTTATTGGCGAGGGTGATCCGAACCTGTCGAGGAGGGTCGGGCAACGTGAAGATAATCGCTATAACAAAAAGTTTATAGCGCTTTATTTTCAAATGGCCATCATGGCTCCCCGCAGGGACCGTTTCAGCCTGCTTTGCGCAGGGTGATATTGATGCGCTGTTCGCCCAGCAATGAATGGGTTCCGGGTTTGATGGGCAAAATGCCGTGGTAACGCAACCGATCGACGCCGCCCCAGACCACGACATCACCATGAAACAGCGACAGGCGTTGCACAGGGTCGCTGCGTTCAAACCCGCCAAACTGGAACATAGCCGGCAAGCCGAGGGAGATCGACACAATCGGCGCGGTGTAGGCGCGTTCGTTTTTGTCCTGATGCAGTGACATCTTGGCGCCAGGCGCATACGCATTGATCAGGCAGGCATCAGGCACAAAATGCTCGAAGTCTGCTGTCGCCGCAGCGGAGTGTGCGAGGTCAAGCAACGCTTGGGGAATCGCTGGCCAAGGCATGCCGCTTAATGGGTCGACGGGGCTGTAACGGTAGCCTTGAGCACTGGAGGTCCATCCCAGCGCGCCGCAACTGCTCAAGCGCGCTGACATGGTGAAACCGCCGGGGGTTTGCATATGACGAAACGGCGATTCATGCAACACGCGCTCAAGCGCTGTCAACAACGCCTCGACCCAGGGCAGGGCAAATCCGCGCAAGACAAACGCCTGCGTACTGAATTGCTCAATGCGGGTGGGCTGTTGCAGGTCGTCTTGGTCGAACAGGTCCAGAGACATGGCGGATCAGAGCGCCTTGCTCACTTTGATTTCGGTTATGGTTTGTTCTTTGCCGTGAATTTTTTCAAGCGCTGCGCGGGCTTCTTCCTCTGACCCGGACGTGAGCTGTGCGAATTCAAAACGGCGCTCGCCGTCGAGTTTGTACTTGATGACGTATTTAGTGGTTGGCACGGGAATTCCTGTCGCTAAGAGACGGTGTCAGGTTTAACGGAGCTTGGAGCTGGAGCGGCGAACGATCTTGATCGAATGCTTCAAGGTCGGCTTGCGCGTCACGCTGATGGCCCGGCTGCTGACCGTATCGATGGTGATGTTCCAGAAGCCGGTGCTTGGTGCGGTGATTCTGGCCGGAAATTTGTCGAATGCCCCGCCGTGGTACGAGTGTCGGCCACCATTTTTGAAGCTGCGAAAGTGCGCATCGCTCATCAGGCGAATGTTGCAGGGATGGGAGCACTCGATGACGACGATGTCATCTTCATTGAGGTGCTCACGCTGGTGAATGAATTTCATGGGGGCTCCGAAGGGCGCTTTTGCTAAAAAAACAGGACGATAGCATGTGCTTTAGTCCAAGTTGGAGGCTAAACCAGCTTATTATGCTGCCGCGCAGACGAATCTGACGCTTGGCAAATTTAAATTGCTACTTTTTGAGTATTAATTCCCTGCCCGCAGGGAGAAATTTTAAAGATCGATGGTCGTAGGATCTTTAACGGAGGATTTGTATGAAGTGGGGCGTATTGGTGGCAATGCTGGCTTTGGGAGGCTGTGCATCGGTCACGGACATTGAGCAGACATTGCCGACGATGAGTGTGATTTCTGGCAAGAAGCCGGAGGCTTACGCTCAGTGCCTGGTGCAACAGTTATCACGCACACGCAAAGCCCCGCAAATTGAGCCGCACAAGGATGGTTTGCGGGTAATCGTTCCGCAAAAGCTGACCTCGGGGCCCACGGCGGTGATTGACATCGAAGAGCGTTCGGCGGGTAGCAGCATCAAGGTGTACGAAAGCATGTCTAACGTGCCGATTCGTCCAGGAGACATTCGCGCGGCAGCGACGCACTGCATTTCCGGACAATAACCGACCGTTCGTTCTTCCTGCGGCCTACACAAAAAACCTGACAGTTGCTTCTTGCAGCAGTCAGGTTTTTTTCTTACAGGCGCTTTTCAGTGAGGACTACGCGTTGCAGGCAAATGGCCATTAGCTTACTATTTTTGTGCTTATAGGTTTTTCGCCTATGCATATAACAAAAATGGAGCGGCCCACGATGCCTCTTAAGCGAACACTGGCCAGTGGTTTGGTGCTGCTTGCCATGAGCAGCGTTCAGGCCGGGGAACCTCGCAATGTCTTCCTGCAAGGTGGCAGTCAGCCCGGCGCCACAGCCTGCATGGCGTGCCATGGCAGGGATGGCCTGGGCGTAGCCCCGGCAGGTTTCCCACGACTGGCCGGGCTTTCGGCCCAGTACCTGAGCAAACAACTCAGCGACTTCAAAGAGGGCAAGCGGGTGAGTCCGGTCATGCAGCCCTTGGCCAGCGCCTTGACGCCGGACGAGATCACGTCAGTGACCACAGCTTTGGCCGCGATGCCTGCGCCACCCGCCCCGTCCATCAATCGCAGCCACGCGGCCAAAGGTGTGGGGCAGACGCTGGCCCTGCGCGGCGCCTGGGAGCGCAACATTCCTGAGTGTGTGAGCTGCCATGGCCCTGGCGGCGCAGGGGTGGGCAGCGCGTTTCCGCCACTGGCCAATCAACCCGCCCTATACCTTGCCGGGCAGCTAAATGCATGGCGTTCGGGCCTGCGCCGCAATGACCCGAGTGACCTCATGGGGCACATCGCCAAGGCCATGACGGAAGAAGAAGTGACGGCGGTCGCCGAATATTTCGCCACTGTGGCGCCTCAGGAGGCTGCGCAATGACACGTCTGTTAACCGGTTATGCGCTTTGTGTGCTGGTTGCACCGATGGTGCGTGCAGCCCCCATTGCCATGGAAGATCAGTCGCAACTGAAAATCCCGCCTGCGGCTCAGCACGCGAAAGCCTATTTTCGTCCTCCGCAGCAAAGCGAACTTCCCGACAATGCCTATGGAAAGATGGTGATGGACGGGTACGCACTGTTTGTGGACACCAAACGTCAAGCGCCACAGTTTGTCGGCAATGGCCTCAATTGCACCAATTGCCACCTGGATCAGGGCAGGCTGGCCAACTCCGCTCCCCTGTGGGGCGCCTACACGATGTATCCCGCCTATCGCCAGAAGAATGACAAGGTCAATACCTTTGCCGAACGCCTGCAGGGCTGTTTTCAGTTCAGCATGAATGGCGGCACGCCACCGGCCGCCGACAGTCGAGAAATCACCGCGCTGTCGGTGTATGCCTATTGGTTGTCGACAACCGCGCCGGTTGGGGTCGAGTTGCCAGGGCGCGGCTATCCGCAAGTGCCGCAGCCCGCAGGTGGCTACGATCTTGAGCGCGGAGCGGCTGTGTATGAGGCGCAGTGTGCGTTATGCCATGGCAATCAGGGGCAAGGTCAGAAAGTCGGGACCGATTACGTGATGCCACCTTTGTGGGGTAAAGACTCCTACAACTGGGGGGCAGGCATGCACCGCATCAACACAGCGGCGTCGTTCATCAAACACAATATGCCGCTGGGTAAACCCGGCAGCTTGAGCGACGAGCAAGCATGGGATGTGGCGGCGTTCATCAATACGCACGAGCGACCACAAGACCCACGTCTGGTGGAGGGTTCGATTGAGAAAACCCGCGTGAAATTTCACGCCAATGACGGGGTCAATGCGTACGGGCAAACCATTAATGGCATTTTGATCGGGCAGGGGATCCAGTAAACTTCGCGCCTTGAACCTCGCTGCCGTTAAAGGCGTGTACAGCCACGGCAGTTTTTCAGGAGAACGCGATGAAACGAGCGCTCGTGCAGCAGCGTCATGCCGACGGCAGCATTACCGCCACCCATGCCATCCCTAACCCGGCAGCGACCGAGGAGTGGATTGTATTTTTCAAGAAGAGTGCAGGGCGCAGCTTCTTTTTAGTGGATGACAACGACGAAGTTGAATCCTTTGAGCGTCTGGATGCGCTGGTAGAAACCTTGCGTTCCCTGGGTATCAAATTCGTCGAAGTCCACCTGTGAGCAGTGTGCTATTTGCACATCACCACGATGGTACGGCTAGTGAAATTTCCTACATCAACACCCATGGTTTTTTCACTTTCCTTCACGGCTGAGGAGCCATCGGTGCCGACAATGGTGTAGCCGGTGCCCGCGCAAGAGGCGTCTGCCTTTTCATAGCATTTGCCCCAGGACATGGCCTCGCCCGAGCAGTCGATGCTCAGCCCCTGTTGTCCGTCGGGCAAATAGGTGTTGGACGCCGTGGCGCAGCCTCCAAGGGACAGCAGTACACATATCAGGATCTTTTTCATTGAGTGCCAATTATCGCGAAGGAGAGGATCAGGAATTGTTCTTGCGCTTGCGCACGGGTGCCGATGGCTGATCCTGGAGCACGTTGGCCACTTCAGTCGCAGCGGCCTCACTTCCAAAAGGGCCTGCAATCGGCTCATCGGTGCTATCCAGAACCCACCAGGCATCGGTCTGGAGTTGTTTGATCAGATACCCGTTAACTTTTTTTACATCCGACATGACACGCTGAACTCACTGACTGGAAAAGAGGGCCATGTTACCGCCATTCCGGGCATTTGCGCTGTCAAGGATGCGTAAGTGCCACTCGCCACAAAGAGACCCTGGTGCGGTTTCAGAGGTTCCATGAAAGGCATCCGCACATGAAAAAAAAGTTAAAAAGGAACTAAGTGGCACATATTTTCTCTATGTTGGTATCAGTATGCTATCGGGGGCATTGTAAGCTTGCTGCCGCCTGATTAGACTGCGCCAAATCCGTACGCACAGCCCTTTTAAGGACTCATATGATCAAGAAATGCTTGTTCCCAGCAGCCGGCTACGGCACTCGCTTTTTGCCAGCGACCAAAGCCATGCCTAAAGAAATGCTGCCGGTGGTGAACAAGCCACTGATCCAGTACGGCGTTGAAGAAGCACTCGACGCAGGCCTGAACGAAATCTCCATCGTCACAGGTCGTGGCAAGCGTGCCCTTGAAGACCATTTCGACATCAGCTATGAGCTGGAAAACCAGATCAAGGGCACCGATAAAGAGAAATACCTGGTCGGCATTCGTCGCCTGCTGAGCGAATGCTCGTTCTCTTACACCCGTCAGACCGAAATGAAAGGGCTGGGTCACGCTATCCTGACCGGCCGTCCACTGATCGGCGACGAACCCTTTGCCGTGGTCCTGGCGGACGACCTGTGCGTGAACCTGGAAGGCGACGGCGTGTTGACCCAGATGGTCAAGCTGTACAACCAGTACCGCTGCACCATCATTGCCATCCAGGAAGTTGACCCGCAGGAAACCAACAAGTACGGCGTCATCGCCGGTGACCTGATTGGTGATGACCTGTACCGCGTGCGCAACATGGTTGAGAAACCAGCGCCCGAAGATGCACCTTCGAACCTGGCGATTATCGGTCGTTACATCCTCACCCCGGACATCTTTGATCTGATCAAGCAAACCGAGCCAGGCAAAGGTGGCGAAATCCAGATTACCGATGCGCTGATGAAGCAGGCGCAAAACGGCTGCGTGATTGCGTACAAATTCAAAGGCAAGCGTTTCGATTGCGGCGGTGCGGAAGGCTACATTGAAGCCACCAATTTCTGCTTCGAAAACTTCTACAAAACCGGCAAGGCTTACTAAGAAACACGAGCGTGCTGACTGCTTCAAGGGAAAGCCACCTACGGGTGGCTTTCTCGTTTTCCGATTTCAGTCATCCTCGGCGCTGGTCAATCGCGCCGCAGGGATTATGCTGATGGACTGCTCAGGAGATAGTGATGTCCTACGAATTTGATTTGTTTGTGATTGGGGCCGGGTCCGGCGGTGTACGCGCTGCCCGTTTTGCAGCCGGGTTTGGTGCCAAGGTGGCCGTGGCGGAAAGCCGCTATTTGGGCGGCACGTGCGTCAATGTGGGGTGTGTGCCTAAAAAGCTGCTGGTCTACGGCGCCCACTTTGCCGAAGAGTTCGAGCAGGCGTCAGGCTTTGGCTGGACACTGGGTGCTTCCAGCTTCGACTGGTCCACGCTGATTGCCAACAAAGACCGTGAAATCAATCGTCTCAATGGTATCTACCGCAACTTGCTGGTTAACAGTGGTGTTACGTTGCTGGAGGGCCACGCCACCTTGACCGGGCCGAACGAGGTGCTGGTCAATGGTCAGCGGCACACGGCTAAACACATCCTCATCGCCACCGGTGGTTGGCCGCAGATCCCCGAGATCCCGGGGCATGAACACGCCATCAGTTCGAACGAAGCGTTCTTTCTCAAGGCGCTGCCAAAGCGCGTGCTGGTTGTGGGCGGAGGCTACATTGCCGTCGAGTTTGCGGGGATTTTCCAAGGGTTGGGCGCCGAGACGTCTCTGCTGTATCGCGGCGAGATGTTCCTGCGCGGTTTTGACGGCTCCGTGCGCAAACATTTGCACGAAGAGCTCCTCAAGCGCGGCATGGACGTGCAGTTCAACGCCGATATCGCGCGAATCGACAAGCAGCCCGATGGCAGCCTGAAAGCCACGCTAAAAGACGGTCGTGTGCTTGAAGCCGATTGCGTGTTCTATGCGACGGGGCGCCGGCCGATGCTTGACAACCTTGGTCTGGAAACCACGGGCGTCAAACTCGACAAGCGCGGCTTCATTAACGTCAATGACCTGTACCAGACCGATGAACCTTCGATTCTGGCCATTGGCGACGTCATTGGCCGTGTGCAATTGACGCCTGTTGCACTCGCAGAAGGCATGGCCGTGGCGCGCCGTTTGTTCAAGCCTGAGCAATACCGCCCGGTGGATTACAACATGATCCCGACGGCCGTATTCAGCCAGCCCGCTATCGGAACCGTCGGTTTGAGTGAGGAGCAAGCCCTCGAGGATGGGCATCAGGTGCAGATCTTCGAAAGCAGTTTCCGCCCGATGAAACTGACGATGACCGATTGTCAGGAACGCACGTTCATGAAGCTGGTGGTTGATGCCGAAACGGACAAAGTGCTGGGTTGCCATATGGTCGGTCCCGAAGCGGGGGAAATTGTGCAGGGCTTGGCCATTGCCATGAAGGCTGGCGCAACCAAACAGCACTTTGACGAAACCATTGGCGTCCATCCCACGGCGGCCGAAGAGTTTGTCACCATGCGCACGCCCACCAAGCGCTAATCGAATGAGTGGAGAGACTGCTGCGGGCGTCGCGCCATGCTCGCCGCAGTCACTCAACACGATGCGCATCCCGCGCGCCGTACATATCAACCACCGCTGTGTGCATGCACTCATGAACGATCCGCCAGCAACTGAGGCATAACTCAATCACTGACGGATAACCCCCATGAAACCCTTACCCAATCGAGTGCGGCGCCAATTGGCTACAGGCCAATGCTGTCTACCCGGATCTAAGCCCGGACTTTCTGAGTGCCGATGATGCCGCGCGGCATGTTCATCAGCAGATCAGGCATGAGGGGCCAGTGCATCCATGCCCGCCGGGTACCATGTGGTTGCGGTGTACCACATTCATCGGGGGCAGCCGTCACAGTTATAGCCTTCTGCCGAAGAAGAGCAGTTATATCACAACATGCTCGAACCTCATGAGCGGTGCGCCGCCATTGAGGAACGTCAGTGTGCGCAAACGCACTATTTTTCAGCGCACGATGGTGCGCTGATCAAGTACACGCCGAGTGGGTCAGAGCATGAAGGCAGGTTGATGGAGAGGATCACGCCCCGGGCGGATCAGCTGCAGCACCCTCGAAAAAATGCCTTACACATGAAATTGCGTGCCAATGCCCTGAAGCCCAGCGAATACATCAGTCAGGTGGCGCGTGCGGGTGCGCTGCAAGTGCTGGAGGGCAGTGCGGCCTGGGGGGAGCCGGGAAGGGTGACGTCGACCTGGAAGGTTGCCGTGCCAACGACCGCCCCTGCCGGCCCCGGGAATTCTGTACCGGCAACACCGGAATAACCGGCCTCTATCCGCTCAGCCCTCATTAAAGGAGCGCTGAGCGTCTTCGGCAGGGCTTCGCCGGGTGCTTACTCGTCGGTCGGGGCTGGTGTCACAGGCGTTTCGGCGTCTTTGAGTGCCTTGAGCGTCTCCAGTGCCGCTTCTGCTTTCATGGCGCGCATCGTCAATGCTGTCACGGCGTGTTGAGTGTCGGCCTGGGCTTTTTTGAGCGCTTCGCCTTCATGGGTCGCCACACGCAGCCGCTCTTGAAGCAGGGTGCGCTCGCCCTCCAGCTGGCTCACCTGATGACTCAATTGCTGGTTGTGTTGTCCCAGCTTTTTCTGCTGTTCGTTGACCTGATGGATTTCCTTGGCCAGTGCACGGTTCTCACTGAGCACGCGTTCGTTATCGCGGTGCAATTGTGTGATTTCATCCTGTCGTACAAGGGCACTTTGCTGTGCCTGACGCAGTTCCATTTGCACCTGTTGCAACTGGCCTTCATGGCGTCGCTGGTCTTGCTCGCGCTGCTCTTTGGTAGCGCTGCGGTAATGCTCAAGTGCATCGCGCGCATGGAGGTGTTTTTCTTCCAGTGAACGGATCTGCTCATCACGGTCTTTGAGGCGCAATTCAAAATCGCTGCACGCTTGATTGAGGGCCGCATTGCGCGTCTGTTCGGTCTGCAGCATGGAGCGCGTGGACTCCAGGTTGGCGCTTTCCTGATGCAAGGCCGTCGTCTGAATCTCCAGCTCCTGCTGTAGCCCGGACAGCGTCTGCTGCGCTTCAGACAATTGGGCCTGCAGCTGTGTTTTCAGCTGTTCGTACTGCGCCTGGGCGCGATCAATCGGTTTTTGTGCTTGCTCTTGCAGCCGATGGGCGAGGCGGGTGACCAGTTCTGCCAGCTCATCCCCCAGCGCTTCATGGGATACGCCACGACGGCTATCGCTGTCATCCAGCTCCTTCAAATACCGGTGAATGGTGGTTTTGGAGCCGGTATTACCCATCTCGATTCGTACGGCATCAATGCTCGGGTGTTCACCACGGGCCAGAATTGCCGCGCGTGCAATTTGCACCACCGCTTTGTTTACGCCGCCGCGAGCCATGGGTCTCTCCTACGATTATGTACTGTGGTATGTATCATGTAATTACATACTATATCAGTTCTATTTTTCTGTCATATTTTATGATTTATCAGGCGGGATATACTGGTATTATCCCGTGCTAGAGGCCGTTTTGTGATGTTTGGGCCTGTTTCCAGTACGCCAACGCGAGAGATACCCCCCATGAGCGATCTGGATCGCTATCTGAACGCGGCCACCCGCGACAACACGCGACGCAGTTACCGCGCCGCCATCGAACACTTCGAAGTGACCTGGGGCGGTTTCCTGCCCGCCACCAGCGACAGCGTGGCGCGCTACTTGGTCGCGCATGCCGGCCAGCACTCGATCAACACCTTGAAATTACGCCTGTCGGCCATCGCTCAGTGGCACAACAGCCAGGGCTTTGCCGACCCGACCAAAGCGCCGGTGGTGCGTAAAGTCTTCAAAGGCATACGCGCACTACACCCGGCGCAGGAAAAACAGGCAGAACCCCTGCAATTGCAGCACCTGGAGACAGTGATGGATTGGCTCGAAAGCGAAGCGCAAACCGCACAGGCCAATGCTGACCAGCCCGGCTGGCTGCGGGCGCGTCGCGACACTGCGCTGATACTGCTGGGGTTTTGGCGGGGCTTTCGCAGTGACGAGCTGTGCCGCTTACAAGTTGAGCACGTGCAAGCGGTAGCGGGTTCGGGGATCACCCTGTATCTGCCGCGCAGTAAAGGAGACCGAGACAACCTGGGCAAAACCTTCCAGACCCCGGCATTGCTGCGACTGTGCCCGGTGCGGGCCTATATCGAGTGGCTCAACGCGTCGGCGTTGGTGCGCGGCCCGGTCTTCAGGGGAATTGATCGCTGGGGCAATCTGGGCGAAGCGGGCTTGCACGCCAACAGTGTGATTCCCTTGTTACGTCAAGCCTTTGAGCGCGCGGGGATTCCCGCCGAGCAGTACACCAGCCATTCATTGCGTCGCGGTTTTGCAACCTGGGCGCATCACAATGGCTGGGACCTTAAGTCCCTGATGAATTACGTCGGCTGGAAGGACGTCAAGTCTGCGATGCGCTATGTTGAAGCGACCCCGTTTACCGGGATGAGCATTGCGGCAGAAAAACGTATCGGGCCTTGATCGGGATCAAGATGCGGGTGAGCGGGCTGGCAGAGAGTGGTATTCGGGTTTCTTCTATTAATAGAGCAACCTGATAGCCAAAACCAATCACCAGCATCAGCTTTCCCAATGAGCCAGATACAAAATGTGTTGTTAGGATTCACCCCATCAACTTTTCAACCCTGACGGAGAGTCAACGATGCCTATCATCAATAGCCAAGTAAAACCGTTCAAAGCCACCGCTTACAAAAACGGCAGCTTCGTAGAAGTGTCGGACGCCGACCTGAAAGGCAAATGGTCCGTTGTGTTCTTCTACCCGGCTGACTTCACCTTCGTTTGCCCAACCGAGCTGGAAGACCTGGCTGACAACTACGAAGAGTTCAAGAAACTCGGCGTGGAAATTTACAGCGTGTCTACTGACACCCATTTCGCTCACGCGGCATGGCACAACACCTCGCCAGCCATTGGCAAAATCCAGTACACCATGATCGGCGACCCGACGCTGACCATCTCTCGCAACTTCGACGTACTGATCGAAGAAGCAGGCCTGGCGGATCGCGGCACGTTCGTGATCAACCCTGAAGGTCAGATCAAGATCGTTGAACTGAACGACGGCGGCGTTGGCCGTGATGCTTCCGAACTGCTGCGCAAAATCAAAGCGGCTCAGTACGTGGCTGCCCACCCGGGTGAAGTGTGCCCGGCCAAATGGAAAGAAGGTGAGTCCACCCTCGCACCATCGCTCGACCTGGTCGGCAAGATCTAAGCCTGTGAGCCAGCCAAGGGCGGTGATCCGCACCTGAGTTGTCAGCAGCATCGCCCTCAAAACGCCCGGGCGAGATTCGCTCGGGCGTTTTTTTTACACAGTCTTAAACCGTTAAGGAGATCGCCCGTATGTTGGACGCCAATTTAAAAGCTCAGTTGAAGTCATACCTGGAGCGGGTCACCCAGCCGATCGAGATCGTTGCTTCCCTCGACGACGGTGCGAAATCCCGTGAAATGCATGACTTGTTGAAAGAAATCGCCAGCCTTTCCAGCCAGATCACCTTGCTGGACAACGGCACCGATGCGCGCAAGCCATCGTTCTCGTTGAATCGCCCGGGCGGTGATATCAGCCTGCGTTTTGCAGGCATCCCCATGGGCCACGAATTTACATCGCTGGTGCTGGCATTGCTGCAAGTAGGCGGCCACCCATCGAAAGCCAGTCCCGAAGTGATCGAGCAAATCCGTTCATTGAAAGGTGAGTTCAACTTCGAGACGTACTTCTCGCTGTCCTGCCAGAACTGCCCGGACGTGGTCCAGGCGCTGAACCTGATGGCCGTGCTCAACCCTAATATTCGCCACGTGGCGATTGACGGCGCGCTGTTTCAGGAGGAGGTCAATGATCGTCAGGTCATGGCGGTACCCAGCGTCTACCTGAACGGTGTCAACTTTGGTCAGGGCCGCATGGGCCTGGAAGAGATTCTCGGCAAGCTGGACACCGGCGCCATTGAACGTCAGGCCGAGAAAATCAGCGCCAAAGACGCCTTTGATGTGCTGGTGATCGGTGGCGGCCCGGCTGGCGCGGCAGCGGCCATTTATGCCGCCCGTAAAGGCATTCGTACCGGCGTGGCAGCAGAGCGTTTCGGCGGGCAGGTGCTCGACACCATGGCCATCGAAAACTTTATCTCGGTGCAGGAAACCGAAGGGCCGAAACTGGCCTCGGCGCTTGAAGAGCACGTCAAGCAATACGACGTGGACATCATGAACCTGCAACGCGCCGATCAATTGATTCCCGGCAAAGCTGGCCAGCTGCACGAAGTGAAATTCGCCAGCGGGGCGTCTTTGAAGGCCAAGACACTGATTCTGGCGACCGGTGCGCGCTGGCGTGAAATGAACGTGCCCGGCGAGCAGGAATACCGCAGCCGTGGCGTCGCCTACTGCCCGCACTGCGACGGGCCGCTGTTCAAGGGCAAGCGCGTGGCCGTCATTGGTGGCGGTAACTCAGGGGTTGAAGCCGCCATCGACCTGGCCGGTATCGTTGCCCACGTCACGTTGCTTGAGTTCGACACCAAGCTGCGTGCTGATGCCGTCTTGCAACGCAAGCTCAACAGCTTGCCGAACGTCACAGTGATAACTAACGCGCAAACCACAGAAGTGACCGGCGACGGGCAGAAAGTGAATGGCCTGCGTTACAAAGATCGTCAATCCGGCGAGATCCACAACGTCGAGCTCGAAGGCATTTTTGTACAGATTGGTTTGCTGCCCAACACGGATTGGCTCAAAGGCACTGTCGAATTGACACCGCGGGGCGAAATCGTGGTGGATGCTCGCGGCGAGACGTCAATACCAGGTATTTTTGCAGCCGGTGACGTGACCACCGTGCCGTACAAGCAGATCGTGATCGCGGTAGGAGAGGGCGCCAAGGCGTCGCTGAGTGCCTTCGATCATTTGATCCGCACGTCTGCCCCTGATTAAGGGCCGGACAGAAAAAAACCCATGAGCGATCATGGGTTTTTTTTGCGTTGCTTGTTACAGCGGTGTGGGCTGAATGATCTCGACCCAGTAGCCATCAGGGTCTTTGATGAAGGCCAGGGACTTCATGCGGCCGTCGCTCAAACGCTTCTGGAAATCGACATTCAGTGTCTCGAAACGCTCGCAGGCGGCAACGATGTCCGGCACTGAAACGCAGATGTGACCAAACCCGCGCGGGTCGGTATTGCCGTTGTGGTACACAACGCCGTCGTCTGTTTCCGAACCGTGGTTGTGGGTCAGCTCCAGAATGCCGGGGATCGACTTCATCCACACCGTACGCGCAGCATCATCGGCCGGGATCTGTGCTTTGTCGACCAGCGCCAGGAAGTACAGGCTGAACGCTGCTTCAGGGAAATCACGTTTTTCCACCAAGGAGAAACCCAGAACGCGGGTGTAAAAATCCAGGGATTTCTCGATGTCTTTGACGCGCAACATGGTGTGGTTGAACACGAAATTTTGGGTAGCGCTGTCTGGCGTAGCCGTAACGCCGGGAATGTTGTTCAGTTCTTGCAGGCTCATGAACCCTCCGAAGGTGATGCTTGGATGATTGGTCGCTACGGTGAGCGTGATGAGGGGAATGATACGGAATGTGACGCCATGCGCCAAACCGGATTCAGGGCCGGGGGGCAGATAGCCGTGATGATTGACAGCGCGCACTCGATAAATTCGAGGCAAAAAGAAGCCCGCCGAAGCGGGCATGGGGCGCTAGTCCTTTAGCAGCCTTCATCCTGAAACCTGCGGTGTGAAAAAATTGTGAATATTGATGCGCCTGCGACTATCGGACCGGTCTGCCGGCTGAACGGTCTGCGCACGATCGGCCCTCGGGCGAATACGCTGTGTAGAGGCAGACGCTGAATGAATCGCCAAAAAAAGCCCTGACGAACAGGGCTTTTGGATGAAGGGTCAGGTTCTCACCCAGCTTTCTACCGTTGATGCGCCGTACTGTTCTTTCCAGGCTTTGAGCCCGCGGTGGTTACCGCCTTTGGTTTCAATCAGTTCACCGGTATGCGGGTTGTGGTAGACCTTTACGACACGGGCTTTGCGCTGTTTAGGGGCCGTCGAAACCTTTGATGTCACCGGGTGAGGATCAAGAATCGCAATGATGTCGCGCAAATTCTTATTGTAGGACTTCATCAATCCTTGAAGTTTTTGCTCGAATTCAATCTCCTTTTTTAAACCGGCATCATTTTTCAAGGCCTCCAACTGCGCCATTTGTTCTTGCAGCGCCTTTTCAGCGGCGCGAAACTCGGCAAGTCTGCTCAAAGTCATTACTCCGATCGTGGGTTCGGTATGTACCTAACCGATGTGTAGAAAGAAAGATGGGCAACATAAGGTAGACAGGGCAGTATTTCATCCGTTCTTTGACAATGACTGCCCAGTAACACAACTATTCGGACGACCTGGATTCGGTCAAAAAAATTGTAGTTGTTAATCTGCAAACTGCCACACACCACACGCAGTTAGTACGAAGGGTTCAATTAAGGCTGATAAACGATCGCCCCTCTAAGTTTTTCGGGCCGGTCGCTCGCGCAAAGACACGATGAACTGGTCCGCCGGTAACGGGCGCGCAAACAGATAACCCTGTAAAAACGCCACGCCCCGGGCCGCCAGATACTGGCTTTGTTCTTCGGTTTCAATCCCTTCAGCGACAACGCCCAGGCCCAGTTTTGCGCTGAGCTCAATAATGGCGTCGAGAATATGAATGGACAGCGCATCGGCACCAATCATGGCGACGAAACTTTGATCTATCTTCAGGTAATCGACATTGAATTCGTGCAGGTAGCCCAGACTGGAATGTCCGGTACCAAAATCATCAATGGCAATCATCACCCCTAATTCATGAAGTTGGGCGAATAAGCGGTGCGTCAATTCGCTGGGCACGATTAATTCGCGCTCCGTTAACTCCAGTACCAGTTTGATATGCCCTGGCGCAAACGCTTTAAGGAACGTCCTGCAATCTTCAACCAGTTCCAGATCCTGGCAGTGACGCGCCGTGATATTGAACCCGATATGAAACCCCGGCTCCATGCTGTTGGCCTGTGGCGCCAGTAACTTTGCTGTTTGCTGCATCAAAGATCGCGTCATGGGCACGATAAGCCCGGAGTGTTCGGCAAACGGTATAAACAAATCAGGGCGCACCAAACCTTCTCGTGGGTGTTGCCAGCGCATCAATACTTCCGCGCCCGCCCACTGTCGGTCATCAGCCCGCACGATGGGCTGAAAGAAAGGAATGAATTCTCCGGCCTCCAGCCCACGCTGAAGTTCATGGCTGGGAGACGACGCGCGCTTTTGCAACCAGCGAACGGTGCCCGCCGAGACCACGCCCAAAAAGATCATTAAGGCGATCAATCCGGGGTATTCCATAAACGCAAAACGCCACACCTCGCCTTCGCTGAAACCGGCCACGACGCGGTAAGGGTATTGCGCAGAGGGCAAGCTGACCTGCGCCACCGGATAGTCAGGCACAGGCGTTGTGCGAGCGACCCCATAGCGATCTATCCAGGCGTCGCCCACTTGCAGCAATAACAGGGTTTTATGATTGATCAGCCCCAGCACATTGACCAGGTGAAAACCATACAGGCTGACCAGTACGCCTTGATGGTCTTTCTGTTTGCGCAAGATCAACAGCGGTTCATTCGGGGTGACCGGGTTGCCCGACATCAACCACAATCGGCCTGCCACGTAATTTTCCGGGTTGACGGTTTCTTTGAAATTGCCAAACAAGGAAGAGCAATACAGCTGGTTGTCCCACACCAGATTGACTGAGCGCACAAAGGGACGACGAGTGACTTGATCGCGCAGGGCCAGTTCGACCTGGGTGCATTCCTGGCCGGATAAGGGCAACACCACGTCGGTGGCCAGTGCCGCGTTATCGAGCATCTGGTCGAATTGCCTGACCGCTTCGGTCACGGTCTGTTTAGCCACCAGCTTGAGTGAGCGGTCAGCCTGCCAGGCGATGATGAACAAGCCCAGCACCACGGGCAGTAAACCACTGAGCACAACCAACGCGTAACGCTCTGTCCATCTGCGGGTCAACTTCAGCGTCAAAGGCATTCAGGTTCCTGCACAGACAAAGGGCTATAAATAGAAAGAGGGTAGGCCGTAATAGGAAAAGGCTAGCATTGGTACGCCACAAATTCACGCGTGGCGGGGACAAACCTGATTACGCCATGTAGAATCCGCTTACGCATACAAGAATAATGACTTCTGCAAGCAGAAGCCCCGCCCGCACGAGATGGGTCGACATGAAGATATTCGGGTTCCAACTGATTCACGGTGATTTCCTTGCGCGCAGTGTACGTGGCATCTCCTGTGCGCCGCCTGACAGCCTCTGCATTCTTAGCAAATAACCCTACGTTAATTCTAAAAATGACCAAGATGAGGCGCCAAAATGGCTGATCTATACGAAAACCCAATGGGTCTGATGGGCTTTGAATTCATCGAGTTCGCATCCCCTGTGCCGAATACCCTCGAACCCATTTTTGAAATCATGGGTTTCACCAAAGTCGCTACCCATCGCTCCAAAGCTGTACATCTGTACCGTCAGGGCGACATCAACCTGATCCTCAATAATGAGCCTCACAGCGTAGCCTCCTATTTTGCTGCCGAACACGGCCCGTCCGTGTGCGGCATGGCCTTTCGCGTGCGCAATGCGCAGCAGGCGTATGCCCGTGCCCTCGAGCTGGGCGCACAACCGATTGAAATCCCGACCGGCCCAATGGAGCTGAACCTGCCTGCGATCAAGGGCATCGGGGGTGCGCCGCTGTACCTGATCGACCGCTATGGCGAAGGCAGTTCGATCTATGACATCGACTTCGTGTTCATTGAAGGCGTGGACCGTCATCCAGTGGGGGCGGGCCTGAAAATCATCGATCACCTGACCCACAACGTGTACCGCGGCCGCATGGCGTACTGGGCCAACTTCTACGAAAAACTGTTCAACTTCCGTGAGATTCGTTACTTCGACATCAAGGGTGAGTACACCGGCCTGACTTCCAAGGCCATGACCGCCCCGGACGGCATGATCCGCATCCCGTTGAACGAAGAGTCGTCCAAGGGCGCAGGGCAGATCGAAGAGTTCCTGATGCAGTTCAACGGCGAAGGCATCCAGCACGTGGCATTCCTCAGTGATGACCTGGTCAAGACCTGGGACGCACTGAAGAAAATCGGCATGCGTTTCATGACCGCGCCACCAGACACCTACTACGAAATGCTTGAAGGCCGCTTGCCCAACCATGGCGAGTCGGTAGAGGCCCTGCAATCTCGCGGGATCTTGCTCGACGGCTCGTCCGACAAGGGCGACAAGCGCTTGCTGCTGCAAATCTTCTCCGAAACCCTGATGGGCCCGGTGTTCTTCGAGTTCATCCAGCGTAAAGGCGACGACGGTTTTGGCGAAGGCAACTTCAAAGCCCTGTTCGAATCCATCGAACGTGATCAGGTGCGTCGCGGTGTTTTGACCGCAGACTGATCCTGACACCTAAAAAAACGCCCGCCCGATCATTCGGCCGGGCGTTTTTTTTGAGGCTAAAACAATCCGGCAGCGATGTTGATCGAGAACCCCAGCACAGCGGTATTGAACAAAAACCCCAGCAGCGAATGCCCCAGCACGGCTTTACGCATCTCGCGCGTGGCAATCGCTACGTCGGCGGTTTGTACCGCCACGCTCAGCGTGAACGAGAAGTAGAGAAAGTCCCAGTAATCGGGGTCCAGCTCCCCCTCAGGAAAGCGCAAGGCAGGCTCCGGCCCTTCGTGGTTATAGAACAGCCGGGCGTAGTGCAGGCTGAAAATAACCCCGATCATCAACCACGACCCGACGATGGTCATGCCGGTAAACGCGTAGTGCATGGCCTGATCGGCGTTGCTGAGTTTGCTGTTGCCGGAAAGCTCAAGGGTGATCGCCGCCAGGCTGGCCAATGCCGCCACACAGACCGTGAACAGCACCATGCTGGCATTTTCGTCTTCGACCTCTGCCGTACGTTTGACATCGCAGGCTTTAGCGCGAATGACCAGCCACAGCGTCAACGCCAGGTACAGCCAGACACCGGCATTCCAGCCCAGTAAAAATTGTGTGGTCAGGGTCGCGGCGGGGGCGAAAATCCCGACCGCCACCCCCAGAACAGTGGCAGCGGTCAGGCGAGGGTGAGTGCGTGCAAGGTGCGGCATAAACAATCCCTGTAACGAGGTATTGCTGAACCTTAGCACGCGCCGTCGACGCTTAATCGGCTCGCGGTGTTCTTCTCACCCGTTTCATGACCACCACAAAGAAGACCGGCACGAAAACCACCGCCAGCGTGGCCACGATCATGCCGCCAATGACGCCCGTACCAATGGCCTGTTGACTGGCGGAGCTCGCACCGGTGGCGATGGCCAGCGGTACGACGCCGAGAATGAAGGCCAGCGAGGTCATCACAATCGGGCGCAGACGCAAGCGCGCCGCCTGTACGGTTGCATCCACCAAATCATGGCCTTCGTCATACAAGGTCTTGGCGAACTCGATGATCAGGATCGCGTTCTTGGCTGACAGGCCAATGATCGTGATCAACCCCACCTTGAAGAACACGTCATTGGGCATCCCCCGCAACGTCACTGCCAGCACCGCGCCCAATACGCCCAGAGGCACAACCAGCAGGACCGCCGTGGGAATCGACCAGCTTTCATACAGGGCTGCCAGACACAAGAACACCACCAACAAGGACAGCCCCAGCAGGATCGGCGCCTGTGCGCCGGAGATTTTTTCTTCCAGCGACAGCCCGGTCCATTCCATGCCCATGCCAGCAGGCAGCTGTGCGACCAGGCGCTGGATCTCGATCATCGCTTCGCCGGTGCTGTGGCCAGGGGCCGCTTCGCCGGAAATGCTGATGGCCGGATAACCGTTGTAGCGCGTCAACTGCGAGGCACCCTGAATCCAGCGGGCTTGGACAAAGGCCGACAACGGCACCATCTTGTCGAGGTTGTTACGCACATTGATCTTGAGCAGGTCTTCAACCTGACTGCGCTGATCGCCCTCGGCCTGCACCACCACACGCTGCATGCGCCCCTGATTCGGGAAGTCATTGACGTAAGCCGAGCCCACTGCCGTGGACAACACGTTCCCGATATCGGCAAAGGAAATGCCCAATGCATTGGCGCGCTTGCGGTCCACCTCCAATTGCACCTGGGGGCTCTCGGCCAGCGCGCTTTCACGCACATTGGTCAGCACAGGGCTTTTCTCGGCCAAGGCCAGCAGTTCAGTGCGCGCTTGCATAAGCACGTCGTATCCGACGCCACCACGGTCTTGCAGACGGAACTCAAAACCGCTCGAGGTGCCCAGCCCGCTGACGGGCGGCGGCAGGATGGCAAATGCCACGGCATCCTTGAGGTCGCTGAACGCGGCATTGGCACGGTCCGCGATTGCTGATGCCGAATCTTTGGCGCCGCGCTCGGACCAATCTTTCATGGTCGTGAATGCCAGTGCGGCGTTCTGGCCGTTACCGGAGAAGCTGAAGCCCAGAATCATCGTGGTGTTGCCCACGCCTGGTTCACGGGCGTTATGCGCCTCGATTTGTTCGGCCACCTTGATCGTGCGCACCTGGCTGGCACCCGGCGGCAACTGGATGTCGGTGATGGTGTAGCCCTGATCCTCGACCGGCAAAAATGAAGAGGGCAGACGCGTAAAGCACACCACCAGGATCACCAGCAGGGCGCCGTACACCAGCAGGTAGCGCCCGCTGCGCTTGATCACGTGCACCACCCAGTGCTCATAACCTTGGGACATCCGCTCAAAACGCGCGTTGAACCAGCCAAAGAAGCCGCCCTTGGCATGGTGCTCGCCCTTGGCGATGGGTTTGAGCAGGGTTGCGCACAACGCTGGGGTCAGCGACAGCGCCAGGAACGCCGAGAACAGGATCGAGGTGGCCATCGACAGCGAGAACTGCTGGTAAATCACCCCCACAGAGCCCGGCATGAACGCCATCGGGATAAACACCGCCACCAACACCAGGGTGATACCGATGATTGCACCGCTGATCTGGGTCATGGCCTTGCGTGTGGCTTCGCGCGGGGACAGCCCCTCGGTCACCATGATCCGCTCGACGTTTTCCACCACCACAATGGCGTCGTCCACCAGAATCCCGATGGCCAGCACCATGCCGAACATCGTCAGCACGTTGATCGAGAAACCGAGCACCAGCATGGCGGCAAACGTGCCCATCAGGGCGACCGGCACCACCAGTGTCGGGATCAGCGTGTATCGGATGTTCTGCAAAAACAGAAACATCACGGCAAACACCAGCACCATCGCCTCGACCAGGGTGTACATCACCTTGGTAATCGAGACTTTGACGAAGGGCGACGTGTCGTACGGGATGGTGTATTCAACGCCTGCCGGGAAGTAGCGACTCAATTCGTCCATCTTGGCGCGAATCAGGGTGGCAGTGCTCAGGGCGTTGGCTTCGGGCGCCAGTTGCACGCTGAAGGCGGTGGCGGTCTTGCCATTGAGGCGAGTGCCGTACTGGTATTCCTGACTGCCGATTTCAACCCGCGCCACGTCGCGCACACGCACGGTAGACCCGTCCGGGTTAGCCCGCAGCACGATGTCGCCAAACTCTTCAGGGGTCGAGAGTTGGCCTTTGACCAGCACTGTGGCAGTGATCTCCTGAGTCGGGCGGCCCGGCAAATCACCGATGCTGCCCGCCGAGACCTGTGCGTTCTGATTGGCAATCGCTTGATTGACGTCTGCCGGGGTCAGGTGAAAGCCGATCAGCTTCTGCGGATCGATCCAGATGCGCATGGCCCGTTCGGCGCCATAGAGCTGGGCCTTGCCCACGCCTTCGATCCGCTTGATTTCGTTCATCACGTTGCGGGCGAGGTAATCACTGAGCGCGACCTCGTCCAGCGGGCTGTTATGGGCCGTGAGCGTCACTAGCATCAAAAAGCCGGACGACACTTTCTCGACCTGTAGCCCTTGCTGCATCACCGCTTGAGGCAAACGGGACTCAACGGCCTTAAGGCGGTTTTGCACGTCGACCTGCGCCATCTCCGGGTCAATGCCAGGCTTGAACGTGGCGGTGATGGAGGCACTGCCTAGGCTGCTCTGGGATTCGAAATACATCAGGCCATCCGTGCCGTTGAGCTCTTGCTCAATCAGGCTGACCACGCTTTCGTCCAGCGTCTGGGCAGACGCGCCGGGGTACACCGCATAGACCTCAACCTTGGGCGGTGCAACGTTGGGGTATTTCGCGACAGGCAATTGCGGGATGGCCAACGCCCCCGCCAGCAGAATGAACAACGCGACGACCCACGCAAAAATGGGCCGATCGATAAAGAACTGCGGCATGCTCACCGATCCGTGGACTGTACGAGGGGAAGTGCGGGGTCATCGATTTGCACCTGTTCACCCGCTCGGGCATGTTGCAGGCCTTCGATGACAATGCGGTCGCCGGCTTTCAGGCCACCGTTGACGATCCAGCGATCGTTCTGTGCGTTACCCAACTGCACGGGTTGTTGCTTGATGCGATTGTCCGCTTCCACCAGCAGCACCTGCGCCACTCCGGCGCTGTCACGCAAGATGGCGCGCTGCGGCACGCTGATGCCTTGTTGGTTAAAGGCCTGCTCCAGGCGCACGCGCACAAAGCTGCCGGGCAACAGGTCGTTATCCGGGTTCGGAAACTCGCTGCGCAAAATCACCTGCCCCGTGCTGGGATCTACATTGACGTCGGTGAACAGCAATTTGCCCGGCAACGGGTACAGGCTGCCGTTATCGCGGATCAGGGTTGCGCGGGCCTGATTGCTGCCGACCTGCTGCAATTCGCCAGCGCGGAAAGACGCACGCAGGTTGTCCAGGTCACGGGTGGATTGGGTCAGGTCAACGTGCACCGGGTTGAGTTGCTGAATGCGGGCCAAAGGCGTGACTTCACCCTGACCGACCAACGCCCCTTCCGTGACCAGTGCGCGGCCGATGCGGCCGGAAATCGGCGCGGTCACGGTCGCATAGCCCAGGTTCAAGCGGGCACGCTGCACCGCTGCCTTATTGGCCGCGACATCGGCTTGCGCCTGCTGCGCCTGCGCGCGGGCGTTGTCGTATTCCTGAGCGCTGATGGCGTTGCTGTCGATCAGCGCGGCGTATCGCTCACTTTGCAGCCTGGCTTGCAAGGCCAGCGCTTCGGATTTGCGCAGGGCGGCCAGTGCGCTGTCCAGATCGGCTTTGAAAGGCGCGGGGTCAATCAGGAACAAGACATCGCCCTGTTTGACCTCGCTGCCTTCTTCATACACACGCTTGAGAACAACGCCGGCCACCCGGGCGCGCACCTCGGCCACGCGCGGGGCCACGATGCGTCCGCTCAATTCGTTATTGATGGACAGCGGGGCGGTGGCGATGACTTCGGTTCGCACCTTGACCAGGGGCGTTTTCTCTTCAGCGTCGGGGGTCTTGCCACACCCCGCGAGGGCCAGTGCCAGCGCTGAAAGGCATAGCGGGGCAAAGAGCTTTTTCAATGAGCGTGCCTTCTTATAAATGCAGGATAGTTCTGTAAGTGCTTGCGCATGCTAAGTGCAGCACGCAAGAGGCGTTGTGAAGCTGTGTAGGAGGTGTGTGAAAAAGTGTGAAGGTTATGCTCCTATCCGTGTGAGGTTGTATATCCTTTGGCTTTCCCCGAGTTGTAAGCATTTATTATGCCCACTATTTTGCTGGTCGAAGACGACGCCGCGCTCTCGGAGCTGATTGCCAGTTACCTGGAACGCAATGGCTACGAGGTCAGCGTGATTGCCCGTGGCGACCTGGTGCGTGATCGAGCCAAATGCAATCCCCCCGACCTGGTGATTCTTGACCTGATGTTGCCAGGCCTTGATGGCCTGCAAGTCTGCCGCTTGTTGCGCGCTGATTCGGCCAGCCTGCCGATCCTGATGTTGACGGCCCGCGACGATAGTCATGATCAGGTGCTGGGGCTAGAGATGGGCGCCGACGATTATGTGACAAAACCTTGCGAGCCGCGGGTATTACTGGCTCGCGTGCGCACGTTACTGCGGCGCAGCAGCCTGATCGAGCCGCACGTGGCCAATGACCGGATCGTCATTGGCAACTTGTGCATTGACCTGTCAGAACGCAGCGTCACTTGGCGCGAGCAAGACATTGAGCTGTCCAGCGGTGAATACAACCTGTTGGTGGTACTGGCCCGGCATGCCGGAGAAGTGCTCAGCCGCGACCAGATCCTCCAGCGTTTGCGCGGCATCGAGTTCAATGGCACCGACCGCTCGGTGGACGTGGCCATTTCCAAGTTGCGGCGCAAATTCGACGACTGCGCGGGGGAAGCGCGCAAGATCAAAACCGTGTGGGGCAAGGGCTACCTGTTCAGCCGTTCCGAGTGGGAATGTTGAAACCATGTTCAAGGTCCTGCTCAGGCTGTATCTGGTCACCATGGTCACGTTCGGCGCTGCCATTTACCTGGTGCCCGAGTTGATCGTCACGCTGTTTCATGATCGGTTCATGAATTACAACGTCGACATGTCGCGCGGTATGCAAACCCTGCTGGTCAAACAATTTCATCAATTACCCGCCGAACAATGGCCCGCGCTGGCCAAAGAGCTGGACAGCCAGTTCGCGCCACTGCGGGTCAATCTGTTGTCGGTCAATGACCCCGCCTTCGATGCCGATGAACAGCGCCAATTGCAGCAAGGGCAGGGCGTGTTGCGCATTGGCGAATGGGGCTGGCGTACGCGGGTGGTGTCGCCTCTGGGCCGGCAGCAGGCGATTGAATTGGTGATGCCTCCCGATCCCTTCGACATGAACGTGTTGTATTGGAGCATCAACGTGCTGATCGGCGCGGCGTTGCTCGGCTGTTTGCTGCTGTGGCTGCGTCCTCACTGGCGCGACCTGGAACGCCTCAAACGCACGGCGGCCCTGATTGGTCAGGGGCAATTGAGCGAGCGCACCCAGATCTCCCCCCGGTCAAACATTCACGGGCTGGCCAGCGCGTTTGACACCATGGCCCAGGACATCGAAAGCCTGCTCAACCAGCAACGCGACCTGCTCAACGCGGTGTCCCACGAACTGCGCACACCCTTGACGCGGCTGGATTTCGGTCTGGCGCTGGTGTTGTGCGACGATCTGCCGCCCGCCAGCCGCGAGCGCTTGCAGCTGTTGGTCGGGCATATTCGCGAGCTGGATGAACTGGTGCTGGAGCTGCTGTCGTTCAGCCGCCTGCAAAACCCGGCGCTGGTGCCGGAACGCGTCGAGGTGTCGCTCGATGAGTTTGTGGACAGCATTCTCGGCAGCTTCGACGAAGCACTGGAAACCCCCGACATCGTACTGGACGTGCTGCTGCACGGCTCGCAGGAGCGCTTTGCGCTGGACCCGCGGCTGACCGCACGCGCGTTGCAGAACTTGCTACGCAACGCCATGCGCTACTGTGACCGGCGCATTCAGGTGGGGGTGAATGTCACTGCGCAAGGCTGTGAATTGTGGGTGGACGATGATGGCATCGGCATTCCTGAAGCGGACCGCGAGCGCGTGTTTGAGCCGTTTTATCGACTGGACCGCAGCCGTGACCGCGCCACAGGAGGCTTCGGTCTGGGGCTGGCGATCAGTCGGCGTGCCCTTGAAGCCCAAGGCGGAACACTGAGCAGCGAAGCGTCCCCCTTGGGCGGTGCGCGTTTTCGGCTGTGGTTGCCGGTGTAAGTCAGATCAAGCGTCGTTGTCGGCTCACGTGCTTGACACCCTCAAGCACCAGCACTGCGACCGCCAGCCAGATCGGGCCGTAAGTCAGCCATTGACCCGCCTCAAGGCTGTCACCGAGCAGCAGGGCGACAGCCACCAGCAACACCGGCTCGACATAGCTGAGCAACCCGAACAGGCTGAAGGGCAGCAACCGGCTGGCCAATATATAAGCGAAGCCCGCCGCTGCACTGATGATGCCCATCAACGGCACAAGCGCGTAGAGCGCTGGCCGTTGTGCGTCCAGATCGACATGCTCGCCGGCCAGCACAAACCACAGCGCCACGGGCACTATCAACAGCATGTCCAGCCATAAGCCGCCCAAGTTATCGATGCCAATTTTCTTACGCAGTACGAAGTACATCGGGTAGCCGATGGCCACTACCAGCGTGGTCCAGGAGAACCCGCCGGTGCGGTACAGCTCATTAGCCACCCCCAGCACTGCCAGTCCGGTGGCGATTTTTTGGAGGTGGGAGAGGTGTTCACCGTAGACGATGCGCCCTGTCAGGATCATGGTCAGCGGCAACAAGAAGTACCCCAGCGATACATCCAGCCCATGGCCATTCAACGGCCCCCACATGAACATCCAGAGCTGGACCCCCACCAGAAAACTGGTGAGCGCAACGCAGGGAATCAAAGCGGGTCGGGCGCGCAAACGCTCAAAGATGAGCGGGACCCATTTCCAGTCGCCGCTCAGGCAAATAAACAGGGTCATGAAGGGCAGCGAAATCAGGATCCGCCAGCCGAAGATTTCTTGACCGTCCAGCGGTCGCAGAAGGGATGTGAAGTAGTACAGAACGCCAAACAAACATGAAGCCAGAATCGATAAAACAATACCTTTGGACACAACAACCTCGATGAATCTACTGCGTTACTCGTATGAGTGGGTACGTAGCTTGAGGCCGTGGAACACCCGTGGCAAATGCCTTTTAAACCAATAAGTTGGCTAGAAAAGTTAGCCAACTGGTTGATTCGTGTAACAAGCAAGCAAATACTGGGCCAAACCCGTTTAAAACACGCGTTCGTGTTGTCGATAAAAAAGATTAACGGTAGGCGCTGGTGACCCTCCGATGGGGCCTGAAAGCTGTCATGAGCTGACAATCCAGCTCATGAGCTGCGCCTCATACGGATTTACGCTGACGCACCATATGCTTGAACCCTTCAAAAACCAGCACCATCACGGCCAGCCAGATCGGCAAATAAGTCAGCCATTGCCCGGCGCTGATGCTCTCGCCCAGCAGCAACGCCACGCACACCAACAACACCGGCTCAACGTAGCTAAGCAGGCCGAACAGGCTGAAGGCCAGCATCCGGCTGGCCATGATGTAGCTGATCAAGGCCAGGGCACTGATCAAACCCAGTAGCGGGATCAGCGTGTACAGGGCCTCGCGCTGGCTGGCCACATCGAAGCCGTGCTCGCCTGTTTGCACGAATAAAAACGCCGCTGGCATCAACAACAGCATGTCCATCCACAGGCCGCCCAGGTTGTCGGTGCCGATCCGCTTGCGCAGTACGAAATACAACGGGTAGCCGATGGCAACCACCAGGGTGGTCCAGGAAAACCCGCCCACCCGGTACACCTCGTTGGCGACCCCGAACGTCGCGAGCGCGGCGGCAATTTTTTGCAGATGAGAAAGGTGTTCTCCGTACACCACACGGCCGGTGAGGATCATGGTCAGCGGCAGCAAAAAGTACCCCAGAGACACGTCCAGGCTGTGCCCGTTGAGGGGCGCCCACAAAAACAGCCACAGTTGCAGGCCCACCAGCGCACTGGAGGCCAACAGTGCAATCCACAGCCGGGGGTGTTGCCGCAGGCGGGTGACGATCGTCGGCACCAGCCGCCAATCCCCCGAAAAGCACATGAACAGGGTCATGCAGGGCAAGGTCAGGAGCATCCGCCAGCCGAAGATTTCGGCGCCGCTCAATGGGTAGAGCAGGGATGTGTAGTAATACATGACACCGAACAGGCTCGATGCCAGAACCGATAAAACAATACCTTTAGACACAACAGCCTCGTTGAAACGCGCATTTTGATTATTAGAAGCGCGTAGCTTGAGGCTCCAAGGGCTGTAGGGCAAATCTTGCTGAGCCTATAGCCTGCGCAGGGGGCAGCAAAACGCCCCCTGCGCAGCAAAATCGATGGCGTCAGGCGTGACGCATGCCGCGGGTCATGCGCAACGCCAGCACACTGCCCCCGACAATCACCGCCGCCAACAGGTACAGCGCAGCGTCGGTCGAGCCCGTGGCGTCTTTGACAAAACCCACCAGATACGGGCTCAAGAACCCCGCCATTTGCCCCATGGAGTTGATCAAGGCCAGGCCGCCAGCAGCCGCGCCTGCACTGAGCATGGCAGTGGGCACAGGCCAAAACATCGGCAGGCCGGTGAGGGCACCCATGGTGGCGATGGTCAGCCCCAAGATGGCAATGGCCGGTTGAGTGGCGAAGTTGACTGCAATCAACAACCCCAGTGCGCCCATCAGCATGGGCACCACTAAATGCCAGCGCCGTTCTTTGCGCAAGTCGGCCGAACGGCCCACCAGCAACATGAACACGGCGGCCAGCAAGTAAGGAATCGCACTCAGCCAGCCAATCACTAGCGTGTCGCTGAAGCCCAGGTTTTTGATGATCGACGGCAGCCAGAAGTTGATCGCATACACGCCACTCTGGATGCAGAAGTAGATCAGGCCAAAGGCCCAGATCGCCGGATTCTTGAATACCGCCAGCAGCGAGTCTGAGGCCGTGGACGGCTTGTTGGCGGCGTCCAGCTGGTGGTCAGCGTCGAGCACGGCGCGCTCGTGAGGCGTGAGCCACTTGGCATTGGCAAAACTGTCGCTGAGCAGGAAGATCGCCAGCCCACCCAACACGACAGTGGGGATACCTTGCAACAGGAACATCCACTGCCAACCGGCCAGCCCGCCCTGACCCGCAGCAAAGTGGCTGAGGATCCAGCCCGAGAATGGCCCGCCGATCAAGCCGGAAACCGGAATGGCAGACATGAACAGCGCCATGATCCGGCCACGACGGAACGTCGGGAACCATTGCGAGAGGTACAACACAACGCCGGGGAAGAACCCGGCTTCGGCGGCACCGGTGAACAGGCGCAGGGTATAGAACTGGGTCGGTGTGGTGACAAACATCAGCCAGGTCGACAAGATGCCCCAAGTCATCATCATCACCGCGATCCAGCGCCGCGGGCCGAACCGGGTCAATGCCAGATTGCTGGGTACGCCACACAACACGTAACCAATGAAGAAAATCCCGGCACCCAGGCCGTACACAGTTTCGCTGAACTTCAGCGCGTCGAGCATTTGTAATTTGGCGAAGCCAACGTTTACCCGGTCGAGGTAATTGAACAGATAGCAGATAAAAATGAAGGGGATCAAACGCAGGGTGATGCGTTTGTAGATGGCGTTTTTATCGTCATCGCCGGTCAGCGAAGCGGGGGCGCTCTGTGACATCTCTTGTCTCTCTTTATTATGTTTTTTCGCGATCCGAGGTTAACGTTGGTCGCTGCGTGAGTCTCGGTCACCCAAACGTTGCTGTCTTTGTGCTGCCGCACAGCGTTTTCTCGCTGGGGCTGTGCGCACGAACAAATGTTTCCAAGGATTGTCACCCTATGTTCGAACTGGATCATGATTTGGCGCAGGACATCGTGGATCGCGCGATGGCCATTTTGCCGTACAACGTTAACGTGATGGACAGCCAGGGGCTGATCCTTGGCAGCGGCGAACCCGAGCGTATCAACACCCGCCATGAGGGCGCGCAACTGGTGCTGGCCAACGGACGGGTGGTGGAAATCGATGCGCAAACCGCCAAATGCCTGAAAGGCGTGCAGCCGGGCATCAATCTGCCCCTGTTGCTCGATCAGCGCCTGATCGGGGTGCTGGGGCTTACCGGGGAACCCGAGCAGTTGCGCACCTACGCCGAACTGGTGCGCATGACGGCCGAAATGCTGGTAGGCCAACGCCATCAGCAGGCCGAACAGCAATGGCGGCGTCAACGCTGCGACGACCTGGTGGCGCTGTTGTTGAGTGAAAGCGGCGACTCACCGCGCCTGATCGACGAGGCTCAGCAACTGGGGCTCAAGCCGCAGCTGTCGCGCATTCCTTATTTGTTTGAACTGGGCAAGGGCCAGAGTGCCGAGGCCCTGAGCGTATGGCTGCAATCGCGCTACCCGGACAGTTGGTGTGTGTGCCCGGCCGACGCCTCGCTGCTGTGGTGCCGTCCGGCCACCACCACGCTGGACGACCTGCGTCTGCTGGAGCGACTCGATGGCCACGGCTGGAATGTGTTACGCATCGCCGCCGGCGGGCAAGCGGATGCGCTCAAAGGGCTGCGCCGGTGTTATCGCCGCGTGGGGGATTTATTGGCCTATGGCCGTGATGTGTTGCCCGACACCCGTCTACTGAGTCTTGACCGCTACCGGTTGCCAGTGATGCTGTGGCGACATCGCAATGACGATGCACTGGAAGAGCTGCTCAATCCGCTGCACAAGGTGGTGGCCAAGGACAGCAACGGGCAATTGATCGCGACCCTGCGCAGTTGGTGTGAGCATGACGGTCAGAGCCAGGCGTGCGCCGATGCGCTGGGCATCCACCGCAACAGCTTGCGCTACCGGATGGAACGGATTGCCGAGCTGAGCGGGGTGGACCCCCTGAGCCTGAACGGCATGCTGGCGTTGTACCTCGGGGTGCAACTGTTGCCCCACACGCCCGGCGTGCAGGCACGGCCAGTGGCCTGAAACGCACGCCAAAAAAAAGCCCCGCGACCGAATGAACGCGGGGCTAAACGGTTGGATGCGACCAACCAAAGGAGCCGTTAAATCAGGTCAACATCAGTGCGCGCTGGCCACCGTTTCAGCTTGCCAGCCACCGCCCAGCGCTTTGTAGATCGCCACCACGCCGCGGTACAACTCGACTTCGGCTTGCGCCTGGCTGTCTTCAGCCGCCAGTCGTTCGCGTTGGGCATCGAGCAACACCAGAAAGTCCACCGTGCCTTCGCGGTAACGGATCGCCGCCAGGTCGGCAGCGGTGCGGCTTGACTCGCTCTGACGAATCAGCGACACCAACCGTTGCTGACGCTTGCCGTAATCACTGAACGCGTTTTGCGATTCTTCCAGTGCCAACAACACCTGTTGCTCGTAGCTGGCCAGTGCGCCCTCGGCTTGAGCATCCGCGCCACGCAAACGGGCGCGCACACTGCCCAAATCAAAGGCTGGCCAGGTGATGCTCGGGCCCAGTGCCCAGGCATTGGCGGCCGCTGAGCCGATCTGCGAACCACGGCCCGCGGTAAACCCCAGGAAGCCGCTGAGACTGACCCGTGGGAACAGGTCGGCCTTGGCCACGCCAATGCGCGCCGTCGCCGCTGCCAGCTTGCGTTCCGCACTGAGGATGTCCGGCCGACGCTGCAACAAATCGCCGGGGTTGCCGATGTTCAGGGCCTTGGCAATGGCCGGCAGTTTGGCCGGGCTTAAATCCACGCTCATCTGCTCCGGGCGTTCGCCCAGCAAGGTGGCAATCCGATTGCGTTCACGCACTTGTTGCGCCTGCAACTGCGGCACGCTGGCTTCAACGGCGGCCAGACGTGCGTCAGCGCGCATCACGTCCAGTTGATCGCCCACCCCCGCATCACGCAGGCTTTCAGTGATGGTTTTGGATTCCTGCTGGTTTTTCAGGTTGTCCAGGGCAATGCGCTCACGCAGTTGCGAACCGCGCAGCTCACCATAGGCGTCCACCAGCTCTGCGATCAGGGTCACTTGCAACTGATACAAATCCGCAGCGGCGACTTGTTCGTCTGCGTCGCTGGCTTCCAGTTGACGCTGGATACGGCCAAACAGGTCGAGTTCCCACGCCATGTCCAGCCCTAGGTCGTAGCGCTCGCTGTTGACGCGTTCATCGGTCTGCCCCGGAATCTGCCCCTTGCCCAGATCGCTGCTGGCGCGGCTGGTAATGGTCGGCATCGCGTCATTGCTGACGTCATCGCGGATGGCCCGTGCAGCCCGCAGACGGGCAAACGCCACCCGCAGCTCGCGGTTGCCTGCCAGCGACTGCGTCACCAACTGGTTGAGGGTCGGGTCGTCGAACTGTTGCCACCAGATCCCTTCAAAATGCGCACGGTCGAAGCCCTTGAGGTACTCGGCGCTGATCTGCGCAGGCTCGGTCTTGGGCGTGTGATAGTCCGGGCCCACGGCGCACGCGCTTAACGCCAGCACCAACAGGCTCGGAAGAAATAGGTTACGGCTCATTGTTGGGACTCCAGCTTCATGTGCCGGGCGGCTTTGCGCGCTTGACTGCGCTCCACGTAGCGGCGGATCAACACGTAGAACACCGGGGTCAGGAGCAAGCCGAAGAAGGTCACGCCCAGCATCCCGGAGAACACCGCGACGCCCATGGCATGGCGCATTTCCGCACCCGCGCCGCTCGACAGCACCAAGGGCACCACGCCCATGATGAACGCGAACGAGGTCATCAGAATCGGCCGCAGACGCAGGCGGCAGGCTTCCAGTACCGCCGCCAGCGGGTCGAGGCCTTCTTCCTGTTTGTCCTTGGCGAACTCGACAATCAGAATCGCGTTTTTGCACGCCAGTCCGACCAGTACGATCAAGCCGATCTGGGTAAAGATGTTGTTGTCACCGCCGGACATAATCACCCCGGTAATCGCCGACAGCAGGGTCATGGGCACGATCAGGATCACCGCCAGCGGCAGGCTCCAGCTTTCGTACTGCGCGGCGAGTACCAAAAACGCCAGCAGTACGCAGAGCGGGAATACAAACAACGCAGTATTGCCTGACAGAATTTGCTGATAAGTCAGCTCGGTCCACTCGTAGGTCATGCCATTAGGCAGTTCTTCCTTGAGCAATTTTTCAATCGCGGCTTCAGCCTGACCCGAGCTGTAGCCCGGTGCTGCTGCGCCGTTGATCTCGGCGGTGACAAAACCGTTGTAGTGCATGACACGGTCGGGACCGGCGGTGTCGCTGACCTTGATAAAGGTCGCCAGCGGGATCATGTCGCCCTTGTTATTACGCACTTTCAACTGACCGATCTGCTCAGGTGCCAGGCGGAACTGCTGCTCAGCCTGCACGTTGACTTGATAAGTACGGCCAAAGCGGTTGAAGTCGTTGGCATACAGCGAACCCAGATAGATCTGTAGCGTGTCGAAGATGTCACTGATGGCCACACCGTGAGTCTTGGCTTTTTCGCGGTCGATGGCGGCGTCCACTTGCGGCACGTTCACTTGATAACTGGTGAACAAACCCGCCAGCTCAGGCACGTTCTGGCTCTTGGTGATGATGTTCTGCACTTCTTTGTACAGCTCGTCATAGCCCAGGTTGCCGCGGTCTTCGACTTGCAGGCGGAAACCGCCAATGGTGCCCAGCCCTTGTACTGGCGGCGGCGGGAAGATTGCGATGTAGGCATCCTGAATGTCAGCGAATTGCGCATTCAAGGCTGCGGCAATCGCCGCTGCCGACTGGCTCGGGTCCTTGCGCTCATCAAAGGGCTTGAGCGGGGTGAACACGATGCCGCTGTTGGGGCTGTTGGTGAAGCCGTTGATCGACAGGCCCGGGAATGCCACGGAGTTCGCCACGCCGGGTTGCTTGAGGGCGATTTCGGACATGCGCTTGATCACCGCTTCCGTGCGATCCAGGCTTGCGGCATCCGGCAGTTGCGCAAAAGCCACCAGGTACTGTTTGTCTTGCGGGGGAACGAAACCGGTCGGCGTGTGAGCAAAACCGACCCACGTCAGCACCATCAAGCCTGCATACAGCAACATCGCGATACCGCTGCCACGGATGATCCGGCGTACCGCCCCGACATAACCATGACTGGCCTTGACGAAGAAGCGGTTGAATGGACCAAACAGCCAGCCGCCGAACAGGCGATCGAGCAGGCGGGTAAAACGGTCTTTCGGCGCATGATGGCCTTTGAGGAGCACCGCGGCCAGCGCCGGAGACAGGGTCAGCGAGTTGAATGCCGAGATCACCGTGGAGATGGCGATGGTCAGCGCGAATTGTTTATAGAACTGGCCGGTCAGGCCAGAAATAAAGGCGGCGGGCACAAACACGGCGCACAGCACCAACGCCGTGGCGATGATCGGGCCGGTCACTTCGCGCATCGCACGCTTGGTGGCGTCGACCGGATTAAGCCCCAGCTCGATGTTACGTTCGACGTTTTCCACTACCACGATCGCGTCGTCGACCACGATACCGATGGCCAACACCAACCCGAACAGAGACAACGCGTTGAGCGAGAAGCCGAACAGGTGCATCACGGCAAAGGTGCCGATCAACGAAACAGGCACGGCCACCAGCGGGATGATCGAGGCGCGCCAGGTCTGCAGGAACAGAATGACCACCAGCACCACGAGGATCAGGGCTTCGAACAGGGTGTGAACCACGGCCTCGATGGAGCCGCGAACAAAGATGGTCGGGTCGTAGACGATGTCGAAGTCCATGCCTTCGGGGAAGCTCTGCTTGAGCTCGGCCATCTTCGCCCGGACGTCGTTCGAAATATCAATGGCGTTGGAGCCCGGCCGCTGGAAGATCGGCAGCGCCACTGCGGGCTGGTTGTTGAGCAACGAACGCAAGGCATATTGACTGGAGCCCAGCTCCACCCGGGCGATGTCTTTGAGGCGAGTGATCTGACCATCGTCACCGGAGCGAATGATGATGTTCTGGAATTCTTCTTCAGTGACCAGCCGTCCCTGGGTGTTGACCGACAACTGAAAGCTGGTGGCATTCGGGGCAGGGGGCGCGCCCAGGGCACCGGCCGCGACCTGACGGTTCTGTTCGCGAATGGCGGTGACCACATCGGTCGCGGTCAGGTTGCGTGACGCGGTTTTGTTCGGGTCCAGCCAGACACGCAGCGAGTAATCGCCCATGCCGAACATTTGCACGTCGCCAATACCATTGAGGCGCGCCAGTTCGTCCTTGATGTTAAGGATGGCGTAGTTGGACAGGTACAGCATGTCGTAGCGCTGATCCGGCGAGGTCAAATGCACCACCATCGTCAAGTCAGGCGAGGCCTTGTCGACAGTAATACCAATGCGCGTGACTTCTTCGGGCAACTTGGGCTGGGTGCGGGTCACACGGTTTTGCACCTGCACCTGCGCGTTGTCCAGGTCAGTGCCCAGCGCGAAGGTAATGGTCAGCGTGATTTTGCCGTCGGCCGTGGACTGGGAAGACATGTACAACATGTTTTCCACGCCGGTGATGGCCTGTTCCAGCGGCGCAGCCACGGTTTCACCGATCACTTTCGGGTTGGCACCCGGGAAGTTGGCGTGCACGACAACCGTAGGCGGCACGACTTCGGGGTATTCACTGATCGGCAACTGGAACAGCGAAATGCCGCCCGCAATCAGGATCAGCAGGGAAAGCACAGCGGCGAAAATCGGCCGCTGAATGAAAAACTGGGAAAAATTCATCGGAGTTATCGTCCCTTAACCACGAGGAGTCGCGACACCGGCCAGCTTTGGCGCGCCGTTGGCGGGCTTGACTGGGGGCAGGTTGCTGGCTTCCAGGGCTTGTCGTTGAAGTGCCAGTGCGGCGAGGGTTTGTTCGGTGGCCATCGGGATCATTTCAGGGGTGACCGGCGAGCCGGGACGCACCCGCTGCAACCCTTTGACGACGATGGTGTCGTCCTTGTGCAGGCCGTTACGCACGATGCGCAACCCTTCGATTTTCGGGCCCAGCTCCACAGCGCGGTAGATCGACTTGTTGTCGCCATCCACGACCAGCACGAACTTCTTGCCCAGGTCAGTGCCGACCGCTTCGTCGTTGATCAGCACGGCGGAGTAGGTACCGCTGCCCACCAGCTTCAGGCGCGCATACAGCCCCGGCGTGAAGCTGCCGTCGGCATTGTCGAACACCGCGCGGCCACGGATGGTGCCGGTTTTGGGGTTGACCTGGTTGTCGACAAAGTTCATGTGGCCCAAGTGCGGGTTGCCGTCTTCATTGGACAGGCCCAGGTACACCGGCGTGGTCTGGCCGCGCTGGCCTTCGCGGGCCAGTTGTGTGTACTTGAGGAATACGCGCTCATCGGCATCAAAGTAGGCGTACACCTTGTCGGTAGAAACCACGCTGGTCAGCGGCGTGACATCCGCTGTCACGATATTGCCCGCCGTGATTTGCGCGCGGCTCACACGCCCGCTTATCGGGGAGGTGACGCGGGTAAAGCTCAGGTTCAGCTTGGCCAGGTCCAGCTCGGCCTGCACAGCCGCGACGGCGGCGCGCGCTTGCTGTGACGCGGTGCTGCGCGAATCTGCCAGCTCTGCCGAAATGGCATTGCTTTGGCGCAGGCGTTCGCCGCGCTGGGCTTCATTTTCGCTGCGGGTGGCGTTGGCGCGGGCTTGTTGGAGCTGGGCTTCGAGGCGGCGAACATGTGCCTGAAACGGACGCGGGTCGATCTGGAAGAGAACGTCGCCTTTCTTCACCAACGCACCCTCGGTGAAAGCGACCTGATCGATCTGACCCGACACGCGAGGGCGAATCTCGACCGTTTCCGGCGCCTCAAGACGACCGGTGAACTCGTCCCATTCATTAACGGGTTGCTCAAGCACCTTGGCCACACTGACTTTCGCAGCGGGCGCGGGGGCAGTCGCTTGAGGGGTTTTGCCGCATGCACTCATCACCACGATGGCCAAAGCGGCCAGTGGGAAGCGCAAATGTTTAAGTGACCGTTCCATGAGGGGGAGTCCGCCAATCTGTTGAGATGGGGCGGATAATGCTGGCGCATGTGCTGGCGCACGAATCGAACCCAGCGAAGGTCATTATCATCCGGAATGATATAAACCCGAGCCAAGCCCTCTAGCCTGCGCTTTTTGTTAGGGGGCTATCAATTAAATTTTCTGTCATGGCTGGGGTTAGCGGAGCATTGCAACCGAACACCCCTGTCAGCACCTTCTTGAGCCAGGGAACGGCAGAGCCATGCCCGACTCTGCGAGTTTTATCGAAATTCGCGCGCCCCAACCGACGTGTTTGACGCAAAGACTTATGAGAAGAAGACGTCGCCCTGGCACTCTTTCTTGAAACCGCCAATAAAAGTCCAAGACTCAATACAGTTCAAATAACAAGGGTGTGAGTACGGAAACTGTAACTATTTGAGTGCGTTCATTCGATCTAACGTGCGCAGGTATTGTTCACCTGACATTGAAATAGTCGGGATCAATCCACAATAGCCACTAATCTGACAGCAACTTGAAACATACAGCACTATTTTGAATTACCCCGTAAATCTTGGGCGAATGAAATTTTATATCCCTCGACTGCACACTGTCGCCGCTTTGGGTTGCACCGGCATCACTCGAATTCACTATGAATAACTCGCGCACGTCGTGACTGACTGCGTATTTCACTGGCAATGCCGTAAGGTTTTAATGATTTATGAAAGCACTGAGTTTGGTGGGCGCGAACACAATAGGGCTGATTGAATATTCGTTGACGCATACCTTACCCGCCGATGGTGTTGAAATCGACATCGTCATGTCCGGTATTTGCGGAACTGATCTGGCCGTTTTAGCAGGCAGAGAAGAAGGGCAAACAGGTAGTGTTCGCGGTCATGAAGCGGTCGGAATCATTGTCAGGGTAGGTGAGGGTGTTAAAACACTGCGTCCAGGCATGCGCGTAGTGATAGATCCCAATGAATATTGCGGCAGTTGCTCCCCTTGTATCAGCGCTCAAACCCATTTGTGCACCGGTGGCGCTCAGCAGGGGCTCGATATTGCCGGGGTGAATAAGCACGGTACGTTTGCCAATCGCTTTATCACCCGCGAACGGTTTGTCCATTGCCTGCCCGACGACATGACGTGGGAGACAGGTGTATTGATTGAACCGGTCGCCTGTATTTTGAACAACATTGATCAGGCCGCGATCAAGCCGGGGGAGCGCGTTTTATTACTGGGTTCTGGCCCTATGAGCCTAGTGGCGCAGTTGCTGCTTCGTGCCATGGGGGTTGAGACAGTTGCGACAGACCTGAACACTTTCCGTGTCGCGTTTGGCAGCGCATTGGGACTAACGGTCATTCACCCTCAATCCCTTGAATTAAATAGACCAGAGCACGAAAAATTTGATGCCGTGATAGACACGGTCGGCAATCAGCTTGACGCAGCCGCTCAGGTTGTCCGCCGGGCAGGCAGAATCCTGTTGTTTGGGTTTAACGGTAATTATCAATTCTCGCTGCCGGTTAAGCACTTTCTTGTGAATGCCATCAGCGTTATTGCTGCTGGCGAATACAACCAGCATTTTCCCCGAGCGATTCGGTTAGCTCATAAACTTCCAGAGCTGGGGAAGCTGGTCACCCATCGCTATTCACTGGAGGCGTATTCAATAGCGTTTGACGCGCTGTTAAATGACCCTTCTGCACCCATGGTGAAATGCGTATTCACCCCGAATCCAGACTACTTGTAATACTCAGCCGTCATTCACTTAAAGGACTTATGATGAAAGTTACTGTATTTAGCCAAGTTTCAATTGATGGAAAACTCACACTCGGCAGTCAAGCATCAAGCAAACCCTTGTTTAAGCACTTCGACGATGAAGACATGCGCTTCATTCATAAGTTTCGAGGCGAGGTGGATGCCATCATGGTGGGGCGCAACACCATTGTGACGGATGACCCTCAGTTAAATAACCGCTTTGGGAGTGGTCGTCATCCCATCCGAATCATTCCAACCGCCTCACTGGACTTCTCCTTATCGTCTAAAGTCTTAAGCTCTCCTGAACACACGATTATTGTGACGATTGAACAGGCGCGTGATCACGCGATGGTTGATCAGATCCGCGCGCAAGGGAAAGAAGTCATATTTTCCGGTGTTGACCGCGTTGATTTCAAACAGCTCTTCCCTCTGTTGGAAGCGCGAGGCATCAAACACATCATGGTTGAAGGCGGCGGCCATCTGAATTGGCAAGTGTTCAATCTAGATTTGGTCGATGAAATCATGCTTATGCAACTGCCGATCATTATTGGTGGTTCAGAGACAACCACCCTCACTGACGGCGAGGGCTATCAAGATATTGACATGACCAACGCGTTCAAACTTCACGCATTTGAAGCGCGTACGCACTATAACTTCCTCCACTTCAAGCGCGAAAATGAACTGTGCAGTGCGCACTGATGCGGAACGTTCAAGCCGTTATTTTTGATATGGACGGGGTACTGATCGACAGTGAGCCGTTGTACATGGAACAGGAGCAGCGCTCTTATGCGCGTTATGGCGTTACGCTGGACCCAACCGAACTGTCAAAGTTTGTCGGTACCACGCAACGTTATATGTGGAGTGTCATCAAGCAGGATTACGCACTGACAGAATCCCTTGAGGTGTTGATGGCTCAACATCATGCGCAATTGTTGAGCCGTCTGGCCAAGGAACCGTTGTTGGCTATGCCGGGGGTGTCAGCACTTCTAACCCTGTTAAACAATGCCGGCATACCGTGCGCTGTGGCGTCTTCTTCACCCCGAGAACTGGTTGACATTATTTTGCGTAAAACGCAATTGCTCACGTTCTTCAAGACGGTGGTGTGTGGCGATGATGTCACGCACAGCAAACCTGATCCCGACATATTCCTGCTGGCCGCAAAGCGGCTTGGCATAGCGCCTGAGCAATGCCTGGTGATTGAAGACTCGCATCACGGTGTGACCGCTGCCAAGGCAGCGGCAATGCGGTGTGTGGGTTATCAGAATCCTAACTCAGGGCAGCAAAACCTAAGCGCGGCAGACATTCGTGTTGAACACCATGATCAAATTAAACAATGGATGTGTGGGCAATAATTAATGAAGCATTTTGATATTTCAGCATTGAAATGGATAAACAAACCGGCTCAATTTTCACTTTCCGACAGTGAAATAGTCATTCACACCTCACCGGACACCGATTTTTGGCGGGGTACGTATTACGGTTTGGAATACAACAATGCACCCGGCATTGTACTGGCCAGTGATGAGCCGTTCTGGACGTTAAAAGCCAAGGTGGCCTTTACCTCGACAACCTACTTTGATCAGTGCGGCCTGTTTATCTATCAGGACGAAAACAACTGGATGAAAAGTGGCATTGAGTACCAGAGTAATGGCTACCAGCAGCTGTTCTCTGTGGTGACGAATAACGGCTTCTCGGATTGGTCCATGGCCAACTTTGATCGTGTGACGCAAACCATGCACTATCGTTTAAGCCGACGTGGCAGTGACTTTCTTCTCGAAAATTCAGTCGACGGTGTCGACTTCATGATGATGCGTATGTTTCACCTGTTCCATGCGCAGGAGAGTGTTCAATTCGGCTTTTTTGCCAGCAGCCCGGGGGACTCATCGTTTGCTGCACATTTCTCTCAGATCGAGTGGTCGGAGTGCTGTTGGAACGCGCACGGCTCCTCACGTTTTTAAACTCTAGAGTTACTTTCTTCATGATGTCTTTATGCAGACCTGAGCGTCGCGCGCTGTATGCGTGTTATGCCGCCATGATGTGTTTGGCGATGGCGCTCAACTTCTTACCGGTCTTCCTGACTACGTTCAGTCATACGTTCGGAGCCGCGTCCGGGCTGACAACCGAGCAGCTTGGGCGCATCCCGGCGGTGATGTTTCTCAGTTTCATCGTTGCCATCCTGATCACGGGGCCGTTGGCGGACAGAGTACGTATTGCGCTGATCATCAGGTTTGCCCTGGGCACCACCTTGGTGGGGCTAGGGTGGGTGGCGATGGCTCCGTCCTATACGTTGCTGTTGTGTGCCGTTGCCGTCATGGGGTTTGGTGCCGGGATGCTGGACATGATACTCAGCCCCATCGTCGCCGCGTTGCAACCCGAACGGCGCAGCGCGGCGATGAACTGGCTGCACGCGTATTTCTGTATTGGGGCTGTAGCGGCCGTGCTGATTGCCAGCGTTGCGCTGCAATGGGACATTTCGTGGCGAACGGTTGCGCTGATTCTGATGGTTGCTCCCCTGGCCACACTGCTCTTGTTCTTGGGCTTAACCTTACCCCCTTTGATTAAAGAAGGCGGCCAACGTGAGTCGATGCCCACGCTGATCAAACAGCCTTATTTCATCGCGTGCCTGCTTGCGATTTTTCTTGGAGGGGCCACAGAAGTGGGGTTGTCCCAATGGCTGCCGGCTTTTGCCGAACAAAGTTTGGGGTACTCAAAAGAAGTGGGCGGTTATACGCTCGCCGCTTTTTCTGTCGGCATGGCGCTGGGTCGCATAGGCGCCGCATTGTTGCAAGAGCGCGTACCGGCCATTTCACTGATGTTGGGGTGCTGTGCCGTCACCGTGGTGCTGTTCTTCGTGATCAGCTTTTCGTCCAGTCCGGCCCTCGCTTTGGCCGCTGCCATTGCTGCAGGATTCTCGGGAAGTTGCCTGTGGCCGACAATGCTCGCCATCACGTCAGAGGCTTACCCACAAGGCGGGGCTACGATGTTTTCTGTACTGACCGCTTCCGGCAATGCCGGGTGCAGCCTGGTGCCGTGGATCGTCGGGATTATTGCTGCGTACTCTGACTTGCATATCGGGCTATTGGCCGTCACGTTTTGCCCGGCGGCCATGATGGTGTTGCTGGTGTGGATGTCTCGTTGTTCACCCCCCAAAAAAACCAACATCCTCAACGCTTGATAGATCACGCAATCCCCCATCAAAACGGTGTCCGGTTCAGCGGTACTCCTGAACCGGAATGGCGTGACTACCGCATTCAGGTACGGGCCTGGAAACAGGGCGCGGAAGGCTTTCCCGATTCAGATAAAAGACCTGCACGGCCAGGCTGATAACCAACATATCTGAGAAGGCCCTTATCATGCGGGGGGGGGGGGAGTATTTTGTGTGTTTTGTGCTCGCGGGAAAGCTCAAGGAAAGACGTCTAGTGCAGAACTGCTTGCTTTTTACGAGCTGTGATTGGTTGAATGCCCGACTTTTAGGTATGGATGTGGCGAGCATGAAAGTGAAAAAATTTGAAAGTCCGATGAAACGACTTGGATTCGTCATTTTTTGTTTGTCTTCGGCCCTTTGCCTAGTCGCCTTCCTGATTACCTATAAAACCTATTACGACATTGGTTTTTATTGGCTTGCGCATTTGATTTTCGATGGCTCCGATCAGTGGCAGCAGACAGCTTTCAAGCTTGGTCTGGTGGGTGCGATCGTGGGCGCGGCGTTGGCTTGGGATTATGCGTCAGTCGTTAAACGCCTTTACAAGTGGGTCAGCAATGGCTGATGAGATCGAGCCAGTATTTCCCGCTTCACCCGGTGCACCTTAAGAAAATCAACGGCGTTGACACGTTGTGATAAAGGCTTCACCTAAAGAGAACCCGCCCTGTGCGGGTTTTTTCATATCTGGAGATTGAGAATGCCCATCACCACGCAGCAACTGCTGCAGATCCTCCCGAACGCCGGCCACGTTGCCGGCGTTCTTGCACCTGTACTGAACACCGCCATGAACCGCTATCAGATCGTCGGCGCCAAGCGCGTTGCGGCGTTTATCGCACAGATCGGTCATGAGTCCGGCCAGCTCAAATACGTGAAAGAGATTTGGGGGCCGACTAAAGCGCAGCTCGTTAGGAAGGCCGCGCTGAGCTCGGCAACACCTACCCGGGCGACGGCCCAAGTTTCGCGGCCGTGGCCTGATCCAGATCACGGGCCGCGCCAACAACACTATGGGCATCTATGGCTATTCGATTGCAGCGAGCGCCAGAGAAAGCAGCAATGTTTAAAGGAGTTGCCATGTGCCTTCGGGCATGGGGTGCTAGAGGTTTGGCTGTGGCTGGGATGTCTTGAATTTTCGTGCTTTGGCAGAACGCCAGGAGAGGGGCTAAACGGGGAATTGCGGAACAGCTTTCAGAATTGCGGAGCAAAAACAAAGGGCCTGCATGAAGAATCTCATGCAAGCCCCTGATTTGTTTGGTGCCCGAAGCCGGAATCGAACCGGCACGTCCTTTCGAACGGGGGATTTTAAGTCCCATGCGTCTACCAATTTCGCCATTCGGGCGGTAGCGCGGTGTAGCGCGTCAAACCGGCGGGTCTTGCTGAATCGAAGTACCCAGGCCTGCGTGACAGGTGGATGAATATATAGAGGCTTACGGGATGAAGCAAGTTGGAGAGTGCACATTTTTTATCCTCAGACTCAACAAAACCTTCGAAAAATCAGGTGCCTAGGGTTTCGGGGAGTTTGTTCGAAGGGGATTATCCTGATCGATGCATGAAAGTTTCAGGTTAATGCGTAAGTTTTTTGGGAGGGCTAGGCTAGGGTGTCTGTAGGTCTGAGACAGAAGTGGGTGAAATGAATTCAAGTGTGCTCTATGCGCTCTCGGCGGCAGCCTTGTTCGGCGCCAGCACGCCGCTGGCCAAGTTGCTGGGGGCCGACATGTCGCCCGTGCTGCTGGCAGGCTTGTTGTATTTGGGCAGCGGGGCGGGTTTGCTGTGTGTGCGCTGCCTGCGGGATCGCGGGTGGAAGGCTTCAGGCCTGAATGCAGGTGAATGGCCATGGCTGGCGGGAGCGATTGCCTTCGGTGGCGTATTAGGCCCTGTGGCGCTTATGTACGGGCTGACGCTGACCTCAGGCGCCACGGCATCGCTCATGCTGAATCTGGAGCCCGTACTGACCGCACTGCTGGCATGGGTGGTGTTCAGGGAGAACGCCGATCGCCGTATCGTGGCGGGAATGCTGGCCATTATTGCGGGGGGCGTGGTGTTGTCCTTGCCGTCAGGGCAGGGGGCCAGTGGCATGGGCTCGTGGCTGGGCCCGCTGGCAGTGGCGTTTGCCTGTTTGTGCTGGGCGGTGGACAACAACCTTACGCGCAAAGTGTCGGCGTCTGATGCGCTCTACATTGCCGGGGCAAAAGGTGGGGTTGCCGGGCTGGTGAATTGCGTACTGGCCACATCACTGGGCGCCCGATGGCCCTCGGTGGAGGTGCTGTCCCCGACATTATTGATTGGCTTTTTGGGTTATGGCGTGAGCCTGGTGTTATTCGTGTTGGCCTTGCGCGGGCTGGGGGCGGCGCGAACAGGGGCGTTTTTTTCGACCGCGCCGTTTTTGGGGGCTGTGATTTCAATCGTGATACTGGGTGAATCGGTCTCGTGGCTGTTTTGGCTCGCGGCGGCGTTCATGGGCCTGGGTGTATGGCTGCACTTGACTGAGGTGCATGCACATGACCACCAGCATGCGCGTCTGGAGCACACTCATCGCCATCGCCATGATGAGCACCACCAACACGTTCATGACGCCGATGACCCGGCTCTGGAACCCCATACCCATGCACATGTCCATTTGCCTGTACGCCACAGTCATCCTCACTTCCCGGACATTCATCACAGGCACCGGCACTGACCCTGAAGTACCCGGCCTTAAACGGAGCACATGAGCGCGCATGTTTGAACACGTCGACGTTAACTACCTGCTGGCCACCTACGGTTACTGGGCCATCTTTATCGGCTGCCTGCTCGAAGGCGAGACCATCCTGATTTTGGGCGGCATGGCGGCCCATCAGCATGTCCTGAAGCTGCTGCCCGTCATCGGCTACGCCAGTCTGGCGGGGATGTTGGGTGATCAGCTGTTGTTCTGGGCGGGTCGCTACTTTGGCGAGCGCCTGCTGCCGCGCTTGCATAAACAACAGGCGGCCATCGACAAGGTCACGTCGTTGATTCAACACCATCCCACGGTATCGATTTTTTCGGTGCGCTTTCTGTACGGCATGCGCCTGGTAGGCCCCATGGTGATCGGCGCGAGCAAGGTGTCCCCCCTCAAGTTTGCGTGCATCAACCTGGTGGGCGCGGTGGTGTGGGCCACGCTGTTTGCCAGCGCAGGGTATTGGGCAGGGGAGTTCCTGCAACGAGTACTGGGTGATTTGAAACCTTATCGTCTGCCGATTGCGCTGGGCGTGGTCGCCTTGGTGGTGGCCGTGGGGTTGATCCGTCATTTCAGAGCAAAGCGCAAAACTGCTTAGTCAAATGCGATGCACAGTGTGCAGCGCCCATGGCGGGTACGCGGTTGCAAAAAATAATCCTGAAAGGCAAAGTCCGGCTACCCGGTTGCGTGACGCCCCCCTTGACCTAGACTCTTGTTCAGCAGGTCGAAGGGCAGGTTTCATGTCGTGTTGGCGAGGGTTGCGCGCCGGTCCGATGACAAGAAAGGAGGTCCGCATGTTGATACGCTCAATGATCCTCGCCAGTGTGCTGGTCACGGGAATAGCACACGCCGTTGAAGTTCCCAACCCCCTTGATCAGGAGCGCGCAAAGGCAAGGCCACTGGTAATTGTGGCGCGCACAGAGCGTGACCCCACCTTATTCACCCTGAAAAAATCCCTTGAAGACCCGGCTAAAAAAAAGGCCTTCGATGAACGCAACATGGTGCTCTACACCATTGTCGGCATCACCGGTCAGCGTGACGGCAAAGACCTTGAGCCGCAGTCCACCATGTCGCTGATCCGGGGGCTCAAACCGGGCATGATCATTGATCAAGCCAAGGTGTTTCTGATCGGGAAGGACGGCGAGATCAAATACAAGTCAGAGGGGGAAGCGGACCTCGACACGCTGTTCAAAACGGTCGATGCCTTGCCGCCTGCTGAACAGACCCTACAAGCGCAAGCTCAGCCCGAGCCAGCAGGCACACCGGGCACCCCGAACAAATCCGGCAAGCCCGCAAAACCTGCAAAACCGGTCAAAGCCCTGGAGGATTAAATCCGCGACAAAAAAAGGCCCGCTGGGGGAAGCGGGCCAAGAGGGATTCACTAAAGGAGTGAGTTCAATCTAGCCCCCTGAATGTGAATGCCATGTGAAATGCATGTATTCAAAACAGTAAAGGCCCGCAAAGTGTTCGGTTGAAATACAGCTCAGCTGTAGCGCAAGGCGCAGCAGGCAATCCGTTAGGGTGTAGATCATCAACCCTTGCCAGCCGGATGTCGTTATGCCGCTTTCCCCCGAATTGATCTCTGCTTTCATGTTGTTTGCTTTTGTGTCGTCCATCACCCCCGGCCCCAATAACACCATGCTGTTGGCCTCAGGGGTCAACTTCGGCTTTCGCCGCACCATTCCCCATGCACTGGGGATCAGTGCCGGTTTCATGGTTTTGGTTCTGGCCGTGGGGCTCGGGCTGGGGGGCGTCTTCAAGGCGGTGCCCATGGCCTACACGGTCTTGCGTTACCTCGGCGCTGCCTACTTGCTGTACTTGGCCTGGAAAGTCGCCACGTCGGGGCCATTGTCCACCGCAGACAACGATCACCGTCAGCCATTAGGCTTTTGGGGAGCTGCCGCCTTTCAGTGGGTCAACCCCAAAGCCTGGGTGATGGCCGTAGGCGCAATCACCACGTACACCCCGTCTCAGGGCTACCTCACCAATGTGTGCGTGATTGCGCTGGTGTTCGCGCTCATCAACTTGCCGAGCGTCTGCCTCTGGGCCGGTTGTGGCAGCGCATTACGCAACGTATTGACTCAACCAAAGTGGTTGCTGGTGTTTAACGTGACAATGGCGCTTTTACTGGTGGTGTCGCTGTACCCGATTCTGTTCGATCAGTGATCCTGTTCATCCGGGTCATTGAGCCATTCCTGACTCAGCGTGTCTGTATCCCCCAGATACTCCAGTAGCCAGCTCATGGCGGGCGAGTGATTGTTCTGGACCCAGGCAATACAGGACGGGCTGGCCGGGAAGGGCCGTTGCAAGTGCAAGGCCACCAGCCGGCCTTGCTCGATGAGCGGGCGCGCCAGATGGGCGGGCACCATGCCGACACACAGGCCCTCACTCAAGCAGGCCAGGGCCGATGACCAGTCGGGCACCATCATTCGCCGCTGGTTGTCGAGCGTCCAAGTGTCCCGTTTCGGCAAGCTGCGCGAGGTATCGTCCATGCACAGGGACGGATATGGCCGTAGCTGCTCATCACTGAGTAACCCTTCGAACGCCGTCAGCGGGTGATCCGGGCTTGCCACGCATAGCCAGTGCAGAAACCCCATGTCCCGGAACGCAAAACTGCCCGCCACCGGTATGGCGCGCGTGGCACCGATGACCATGTCGGTACGGCCGTCCACCAGTGCGTCCCACACACCGTTGTACACCTCGTAGTGGACGATCAATTCGACGTCGGGAAAGTGCCGGTAAAAGTCAATGACCATTTGCTGGCAACGCGGCTGTTTGGTGATGCAGTCCACCGCCACCCGCAACTGGCCGCTCCAACCATTGGCCACCTGCTGGCACAGACGCCGGGTGCCGAGCATTTTTTTCATCACATCGCGGGCCTCTTTGACAAACAGCTGCCCGGCGGCAGTCAGCTCCACATCGCGATGGCGACGCACGAATAACGGCACGGCCAGCCACATTTCCAGTTGGCGCACGGTATAGCTCACGGCCGAAGGTACGCGATGCAGTTCTTGAGCCGCGCCGCTGAAGCTGCCATGGCGGGCCACGGCATCAATGACATCCAGAGAGTATTCAGACCACACAATGCTGCCTTCAAAATAATTGATGTCACACAGAAAATATTATCGCTTCACAAGCCAATGCTCAGCCGGATAATGCGCGCCAGTCAACAAATTGTTTGATGGGAAGATTTAGGTGCACATGAAAAACTCGTTTGGATTCACGCTGTATCTGGCCGGGCTCAGCATGCTGGGTTATCTGGCCATGGACATGTACCTGCCGGCATTCGGCACCTTGCGCACAGACTTACAGTTGTCGGCAGGCGCTGTGGGCGCCAGCTTGAGTATCTTTCTCGCCGGTTTTGCGGTGGGTCAATTGCTGTGGGGGCCTTTGTCGGACCGCCTGGGCCGAAAGCCGGTGCTGCTGGCCGGGCTGTCGATGTTTGCCCTGGGGTGCCTGGGCATGCTGTGGGTCGACAGCGCACTGTGGCTATTAAGCCTGCGCTTCATTCAAGCCATCGGCATTTGCGCCGCGGCCGTGACCTGGCAAGCCCTGGTGATCGACCGTTACCCGGCAGACAAAGCCAATCGCGTATTCGCCGGCATCATGCCGTTGATGGGCCTGTCCCCCGCCTTAGCGCCGTTGCTGGGCGCGGTGGTGCTCAATCACCTGGGGTGGCAAGCCATCTTCACGGTGCTGTTTGGGATTGCCGTGTTGCTGTTGCTGCCCACGCTGTTGCTTAAAGAAAAAGCCCGGCCGCGCATTCAAGAGCACGTGGCACGCGTGAGTTATTGGCAACTGCTGCGTTCGGCGACGTTCAGTGGCAACGTCATGATCTTTGCCGCGTGCTCGGCGAGTTTCTTTGCCTGGCTGACGGCCTCGCCCTTCATATTGGGCGACATGGGGTACAGCCCGAATGACATCGGCTTGAGCTACGCCTTTCCGACGCTGGCGTTTTTGATCGGAGGTTACAGCTGTCGCAGTGCGTTGCAGCACATCAAAGGTCACACATTACTGCCCTGGTTGCTGCTGGCGTACTGCATCAGCATGGTGGGTCTGTATGCAGTGGCGACACAAACCGAGCCGACGCTGACCACGTTGCTGATTCCGTTTTGCCTGATGGCACTGGTGAACGGCGCGAGTTATCCGATCGTGGTCGCCCACGCGCTGCTGCCGTTTTCAGAGAATTCCGGCAAAGCCGCTGCCTTGCAAAACACGCTGCAGTTGGGCCTGTGCTTTCTCGGTAGCCTGGTGGTGTCGGCTTATATCTCGCATCCGCTGGAGATCACGGTGGATGTCATGCTGGCTTCGGCACCCGTGGCTGTACTTGGTTATTTGATCCAACGTCGCAGGGCCACCGCCGAACGTCTTGCAACGCGCTGAACTTTGTCGCGAACGGGGGCATCCAAGCTTCATCGAGTCACACTGTGAGCCTTTGGATGACCCAGATCATTACCCCCGAAAGCCCTGAACAGGTGCATTCCGAACATGATGCAAAAATGTTCGGATCACCCAAGGACCGCCTGGACTTCTACCGGCGCGAAATTCAGTACGAGACCAGCATTCTGTCCCACCGCACTGACGCCTACCTGGCGGCCCAGTCGTTTTTGGTGATTGCCTTCGCCTCGTGCATGGCCAATCTGAACCCGGAGTGGGGCAAGTTTTTCACCCTGACCGTGCCGCCGATGCTGGCCGTGCTGGGGCTGATGATTTCATTGAATGCCTGGCCAGGCATTCGTGCGGCGTACGACATCATTGACCACTGGCACTTCAAGCAAAGTGAGTTGCTGAGCAGCGAACCTCAAATGGGCATGGCGTACGACGAGTCGCCGTTGTTCTGCGAGATGGAGTCCACCCACAAGGGGTACAAAAAATCGCTGATGTTTTCAGTGCGTTCCCCGTGGTTGTTTGCCATTTTCTGGATGGTACTGGGGGCATTCTCGCTGTATATCCAGATCGACAACCCCTTGTCGTGATGCACCGCGCAGACCAAAAGGCCGAATTTACTCACGTAAATCCGGCCTTTTGCTGACGGCCTTCAGGCGACCTCTACCAGCACGATTTCGCTGTCTTGCAGCGCCGTTACCCGCAGCACCTGTTCATCGACAATCGCCACGCCATCCCGCGCGTTGGCGCGCACCCCGTTGACCTCGATCGCTCCGCTGGCGGGCACCAGATAAGCGCGGCGTCCCTCACTCAGCCGATAATCGGCGGTTTCACCGGTTTTCAGCGTGGCCGCCATCACCCGGGCGTCGGCGCGGATGCGCAAACTGCCGTGATCTTCCTCCTTACCGCTGGCCAGCGTCACAAAGCCTTCGCGTTGGCCCTTCGGAAACGGCTTGGCGCCCCAAGAAGGCGGATCCCCGGCCTGATTTGGCAAAATCCAGATCTGGAAAATCTTCGTTGCCGTGGATTCCAGGTTGTATTCGCTGTGGGCAATGCCGGTGCCAGCACTCATCACCTGCACGTCGCCCGCTTCGGTACGGCCTTTATTGCCCAAGTTGTCTTCGTGGCTAATAGCCCCTTCACGCACGTAAGTGATGATTTCCATGTCGCGATGGGGGTGCTTCGGGAAGCCGGTGCCGGGCGCGATGATGTCGTCATTCCACACCCGCAGATTGCCCCAGCCCATGCGCTGCGGGTCGTAGTACTCGGCGAACGAAAAGTGGTGATGGGCATCCAACCAACCGTGATGGGCGCCGCCCAAGGTGTTGAAGGGTCTGAGTTCAAGCATGATGCATCTCCTGTTCTGGTCAGTCGGGTGCAATGAACAGTGACCCGAATGAGAATGGCGCCAGTGTGCCCGTGGCAATCATCTATAAAAAGGTTAAAAAACGCTTAAAAACGATCGATTAAATCGATCTTTCAGACGATATGTTGTTAACCATCTGGTTCTATATCCATTGCTAAACCTCTGACGTTAAAGCAATAACTAGAACTCCCGACGCAATGGAGCGACCATAGCCCATCCGCCCGGACAGCCTCACACCCTGGAGTCAGCGTGCCGCAACACAAAAACGATTTGCCCGAAACCCTATCCCCGGTCACTCAACTGCCCTTGCTCAAGCGTCTGGCAGCCCGTCTGTTTGGCAGCGGTTTAAGTCGCTTGCGCGCACAACACGCTGCGTCCTGGTTGCAGGGGCAGGCGGACGGTTTTCGCAGCGGGCACAGCGCGGGGGTGGATTACGGCTATGACGAGGGGCATGCGGACGGGCTGGAAGAGGGCCGTCAAGTGCTGTTTATCAATGACACCCGCTCACAGGAGCTGCGTGCGCCGGGCATTGACGACAACCTGTTCGATGACTGGCGCCTGCCGTTGACCGCCGAACTGAAAAAGCAGATCAAGGCGGATGTCGCCGCTTTGTTGCCGGCAACGGCACAGCCCAGCCCGGCACAGTGGAAGATGATCTTCAGCGACACGCCGTCCACCTCCGTGGTGGCGGGCGCTGGCGCGGGCAAGTCGACGTCGCTGGTGCTACGGATCTTACTGCTCAGTCACTACCTCGGTTTTGAGTTGAGTTCGATGACGGTCGTGACCTTCACCCGCGAGTCGCGGAAGGATTTCATCGCCAAGCTGCAGGAAATCTTCGCTTTATGGGGGCACACGCTGAGCCTCAAGGAAGCCCGGGAAGTGGTGCGCACCTTCCACTCGCGGATTTTGCCGATGGTGCGCAGCCTGCCGGGTTACGCGCAACTGCAAGCCTTCGAAACCCTCAGCCATCGGGGCGCTAGCGACGATGACGCTGACAGCAACCCGTTTGACTTGCGCATCAACGATGCGCAACGCCAGCAACTGAATGCGTGTTATCACCGCCTATACAGCGACACCCCGCGTTTTCGCGAGGCGATCGGCGTGCTGTGCCGGCATGCCTTGCAACTCAAGGCGCTGGAGCACGATCACCCGGACGTGCAAAAACGCATGGCCGTGACCGAATTGGCAGCCAAGCGTGACGAAGAGTTGTGCGACACCCTCGAAGACTTGTGGTTTGCCGCCGGTGCCTGGCCGATTCAAGGCATTGAGCCGAGCCGGGAAACAGTGAACATCAACGGCTCGACCTTTCATTGCCACGGCTACATTGAACAACTGGATGCGTGGGTGGTGCTCGGCTTCGACCCCCGCGAAAACCCGCAGATCTGCAGGCCCAACGCCAAATTAAGTGTGCGGGCGGAGTGGGCGGTCAAGCGCACGCTGTTTCGAGCTTTCTGTGATAAGCCATTGATATGGCTAGAGTCTTACGAGCAATCCAAGCGTGTTCTGACCACCCTGGCCAGTGATGCGAGTGCCGGGCCGGGCTTCGATTACAAACTCAAGGGTGAGCTCAGCTCCGCGCCGCTGCTGGACTGTTTCGTGGCCGCGGCCAGCTTTATCGAGAACCTGGGACTGGACGTCGGGTCTGCGGTAGGGGACCTACGTTTCGCCAGCGACGACCCGGACCGATTCTTCTTCGAGGCACTGAGCCTGTTCTGGCGCGCGCTCGAAAGCCATCTGCTGGCGCAAACGCCTCCCGTCATGACTTACAACCGCATGTTTTCCCTGTTCGGGGAGCACACCGCACAGAACTTCAAACTGCTCAGCGACGCGCAATTGCGCCCGCTCTCGCACCTGATGATCGACGAGTTTCAAGACGTCTCGCCCCAGATTGTTTCGTGGTTACGCGCCAGCCTGCGCGAGATTCGCAGCCGAGGCCCGGCCATGCACGTGGGAAGAGGCGCGCAACGCTCTTCCTTGCTGTGTGTCGGTGATGACTGGCAATCGATCTACGGCTGGCGGGGCAGTTCACCCAAATACTTCATGGCGTTCAACAAAGAATTTGTCTCGCCGTCCACCACGCGGGTGATGCTCAGCGACAATTTCCGCAGCCAGCAGCATGTCATTGACGCAGCGGAACACATCGTACGTGCCGCGCCCTCCATCCCGGGCAAACGGGCCAAGGCCTGCGGCGAGCCCAAACCGCTGGTGCCGGTCCAGGTACTGGATCGGGACGATACCGGGCTGGTCGCAAAACTGACCGAGCATTACAACGCAGGTGATCGCGTATTAATGCTGTTTCGAAAAGGTAGCGATAAGGCGTTGATTGAAAAAGAAATACAGGCCGTTGTTAATGTGGATTCTAGCTTGCCACCTGCCTTGCGTCGGCTCAAACAACTCACGTTTCACAGTGCCAAAGGCTTACAGGCAGACGCTGTATTTCTGCTCGGGGACTGTCAGCACCTGACCTCATCGCCCTACAAGAACCAGGTCTACCGCATGGCTGGCCTGGGCAATGAAGGCGACCCGGAGCCCTACGACAGCGCACAAAAAGATGAAGTACTACGGCTGGCCTACGTCGGCATCACCCGGGCGATCACGCATTGCTATTGGTACGTGGAACGTCAGGATGCCCAAGGCCCGAATATCCCCAAAGCCTCGGACCGGGTGCCCAAAGGCAAGCCGTTTTTTGAGGATGTGCGCGGGGGAGCAGTCGACGGTTCGGATAAGCGCTGAACAGCGATCGGTTTACGGGTGAGGCCTGCGCGGACTCACCCGATACACACAACGGCGATCCCCACTAATCAAATGCTCAATGCGTTCAATAGTGGCCGAATCGCCTAAGGCCGTTTGAAACACCTGCAGTTCTGACCGGCAGAAACCCTGACATGCCTGCGCGGCGACGCAAATGGGGCAGTGACTTTCGATAAGCAACCAGTTTTCCCCCTCGGCTTGCAGGCTGGCCATATAGCCCGCCGCATCGCGAATGCCCACCAGCACCTTGACCTTGTCTTCAAGGGTGGTGACTTTCGCACACGCGTTGACGTACTCGCAGGTATTGGCGTGCTCGATCGAGCTCACGATTTTATCGATGCCCTCACTGCCGTAGATCAGCTTGATGGAATCGATCAGTTGCAGCGTCAATTGCGAGTGCGTATCGGGAAACCGTGCCTGAGCGGTAGCGGTGAGCGCCCATTTGCGCGAAGGACGGCCTGCACCCGCCGAAGGCATCACATGACCTTCTATCAACCCTGAGTCGACCAGTTTCTGGATCTGTTGACGCGTGGCTTCAAGGGTAATGTCCAGCATCGGCCCCAAGTCCGCGGTTTTTAAGGGGCCGTGAGTTTTAAGCAAATACAGGAGCCGCTCAGCCGTAGCGCCGTTATTGCGTGCGGTGTTGGCAGGATCAGTCGGGGTTGCGCACATACAGAACAGACATCTCGTAAGGGGGTGGCCAGACAGGAGGGGATCATACCCATAACCTGGAAAAATAATTATCAAAGTATTTCCTTTTGTAATAGGATCGATGTCATGTCACCACTCAGGGCAAGGCAATGACGACTGCAACAGGATGGGCAGCTTTATTACTGGGCAAGAACGGATTGAGGTCATTGGCGTTGGCTGGGGGCGTGGCACTCCACGCCATTAACGTCTACCTGGTGACTACGATTTTGCCCTCTGTGGTGAAGGACATCGGTGGACTGGATTACTACGCCTGGAATACCACGTTGTTTGTGGTGGCATCGATCATTGGCTCGGTGTTGTCAGCCCGCTGCCTGACCGGGTTGGGGCCGAGAGTGGCGTATGCCGTCGCGGGGCTGGTGTTTGCCTTGGGGTGCGGCCTGTGCAGCCTGGCGCCTGACATGGGCGCATTGATTCTCGGGCGTACCGTACAAGGGCTGGGCGGAGGCTTATTGTTTGCATTGCCTTATTCGATGATCCGCCTGGTGTTCGACCAAGCCCTGTGGCCTCGGGCAATGGCGCTTATTTCAGGAATGTGGGGGGCCGCCACCTTGATCGGACCGGCCGTTGGCGGGGTATTCGCTGAATACGATGCCTGGCGCGCGGCCTTCTGGGTGCTGATCCCGGTGACGCTATCGTTTGTGTTATTGGCCAGCCTGATACTCCCGCGCAAAACCACTGAGCCCACGGCCAAGGCGCCTGTGCCGGTGGTGCAACTGGTGCTTTTAACCGGGATGGTGTTGGCCATCTCGGTGGGCAGCATCAAGCCTTCGCCGCTCTTCAACGCAATGGGCCTGTTGGCAGGCATGCTTCTTCTGTATGCGGTATGGCGGGTTGAAGGCAGCGACAGGCATCGGATGTTGCCCCGAAACAGCGTGCGGACGGGAGGCTTGCTGCTCCCGATTTACCTGTCGATGAGCCTGATGGTCATGGGCATGACCAGTGAAGTGTTTGTGCCGTATTTCTTGCAGGTATTGCACCTTCAAACACCTCTGGTGGCCGGGTATGTGGCCGCATTGATGGCCGCAGGCTGGACCTTGGGTTCGCTTTACAGCTGCGGACTGTCGCGTGAGGCTGCCAATCGCGCCATGCTCGTGGCTCCGCTGTTGGTGGTCACAGGGCTGGGCCTGGCTGGCTTATTTGTCCCCCAGACTTCAGCGTCGCTGGTGAGTCTTGGCGGCGTCTCAGTGGCCATGGTGCTGGTGGGCACCGGCATCGGCCTGGCCTGGCCACATCTGCTCACCCGGATTCTTGCCAACGTACCCGATGCGGAAAAAGACATTGCCGGCGCTTCCATCACGACCGTGCAGTTAATCGCAACGGCCGTGGGTGCGGCGCTGGCGGGGATGATCGCTAACCTGGCGGGCTTTACCTCGCCGGGTGGAGTTGCCGGGGCTTCAAGTGCGGCAACGTGGTTGTTTGGGGTCTTTGCTGCGCTGTCGGCCTTGCTATTTATCACCGTGCGTCAGGTCCTGCGCCGCGAGGCGGTGCCCAATGGAACATCCGCCCCCCTGATGGCTGACGAACCCCTGACCGCAGAAAAACCGGAGTAGCCCTGATGAACACACCTGCAGATGCAAACGCCGTTCATGGCGTGGTGGCGGATGAAGATGTCTTGCTTGCAAGCCGTGCGCTGGACATTCGGATGCTGGGCGGGCGGGCCATAGGGTTATTCGAAAATCATTTCATTGATTTGGCAACGGCCATTGCAGGCCCCGCCAGTGCGCCCCGCAATGGTGAGGGGCATGATCTGCGGCGCGAGAACCTGTGCCGACTGGTCTACACCCTCGGTGGCCATGGCGAGATCGCTCAAATCCCGGTGGACTATGGCCGGGTCAAACTTAAATTGCCTGATCTGCAGCCTGCGGCTCACAGCACTGACGATCTGCTGGGGCAGGCCATACGGATCGATGGGGCAAGCCGATTTGCCTATTTACCGCTGAATATGGCGCACGACATTGCCAATATTTCGCTGGACTCGACCCACACGCCCCAGACGCTGCTGACCTTGTCGCACTGGCCCGCTAACCGCACGCCGCAGGCGTACAAGGCCAATTTGTCGACGCAAAGTGCTTTGCGCTATATGGCGCAGGCCCGAGACTTTCCAGATGCCAGGATTGTGACCAGTGATCACTTTGACCTGGACGGTCTGGCCTCCATTTACGCATTCCTTGCGCCGGAGCATGCTCAGCGACACGCGCCGCTGCTGATTGAAGTCGCACGGCTGGGCGATTACGCACGCGGGACATCCCGGCACGCACTGCAGGTCGCGTTTAGCCTTAATCATCTGGCTGAACGCACCCATACCTATGCCGGGGTCAACGAAAGCCGGCAACTGCTAAGCACGTTTGGCACCTTACTGCCCTTGGTCAAGGATGTCATAGAAAACACTGAGCGCTACGCACAGGCATATCAAGGGCAGTGGCAATTACTGGAGCGCACCGAAGCGTTAATGAACGACCCTCAAGGGGTGCTGGAGGAGTATCCAGACATTGATTTGGCCGTGTTCACGCTACCGCCTCGTCCGGCATCCAGGGCTGATCGCGAAACGCCTTATCACGGCCTGTCTGCTATTTCCTTCCACAACCGTACCCGGTGCGGTGTGCTGGCGATCATCGACGGGCCATTCATCGAAATCCGTCAGCGGTATGAAAGCTGGGTTGAACGTGTCAGTTGCAAAATGCGCGGCAGGTGTGATCTGGCAATTTTCCAGCACGCTTTACAGGCGCAAGAGCAGGGGACGGCGCAATGGCGTTATGACGGCGTGCAGTGGATCATGCCGGCCTTAAAAGTGAAGCCTGGCGGCAACAGTGATTTCAGCGCGCAAAGGGTGCTGGACGAACTCAAGCAGTTTCTGCACGTTGCGCCGATTGCCTGGCATACACCTTAGAGAGGCAGGCGGGTTTCAGATCGACTCGATGCAGGTCGCCGCCGTTTAAATGACCAACGTAACGTGCTCCAACGCGCTGAGAGTGGTAAATTCTGCCCCCATGAAATGCGTCACACCGTTAACGATCCTCTGTTGTAACGCCAAAACGCCGAATGTCACCGGTTCGTGGTTTGAATTGGTGATCTGTCGTGCGCCAAAGGAACCTTCACATGAATGATTTACTGACTCGCCGCCGTGTCGTTCAGGGCCTGGGCTTGCTCAGTCTGGGCGTGCTTGCCGGATGCGACCCCGGCAGTGGCCTGTCGTACAAGTACGGTAAAGATTTGAGCAACGAGATTCTGGGCCGTAAGTTCAAGCTCCACGACGCTCAAGGCAATGACGTCATGCTGGGCAGCTTTCGCGGCATGATGCCGATGATTTTCTTCGGCTTCACCCAGTGCCCGGCGGTATGCCCCACGGCGCTGGCGCGGGCGGCGCAAATCAAGAAGATGATGGGCCCGGACGGGGACCGGCTGCAGGTGGTGTTCATCACCCTGGACCCCGAGCGCGATACGCCGGCAATGCTCGATGCCTACGTCAAGGCCTTCGACCCGACGTTCATGGCGTTGTCCGGCACGCTGGAAGAAACAGCGGCCACGGCCAAAGAGTTCAAGGTGTTCTACGAGAAGATCCCGAGCGGCTCCACGTATACGCTGTCGCACACCGCCACCAGTTTTGTCTTTGACTCACGGGGCGTGCTGCGCCTGGGGCTTTCACCTTCGTTGTCGGCCAAGCAGTGCACCGAAGATTTGCTCACCGTGATGTCCGTCTGCTGATTTAACGCCTCTTTGAGAGCCACACTATGAAACCCGTCAAATACCTGATGTTGTCGTTGCTGGGCATGAGCCTGCATGTTTCGGCCCAAACCACCGTGGATGACGCGTGGGTTCGCGCCACCGTACCGGGACAGCCCTCCAGCGGTGCCTTCATGCGCATCACCTCGACCACCGACAGCAAGCTGCTGAGCGTCACGTCGCCGGTGGCCAAAAACGTGCAGATCCACAAGATGAAGATGGAACACGACGTGATGAGCATGGCCCCGGTACAAGCCGTTGCCTTGCCAGCCGGCAAGACCGTGGCGCTCCAGCCCGAGGGCTATCACGTCATGCTGATTGACCTGAACGGTCAGATAAAAGAAGGCGACACCGTGCCACTCACCCTGACGGTTGAAGACGCCACGGGCACAAAAGAGACCCTTGATGTGCAGGCCACAGCCCGGTCTTTGAGCGGCATGCCGATGCACCACAAGGACAAGCACGGCAATGACGCCATGCACGACCATGGCGCCATGCACTGAACGACACCCTGACCGGACGTTTTATCGTACGGTCAGGGCCTGAGGGGACAGCCAGCGCTGGAGGGCGTTAAAACCGCCCGCTGAGCGGGTATTCGACCGCCAGGCGCAGTTGATCGGTATCCAGTTCGGCTTGAGCGGTATTACCACGGTGTACGTTGTGGCGCAGTGACAGCACTGCGCCTTTGGCGACGCCGCTCTGCACCACATAGCGCGCCTCAAAATCCCGCTCCCAGTGTTTCCCGCCTTTGCCATACCCCAGATAGGCATACCCGCCTCGCGGATCGACGTGGGTGCCATCAATGTCACTGCCCCGTACATATGCGGCGCTGAACATCAGGCCCGGCAAGTGCCAGGGCGACATGTCCAGGTCATAGCGCAGTTGCCAGGACTGTTCGTTTGGCGCATTGAAGTCTGACAGTTGCACGGCATTGGTGATGAAGATCGCCCCGCGTGTCACGTAGTCAAACGGCGTGTCGCCATGCACCTTTTGATACCCGAGGCTGAAGCTGTGTGGCCCCTGCGCGTAGGTGGACAACACGCTCCAGGTGGTGTTGTTGATGCTGCCGGACAGGGCCTTGCCTTCATCGGTGGTGCGATAGAGGTTGAAGTTGAACGCCAGCGAGCGAGTTTCATCGATCGGCTGGCTAAACATCGCCCCCAGATACTGCTGGTTCCAGGTGTTCTCATACCGCGAGGTATACAGGCTGGCGCTCAATTGCTTGCTTGGGCTATAGGCCACGCCCGCCAGGTCGAAGGTCGTGCCCTTGATCGCGTTGGCGTAATTGACCACGAAGCCCTGATCGTGGCTGCTGGCATTGCGGTCGGTGCTTTCGGTGAAGTGCCCGCCAACCATGCGCAGGCCTTCAAACTCATGGCTGGTGACAAACGCACCGGTGGCCGTTTCCGGCAGCAAGCGACTGTCGGATGAGCTGAACACCGGGGTTTTGACCCGCTGTTCGCCGTATGACAGCACCGTGTTGGACAGGCGCAGCTTCAAAGCGGCCCCTGCGCGACTGAAATCGTTTTTCGGATAACCGTCATTGTCCAGGCCCAGTAAGCGGGCTTTACCTGCACGTCCGCCGCCACTGTCCAGCTTCACTCCGAGGTAAGCATGGGCATCGATACCGACACCGATCAGCCCTGGGGTGAAGCCCGATTGCAGCGAGCCCATCAGCCCATAGGCCCATTCCTCGGCAGCCCCGTTTCGCTCGTTCTTTGGCTTGTAGGCATTGCGCGCACCGCTGTTACGCGCGCCATGCCGATACTCACGACTGTCATAGACCGTACGGTTAAGCACGCTCCAGGTACTGTCTTCGATCCATCCATGAGCCTGCGACTGAGCGGAGTCGGCCACCGCCATCGGGCTGACCAGTGCCATCAGCCAGGCCGAGCAGCTACGCAGTGTGCTCAGGGGGTGGACTGCTGGTGAAGTGCGGCGCTCATTCGTACACCATCGCATGTCATTTATCCATCAACGGTTCAAGGGGGTATCCACGCGCAAACTCTGCGCGCCATCAAACGGGGCGCGCGGCCATTAACGCGGGCTCAGAAATACTTGAGCCAGCGGATGTCCCGGCGACGGCCTTTGAGCGCGGCAAACCAGCGCACGGGTCTGTACAGCGCGACGGCCAGCACGATAGCGGTCACCCAGACGGCGCTGATGTGATCGAACCCAAAATAGGCGCCGTGGTTAAGCCCGAACAGGGCAACGCCCATCAGGTACAGCAGTTTCAGCACATAAAGGTGCAGCAGATACACGAACATCGGCGCAGCGCCAAATACTGCCAGCGCGCTGATCCAGCGCCGTTGTTGCGCACGTTCGAAGGCCAGTAACAGCAACAGTCCGACCCCCAGCGTCAGCATCAGGAACAACAACGAAGGCGGGTATTTGGTGATATTGAAAAAGCTCATCAGCGTCTGCTGCACCTGTTCGTGCGGTGTCCAGGGGGCTTCGCCGTAGCCATTGAACACGCGCAAGGCCACAAACCCCAGCAATGCCCCGACGCCCGCGTAGCACAAATTTCGTTGACGCACGCGGGGCGAGACGCCACGCCCAAACCACGGCCCTATGCCGTAACCCAGCGCAATCACACCGATCCACGGCAACACGGGATACGAGGTGCGCAGGCGCAGGCTGTCAGAAAACTCAATCCAGCCGCGATCATGCAGGATCGCCCACGGCACGTGCAGGAACGCATCCGGGGCGAAGTGAAGGCCGTCCAGCAGGTTGTGCCCGGCCACAATAGCCGCCCCGAGGATCAACAGCGCAGCGCGAGGCAGCCAGACCAGCGCCGCGAGCGCAAGCATGCTCAGGCCAATGGCCCAGATCACTTGCAGGTAAATCACGCTCGGCGGGAACTGGAAGGTCCAGGCGAGATTGACCAGCGTCAATTCCAGCACCACCAGAAACAGGCCGCGCGTGAACAGGAACGACGACACAGCGGCCTTGCCCTGATTTTTCTCGCCGTACAGGTACGCGGACAGCCCGGTCAGCAATACAAACACCGGGGCGCAGAGGTGGGCGAGGGTGCGACTGACAAAGAGGGCAGGCTCTGTGCTGTCAATCGACATCGGATCTGTCACCTGCCGGTGCAGGAAAAACGTTTCCCGCACGTGGTCCAGCAACATGAACAGAATCACCAGCCCCCGCAGCGCGTCGATGGACAATAAACGTTGATGAAGCGGCGGTGCAGCAGTCAAGGAATAGGGCATTGGCAGGGTCACACACAAGGGTTAATCGCAAACACAGGCGAGAGGGCACGCCCAAGAATAGTTATCTTATAACGTCTCTATTTAATTCCACCACCCTCGCGTCGCCTGCAATCGATCGGCACGTCTGCCAGCGCCTGCGGTCAATGGCTATAACGGCCCATTTCTCCAGGATCGCTGCCATGCCAGAAACCTCGTTACCCGATGTGTTGCCCCCTGACCTGCATTACGTCGATGACACGCAACCGGGTATTACCCGCAAGCGGTTGCGCGGCACGTTTCGTTACTTCGCCCCGGACGGCAAACGCATCGTCGATCAGGACGAAATCCAGCGCATCAATGCCCTCGCGGTGCCGCCGGCGTATGTGGATGTGTGGATCTGCGCTGACCCGCGCGGGCATTTGCAAGCCACTGGCCGCGATGCGCGGGGCCGCAAGCAATACCGTTATCACGCACGCTGGCGCGAAGTGCGCGATGCCAGTAAATACTCGCGCCTGCGGGCGTTCGGGCTGGCGCTGCCCAAATTGCGCAAACAGCTAGAAACCCGCCTCGCAGCACCGGGTTTCAGCCGCGACAAAGTCATGGCCACGGTCATCACGCTGCTGGATGCCACCCTGATCCGCGTCGGCAACACTCAGTACGCCAAGGACAACCGCTCCTATGGGCTGACCACGCTGCGCAGCCGTCATGTCGACGTCAGCGGCACCACCATCACCTTTCAGTTCCGGGGCAAAAGCGGGGTCGAACATCAAATATCGGTCAAGGATCGACGGCTGGCGCGCATCATCAAACGTTGCCTGGAGATCCCGGGGCAGAATTTGTTCCAGTACCTGGATGAAGACGGCGTGCGCCACAGCATCACGTCGTCCGACGTCAATGCCTACCTCAAAACCCTTACGGGCGCAGATTTCACCGCCAAGGACTACCGCACCTGGGCGGGTAGCGCATTAGCACTGGCGGTATTGCGTGAGTTGCATTGGAAGCCGGAATCAGACGCCAAACGCCACGTGGTGGACATGGTTAAAAACGTGGCCAAGCAGTTGGGCAATACCCCGGCCGTTTGCCGCAAGTGCTACATCCACCCGGCAGTGCTCGAAGGCTTCATGCTCGGCGCCTTGGCCCAGCTGCCCAAACCCCGAGTACGCAAAGGCCTGAAAGCGGAAGAAGTGGGGTTGGCGATGTTTCTCGACAGCATGGTCCAGGCCCGGCACGCCGTGAGCGAATGCTGAATCGCAGCACGTTAATGGCACTCTTGGAAGAACGCAGGGTCTATCCACACAGCCCGGGTGCTCAATCGAGCGCTCAGGCTTTAAAATCGGTCCATTGCGTCTTAAAGAGGTCAATCATGCGAAACATCATTTCTGCATCACTCATTGCCGGCGTTCTGTGTGCAATGCCCTATGCAGCGCAGGCCGCAGACGACAACGCCAGTGATTGCAAGCACAACGCGATACTGGCCAAGTCCATGGATCACCACACCTGCTACACCAGCGGCGACAAAGCACCGGATCAGTACACCCGTGAAGAAAGCGCCATCAAGAACTGGAAAGCCAAAGGCTTGCCGCAGCCAAGCGACGATTCGCAATGGGTGCAATTCAGCGGCCATTACGTGCTGGTTAACCGCACCAACGCCGTGATCGAGCAGATCCGCACACTCAAAGGCGCTGTTGTCAGTCAGTAATCCTTCTCTCGAACGCGGGCCGCTGCAACAGCGGCCCAGCCAACGCGCGGGATAGATGGCTTTGCCTGCACGCTGGTAGGGGAAGTCGTTGATACGCCAAGGAACTGGCTGAAAACGTTGTAAATCCGTATTTTGCACCCCGCGCGAGACCCGGCTATGGCATGCGGTTGAGGCCTGCTTCATAGACTGCTTTTTCAATGTGCAGTCAGGACGTGAACCATGCCTCAACGCTTGCATCACCACACACCAACACTTGGCGCTCAAGATCCACGGGGGTTGACGGTACGCGAAGTGGCTTACCATCGGCGCACCGCCGAACAAGCCCTCGAGCCGCGTATCACCCGACACGTCTACGGCCCCCGCGGTCATTTACGAGAGCAATGGGACCCGCGCCTGGGCGCATTGCGAAAAACCGAACCCGCCACAGCCCCCAATCAACGCACCCGCTACTCCCTGAGCGGACGGGTGGTGCAGAGTGACAACGTCGATAGCGGGCGCTGCATCACTTGGCGAGGGCCGGCCGATCAGGTACTGGACACGTGGGACGCCGCACAAACACGCCACACCCATGAATATGACCCCTTGCTGCGCCTGACTGCCGTCTACGAACAGCAGACGGGTGAGCCGGACCGCCGGTGTACGGAGCGCTTCAGTTATGCCGGCGCCCACAGCCATCAGGCCCTGCTCAACCGCTGCGGACGTTTGCGACGCCACGACGATGCGGCCGGGACGGTGCTCTTCGAGCGCTACGACCTGTGCGCGAACAGCACCGTTCAGACACGCTGGTTTGTGCAGGATCTGGCAGAGGCACCGATGCTCACAGCGCTGCCCCATGTCGCTGTCGAGGCGCACAGCCACACCACCCACTGGCAATACGGGCCGTTGGGGCAATTGATGGCGCAGACGGATGCAGCAGGCAACCAGCAACAGCCTCGTTATGGTGTCGATGGCCTGCTTGGATCACTGGCCATCCTCTTCAACAACGGTCTGCAGCGCATCCTGGTGCAAGAACGTCGCTACAGCGCTGGTGGCAAGGTCGAGGCTGAACAGGCCGGTAATGGGGTGCGCAGCACCTGGACCTACGACCCGGCCGACGAGCGTTTGCAACGGCTCTTTACCCACCGCACCCGTCAGCCGCGCACGGTCCTGCAAGACCTGACCTATGCCTACGACCCTACAGGCCAGGTGCTCAGCGTGCAGGACACCGCGCAACCGGTGCAATGGTCGGACAACACACGCATTGCGGCCTTAAGCACCTACGCCTACGACACACTTAACCAACTGATTGAGGCCACCGGCCGTGAACACGCCCATCAAGCCGGCGGGGCGGCCTTGCCTCCCAGGGTCGATTTCGCAACCCGTGGCGCACCGCGCTGCCGGGGCTGGCGGCAGCACTATGAGTACGACGCGTCCGGCAACCTAATCAAACTACGCCATGTGCCCACCCAAGGCAGTGGCTACACACGCCAGCTGACGCTCTCGGGCACCAGCAATCATGGGTGGGCGGCGACTTCCAACATGACCGCGATGCCCGCTCGGGTCAGCGGTTTTGATCCCAACGGCAATCAACGGGCCTTGGGGCCGGGGCAGACATTGCGCTGGAATGCCCGCGACCAATTGCAGGGCATCACGCACATCGAGCGCGATGACGCCGCCAGCGATGAAGAACTCTACCGCTACGACGGTGATGGCCAGCGGGTGTACAAGGCCCGTCGCGCAAGCGCCCACACACGCACTCACCTCAGTGATGCGCGGTACTTGCCGGGGCTGGAAATCCGCCGCAATACGGCCACCGGCGAACAACTGAATGTGCTGGTCATCCACTCTGCGTTTGCCAATGTGCGCATCCTGCAATGGGCACAAGGCCGTCCAACGGGCATACCGGACGGGCAAGTGCGTTACGCACTGTCGGACCATCAGAGCAACCATTCGCTGGAACTGGATCAGGATGAGCGCTTGCTCAGCCAGGAGCATTATTACCCCTACGGCGGGACGGCTTGGTGGGCGACCTCCAACGCCATCGAGGCGGACTACAAAACCCTGCGTTTTTCGGGCAAGGAGCGCGATGCCAGCGGCCTTTACTATTTTGGTTACCGTTACTACGCGCCCTGGCTGATGCGCTGGCTCAGTGCCGACCCGGCCGGCAACGTAGAGGGCTTGAACCTGTATGCGCTGGCGCGGGGCAACCCGATTAATCGCCTGGATGCCCAGGGGCTGCAAAGCCAAGCCCTTGACCTGCCCAAAAGCCGCTTCGCGACGTTGCGCGGCTTGACCACCCATGTGGCCAACAGAGTGAGGTCGCGCCTGCAATTGGCGGCCTCGGCGGCGATTCGGGATGCATTGGCGACCTACATCAGCAATGCCTTGAGCGCAGGGTTGGACGTCGCGCTTTTTGAAGGGCGTCAACCGACCACAGCCCTCAACAACGCCCTGAGAAATACGGTGGCGGCGCTGGACGCATTGGCCATGATGCACATGAGCAGCGGCCTGGTGGGCACGGTCATGCGTTGGAGTCCACTCATCGGCTTTGCCGTTGCCGCAGCCGCCGACAGGGGGTTCATGATGCGCGCCATCGCCGAAGGCGGTGATACGGAACTGGAGTGGGACCCGGTCGCCCGTCAACGCCTGGGCGGGCATATCCGCGCTTTTTCACGGGAGATCGTGCAGCAGGCGCTGCGGGGGCTGGGGGACACGGCCTCCTGGGGAGCAACCCCGCTGATGGCCAGGGTGCCCAGAACATTGCTGGCCTCGGCGGCCTATAGTGTGGCCACCATTCCCAATGCGGTGTATGGCCAGTCAGTGCCAGGCCCGCTTATGCCCAACGTGACGCCGCTGATTGAAGCCTACGATGCCGCCATGGGGACGGTGCTGCGCAGCGGTCATCGCACGGCCCGCCATGAAGTGCATCAACACACGCTCCAACTGCCACCTTTGACGGACACGCTGCATGGCGGCATGAGCCGCATGTTTAACCAGGCCTGGACGTATTGGGCCGGGGTCGGGATTGAAGCAGTAGCCGCTGCAATCACCGGGGCGCCGGCCGCCGCGCAAAGTGCCAGCGCCCGCACCTGGGTGGGGGTCGCGCGCGGCGTGGTGTCGGCACTCACGGAAGTGCGGGGGTTGTTGCTGCAAACCGCACGGGTCGGTTTCAGGCACATCTCAACGCTATGGCGCGCCTCAACCGGTTGAACGGCGCGAGCCTGTTGCACCGCGTCACTACTATGTGACCACCTTTACCCCCGACCTGAGTCATAGGCTCTTGGCTTTATGGCGTTTTACAGGTCGGTAACCATGACTTCACTGCATCACTACACACCGTCACTGACGGCGATTGACCCCCGGGGCTTGAGCGTGCGCAGGGTCAACTATCATCGCCTGAGTGTGCACGAGCCCCCACAGTCACGCATTCATCAATCGCGCTATGACACTCGCGGGTCTCTGGCCCAGCAATGGGACCCGCGCTTGCTGGCCCGAGAGGCCATCACGCCTGAGGCGCAACCCAATCTGCGCTACCTCAGCAGTTTGTCAGGACAGATCGTCAAGACCGACAGTGTCGACAGCGGGTGGCACGTCACCCTCTGCGGCACAGGGCTGCAAACACTCGCCACCTGGGATGCCCGTGGCAACCATCAGCGCTTTGAATACGACACCCACGCCCGGCTGATGGCCATTCACGAACAACTCAGCAACGACCCGCAAGCGCGCTGTATAGAGCGCTTTACGTATGGCAAGCCCCAACCCCGGATAAACAGCACAAACCAGTGCGGCCGTCTGGTTCGCCATGACGACCCGGCAGGCGCTGTGCTGTTTGAGGCTTACGCGCTGTCGGGAGCCATGCAGCGTCAGGCGCGCCGCTTTGCACGCCAACCCGAATCGCTCAATTGGCCGTCTGCGCAGGAACAACGGGACGCGCTGCTGGAAAGTCAGTCTTACACCACGCAATGGCACTACAACGCCGTGGGCGATTTGCTCGAGCTGCACGACGCCAAGGGCAACCGCCAGCGTTTTCAGTACGGCATCACCGGCCAACAGGCGCAGGTCGACGTTGTGATGGCCAGTGGTAAACGCGCGGTCTTGATGGATCAACGCACCTACAACGCGGCGGGGCAAGTCACCTCCGAACGCTCCGGCAATGGCGTACTGACGGTCGCGTCTTACGCGCAAGCGGATGGCTATTTGCAGCGTTTGACTGCGCACCGTGTGGGTTCGCATCGGACCCCGATACAGGACTTGGCGTATACCCATGACCGTGTGGGTAACGTCGTGAGTATTCTGGACAGCGCCCAACCGACCACCTGGAGCCACAATTCAAGCATTGAGGCCTTTACTACGTATACCTACGACACCCTGTACCAACTCATCAAAGCCACCGGCCGGGAAAACGCACGCCACCGTGGTGGGCGGCTGTTATCTGCGCCCATGCTCATGGGCACGGATACCCATCGCTGGCGCAATTACACCCGGCACTATCAATACGATGCGGGCGCCAACCTGGTGCAGATGCAACACGTCCCCGCATCCGGGCGAGGTTATACCCAACGCATGGCGGTGTCTGAAACCAGCAACCGCAGCCAATTGTCCGGCCCCCCCAACCCGGAGGACGGGTTTGACCCCTGCGGCAACCTCAGGATGCTGGCGCGCGGGCAAGTGATGGCGTGGAATGGACGCAATCAGTTGCATAAGGTCACGCATGTCAGGCGGGGCGCCGGGGAGGACGATGGGGAATCTTACGTCTACGACGGTCAGGGTGTGCGCGTGCTCAAGCGCCGAACGTATCGCACCAAAGGGCTGACCCGCCGCTATGAGGTGCGCTATCTGCCAGGGCTGGAACTTCGCCTGAATGAGGCCTCAGGGGTGAATGTGTCGCTGATGACCCTGCAAGCCGGGCACATGAATGTCAGGACGCTCACCTGGGAGCAAGGTTTGCCCGATGGTGTGCAGAACGCGCAAATCCGGTTCACGTTGTCAGATCATCTGGAGAGCGGGGTCATTGAGCTGGACGAGCAGGGCGCATTGCTGAGTCAGGAAGGGTTCTACCCCTTTGGCGCGACAGCCTGGTGGGCGGCCAAAAGTGCGGTGCAAGCAAGCTTCAAAACCGTGCGCTACAGCGGCAAGGAACGCGATGCCACGGGTTTGTACTATTACGGCCTGCGCTATTACGCACCCTGGATGCAACGCTGGATCAGCCCTGACCCGGCCGGGGTGATCGATGGCCTGAACGTATATGCCATGGTGGGCAACAACCCCATGAGCCGTGTTGATCAGCACGGGCTGCAAGCGGGCGACTACCCGGCCAATCGGCTGGTCGCGTTCAGCTTCTGGATTTTTGTGGCGACCTTGCTGGGCGCCGCGTTGGGCGCGCTGCTGGAAGCGCCGCTCATAGGGGCAGGAGTCGGGGCCGCGTTGATGACAGGCCTGGCGTTTGAAGCCCAACGCCGCTCAACACTACCGCCCACGGAGTCAGACAACTATGCGTTCATGCAAGCGATAACAGACAAAGTGCTGGAGTTTTCAGCGCTACAACAGCTGAGCCCCGCAGAAAGCGTCAAGATGTTCAACTTTGTCTTTGATAACCTTGCCGCTATCCATGAGGAAGTCGGCGTTTCGCTGGGGATTCTGACCACCAAAAGCGGCGAGATCTACGGCCTGGCGGGACCTGCCCAGTTGCACCCCGTGATTGGAGAACTCTCCAACAATCCCAGACCCCCCACGCGCGAGGCAAGGAAACAAGGCGTCCTGAGCGTCTTGATTCGCGCCCGTGCCCAACCTGCAGCCACCACGTCCAGGCCGGCAGCCGAACCCACGCCGCATGAAGTCGTAACCCCCCGCGCAGTGGCGCGACAACGCACAGCCCGAGCCTCTTCATCGGCCCCTCAGCCACAACCGGCGGTGATCAGCACGCCAACGGCCCAGCCCGCTCAGGCCATCAGCATCGACGAGAGCGCAGTCGCAGAACTCCTGCTGGGGCCTGAAGGGCACAGCATTGCCTTGACCATCAGCCATGTGCAGCAAGGCCGTTTCAGGGCCGTGCATTGGCACCAGCACGCTGACGCGTTGTGGTCTGCCGACGTGCATGGCTACCAGGGCAGCCGCCGCCGCGGGGCATACCGCCTGATGTTTGAGCACTTGGGCGATCGTCGTTATCGGGTAGCCGGTATCCGAGACCCTCACTGATCAACCCGTCACTCAGGCACAGCTCGCAGTCACCTGCGAGCTGTGCCTTAACTCGGGTCAAGCCGCGGGCAAGTTGTGGTCCAGCCCGTGTGTATCGTTTTCATCCTCGCTGATGGTGTACCAGGTGCAGTACGTGTGGCGGCTCAGGTCGCCCCGCGCATTGAGGGTGTGGGTGGGTCGCCCCAGTGCGTCATAGAACACCTGATCGCTGTAGGCACTTAAACGCAGGGACGCATCATTGATGTAATGATGATGATTGGCGAAGTAAGGACGGTAGTTGCGAATGGCCAGGCCCTGGTTGTTGTACTCGACCCGGCTACTGACACGCCAACGGGTTTCGCTGTAGTGGCTGATCGGCTTGCCGTCCGGGTCCAGGTTCAGCGTGCCGTCGCTCCCAATCGTGTAGGCCATCCCGCCTGGGGCCAGTTGTTTGCTCTGCAACGTGCGTCCAAACCCGTCACTGCACGTCAGGCTGATGCGGATCAGGGGTTGGTATTCATCGGTAGGGGAAGGGTAGCGGTCGGCTTGTAAGACCACGGCGTGTACAGGCTCACGGTGCGCTGCCTGCATCAACTGGCTCAATTGCAATTGGTGCGGGTCTTCAAGGTCCAGCGTGGCCGCCTGTGCGCTGGCGCGAATATACCCGTTGGGCAGCACGTAACCTTGAGTGATCCACTCAGGGCGAAGTGCGGCCTGTGCAATCTGCCCCATCCAGCTGAAGGGCGTGTAGAAGCTGGCGCTGGCGGCCTGTTGCAGTACCTGTAGAGGATGCCCGATGGCGTACTCCGGGCTGTCGTCAGCCGGTCGGCGGTAGTCCGACAACGGGTTAAACCCCACGGGTTGACCCAACTCCCGGCCAAAATAGCTGTTGACCTGCAACTGCCCGAAGGCATCGTACCGGGCTTGCTGTTGAGTGCCTTGCGGGTCGGTAATCAGGACGGGCAATTGCAGTCGGTAATCGTACTGGGCTGTGGTGCGGCAGCCATCGGGCGTCTTGACCGAAACAATCTGGCACGCGTACCGATCATGCTCAAGTGTGGTGACCCCGTGACTCTCGGTCGGACGTACCCCGTAGGCACGGTAAAAGCCGTGGGCCGGGTGATACAGCGTGAAGTTTTTCCTGATCGACCACAGCGTTACCGCACTGTTGTTGTCCGGCAAAAACAGTTCGGCGCGATGGTAATGCGCCTCGGTGAGCGCGTGAGTCAGATCAAAAGCACCGGCACCCGGCAACGTCGGAAGGTGCTCATAGGCCTTGAGTGCCTCGTCGTCCAGCTCGGCGGTTTCAACGTGATCCACCAGGGCCAGAAAGTCAGCCGTGCCCGCGGGGTACGGCAAGGCCGTTTGCACGTTGTGATAATGCTGCACCGACAAACCGCTCAGTGTGCGTGGTGCCTGCGGGTTCAAAGGCCCCTCGCTGCCTTGATCGATAAACGTCTCGTAACGGATTCGCTCCGAAGACAGCCTGTTCGCAGCACTGCCTTTGGCCAACACCAGGGCGTTGGTGCGCTGGCGATACGGCACACGCAGGCGCCACCGTTGGGGTTGGTCAAGGTGTATGAACTGCGCCAGTGACTCCGTCAGGTAAAACGACTGCTGGGACGCATCGTGGGTGTCTTGCCACCACTGAGTCTGATAAGGATCGGTGAACGGGGACGGATCGTCCGGGGTTTTGCGGCGCGCGTAATAGACCGTCACGCCATGGGTCAGGCTGCCATACGCATCCCAGCGCAAATGGATGCTGTGTTGGCAGGCCGGGTCGTCCCGTTCGCGTTCATAGCGATAACTGATGGACTCCACGGGCAGGGGCAGCATGGAGGCGCGCCCGTTTACCTGGCGCACCAGATACCGTTGCTGGCTGACCGAATAAGGCACCGCGCTGGCCGCCGGATCCCGCGCCGCGTACACCTCCTGGCGCACCTGCGTGCCCGTCAGCGCATGGTTGAGGTCCTTGAGCAACGGCGCGATGTCGGTTGCGACCAGCAGCGTGTCATCTGTCTGGCCGGGCAGCAGGCGGCTGACAAGCGTATAGCCCAGAGGCTGAGCAAGCGGATCGAGGTCGAAGTAGTCGCGGCGCACCATGTCGGTGCCCTTGCCGGTGTGGAACCACGTTTTGCGCAGCACGGCTTGAGTGTGGGCCGCAGTGGCCGTGTCACTGCCCGAGATATCCGAATCTGTTTCAAGCAATAACCCGAACCCCTGAAATTTTCGCTCGTTACCGTTATAGAACCCTTCGCGGTATTTAAAGCGGCGGGTCAGACGATTGCCTGTGATGGCGTCGATGTGCTGTTGCTCCGTCACAACGTGCAGGGGGATCGGCACACCGCAGATGGGAGGCCGGCCCTCACGAGCACGCTGTTGTTTCTCATCCAGCCATTCTTGAGCGCTGCTGCGGTATGTCAGCAGCCCCCTGGCGCCCATGTTGTTGTCCGTGCCAACGAGCAAATACGGCTTGGCGCTGACGAAGTCATAACGCCAATGTTGGGGCGTCGCATGGGGCATTGACACGATCAGGCTGGTACAGCCCAGCCCCTGAAGGTCCGCGACACTGACCGTGCAGCCGTTGTCGTACATCAGGTTCTGGGGCCAGGGCAATCGAACAGGTGTAGCCACCAGCCCCGTACCGAACAGGTTCATGAAAATCAACGCATGGGCAGGCTCCAGGTACACCAGGTCGGTGGCACCTGAACCGTCAATGTCTGCGAGCAAAACCCGTGCAGCATCGAACTCGGCATAACTGAAGGGCAGGGTCGCAAAGACAAACCCCTTGCCGAAACGTCCATGGCCCAGATTCGGCCAACATTTGATTTCATTGTGGCGAATGCGGATCAGATGCTGCTGACCACTGCCCAGCATATCGCTGAAGGCCACCACTTCGGTACGGCTGGAACGGCTCAGTGAGGGCAAGGCGTCGTCATCCGGCACATGCGCGACATCCCGCCCCGATTCAAAGCCATCCTCGGCCTGATTCAGGTAGAGCCGGACACTGCGCGGGCCGATCAACGCCAGGTCGGGAGCGCCATTGCCGATCAAGTCGGCCAGTTGCCCCTGGGGGTGGAAAAACTCGACCGGCAGCGCGGCAAATGAGGCGAAGCTGGACCAGCGTCGTCGTGCGTTTAGGGTGAAAAAGCCGCTCATGGCGGGCTGGGCGATGATCCATTCCAGCTGACCGTCGCCATTGAGATCTGCCAATGTCTGGCGCAATGACTCGCGGTCCGTGGCAATCGGCATCTGCGGCAACGTGCGTAAGGGCCCGTACTGAACCGCGTTCGGCTGAGGGCTAACGGGGTCTCTGACAGGCTCACGGTAATGCCATGAGCGATTCTGGCTGTACAACACCCCCGGCATGCCGTCGCTGTACAGGTCCACCAACTGATAATCCTTGCCATCGCCGGGGCCTTGCAGCGCGGCAAAAGGCGCGAACTGCCCCGATTGGGGGCCCAGGGTGAACGCGCTGTACGTGAACTCGACCGGTGGCCAGTAACGGGCGCTGCCTGACGGCTCGAACGCCTGACTGTGCACAGCGTTGAGCAAACGCCCACGGTGTTCGGTGGTTACATACTCAAGGAGCAATCGACGAACCGCCACCGGCTCCGGGCCCAAGGCCGCCTCATCAGGGAAGTAATGGAACATCAGGATCTGCTGGCACAGGCGCTGACTGCCCCATTCGAAACCATAGGCATAGGTGAAAAACGGATCGGGCCGCGCGTCCCATTCCTGTTGGGGCGCATAAGACGGTGCCTGACTGAAATCGAGAGGGCGTTCGCCGTAATCGAATACCAACTCGAAATGCCATTGTTTGACCGGCGGCGACGTCGTTGTCCATAAGGCCAACTGAGGCTGATGCTGGCGATTGCCGTAACAAATGCGTTGCAAATAACGTTGCGCACGGCAGTCGCGAGCCGGCGCAACGGGTGGCTCAGCCCGCTCTCGCGTGTAGTGGTAATAGATCTGTTCGCCCAGCGGGGTGAGGCTTTCTTCCAGCAGCCACTGCGCAACATGCTGTTGAACCTCAGGGTCGGTGCAACGTGCCGCCTGTGTTTTACCGAAGACATGCAAGGTGCCATCTGCGCCCTGGATCAACCAGAACCCACCCGGATCATGACTCGACGCCCAGTGCTCATAACGGTCAAAGGATGACTCAACGCGCGGAAAGTAACGGGTCACCGTGTACGTCGCGTCGAGTTGAACCTCATTGAACTGAGCCGTGGTCGTGGTCTCGATCACCCCTTGTGCGTTTCTCCGGGGCCGCAGCTCCACCCCTGACGGGCCGATAAACCCGTCGGCGTCGGTATAGAGGGGCACGCCATTTTGGGTGTCGCGGCGGATACTGCCGGGGGCAGCGGTCCAGCCAATGCCAAAAGGCCCGTTACCCAATGTGCTGCTGTAGTTCAAACTCAACGACGGTGTGAAACCGCGTCCAGTTGAAATCGGCAGTGGAATACTAAAAGAAGCCTCACCCGTCATCCCGATGGCCCCCCATCCGGTGCCAATGCTGTGGATGGCACCGCCGCCTTTGGGCATGGAAGGCGTAAAGACATCAGCAGCGTTTTGTTGGGGCTGCGTCATCCTGCATGCCCCCCCAACTGTTTAGCGGTATAGCGCACATGAATAATGATGTCAGACAGGCTGCTCAGCATGGCCGACTGCGCAGCGGGGTTGGGGAATGACAACTTCCAGCCAGACACTGCACCCGTGTACTCAAAGGGCAAGTAGCGATCATCCCCTTCGAAATTAAGCGTGAATAACCCGCTGTCATTCAGTCCGGTTGAGAGCGCGATATGTTCGTTGACACGGTGGCTCGAATAGTCGAATTCACCTTTCTCTGCGGTATGGATGGTGTGATTGGTTTGCGTCAGGGTGGCGCGAATGTCTTCATAAGGGCCGAGCGTCGCTGGCAAGGTGACACTGATGCTTTTGATGCGGCGCAAATAATGGTCCGGGTAGTCAGCGTCAAACAGCGCCTTGGTGAGTTCAAACTCAACGGAACCTGTGCGCTGGAGTGTTGCGCTCATGTCGTCCCAAGAGGTGTTTCGAGTGGCATTCGGGTCTTTGGCCTTCAGGTTTCTGAGCGACACTGTTTTGGTGATTTCCATGGGCCGCGCATTGTGTTGCAGGTAAGCCACTTGCATGTTCATCAGGCTGAGCTTGAGCCCTTCACCGGCTGTCAGGCCCTGGCGATAACTGCTCCACTGGCTGGCGTGGACAAAGGTGCGGTCGGATGCTGCGCGCTCATAGTGCCAACAGGCCTGTGCGTCGAGGCACAGCGAAAGGGCCATGTCATACGCGTGCAGATAAAACGCAGAAAGCTGCGTACTCAGCCATTGGTACAGCTGAGGCGTGGTGAAGCGCTTCTCCAACAAATCAAACATCAACTTGGCTTGAGTAAGCGCGGTTTCGGCGGATTGATGTTGCAAGCGCGTGTTGTTGGCCTGTTCGCGCAAGACTTGAACTTGCTTCTTGACGTGCTCCAGTTCAAGGCGCGATTGCCCCAGTGCATGCTCCCATTCCTGATTGCGTCGATTGAACGCCTCGTTGCGGTCCAGATGGTTGGCATTGGAGCGCTTTTCATTGGCAAGCAGCTGAATGCCCGCCTGGGTGGCATAGAACCCTCCCTCTAGTCTCCAGCCGCCGGTGGACGTACCGAAAATATTGGGAACCAACATGGCCAGTCCAGCCGCCGCTTGTAGCCCATAGGCCACGGTATCCAGGGCGGTACTGCGTTGAAGCTCCTGGGTGGCCTCTTGTTCGTTGGCGTTTACGCCTTCTTTGATCAAATGCTCCAGGTGCGCGATGCGGCCCTCAACGATACGCTGACCTGCCATCAAGGCATCCTGATTTTTCTCATCGATAATCCGGCTCTGGGCTTGTTGCTCAAGTGACAACCCCGCAAGTTGCCACACCTGTTGCTGCTGCAATTGCAGGTGTTCACTCTGATCCTGACGCTCAATGATCGACAACAGGGCATTACCAAACTGCACGACGTTTTCGACCGCCACCATCGCCAGTGCGTGAACCGTCTGGAATCGGTAGTGCCCCACGTGGGCAGGTTGACGACGCACCGAGGAAGCGTCCCCGGCCATGCGTGGGCTGGCATAGAGGTTAAGCAATTGGCGAGGGGAGGCGGGTGGGGCATATAACGGGACACGCAGGGGTTTACCGGTGATGTCCAAATCATTTCGCAGATTAAATAACCGTGATTGCACTTTTTCCCAACGGGCCAACATGGCCTTGTCTGGGGGGACACATAGCAACTGCGAGTCGCTGACCCGATGGATGGCCCGCGCCAGTTTTGAGTGATCGGCCGATGACAGCTTGTCAAATTCAGCACGCTCCATTTTGCGTTCAGTCGCGCGCAATGTGTCGTCGATATGACGGGTCAGATCGCCAAGCGTGGTAGAGGCCCACGGATCAACGACCTGAACAGAAGGCTCAGGGCCCAATAATGACTGAGCACGCACGTACCATAACTTGGCCTCGTTAAGGCTCTCTGAGGTGGTTTGACGGTACGCCGCATCCCCTCGATTAAGCAAAATATCGACATACAGGGCATAGAGTGCACGTTTGAAATGCACCGGGGCACTGAGTGCAATCTGATTGGGGTCATCAGGGTTATCGTGCAGGTAGCCCATATGCGCGCTGTCTGAATTCAGTGCTGAGAGCCCCCAATAGGGTTGATCGGGGGATACCTGTGAGTGTTTGCGGGCTGGGTCGAACAAGTACTTGAGCCAGGTTTCGGCTTCCGCGTAGCGTTGCTCCAGATTGAACCGATGGGCAATCAGCCACGGCATGTACAAAAACAACTCCCACAGGTATTTCCCGTACGCCCCCTGAAAGTCGAGGGGAGCAAGCCCGGCACTTGAGGTCAGTGGCGGCTCACGGTGGGTGTGAGATAACGCAAAGAGCGCGGACATGTCGGCGGATGCGACCTGGGTGAGTGCGCCCCCGAGTGTCGTATTAAGTCGTATCGGCGCCCGGAATGCCCCGGGAGAGGCATTTAATTGAGCAATGGATGAGTCGCTGAAATCTATGAATTCCGCCGTACCACTCGGTGCTGAAGAGAGGCGCGTAATGCAAGGCCCCTTGGTTATATCCGCCGTGTTATTTTCGTTCAATACAATCTCAAAAGCCTTGAGGGCATACCCGAGTATATTGAACCTCATGTCATCTATATTTTGTTCTCGTATCAGAACGCCATGCACAATGGGAAGTTTCTTTTTCTGGCTTATGTAGTCTGGCAGTTGTTCGGCAGTGATATTAAGTGATGTGATGAACGTTCGGCCTGCGGGCAGTTCAAATTTTCCGCCCACCAGGTTTCGCCGCATGACATGGCTTTCGCCTATCAGGTGGGTATTGGTAATATGAACATGCGAGGGGTAAATAACCTCTACTTCTTTATCATGCGGTGGCAAGGTCATCACCACCTGTTTGTAGATACGCTGAAAGCGGGTGATCTTGATACGCTCCAGCAGCAGTTCATTTTCTTGGGGTAGCAGGCCAGCGGCTTGGCTGGACTCTTCAACCTTGAGTTTGGCCGAATACGTTGTGTTCTGAGTATGAAATAAATAATTAAACAACTCAGTGGAGACCATGACACCGTCGAGGATGTAGTTTTCCGAATATTGAGGCTGTCCAAAATATTGGAACGGCGCCGGCTTCGTTGGGTTTTGCGATGCCGTGGCGGATGTTAAAAAATCCTTGAACACTGTGTTCGTTTTATTGCAGGTCAGTTCAATGCTTGTGTAATCCTTGAGCAGACGTGTCGAACGGGGGTGCTTCAAATTCAAGTAGGAGTCACTCTTGAGCACGATACTGTCACTGCGGGCATTCTCAGGTGATTCAACCGTTAACCGCATGAACAACCAAAAACCGTCCTGTTGAACAACAAGCTCTACACTTTTGAATGACGGAAAACTCAGTGCAGTGTGTGTTGAGAGCTCAAGGCTGGAGGTGGTTTTATTGAACTTTGCACTGCCTGGCTTAGGGTCTTGAATATAGCGTTGGGTGCCTTGATAGTCCCACCTGTCAGAGCCCTTATGCGGCATCTCCTTTTTATGTATCGCCACATCAACGGCATTTATGCTGGGTGCCACAAAATTAAATTTGAACCGGTTATGACCTGCAAAAATATCCAAGTGACGACTGGCTTGAGTGGGCGCATCGCCCTGAACAATCGAGAAAAAACTGTTTAATGAATCCTTTGACAGCAGCAACGTTACATTGAGTTTACTGTCCAGACGCACAGCATGAGAGAAATCGAAATTTTTCCCTTTCACCAATGGAAAGGTATCTGCATAAGGTTCGGTATCGGCGACCAAGCCAAAAAACAAGGAGGGCGGAGCGGTGTGCGGGTCCACCATTGCAACCGTGGTAATCGTGGATTTTATGTCTTGCATCGAGAGCTTCTGCAACCATCGGCTGGTTGCGTACTCATCGATACAGATCTGCGGGCAACTCCAGCTGCCATCCAGTTTCAAGAACGAGTAATAGAGGCGAAGGCGGGGGTAGCGTTTGATGAAGTGCTGCATATGCTCGGGATTAAAAATATCCAATCCTTCGGCGGGAGTGCCAGCCTCATCAAGAGCAGACAAAGGTTGACTGCATTGCGCCCAGACCACGAACAAGCGATCGTTGAAATACACCGGACGAATGCTTTGGTCCGGAATGTCATAGGAGGCGGGGATGGGGAGCTTTCGCCAATCTGACCATGCAGTGGGCGCTGAGGCGTCCATGGCGGATGGGTTGGCACCGGTAGAGCCGGCACCATTCTGTTTAGCCAGGTCCAAGGAACGCCAATAAAAAGCATTTTCCCCGTTGGACTTGCCAACCAGATAATAGCGGCTCTTAGCCATACTGTTGGCGTCACCGTCCACGTAACCATTGACCGTGCGAATCTGTGCCAACTCCTCAAACCGCCCCAGATAGCGGTTGACCGCGGCATTAATATGGCCGGGTTGCAAGTTGGTTTGGCTAATATCGCTTTCTAACTGTTGAAAGCTGTCGGTCTTGTCAATACGCAGGTGAGGGCTGATGTAATTGGCAGGAAAATGACGCAATTGTTGATGCGCGTGCCAAAGGGAGTAGGAATGAAGGCTGTTATCCCAAGTGGACTTCTGTGCATCGTTCATCCCGACCTGTTCGTACCCCGGTTCGAAACCCAACGCGATGTTATTGATGTATTGCTGAAGGCTGTTGATCGCACTTGAAACGCGACTGGTCATGACCGCCTGACTGACTTGAACATCCAGCAGCCAATAGTTGTATAAATCTTCAGGGGTGGAGCGGGGGGCCGACTCGATGGGGGCTTTATCTGTTTTAAGAGGATCGAAGGTGTACAAATAAAATGCCAGAAGCGCATCGCGGAATGTTTCGTTCACTTGCTGACTGAGTAATGACGACATGATAATTCCTTGTGCTCAATATTGTTGAACGAGACTATTTAGACAGACGCCGCAATCAGCGCCTCACCGACCTGTTTCCATTGAGGTCCCGATATATCAGAATTCAGATTTGTTGCCGCCAATATCAGCGATGCCGGAAGGCCTGTTTTATGAGATGTTTGATGGCAGCGTACAACCCAGTCAAGTTGAGCGATCGACTTGACGCGCGTGAAAGGTACATTTTCCAACAGCACCTTTATTTCACCCGCGTCCCAGCCCAGTAGCCGGCCTAGCAACATGGCCATCTGGTCATCATTGAGGGACTCGACACGATTGACCTGCGCCAAGTAATTAAAAAGACTGGCTTCACTCACACGGTAGGCGACCAGCATCAACTGAAACTGCGTCATTAAGTAAAGCGTATTCAGCGACAACTTTAAAAAGCCTTCAGGCAGGCTGCGTGAATCGAGCCAATGCGGATGGTTGATAAATGTCTGCAGAGCAGCTTGGCTAATGGGTAGTTTCAACGATGCAGCTGCATTGGGCACAGCCAGCATATTATTCTTCAACAATCGCCTGCTGTCTTGATTCCCCAGCGCAACCGTTATGCCGTGAACGATATGTTTGATTCTCTTTTCTTGGACCGAGGCAGGTTCTGCAGCCGTACCGCCCTGTGGAAATACGTCCAGCAAGGCCGCTTTCCAGGGCAACAATCGTTTATAAGCGGTATCCAGATAGGGTGCCAGTAACGACGCCATCTCTGAAACCGTTTCATCTTGAATTTTTTCAAGAGCAGAAGGGCTGATGTAGGCCTTGACCAACTTCTTGAGCGCGCTGTTCAGCTTGGGTAAATCAGGTGTTTCAGGAAGTAGCGGATGGACCTTTAAAATCGTTTTAATCAATACGTGACCTTTGGTGAATTTCAACAGTTCCAGCTGAAGTGCACCTTGCGTTGTCAGTTGAGAAAAATCAGCGTCGACCAAGACATAACGTTCAGTCTCAGCAAGCAGCTTTTCAAATGTGCTCAACTTTTCTTGCAACTCGCCATCCGGATCCATGTCATCCAGCAAGAGCTGACGTCGAATGGTTGAAAGACGAATGGCGGCACTGTTAAACCATTGGACGGCCCACTCCATTTGCATCAACACATCCAGAAAGTCAGGCGGTGTATTGCTGCCGCTCATTCTTAAAGAAGGGGTCACTAGCTGTTTGCTGTAATCCTTACCCCCCAACAACTCTGCAAGCTGATACATTTCTGCCAACGATAGATTGAACAGACGAGCAATCCGAACTTGCCGATAAAAAGCACTAAAGGTGGCCACGTCCTTTTTTGTTTCTGGGCCATATTTGTGTAGCTGAGCGGCCATGACCCCGAAAGCATCACGCGTATTAGGGACACCCAAGCTTGCACATATCAGATAGACCACTTCCAGTGACGCATCATCTTGCGAGTCAGGTGTGAAAGCGCTGCCATCGAGTTTAAATGAAACGTTGAATGCCTCTTTACGGTTATAAACCCGGTCATACAACGAACGCGTGGTGCCAGATTGATGGACGGGCAGGTGATGCAGGAGTGCCGAAAACTCTTCAATCGACAGCGTGTAGTGCTTTTCAAGGTAGCGGTACACGCCCAAGGCTCGTAGCGTATTGTCATTGAGCATGACCTTATCGTTTTCCAGGTCTGCCTGTTTGACGCTGTAGACAAAATGCTTGACGTCGTTGAATGAGCATTTCATCCAGCGCTGCAATCGAATGATGCGTTGCGCCAGGTCGAGTTGCTCAGGTTTATCAAAATCCAAAGTGGCGACATTCCCCTCTTTTTTAATCGTGGGCAGTTTCAGCTCTGCATGAACATCCGACTGTTTACCGGGTAACTGTGTCGATTGAACTGGAAGGTACTTACCCAGCGAGAATAGCGCTTGCATGTGCTCGTCATTAAGATCTGTACTTTCCATAAACCATGAGGGTGTCTTTAAAGATTCATACGTGCTCCCAAGGACTTTTTTTGCGAACGCATCTTTTTCCTTCGCGGTTGCACCGAGATCTTTATTATCGGTTATCAATACCTGTTGATGAGGCCCGAGGTGAGCCAGCAAGCGTTGCGCTTCATAACTTTCCTGTTGAACCTTGCCGTAGGCGGTACTGGGCTGTTGAGTAACCGGCAGTGCCAGGCTGATTTTGTAATTTAACTCACCCAGTTTTAAGTGGTGAGCCCCGAGCGCTGAAACGCACTGTTCATAAGGAAGATAGAAGGGCAGTTGCAAAGGATAACAATGTGTTTTTAACACGTATTCAACAGTGGCATTGCTGTATATGTCCTTATTGTCACGCAACGCTTTGGTTATGCCCTCATGGAGTAACTCATTGATGATATTCAACAGCGGGGTTTGCGCGTACACAGCGTTCGCATCAATCTTCAGATTCTCTAAAGAGGCACGGCGTGTAGAAAGTGTTTTTTTGGTTTGGTTTCCCGTACCGGTCTTTTCCAATTGCAGGGCAAACAGGTACAAGGCTCGCAGATACGCCACAGGCGAATCCATGGCCGCCAAGGACTGCGGGGCACATACCTGATTCGATTCCTGAGGAAACAGTGAGCAGTAAGTAGCACCTTTGGCAGATTGAGCTGACATTTGGCGTTTGACACGCTGATCTTCAGTCAGCGAATCGTTTTGCTGGCGGTGGAGAATTTCAAGTTGCACTGCATAGCTCAGCGCTTGATCGTAGATTTTTCCAGCCATTTCCTCAGCCGTGAACTCCGTCAGAATATTGCAAAACTCTTTTTTGGAAACACGCGCAATGTCGAAGACAGAGAACAGTTGGGCATCGACCATCTTTTTATTGAAGTTCTCCATGCCACTCATCGAAGAATCTGCAATAGCCGCCAGTGAGAGCACTAAATCAGTTGGCGAGTTGTTTAGCGCAGGAGCAATTATTTGCGACATATCAATAAATTCCAGAACGCCATGCAGGGAATCCGCAGGGCGTTCCGAAGCTAACATCGGCAAATGCTGGCCTCGGTCAGACCGTACCGTTTGATCGGTTAAGACTGATCGTTGAATGAGTAAGGGAACAGGCAGGATAAACAGAGTCGTGTAAGGCCGCGCAGAAGGACAATGACACGCAAAGCACGCACAGCAGCAGGAAACGGTAAAGCGAGCCACAGATTGCTATACGCAATTTAACAAGTGGGCGATGTCATATGTTCATAAGACGCTCCCCAGCGCACTGCACTTGGCTCAATAGCTCAAAACGAATGCGATTGTTCATCGATTTATGTTCATGGACGAGATTTTCCGCTCGTCTGGTCGATCCGAACTTTGGCAGCTCCTCAGCGGTGAGGACGCTGCGGTACCGGGCAGGGAGTCGCATTGGGGGCTTGCCATCACAAAATTCCTTTCCGTAGATGGCTGGGAACCCTACAGAGTTTCAATTTTCGAAGGGCGCCGATTGGATTTCTTGGGATTTCGTAAAGTCCCTAAGACTAATGGGATGGTTACCATATACTGTGATATGAACGATGGGCTTAGTACACCCATCGTCCTTACCCAGCTATCGTCCTCCGGGTATCAAGCGGCAGGAGAGGAGTCACCACGCGGCTTCTGATCGCCTGTATTGCGTGATTGCAGTTCAGATAACCTCATGTTGAAGATGAAGTCTTTTTCCTGCTCATCCGAAAAGTCCTGGAAATACCAGCCTTGTGCTGATTTAAAGAAACTAAAATCCCAAAAATTGGCGTACTCGTCGTCTTCAATAAAGCTGGATTCTGCCTCATTGAAAGATGGAATAATGAAAACCATCTTTTGGAATGTGAACTGGAACTCGCCTATCGCCAGCGGGAGCCCTCCACCGTTATTGGTTCTCCGGTAAATGGTTAGCTCAGCACCTTTAGTAAAATGGGCGTACGACCGCAAAATCGCAATTTTTGGTAAGCGGGCGACGGTCTGATCCCCAGCGACCCACTCGATGGTTTTTTCGAATCCTGTGAGGTTTTCAGTTTCCATAACGCTCAGCGCAAATTTGACCAGCGCCTTGTACACTTGCTGCATGCTGAGTTGTTCTTTGAACTTGAGTGGCAGACTTTCTGGTGGCCTGTCCTCTGGCGCGCGCGCGCCGTCTTCCAACGTGTACTGTAGGCAAAAATCTAGCGTGGAGATTTGCTGCAGATCTTCAGATGAGAGCTGATCTTTCAGTGTTGAGCGGTTCTCATCTGGCTGTGCCATTTCAGAACCTACCTGCGCCTCCAGTACTTTCTTTTTTCTATCCTCAGACAAATAAAGTAACTTAAAATTCTTGCCTATGATTGATGATACGGTATTGTCTTTATTCTTGACTTTGAAAAAAGTTCCGAGGCATCTCAAGTAAGTGTAGATATGCCTCTCGCAGGATTCGGCAAAGAACTTGTTGCATGCGTCGCACTCTTCATTGAGAATGATTGTTTTGTTACCTAGGGCCTCAGAGATAGCATGCGCCTCCTGCTTGAATGTGGTAACCAACTTTTCAGGGGAGTCATTCTTGGCGGATGGACGAGTATTATGGCAAAAACGGCAGATGCGATCTTTTTTCAGCGGCTCGCCTATCGCTGTTTTCTTTTCAGTGATCCGACCGTCAATTTTGTAGTTATCGAAGAACGGCCCGAGGTTATCCTTGAAGGCGGCTAATGCTTGATCAGGGTCTTGACCTGCATCCAGCGCCATTAGCTCAATGTTCGCCAGAAGCTCTGCCTCAGAAGGCAATTTACTCATGTTGGGTAAATAGAAGAAATGTTCCCCGTCAGGGATCCGATTGATAAAGCTTTTTATCTTGTAAGTTTTGGGATCAATTTTTTTGTAAAGTTCAACGAAAACGTTGATCCGTTCTCTCAGCGCAGGTGAAGATACCTGTCTGCACGATATCGCTAATTGATTGTTAACAGGGTTGACGGATTGAGCGAAGCACAGCGAAATGTCCATTGCGAACGTTGACACATCATCTACCGCATCGGCACGCCAAGACAGCTGATGCTTTCCGCGGAAGAGCAAAAATTCAAAAGAATTCATACAGTCCTTGCTTAATTGTCCAGTATTTATACGCGATGATTCTATTCGTTTCGTATGACGGATTAGCCCCTAAAATACGCAGGTGACTCTACTTCACATAGGCATCTGCCACCCAGACTTCACCCATCGGAACTTTGGCTCTTGAACCTTCGGCCCGCCGAAGTCTTCACCTTCAATCTTGAAGCACCTGGCCATCAGATCCCGCACCCCCCCCAAGCGCTCCATGGCAGTGAGTTCCTTGGTGATGTCCTTGACAACCGTTGTAAACGCCTTAGTCGATTCTGACTTCATGAACTCGGGAGTGGAGAGAGCGAAATCCCGGTCGGGTAACGAAACCCCAAATAGACTAGTAACAGAGCTTGCCGCCTTGATTAGAAAGCTCCCCTGGATACCTTGGGCAGACCTGAGACCGTAACTGCGTTTAAGGTCGCCGCAAATCTTGTCGACATCATCCATGAGCTTGGTGATGCGCTTGTTTCCACTCGCGAGCCCTTGCTCGTCGAAGGCAACTCGAATGGCCTTTAGGGTTTCACGCATCGTTACGAAATGGTCTTCGCTGCGGATCTGTCGAGCTGCCTCGATCGCACCGGAAACGCTTCCGGCGGATTGAGTCAGCCATGCCGAAAACAAGGGCAGGTCCAAAGCAACGGTCTGAGTTGCTCCGTGCGACTGGATTTCAGAAATGCTCGTACTGGTTTTGTCCGAGAGGTTTGCCAGGAGGCGGGCGGTGAAGTCATGGCCGAAGGCGCCGGCTTTCTTCATCCAGTGCACTTGATAGGCATGCCTGATGGGATGAATGAATGAGTCTGCTTTCAGGTGTTTGGCTGCAGTCGTGTAATAAATTGATTTGTACGCGAGCCAGTTCAGCGAGGCGACGAACATCTCGAGTTGCTTGGAGGGACCTCCGTAGGCACCAGGATACTCTCCAGTGAACTCTGACTTGCTGAATTCGTGGCCATCCGAACCCACTAGCTTGACATCTTTCGACCAACGTCCGCGCGTTTCACTGGCATCGCTTAACTCTGCGAAGATTGCTGCGCTTAGGGCACTGTATTTGCCATAGTCGTCGGACGCACGGTAGCCCAGCATCCTCATGGTTAGGTAATACACACTGGAGGCTTGATCCCAGGTGCAGACCATGTTCATTTTCAGTTGCTCCAAAAGGGCACTAAAGTCCTCATCCACGAACTCGCCGCCGCGAATTTCAGGACGAATCAGCGATGCTTCTTTTTGAGCGACCGTATCAACCCCGTCCAGCCCGAACTCGGTAGGCGACAAGAACCTGAGGTAGGGGAATTGTTGCTTGCGGCTTTCTCTGTGATCTGCTTTGTAGTTGTCTATGCAGAGGAGGTCGTCGTAAAAGAGGTTGCCTTGCAGGAAATTCTCTAACGCGCACAGGTCTCCATTGATCGTATCGCTGGTCTTGACCGCAACCGCGCCGGTGGCGCGCTGGACGGCAGTGAGGGTGGCGTTGTCTATCAGTGCGTAGGTCATGTATTCATTGCCCATCCTAGTGTGGCTGAGACTATAACCACTGAGATTGGATGGTGGCTATATTCGACGGGCAGTCTTCGCGAACCATGAAGCATGGTCTTGGCGCAGGTGAAGCGCCTTATTCGACTGCACGCTCATTGGCGCAGTTCATACGCGCTTGAGCGTGTAATCAAGTGGATGGGCTCGACTATGCTGGGCCATTCACGATCGGATTGACATCAGGTGCTGGAATACTAAAGAAATGCGTCGAGCAACCAGCGATGAATCTGGGAGGGCAGCGATCCATTGAGTGCATTTGGATAATTCTCGAGGCATCTTGGTAACCGCTAGCCATTGCAATGCAATGGCTGGGCGCCGATCTGTGGTAGTGCCAAGTAGAATTTAAGTTCACCCTCAAGCCGGGCGGTGCGAAACCTCGACAAATCGCATCTTCCAGCACCCGCTGCAGCTACTCACTCACTAGCCAGTAAGCTTTTGCCGAGCCCTGACGTGCGTAGCCTATGCAGAACGCCATCAAATCGCTCATGCGCTCATCAACCATGGTGCGCCGAATGCCAGGTTGAACGCCTACCACCGTGAAGGTAAGAGCTGTTGCAGGTGTTGACCGCAGCAACTCGTAGGTTTCATCCCTGTCCCCGCTGACAAAGTACGAAGGAGATGTGTGTCTGCGATGCATGCGATCTTCCATATGATGCAGCAAGGTCGCGACGTTGCAGAAGTAAGCTGACTTTACCAGCTGTCCCGCAACCTCATACACATCACCAACTCGCCCTCCATTAGCTGGCCCTCCTGCACCTTTACAGTGATAGAGGGTTACGTTCACTTCATGGGCTGCATTGACAGTAACGCAGATGTAGTCGGCGGCCTCGCCTGAGCGATGGTCGTAATACAAACACCGGAGATCTGGAAGCGTCAGAAGGTATTGCTCCAAGTGCTCCTGCACAGTTGCTTGGCCATTGAGCTCTGCACGTCGCGCCAGTGTGCGAGGCTCCTGATTGTTCGGCAGGAACTCCACCTCGATCGCGCAACCTGTCCAATCGATTGACTCCGCATCACCTGGAGCAAGTGCGAGGGATCTGAGAAGAGGGGCAGCGATTTTGTTTAGCCCTTCAAACGAAGACTTATCTGTTGCATAGAAAATAGGAGGGTACTCACTAAGCCAATCGGCCAATGGCATCCAGCCATCCTGGCTAGACTCGATCGTCATTGTGGCATCTGGTTCCAGGCAGCGAATCAGTTGGCCACCCTCAAGACTCAGGCGCATACGAATCTGCCCCTCAGCATGAACGATCGAAAAATCCAAGTGCCCGGCTTGTGGATCGCACTCAAAGTCCTGGATATCCCACTCCACAAGCCTAGAGGTTTGTAATTCTTGTTCCTGCGTAGTCCTGAAGTGAATACGAGGATTGCGAGTGAGACCTTGCCGCGACCAGTTGGCTGCCATCACCGCTTCTGGTAGCTCCCGAAGAGTCGTAGTGGTTCTGACCAAGTCGAGGTGTGTTTGGCTAAACGCAGCATCTCCTACGATGCGCCCATGAAGCGTCTGCACCCAGGCAAAGAAGTCAGGAACGGATAGGCGCTGATTGCTCCAGATTCTAGAGCTGCTACTGGCTCCGATGGTTTCACGCACCTGGCCGTTCATGCCACTCCCGAAGTAGTGACCCTGAGCGTAAGCGCGGCTGTCACCGGCAGTGACCGCGCGCTCGGCTTGAGGGCCAGTTAGGGTTCGATAAGTTTCGACTTGCGAATTGAAGGTCGTGTTCTGCAAGCCAACAGCAAAAAACCTCATCCCCTCCAGTCCGGCCCTCGCTCGGCTCGTTTCTTCATAGCTCAACCCTCGGCTGCCGGCACGGCAAACGATATCCATGATGGTCAGGTACAGCTTCTCTGTCCTGAGGGTTGAGCCGATGAAGCAGTAGCTCGATTCAGGAAAATACGTCAGCAAGAAGGCCTCGTGCCGAATATCAGTGAGCGTGTTTGAGGTCGACCAGTTCGGAGGTGCTTCATCTGCTGTCAATACGAGAGACAGATTGCCATCTGGCGTTCCCCACTGCTTTACAATCCGAAGCACTCGACCGACCTTTTCTCCCAGCAAGTCGAAATCCGGCCTGCGACTGCAGTGAAACCCTCGAACGTGCGCGTACAAATTGAAGGACAACGCAGACACGGATTCATAGTCAGATTCAGTCATCCGACGCACCGGCAAGCTTTCGATGAATTCTTGGGCTTCAACTGCGCCCTGGATCTCAGCAAGCGCGGCATCATCAATCATCTGAGCCAGATCGACTCCCTCTCTGAGCAGAGTCGCGGTCGCCTCACGCACTCTGAATGCCGGTGCAATGAGGGTTGGGCGTCCCGTTGCGTTGTCGATCCTAGCGAACCTGCCGATGAACTGGATTGTGGGTACCAGTGATTTGTGCGGTGCGTGCAACGCGGCGACCTTGAGTTTTGGGAAGTCATAGCCTTCGCCAAACATGTCTACGCAGATGATGGCCTTCAATTCACCAGAAATGAGCTTGGCTTCAATTAAGTCCTGTTGTCGTTTGGTCAGTCGGCTGCTTATGGCGGCGACGGAAACGCCCAATTGCTCGTAGATCGGGACGAGCGCTTGCGCGGAAGATATGGTCGAGGCGCGTACGAAAAGCCTATGATCAAAACCGTTAGCAATATCTTCTTCGAGCTGTGCCACTGCAGTTTGGGCAATCACCCGATCAACATGCTCATCATCAAGCTCGTTATCTATTGGGGCCTCTCGGAAGACGATAGGGTCGAACGCCCCTTCAGATACGGCTCTCATCACAGGATATCGGTAGACTAGCTTGCCCGGAATAACGCGGTCATCGCGCCTGAAGGGTGTTGCTGTCAAGAATATAAATCGAGCGGTCGAGTAGTGATCCAGATACGCTGCCCAGGAATCCGCTGGCGCATGGTGAGCTTCATCGAAAATTATCACGTCAAAGAGGTCGGGCGCAGCGCCCGGGGCAATCATTGGCGAAGAACTACCGGGGGTTGAGATCACGACGTCGAACTCCCGCAACTGTTCCCAAGCCTCGGGTGTTATCGGCCGCCCCGAATGCAAGTGAGCGGAAGGTAGCGGCCCGTCTTCAGGTAGCGCACCGATGCGCCTGAGTGTTGAAAGGGTGGAAAAATGCGAGTGCACCTGTTTGCGTAGAGCACTTGATGGCTCGACGACGAGGATCCGGGTTGCTCCAAGTAGAAGCGGTAGCGACATCATCAATGATGTCTTTCCATAGCCAGTGGGCAAGCAGATGATAGCGGGGTCGTCTTGCACAGAGAAATGGGCCAATGTTGCATACATTGCGCCAAGCTGACCCGGCCTGAAGCCGCTATTAGGCGCGTCAGCTTGCTGAAGAAGCTTGAGTGATCCCGCCTGATCTACGAAAAATCCAGCCATTTCAACCGTCCTTGGATATTTCTAACCAATCCTAATGTGCGACGGACTTTAAACAAGTGGTGAAGGTACAAATTTCTTTCAGCATCTCCTAGCTTCTGCTTGATTCAGCAGGCATGGGGACTGAGGTGCCACCCGAGCAACTCACACTGGCTCTCTTGAGCGCGGCCCGTTCATTGTAATCAGTATAGGTGTTTGAATCGCCACTGGTTTCCAATAGACGCGACGCAATTCCAGGGCTGCAGTTCGCAAACCTCTACTGGGATCTTGTCCCAGGCCCACATCGTCAGAGCAGCTTCCGGACCAGTCTTTGTAGAGAAATGGTGCCCCTCAGACTCGACCACGCCAAAGCCGCGCACAGTCCAGCGCTTGCGGCGCCGCACTCATCCTCCGAATTTGGGTCTTCGCGCCGCTATTCGTGCTGTGGTGTAGGCGTTGGCGAACTCGGACTGGTCAATCGTGCCCCTCGTTAGGCTCTCATTGAGCTCGGTATAGATTCGCAACCCTTCGCTAGCCGCTACGGATTCCAACTGAGCACATTTCGAACCCAGCAACCGGATAGCAACCCTCTCAAGACGCTCGTCCATCTGGTCACCATGATGAGATTCGACTAACAGCCTGTAAACCGCCCAGAGTCCTTTAGCGCTGGCCTTTGGCAAATGCCCCCTGAGTGCGGCGGCGATGATCAAAATGACAATGGTCTCAAGGGCCTGATCAGGGGCATCACTTTTCATGGCTGCTTTGACATGCCAGTGTCGCATCAGCGCTGCTAGCTCAATCTCAGGAAGCAAAGCCTGATCCACCAGCATACGTAGCACCGATGCTGCATGCTCCAACACTTTCTCAAAGGTCGCGCGGTAATCCCAGAGCGCCGAGATTACTGAGATGAACCTGGGTTCTGCGTCAAGGATTTCTACGGCTTGACGTACGGTTCGTGCAGTAAAGGCAGCCGGGGGAAGCAGCCGCACAATCTCGGAAAGCTGCACGATTACGCTGACCCTCCATTCGCACAGCTGCGCAATTTTGCCGGCTTTCTCAATGGGGGAGAGCTGCCCAACCTCTGTCATTGCGGCCAGGACATCAAGGGTGCAGAAACCGTCGACCTCGGAACCTGCAGCACAAAATATCCGCAGCGATTCGTCATCAGAATAGAGCCGGTACCGTTCCGGCTCTTTGCCAAGTATCTCCACGATTTCACTGTTGCTGCGCCCAATGACTCTGGCGGGCGATGCCTCGCTTGCCACCTCTGGAGGGGAGGGCTGAAGTATCGAGGCGAGATGGGGTTTCAAAGCGTTCTGTAGCTCCAAGCATTTGCTTCGCTTTGGGCTTCCAAACACGGGGTTCGTGAACTCGGCAAGCTCCTCCATCGTGGCCTTGGCTACCGCAATTTGACCGAAGAAATTGATGACGGCGTCGATCAGCCCCAAGTCGTTAAGGACTAACAGTGCTGTCCAATCCAGCAAAGGTACTCGCTTGCGCAGGTCATCGGCACCGGTCGGCTGCCAACCTGTATCGTTGACCATTGCCAAGTGATACTGGCGATCATCCCGGCTGGACACCTTGGCAATTTCCCACAGGTGCACGATATCGCAAACGTAAGACAGCACCAGTCGTGGGCGCCACGAGAAAGGAACGGTATTCAATCCCTGCTGTAGGGAGCGCTCTAGCCGCTTCTGGAAGGCCTCTCTGTCGGGCGTCATTCCAGTCAGTGCTTTCAGGCTTTCCACCAACTCCGTGCCAGAGGCGCCCTCTCGGATTTCGCCTCTCCAGAGCATCCGGGAATTCGGGAAATTCCTGAAGAATGCATCAGCGCGTGTGCGGAACTGCTCTCTATCCCTGGCAAGGTCGATGTCACTGCGTCCATCCAGAGTGCCGCTCAGGTGCATCATCAAGTAGGTGCCTTCCTGGCTCTCTACACTTTGATCCACCAGTTCGCCAGCTCGCAGGGCCAGCTCCAGTAGCCGTTCGCTCGTTGGGTCGGAAAACTGAATGAGAAAGAACAGTAACTTAACGAACTCCAATTGTTCCCCTTTGGACCTCGCAGTTTCGAGCGCTCTTTCCGCTGCCTCCACGGCGTCATCGACGTAGCCGCAACGCGTGGCAATCGTCGCATAGGTGTTCAGTGCCAGTGGATCGTCAGATCCTGTGGCTACAATTTTCAACAACCGATCGCGGGCCTTTTCCGTTTCGCCCAGGTGATCAAGTGCCAATGCCTCGAAGGCTCCCATTCGATCACCAGGCTCAACGCGGACTCGATTGCTTTGACACAGCTCTACGATGCCTTGCCAATCTCTCAAGGTCACCAAGGCCAACCCAAGCCGCACAGCCACCGCAGGCGAGAGGACATAGTGCTCAGTGATCCTTTCGGAGAGTCGAACACACGCCTGCGCGCTCTGCGGGTCGGTAGGGTCAAGCTCGTGGATGAGGGTGAGTGCAATACTGACGGGCCGATCCAGTTCTTCATACCTGGCCTGCAGCGTCCTCAACGCCTCATCCTTGGCCAACCTGCTCATCTCCAACTGGAGATAAAATTGTGCGAGGGCGGCTTCGGGGGCCAGAGCAGGATCTGCTTCGAGCATCCCCATCCACTGGTTCACGAGGCCGGTCTGAACTGATTTGTGCGCCGAAATAGACGCTGCGGTGACAGCCGACCCAAACAGGGGGTGGCTGCGATCCACGTCACCGACGTATGCGCCAAAGCCTTGATAGCACGCCCGAAATTTACGGGTTTCATAGAGCAGAAGCGTGCCCCAGAGCTGCTTGTCAGGTGAGTCGGGCAACTGATCATTTGCCGACAATGCGAGGGTGAAGTCCGCCAATTGACCCGCAATGCCCCGCAAGACCTCATGGATATGGGGCAAGTCCGGGCGCTTCTGCGCTGCATCCTTCAGGTCTGCAAGTATCGACTCTGCCTTGCCAAGGGCCGACGCTGTGGCCCCCCAGATGTCGACGAGCTGCTCTATGTTGGAGCCCCAGCCAGATGCCTTTATGGACAGGACAGCATCGTTAATCGCAACCCAAGCTTCCTCAAGCTTTTGAAGGTCTACACCCGGAAGACCTGCGGGTGGGATAGATTCACGTCGCGGCGTAGTGGCGGTGGCCACTGCGAGGGAAAATTTGGCTCGGGCCCTAAGCAACAGCAACAGTTCACGAATGTCATCGGACGCGTCACAGGCTTCAAGGCCCGCCTCGCAGTCTGTCAGGGCATTTGCCGGTTCTTCAGACAGCCAATGTGCAAACGCTCTGGCGAAAGACCGTTGAGGTTCCGCAAGCAAATTCGCCTGCTCAACGGCCAACTCGTAATGCCCTTGCACGGCATGCAGCCGGGAGCGAATGGCAATGATGGCTGGATCTTCACCCTCCAGTAAATCATGTAGCTCTGCAAGTGAGTCGCTATCGTTCTCGAATCGGATGCGGATCTCCGCTTCCACCTGGGCTGCTCGGAACTTGGGGAGCGGCGTTACCTCGTACGCGTTCTGGTAGGAAGAGACTGCCGCTTTGTTATCTCCCGTTTGAACCTGCCACTTGCCACGTAGGCGCCAATATTCTGCGCGCTCAAGGGTGGTCGACCCTTCGAGTTTTGGCTCTGCCTCATCGAGCTGGATCTTCGCTCGATCCAGCGCGGTGACCTGTAGATCTGCCTTGGCCTGAGTCAAGTTCCAGGCAAGCGTGCCGCGAGCTGGGTTGACCCAGTAGTCTTCCGTTGGGCCTGCCAAGGCGTTCATCAGTGCGGAGCCTCGTGCAGCCACGCCTTTTACCACGCCCTGAACCAGGGTTAAGCGGTCATCTGCTTGCATCCCTGGGTGTGTTTGCTCTGCGCGCTCACTCAGGATATGCCCCATGCGAGACAGTTCGTTCTGGTGGCGAATGTCCTCCGAGAGATCCGTAGCTATTTTTAGTACGTTCTTTGTGGGCGCACGAAGGGTGACGGATTTGCGTTCAGCGGACAGATCGTCGACCGAGATGCGATTCAGCTCATCCCTGAGCCAAACATAGTAAAGGGGGCAGTCGACAGGATCTTCGTTCATCGATAGGTCGCAGATCACCAGAAGTACCGGTTCTACGGCTCGGGCGTAATAGCGGACAGTGGTGGCTTTCAGAGACACCGAAATGTATTCGCCATCCGCCGTCAGGTTCGGAGAGCGGGTGCCCTTAAGCTGGATACGGAAAATATCCGTCGCTTGTTGATTCGGCGTGGTCTGCACTTGGAAGTCATAGCCATAGTCGTCAGTCCCTTCCAGGCTTTGCACTCGCCAATTCTTGGGATGTCGAGCCATCAGGCAACGTGTTGCATCGGCATTGATGTCGTGCTGATCACCCGTCCCAGGTAGAGGCCCGTCAACTGGCATGGTGCTTCCTCGGTATTATCAAAAATGGGTGCTGGAGGCTTGAACGGCGTTTTGATGCAGCACTATTTGTCCTGAGTATACCGGGCGTCAAACCGGGTTTGGGATCAGACTATGGGATCAATATCTCTGTAACTGGGGCTGCGAGTCAGGTTGGGTGCATCCCCCCATGTTGTACGAGACTGCCCAAGTTTTTCCGAACTGCGGCCCATTCACAATGCTCGGTAATGGCTTCCTGATGCCAGTCCGGTTACGCTGATGCGTATCAGGGAGGAGGCGCAATGAGTCAGTACCTTTTAAGTTTTGCCAGGCAGAACCTTGAGGGGCGTACTGATGCGTACCTGGTGCTTCTTTGGTGTATGTACCAAGCCAACCAAAGCAAGGGCCGCTACTCCGACCACATCAAGTCACACATCACCACGGCGTCGGATCAATTGCTGGGTCGCAACTACCAGCGTGTCGCTGCTCGCTTCAAGAAAGTGCTCGATAAAAGGCCTGAACTGGATCGGATACCACCCTCGGGCTTGGGGGCGTTGGATTACCTGCGCGTCAGGAATTTCCGGGGCTTTGGCGAGTTTGGTGCTGACGACAAAGGCACGTTCATTCGATTCAGTAAGCTGAAAAACATTTTCTACGCGCCCAATGGCGGCGGCAAATCATCGCTCTGTGAAGCCATCGAAATTTGCACCACTGGGGACATCAAGGAAGCCGCCAGGCGCAAGACCAAGGTCAAGCAGTACATTGCGCGAGGAGAAACCAAGCCTCAGCTCGCTCTCCTGGGAGCGAATAAGCTCAAAATTGCGCCCAGTATCAGTTGGTCAAGCTGCTTTATTGATCGTAATCGCCTTCAGGAGTTTTCGCTCCTGGGCTCCAAGGACACTGGCAGTGGCGAAAGTGATGTCTTGGCGACCCTGTTCGGTCTGGAAGAGCTTCAGGACGTCATTTCCCGATTCGTGCGCCCTGACAGTTTTACGCTCAAGGCATTCATGCGTGCCGACCAGGCCGAGGCCCTGACGAACCTTGAACGCGCTCGAACAGAGCTTGGCCAGGTGCGGAGCAAGCACAGGGCAGATCTGTACGCTGCGATTTCGCAAACCTGTCAGCTCTTGGGGCTGCGGGCCGATCAGGATTTCGAAATTCGTCCAAAGGCAAAGCGGCTGCGCAAGACGATAGATATGCACATCCGTGGGGCCGAGCGACTGCGAGCCGCCAAAGCACCGGTGGTCATTCCCATCAAGCATGTTGCGCGTACGTCTGCCATCGCCAAGCGGTTGCTCAGCCGCAAAACGCAGATCGAGACACTGTTTCTGAAAAGGGCCAGTGACGTTAACTATCGCGCTGTTTTTGAAGCCTTGGAGGCTTTGGAAGCCACCGAACAGCCGTCTGAGAAGACCTGTCCCGCCTGTTTGACGCCCCTTGACCAAGTCACGGTGAACCCGTTTGAAAGGGCTCGTGATCAGATCAAGGCGCTCGGGGCTCTGGAGGCTCTGAAGCAATCCAAACAGAAAAATGATGCTCAAGTTGTCCTCTGGGCTTCAAGGATCGCGACCGGGATCAGTTCCGTGAAGGCCAATGCCTATGCCGATGTACCCTGCCCACTGGCGATGGACGCATTGGAAGCGGTGCTCATCGAGTTCCATACGGCGACTGACCGCTCGACAGTGGCGGGGTCTGTCCTCAATGCTTTCATCGCGCTCTGCGCTGACAGTACAGTCCAGATCGAGGCCTATCTGCGTGCCTGCGAGCGCAAGCAACGGGAGGTTGATCAGGCGGAGGTTCAAGCGGCTCGTCTGGATGCGCTCATCGAACACCTCAAGCAGGTCGATGAGTCGCTGAAACGACAGTTTGACCTCAAAACCCAAGCGCTAACCGGGTTCACAGACGCCAATGATAGGATGCTTGCGCTGATAGGGCAGAGAACGGCTTTGCTCAATGACTCGGTGGATAACAGCCACTTCAACCAGTTGCTCAAGGATCTTGAGGCTGAATACCGAACGCTCTACGGCGACCTGTTGGACTACAAGCTGGAGCTTGAAAAGGCGCGCATTACAGGGATCGAAGCCAAGGCTGCCGACTACTACCGAGCGATCAATAACCACGACGATGACCATGAGCAGATAGAGACGCTGGCCTTTGAAAAGCTTACGGAGAGCTACCGGATCAAGATCACCAACGTGGACGGATCCCTGCTGGATGCGTTTGCTGTGCTCAGCGAAGGGCATCTGAGGGCGCTGGGCTTGTCGATTCTCTTGGCGATGGCTGAGAAAAACAATTTTCCGCTCATCGTTTTTGATGACGTCGTCAACGCGATCGATACGGATCACCGATCCAATATCATCGACTTGTTTTTCAATGATGACTACCTGCGCCGGATCCAGATGGTGGTGACGACCCACGATCGCCTCTTCTGGGAGCGCTTCTGCATCATCGCTGATCGCCATCCTCAATCCGACCAGCATGCAAACCATGTGCTCAGCTATACGAACAAAGGCATCGTGGTCATTGATCATGCAGGCGGTTTTCAGAGAAAGGTGCACGTGGCGTTGTCGGTCTACGACGTTCGGCAAGCATTGCTGTATTGCCGGATCTGGTTCGAGTCCATGGTGCTAGAGTTCTGCATTGAAAACGGCGTTCAGGTGACCGCGAATTTCAACAAATCGCAGCTAAAGAAGAGTATGTACCTGCAGGTGAGCCTGGAGCACACCTTCAAGCTGGTGGAGCCCTTCATTGACTACGACCTTTCGCATTTCAATTTCATCAAGAATGACTTGGTGAACTGGGGTGGCCAAAACCAGGAGCACCACGCCTTTGATGAAGGAAGCCTGAACTTTGTGCACTCCAAGACAAGTGGTGAGGTCCTGAAAATCTACGATGCCATCCGCTTTCTGGAATGCCAGCTCTTCATGGACAAAAAGAGAGAGTCAGGAGAAAGGTACCTTGCAGAGGTGAATGAAAAAATCGAGAAGGGCCGCAGGAAATTGGTAGGACTCGCCAGGGCTCCGGAAGAGGTGCAGCAAGAACATCAGGCCGGATTAAAGGCGCTGGAAAAGCGCGCCATTGAGCTCACCCAAGAGCTCCAGTTCATCGAGCGCTGCGTAGTGAGCGTTGCTGACCGCGAGCGAGCCAGGGATCTGCCAGCTGAGTTGCCGCCTACCTAGCCGTGTTGCAAGCCACCGTCTGGATGGTTGTTCGAATGATCAGTTTGAATCGCCCTGCGTTTTGTAGATACCTCGTTGCCCTAAAACTGAGACCGAGTACGAAGAGCCCTGAGCAATCCGCGTCTGGCTGAAAACACAACAGCGATAAAAGGGTGAATACTAGGGAACGTCTTACGAGAGTTCAGTGCAACACAGCAGAAAGGCAAAAGCCCGGTCGTTACCGGGCTTTGCAGATCCCTCAAGGGGAGATAAAGCTCAAGTGCCTCAAGGGCTACCAGCCAGACTCTACGAGCGGTAGGCGCACATGTCAACGTTTTGCGTCTGGGACGAAGTAGTCAGGATACGTGTACCATAATGTGTAGTCGTCAGAGCTGACGCAGTCCTGTCTAGCACTGTGGGCGGGATACCATGCCGTAATCTGTAGTCGATACGAAGACTACTAGGCTCTGTACGAAAAGAGATGTCGCAAACACCGCATGGAACAAGCCAGCGAGACCATGGCGGCATAGCTTTTTGCGAGCTTGTCGAAGCGTGTCACGATGCGGCGGTTTTCTTTCAGCCAGCCAAACATGCGCTCGATGATGTTGCGTTGTCGGTACTTGGGCCTATCAAACAGTCTGGGTAAGCCGGGTTTGGGTTTGCGCTTCATTGAGCGCAGCGGGATGACGGGCTGCATTCGATATTGGTCGCAGTAACGGCGAAGTGCCTCGGCGTCGTAGCCCTTGTCAGCAAGTAACCATTTGCAGCGTTTTCGCGGGCGTCCACGTTGGCTCGACGGGATGCCGACCTTGTCCAGCAATGGCTGGGCATAGCTGATGTCACTGGCTTGACCGCCAGAGAGAAGGAAGCGCAACGGTGTTCCGTTGGCGTCGCAAAGCATGTGGATTTTGGTTGTCAGGCCGCCGCGGCTGTGGCCTAGAGCGTGATCGGCAGGCTCGTCAGGCCCCCTTTTTTCCGAGCGCCAGATGAGGCTCGGGTTGCGCGTACTGCGGTTGAGTCGATCATCCAGGTTTGCAGATCGATCAAGCCTTGCTCATTCAATCTCAGGTGTAAGCGTTTGAGCATCTGATCGAACGTTCCCTGATTTCGCCAGCCGCGAAACCGTTGATACACCGTTGACCATGGGCCGAAGCGCTCCGGCATGTCTCGCCACGAGCACCCGAGCAAAGCACCCAGAGCACACCATCGAGCATCAGGCGGTCGCTCAGGCGCGGCCGCCCTCGGCCATGAGTTTCGATGAAGAGGTCGGAGACCACGCCCCAGGCCTCATCCGAGAGTTCGTAACGCTTTGCCATCACAGAATTCCTTTCCGTCGATGGCGGAGGACTCTACAAAATCTCAGTGTTTGAGGGGCGGCAATTGGATTTCTCGGGATTTCGTACAGAACCTAATCTGATTTATTGGGTGTTTCTCAACGGTGCCATTACTGACTCTACGTCCAAACCGTTCATAAGGCAGTTGTGTGCTATTACTGACAGAGCCTCGAAAAGCTTGTCTCGCTGTCTTGCCAACGCAGCGTTCTCCGCTTGAAGACTTGCAATACGCTCTTCGAGACTTCTGCGCCGGCGGGCACCATCCGGATCCCTCCCGCTTTCCCTCATTTGAACAATACGGGCGGCCTCAATTCTTTCTCCACGGTCACCTCCTAGCGTAGCTCGGCTTGTCAGGCCCAGTCGGCGCTGTACCTCCGGTCGGGAAATGGGAGCGAGCTCCACTCCTGAGCTAATCATCTGGGCGAGGAGAGAGTCTATTGCTTCGTCAAGAGTGCTGCCCCTCAATGTTTGTCGTCGCGCCATAGTTGCCCCTAGTCATCTGATACCGAACTGTGTCGTTTGTCCGAGTCCGCAACCGTGATTGGACGCCCATTTGGAAACACGCGTTGCACACCTCCACTGGTATCGCGTGCAAGGACAGATTTTAAATTGTTGAGCTTGTCTTCCTGGTCTGCTAGCCATACATCGCTGCCTGCCTCTCCGGTCCCTGCGTCGCGCATGATGGATATTGCCTTCGTCAGATTCTTGGCTTGTTCTTCAAGGTTGACCCGCTCCGATGGAGTGCCCATCAGATGTAGATGCGAGCAGCCATTCCAGCACTGAAGATGCTTAGGGCAGGGTGCCTGGGAGAAATCGTGGATACAACCTCCGAAAGGGGTCACATGCAGCGCCGTAGCGTGTACGGTGAGGAATGCTTCCGCGGTTGTTGTACCTTTATCTGATAGCAAAGCATGGTAACTATCGGTCAAAGCGCCATGAATGCGCTTATCTCTTATGGCTGTATGTAGAAAGTCGAGGCGCTCGTGATAGCTATTGAACGCCAGAAACTCATGATGGGCAGCGGTGTTTTCTTCAATGCTCGTGTGTTGGTAATAAACATTCTGGTCGAGGCGTTTTCGCCCCAGAGCCAATGCTTGCTGAACATCGCTCATACCGGTCAAGTGGTAAATTGTGTTCCGCCAGTGTCTAGGTTGGTGGCTTGTTAGCCTAATCGGAGTTCCATCGGATTCGGTTAATGAACGACGCGAAAAAATGGACGTATATTTTTCATCGTCACCTAATGCGTGATTGATATCCCCGAGGGTGACCCGACGCGGGACCGCACGAAACACATTCGCCTCACGTCCACCGAAACGAAATTGGCCGTCGAAAGCGATCGCAAGCGTTTCGCTGGTTCTAAGTACGATACGAACTTGTCCCCCGACATTTTCTGTCAATGCCGCGTGCCCACGGATCCTCGGGACGATCAGTCGCTCAATCTCCCCGGCGACGTAACGTCGCTTTAACGACCTTCCTTGCTTTTCATCCGGTTCATCGTCAAATGGATGGACACCGTTGCGTGTGAGGAAAAGGTATAGATTTCTGCTTGCGCTTCTTGCTTCGCTAAAACCTAGCCAGTCCAAGACCTTTGCATCGGATATCACTGACTGAGGGGGGTAGCTCCAAATACGTCCTGGGTGGAGTTCTTGCCAGGCGGCAATTTCTCGTTGTTCATTGGTTAGCGTTTTTAATCGCTCTACTGCGCGCCTGGCTAGAGGAATGTCGCTTTCAGCCAGCCAATGAACACGGGATTGAAATTGCTTTTCCGCGAAGTACCTAATTCCGCATTCGACGAGAGGCTTGCCATGGGCATCGACAACTACTTCTCCTGTCGTCCCTTTGATCGGCCTTTCGACCCAACAATCATAAGGTATTACTGATACTTCGTTACCTCGTTGCCCAGTCGCTATCAATAAGTCGATCACTCGCAGCAAAATTTCTTCGCCGTCACTGAGTGGGTTGTTCGAACATATGGCATATGCCTCCATCGCCTCACGAGAAGGTAATCTCTCATCAGATTTACGCTGTTTTACCGCACGATCAGGATCGTGCAATGAGATGAACTCGTGGCGGCTTTTTTCTGGTTTTGCATCATGTGTAAAGTGGATGGCGGTGTCGGTTAATTGTAGTTTATCGATCGTATCCGCAATTACCTGAAGATGAGATATCGCATCGTAAAGGTTCTTGTAGCCACTCCCTCTGAGAAATTCTACGACACGGTCAAAATCTCCCCGCGTCAACTGTGTAGGGTCGGATACACGTCGTTCAAACAACGGATTGTAAAGTCGGCGTACCGCAATATTGTAGGCGGCGACCATCGAAAACTTCAGGCTTCGGGTGCGTTGTAGATATACGATTAATGCCTTGCAAAAATCCTGGAAATCCGAGGGAAGGGCAGCTTTAGGAGGAACAGAATAGCCATTCTTTTCAAGCGATTGTCGGTGAGTTTCAAAGGTTATAGTCTGCTGCTTTAAGCGCTGCGGCAACCAATGCTGGACCGACCATAGCGTTGACTCCCAAGGGGTTGGAATCGATAAAGACTGAAAAATCACTTGTTCCTGTTTAATGAAGCCTTTGAGGCTCTGCCTTGCCCTAGACAGCGTCATCCGCGGAACCCTCCGTGTGCTGCCGGCAGCGTTCGATTGTAGCGCGTACTGCCAGGATGGTTGTCTGATGTTGGGCGAGGGGCCGGTTGTGAATGAGGTCACCGGCTTGTTCTGCCATGTCAATGAACCGTTGCGCTTCCCGTTGCAACGCATCTTTCACCTGCTCATGGCGGCCGTCAGCAAAGGGATGAAATTTCTTGCAGGTGTAGCAGGCGTAGACGGGATTGTAGGGGCAGTGGGTATGAACTGGGAGGGCACAGGCACCAATATCCCCGATGTACTGCGTATCGATCACACCTCGGATGGCTCTTTCCGGCACAGTATCATGGCGTTGGACGATTTCCCCGGTCAATAAGCTGCGCATGATGCGTTGATAGCTAGGGCTCTTTCCGAGTGCTTTCTCTTTGATCCGGGCAATGTTCGGGGTTGCGGTGACATAAGCACGCGCCGCAACCGTGGTGTTGTGGCCGAGCAGTTCAGCAATCATGTCTGCCGGAGTTCCCTGATCCGCCAAACCTTGACCGAGGTGATGACGCAGCAACATTGTTACCTGGTTCGGCTTATCTATCCCGGCTTCACGTAGCTCGTGTTTGAGGCCCACACCGATTTCGGTTACAGACATGCGTCTGCCGTTAGGACTTACAAACAATGGTTCGCAGTCGCCGCCAAAGCGGCGCCGCATTTCCGAGACATGCTGCAAGATTTTCTCCCCCAGCCGTGTTGTTATTTTGCGGGGCCGTCGCTCCGGTCTGCGTTGACCGACCTTTTTGGCCATGGGTAGCCAGAGGGTGTAGTACCTTTCATGATCAGCGCTTTCGATGAACTCAAAATCCACAATATCTAGCGAATGGAATTGAATCGAACGCGGGCCTAATTCGAAACTCAAGTGGAGCATCATGTTGAGTTGAGCTTCACTCCAGCCTTTGGTATGGATATCACGCTCAATTCGCTGCAGTAGCCGGATCTCTTCATTAAGGGCTAAACCGGACTGGGATAGAAATATACGTTTGTACGGATCATGGCGGTTCGTCTTGATTTCTTTAAGTGCTAGATATGTTTCCTTATCAAAGCCGAATATTCCTCGGTTAAGGGCCCAGCGATAAAACGTTCTAAAAAAAATAGTGCTCTCGCGAAATTTCGCCAAAGTACTTATGGTCGTCACTACCTCTTGTCGCGTCCAAGGAAACTTGGCTGAAATAACGCTCTCGGACAGTCGCAGGAACACCCCGGATGCTTTGAATGCCGTTACCGGTGCATACTTTTCCAGTGCATAGGCTAGGAACGCTTTGGCGATTTGCATGAGGTTAGGATTCAGGTGGAGCGCAGTCCAATCTATTTTCATAGCCGTTCCGCCGTCGTACCACGTCCAAACGCTCAATCGAGTATCGACGTACCTCGGCTGGTCATTAGTGCGAGTTCGAATCGCAACTTGAGCCGGGCCCTCGAACACGTAAGCCGAAAAGGAGGAGGAGGGTGAAGCGTGTTCCTGATCGGCTGATTTGGTCATGGCGAACCTTCCTAACTGTCAAGCCTGCTCCAGGCTGCCGAGGCACGCTGGGCATTGTGGAGATTGGCCGACTCGGCTAGATAACGACTTGCATAACGGCGTGGCATCGTCGAGGTGTCAGACCAACCGCAGACTCGCCGGAGTTCGTCCGTGGCCCGCTCGAGGTCATACCCACGCTTCTCGACCAGGTAAGCCAAAAACCGGTCGGCAAAGGTGTGGCGAAAGTCATGGGCGGAAAGTGTAGGCAACAACCCCGGATGAGCCAGTTCAATGGTCAGAAACAGCCGATCAAGGACGTTTGACAACGCGCGAATCGACAGCGGACGGCCTCGGTCAGAGATGAACAAATAGCGGTACAGCAATTTCATTGGTTTGCCGTTACGCAGGGGGCGTCGCTCTCCTTGGATATAACGCTCGTAGACCTCATACAACTGCGCGGAAATACCTACTGTCCGTCCGTGTGTTTTCAGCGCTGGCTCTTCAGTTCGTGGGTCGCCGGGATCATGTTCGCGATCATTGATACTGACATAGGCATGCTGAGATCCCTGATTGATATCCGTGGTGTAGAGCTTCAGAAGCTCTCCGCGACGGATACCCGTCTCCAGCAGTAATTCAATCATTAGCCAATTGCGCAACTGCAGTCGCTCCGGAAACGGATTCTCCGCAGCGCCCGGGCGAATCAGTGTGCGAATGATCTGGAGTTGTGCATCTGTCAGGCTGCGGTAACGAGCGTGGTCGGGACGAACATTGATGATATGGCTCTCAAAGCGTCGTTCAATGACGTCGGCGACATCTGCAAATACCACCTCGATGTTAGCCTGGGTGGTTGAGTTTTGACGAGCACGCGGGATGTATCGGGTGACACACCAGGACAGGTACTGCTTTAACAGCCGCAGGTACTGGTCACGGGTGCGCGGATCGATCTGAAGAAAAGGTACCGTTTCAACTTTGCCGATTCTGGCGACCAGGTTATCGGCTTGACGGCCGCTTTGGAGCCAGATGGCGTAACCGTCGAGTAAAGCCAGAATCGACTCGAAGTGGCAGGCCAAAATGGCGTCATCAATATTGATGTCACGGCTTTTGGCATAGGTGTAGAAAGCCTGGATCGCGCGCAGGTGCGCCGCAGCTGTGTTGTAAGCGCGGTGCCTGAGTTTGAGTTGGACGTAGATGAACGGAATGAGTATGGGCAACGGCGCTGCATGACCAGCTTGCACGAGCAGCGGCACACGCTGACCTGAAGAGAAACGGCACTGAATCAGCTTCATCGGCAGCCACCTCATTCAAGGACTCGCCATGAACACAAAGGACATGGCCCGTTGAGAGATTGGACGTCAGAAGCGGGTTTGTCGAATCAGTACCTTATGAGCCTCATGAACATTTCTAACATGGCATCTGGTTTAACATAATATACATTATGCGAACCTGCGTATTGATGAGTGAGGGTCAGTGGAGGCAGCTTTTCACTAGGTAGACAGGCATGATGTGTCGTTGGGCATCGAGGGATAAAAAGAATGAACGCTGCACCTGGTACTGCAAATCAACGCTGGACTGTGACCTACCAAGACGCTGGCGATGGCTCTGGTGACCTTATTGTGCCGCTTCCTGCAGATTTGAAGTCAGATATGGGATTGGCCGTCGGCGACACCTTGAACATCATTAAGGCCTATGCGGACACTCACAAAAACATTGTCTTATCAGACATTGCAACGATGCCTGACCGTGTTGATGAACGGGTTGAGCCTGTCGATTCGCAAGCGCTGGAGGACATTCGTATGACTGAGCAACGACTGTCAAAGAACAATACAGGCAGCACCAAGACGTCCGAATTCGAAGGCATATCCAAAAATTATCAGCCAGATACCGGCACCCACGATGACCCTGAGAGCCAGCAAAACCACCATGATGTAGACACATTGCTAGGTGTATTGGTTGATCTCTACCACGTCTGCGGAATGCTTGACGCCAAGGTTGAGGTTTTGGATCAAATCATTGCTGCACTGTACGGTGATCCGTTGCCCCATGAGTCCTTGTCCGCATACGCAGACCGCGATCCTGATGGATGAGTGCCCATGAGGATGCCGGCCGCTGAAGACATGCCGGTTTTCTATGGTTTGAAACGTAAATACCCCCGGCTACACAGACAAAGCGTGTATTTCGCAGCACTTACAGCGCTTTGTATTTGAGTGTGAGTCAGCACTGAAGGCTTGAAACACTCATATTTTTGAACAACCTACTCTTTTGTTATGCGATAAAGATATAACTAAACTAAATGGTTGTTTAGTTTAGTTATATTAATAGACTCTAATAGATGATCGCTACCGCCCTTACCTGCGACCTGAACCTGATGTCGCATTCGTTCACGAACGGTCGCTACAACCTTTCGCAAGAACGCTGCCGATGTACCTCGCTCATGAACGTGTTGAGCCGTCGCTCGTCAATTGCTTGGGCCCGGCAATCAACCAGGCCACAAGTCCCAGCAGTGGCACGAAGATCAATACCGCAACCCACATGCAGCGGCTGTTTACGTTTGCCCCGCTCTTGAGGACGCTTTTAATGGCCCACAACTCCAGCAGCAGGACAACGATTGCAAGTGCGACCCAAATGTATTCGATTTGCATGTTCAACCTCCCAAGTAGTCCTGCTTTAGGGGGCTGATGCGCAGGAGGGTTCACTAAATTTCATCCCCGATGCTTGCTCAGAGGATGAATCGGTCTGTTGCGTTGCGGCGCTCGTTATCGTCACGCATGTCGTAACTGACCGTGGTTGCAATGTTGGCGTGGTGCGCCAACTTTTGGGCAATGGAGACGTCGTATTCTTCAATCACCCGCGTAATAAAGGAGCGACGGAAGTCGTGGGGCATGATGTCGACCCCTACTTGCTTACCGCGCTGTTTGGCAATGTAGTAGATCGCGTGCTTGGTAATTCGCTCGCGGGTGATGTGGTTGCCCCGGCGAATGCGATTGAACAAAAAGTCGTCGTCATCCACACCTTCCGGCAGGTGTGCGCGACGAAACGCCAACCATGCTTCGAGTTTTTCAAACGCCCACGCCGGCGCGAATTTGATCAACTCCTTGTTACCCTTGCCCATCACTTGCAAGCTGCGCTCGGCCACATTGATCTGGCTCAGTTCAAGGTTCACGGACTCCGATTTGCGCATCCCTGAGCCGTACAAAATGGCGATGATCGCTGCGTCACGTAACCCTTGCGGTCGCGGATCGGCGGCGCAAACGTCCATCAGTTCCCGAATCAACGTGCGGCGTAAGTTACGCCCCTTGCTCAGGCGTGTGCCCCCGCCCGCCTTCACTGCCCGGATTTTCAGCAGATGATCCTGCGTGATCAGGCTCTGTTGCCACGCCTGGTTCATCACCCCACGGATGGCATTCACGTACAGCGAAGAGGTGTTCGGCGCGTAGCCATCGGCGCGCAACGCAGCGACCAGTGCGGTGATATGCCCAGGCTGCAATTGGTGCCAGGGAAACTCGTCGATGGTGACGTCTTCAACGCCCAAACGGTCCGCCGCATCTTGCAGCACATAGCGCATGGTTTGCCGGCTGGACGGGGCAAGACGTTCAAGGTAGAGCACCACGGGCGCTTGAACATCATTCAGGGGGCTGACGTTAACCAACGGTGTTACGGGTTCGGAAGTCGACAAAACCAATCTCGATACGGTTTGAAACAAGCCCGCAATATACCGCATTGACAGGGTTTTTCTGACACCGGGTCTCGTCGCTTAAAATCCTCGCGCCAACAGGACTGCCACACCCAGCAACATAAAGGCGGTCGCTCTTTGCAACAGACGTTGCCGCGCCGGGCTTTGCAGGACCCGGCGAATGCGCTGTCCGAAGTAGCAATACAGGCACCCGCTGGCAAACTGCAGCAACAAAAAGGCTAACCCGAGGGCGGCCACGTCCAGCATTCGGGTCTCGCCCCCCTGCCCCGCAAATTGCGGAAACACCGCACTGAACATGACGATGGTTTTCGGGTTCGAGAAGCCTGTCAGCAGGCCCTTGCCGAAACGGTCCGCAAACCCGCTGGCCAAGGGTGTACGAGCGTCCTGTAAAGAAATGCCGGTACTGGTCCACTGCCGATAGGCTAGATACAGCAAATAGGCGACGCCGATGTATTGAATCGCGCGACTGATTAGCACATTGCCTTTAACCAGTTCTGCAAAGCCCACAGCAAAAATCAGTATCGATACCAGATACGCGGCACTGGCGCCCAACTGCACCGGCATCGAGCGCCTGAGCCCCTCCTGCATGCCAAAGCCCATCAACAACAGGGTCATGGGGCCGGGGCTGAAGGTCATGGTCGCGCAAAATAGCAAAAAGTAAGCGAATGAAGCGTAGGTCAACTGAGTAGCCATAAAACGTCTTACCCCCTGATCACATCGCCCGAACGTGCGCGGGCGGCCAGGCAGTGTGTGCAATCGCCCTCACTGCGGACAGGTAAAGACAGGTCAAACTTTACCGGGCTTTACTGGTAGCATGACCGGCAAAGTTTGAGGTGGTCATGCCTATTTCCCCTATCGCGTTTCAACCCGGCACCCCCAAGGTGCAGCAAATCGTTAACGCACTGACCCAAGCCATCGATGAGGGATTGCTAAGCCCCGGCAGCAAGTTACCCTCGGTGCGCGAAATGACACAGGTGTTGGGCGTCAGCAAATTCACCCTGATCGAGGCGTTGGATCGCCTGCGCGGCCAAGCTCGCATCACGTCCAGTCACTGCCTCGGGTACTTTGTAGCGCCTGCGCCAATCACTGCGACTGCCCAGCCGGTTGACCTGTTACCCAAAGACCTGACCAGCGTGCTGCGGCGGTCCCTGATCGGCGTCAGCGCGGCTTTGCGACCTGGCGGCGGGCACTTGCCCGAACACTGGCTCGACTCCAGCACGCTGCGTGCCAGTGTGCGCGCGGTCAGCCGCTCCCCGCTGCTACGGTTAACCGGCTACGGCGACCCCGCGGGTTACCTGCCGCTGCGTCAGGCTTTGCAGCGAAAGCTCGCGGCACAGGGGCTGGACGTGGCGCTGGACCAGATCATTACCACCAGCAATACGGTACAGGCGCTGGACATGGTGTTACGCCTGCGCTTGCGGCCGGGGGCCACGGTGTTGCTGGACACGCCCTGCTATTTCAACTTCCACGCTAACCTGGCGCTGCACGGGGCGCGTGTCGTAACGCTGGAGCGCACCGCCCAAGGGCTGGACTTGCAGGCGCTGGAGACACTGCTAAAAGAGCAACGCCCCAGCGTTTACCTGACGACCAGCGTGCTGCAAAACCCTACGGGGCATTCGTTTACACCCGCTCAGGCCCACGGGCTGCTGGAACTGACCAAACGCTACAACTGCCACATCATCGAAGATGACCTGTATGGCGATCTGCATCCCGAACCGCCGCCGCGCTTGTCGACATTGGCGGGGCTGGAACATGTGACGTACCTCGGCGGCTTCTCCAAAATACTCAGTGCCAATTTACGGGTCAGCTTCGTGGTGACCTCACCACAAATGGCCGCCAACCTCTCGCACATGAAGTTGATGTGCGGCGGCATTACCTGCGAAATGCTGGAGCAGACGCTGTGTTCGATGCTCACCGATGGCAGTTACCACAAACACCGCAAACGTATGCTGCAAGGGCTAATGAGCGCCGGTGCACGGGTGACGGCAGGGTTGCAGCAGGCGGGGATGAGCATAAGCGTGCCGTATGCGGGCGGGCTGTTTATCTGGGCCACGTTGCCGCCCGGTCAGGATGCCGAAATGCTGGCTCAGGCCGGGCTCAAGCAAGACCTGGTGCTCGCCCCCGGAACGTTGTTCGGCTATGGGCCGCAACTGGCACGCTGCCTGCGCTTCAACGTGGCCCATACCGACGACCCGCGGGTCATGGCCGTCATGAACGCCCTGCTGCTCAACGCAGGTTAAGCGGGTCCACCAACCCTGCGGCGATCACCATGCCCACCAGGTCAGGCAAATGGTCAGCCCGCATGCGCTTCATCACCCGTGACCGATACAGATCGATGGTCTTGACGCTCACCGCCAGCAACTCGGCGATTTCACGGGTCGTGTAGCCCTTGACCAAAGGCATCAACACATCCCGTTCCCTGGGGGTCAGGCTGTTCAGGCGCGCGTTCACATCGCTCAGTGCTTGACCGGCGACCTGTTGCGGGACGCGGCCACTCAACGCTTGCTGCACGCTGTCGAGCAGCAACTGCTGGTTGTACGGTTTCTCGATGAAATCATGGGCGCCCGCCTTGAAGGCCCGCACCACAATCGGTACGTCAGCATGGCCGCTGACAAAAATCACGGGCATCGTGATGCCACGCTCCTGAAGGGCTTGTTGCACATGCAGTCCGCCCATGGACGGCATGCGCACATCTAGCAACACGCATGCGTTCAGATGCGGGTCGCAGGCCTGCAAAAACGCGTGCCCGCTGGTGAACGGCAGCGCGTGCAGGCCGACCGATTCCAGCAGCCAGACGGTGGAATCGAGCATGCCCTGATCGTCATCGACCACATACACCATGGGCTGCATTGAAGTTGTCATGACTCAGTCACTCTCTTGTTGTTGTTCGGGTGGATGGGCTGCCCCCATCAACGGCAAGGTGCAACACATCAGCAAGCCGTGCGGTTGCGGGTGGGCTTCAAGCTCCCCGCCCAAGCCTTCGATGATGCTGCGACTCATGGACAAACCCAGCCCGAGGCCGTCGGCCTTGCTGGTGTAAAACGGGGTAAAGAGTTGATGTAACTGCGCCTGACTGACCCCCGGCCCCTCATCAAGCACGCTGATCTGCAAACGCGAGTTGCCCAGGGCCTGAGCCTGCAAGCGGATACGCGACGGCTCAGCCGGGCGCTTTTCGCCATTGGCTTCGATCGCGTTACGCAACAGGTTGAGCAACACCTGTTCCAACAGCACCTGGTCGGCGAATACACGCGGCAAATGAGCCGGGATCTCTTGTTCAATCGTCACGCGCCGGGCATTGGCCTCCCATGCACACAGGCTGACGGCCCGACGCATCACCTCACTGACGTCCAGTGCCTGCACGTTGCGGCGCCCTTTGCGCAGAAAGCTGCGCAACCGCGTGATGACTTCTGCTGCATGGTTGGCATGCAGGGTGATGCGCTCCAACCCCTGCGCGACCCGATCCACCGCTTGGGGGTTGCTGCTCAGGCTGTGCAAATACCGCTGACTGGCATTCGCGTAATTGACCACGGCGGCCAAGGGCTGGTTGATTTCGTGAGCGATCCCGGACGCCAGCTCGCCCAATGTCACCAAGCGTGCCGTATGCGCCATCTCGTCTTGATGCTGACGCTGCTGGGCTTCGCGCAACTCACGCTCGCGCATGTCACGGGCCACCAATGAAAAGAAGCGCTCCCCGGCCGTTGAACGGTGCGCCAGCAACAGCAGCGATACCGGCACGGAAGGCTGGTCATTCAAGGGCAGCAAACGCGTTTCCGTGCTCCACAGACCCTGCTGCTCAGCGCGGCCCCAACCGATTGCATCGAGTTGCGCCACGTCCTCACGGCTCAGGAAGGCGCTCAGTGCAGGCATCCCGGCCGAAGGCGCCAGCCCCAAAATACGCCGAGCCGCCGGGTTGAGGTAGGACACCCCGCCCTGCGGGTCGATGAACAGCACCGGGTCCGGGTTGGCCTCTACCACCTCCGCCAGCCGGCGCTTGTTCTCTTCGGCCTGCACCCTGGCGGTAATGTCACGGGACACACTGACGACTTCCACCACCGCGCCGGTATAGGTTTCACGAATGGCCCGGCTCGCGGTTTCAAACCACAGGTAATGCCCGCCCTGATGGCGAATGCGGTAAGTCATGGTGTAGTAACCGTCAACGTGCAGGGCATCCCGCGCCCGATGAATCACCTCTGACCAATCATCAGGATGAAACAGACGCTGCGCCCGTGTCCCGCGCAGGGTTTGCGGCCAGTAACCCAACAGCGTCCACGAAGCTGGCGAGGCATCCAGAAAGCGCCCGTCGGGGGTATGACGTGAAATCAGGTCGGTGGTGTTTTCGGTAATCAACCGGTACAGACGCCTCGCTTTGGCGGCCTCACGTTCGGCCATCCATTCCTGACTGGCTTCACGGCCTCGGGCCAGCACCCACTGGCTGTCCACGTCCGGAATCAACGTCCACAGCCACACCTGATCCTGGTATTGCGCTTCCACGTGTTCGATGGCCCGCTGTTGTTGCAGGCACGCGCGCACCAGCTCCGGCAGATTGCCGGGCAGCCAGGCACGCACCTGCTCACGGGGCGCACCGGCCAGCACAGCCTCCAACGCCGGATTAACCGTGAGCGGCGCGCCCTCGGCATCAAGGATCACAGAAGGGTGCGGATCGTGGTGCATCAGCGTCGCTGGCATGGGATTCCCTGAAAACGTCTATATAGAACAACTACTATATTGCTTAGGTATTACTTCCATATCAAACCCGGAGTGGGCTATAAATCGTGCCGGACATCAACTGACCTTCTCGCCACCGGCAGAGCGGGCAGCCATAGAGCTAACAATCAGCCACCGGAATGACCATCATGTCGATTTTTGAGCAAGGCCTCGGGCCTGCCGCTGTCAATCATACTGCCCTCTCCCCGCTCGGCTTCATCGAACGCACCGCCAGCGTCTATCCCCACTACCCGGCCGTGATCCACGGTTCGATTCGGCGCACCTGGTCACAAACGTACAACCGTTGCCGACGCTTGGCGTGTGCCTTGGCCGGGCGCGGTATCGGCAAGAACGATACCGTGGCCGTGATGCTCCCCAATATTCCCGCGATGCTCGAAGCCCACTTCGCCGTGCCCATGATCGGTGCCGTGCTCAATGCGCTGAATGTCCGCCTCGACGCGGAGGCCATCGCCTTCATGCTGGCCCATGGCGAAGCCAAGGTACTGATCGCCGACCGGGAATTCCATGACGTGGTGCATGCTGCGCTGGCCATGCTCGACCACCCGCCATTGGTCATTGACGTAGATGACCCGGAATACGGCGAAGGCCAGCCAGTCAGTGCGCTGGATTACGAAGCGCTGCTGGCCGAGGGCGATCCGGATTACGCCTGGCAATGGCCCGATAACGAGTGGGACGCCATCGCCCTCAACTACACCTCCGGCACCACAGGCAACCCCAAGGGCGTGGTGTATCACCATCGCGGCGCGTATTTGAGCTCGCTGGGCAACCAGATGATCTGGGCCATGGGCAATCACCCGGTGTACTTGTGGACGTTGCCAATGTTCCACTGCAACGGCTGGTGTTACCCGTGGGTGATTACGGCACTGGCGGGCGTGCATGTGTTCCTGCGCCGAGTGGACCCGCAAAAAATCCTCACCCTGATACGCGAGCACCAAGTCACCCACCTGAGCGGCGCACCCATCGTGCTCAACGCACTGGTGAACATGCCGGAATCGGCCAAGGCCGCCATTGATCATCCCGTGCACGCGCTGGTGGCCGGTGCGGCGCCGCCCGCTAAAGTGATTGGCGCCGTGGAAGAAATGGGCATCAAAGTCACCCACGTCTACGGACTGACGGAAGTCTATGGGCCGGTGACCATCTGCGCCTGGCATGACACCTGGGATGAGCAGCCACTGGCCGAGCGGGCCCAGATCAAATCGCGTCAGGGCGTGCGCTACCCGACCCTTGAGGGGCTGATGGTGGCGGACCCGAAAACCCTTAAACCGACGCCGCGCGATGGCGAAACCATGGGTGAGATCTTCATGCGCGGCAACACCGTCATGAAGGGCTACCTGAAAAACCCCAGTGCCACGGCCGAAGCCTTTGAAGGCGGCTGGTTTCATACCGGCGACCTGGCGGTGTGCCACCCGGACGGCTATGTTGAGATCCGCGACCGCCTGAAGGACATCATCATTTCCGGGGGTGAAAACATCTCCACCATCGAAGTCGAAGGCGTGTTGTATCGCCATCCCGGTGTCATGGAAGCCGCCGTCGTGGCCCGCCCGGATGAAAAATGGGGCGAAACCCCGTGTGCATTTATCACCCTCAAGGCCGATCATGGCCATGTGCGCGAAGCGGACATCATGGGCTTTTGCCGTGAACATCTGGCGGGGTTCAAGGTGCCGCGCACCGTCATCTTCACCCTGTTGCCGAAGACGTCCACGGGGAAAGTCCAGAAGTACGTGCTGCGTGACATGGCCAAAGCCCTTTAATCCGGCGCAGATCGCTTCCCATCCATGAGCTGCAATGAGGTTTTGTGATGCCTGAATTCAATGCTCCACTGCGCGACATGCGCTTTGTACTGCACGAAGTGTTCGAAGCCCCCGCGCTGTGGGCGCGCCTGCCCGCGCTGGCCGACCATGTCGATGCCGACACCGCTGACGCCATTCTTGAAGAAGCCGCCAAAGTGACTGGCCAACTGATTGCGCCGCTCAACCGCAGCGGCGACGAAGAAGGCGCTCAATGGCAAGCTACCACCGTCACCACCCCAAGCGGGTTCAAGGCGGCCTACACCACGTACATTGAAGGCGGCTGGGTGGGATTGTCCGGCAACCCTGAATTCGGCGGCATGGGCATGCCCAAAATGCTCGCCGTGCAATTTGAAGAAATGCTCTATGCGGCCAACTCCAGCTTTGCGCTGTATTCGGCGCTCAGCTCCGGCGCCTGCCTGGCGATTGATGCCCACGCGACTCACGCGCTGAAAAGCACCTACCTGCCGCCGATGTATGAAGGCCGCTGGGCGGGCTCCATGTGCCTGACTGAAGCCCATGCGGGTACCGACCTGGGCATTATCCGCACCCGCGCCGAGCCGCAGGCCGATGGCAGCTTCCTCATCACTGGCAGCAAGATCTTTATCACCGGCGGCGAGCAGGACCTGACCGAGAACATCATTCATCTGGTGCTGGCCAAGTTGCCGGATGCACCGCCGGGGCCCAAGGGTATATCGCTGTTTCTGGTGCCCAAGCGCCGGGTCAATGCGGACGGCAGTCTGGGCGCTGCCAACGCCGTGACCTGCGGTTCTATCGAACACAAAATGGGCATCAAGGCCTCGGCCACCTGCGTGATGAATTTCGACGGCGCCTGCGGCTGGTTGATCGGGGAAGCCAACAAAGGTCTGGCCGCGATGTTCACCATGATGAACTACGAGCGCCTGTCGATAGGCATTCAAGGCATCGGCTGTGCCGAAACGTCTTATCAGAATGCCCGTACCTACGCCCGCGAGCGCCTGCAAAGTCGCGCCCCCACGGGCAAAGTGGCGCCTGACAAAGTGGCCGACCCGATCATCGTCCACCCGGACGTGCGCCGCATGTTGCTAAGCATGAAAGCCATGACCGAAGGCGGCCGGGCATTCGCCAGCTATGTCGGTCAACAACTGGACCTGTCGAAGTTTTCGGACGACCCGCAGGAACAGGAGCAAGCCAGCGCATTGGTGGCGTTGCTCACCCCGGTCGCCAAAGCCTTTTTCACGGACACCGGGCTCGACAGCTGCGTACTCGGGCAGCAAGTGTTCGGCGGGCACGGGTATATCCGTGAATGGGGGCAGGAACAATTAGTGCGCGACGTGCGGATTGCACAAATATATGAGGGCACCAACGGCATTCAGGCGCTGGACTTGCTCGGGCGCAAAGTGGTTGCCAACGGCGGCGCAGCCTTGCGGTTGTTTACGCGTCAGATTCGGCAATTCGCCAGCCTGCCCGGTAAGCCCTATGCCCGCGAACTGCTCGACGCCGTGCAGCGCCTTGAAGACGTAACTGATTGGCTGTTGACCCGGGCCGCGAGTAACCCTAATGAAATCGGCGCAGCGTCGGTGGAGTATCTGCACCTGTTCGGTTACGTGGCCTATGCCTGGCTGTGGGCGCGTATGGCGGACGTGGCCCAGTCGTCCATGGACGCCGACCCGCCGTTCTACACCGCCAAGCTGGCAACGGCGCGGTTTTACTTCACCCGCTTGCTGCCACGCATCCTGAGCCTGGAGCAATCGATTCGCGCGGGCAGCGAACCGTTGTTTGAGCTGGACACGGCCAGTTTTTAAGCAAAAAAACGGCGGCCTGTTCAGGGCCGCCGTCAGCGCATCACTGACTCAATTCATCCAGATACAGCACCTCACGGTGCTCAACCAAATCGGCCGCAGCAGCGACCATTTTCTGGTAGTGATCGGTTGTTTGGTGAAAATCAATTGCTGCCTGATCCTTCCAGCCCTCCATGAACACAAACCGTTGCGGATCTGCGCGGTCGACGTGCAAGTGATAGAACAGACAGCCTGGCTCCTTGCGTGACGCCGGTACGCAAGCCAGCAGCGCTTTTTTCAGGGCGTCACCCTTGCCTGGCTTGGCACACAGGATGGCAACCACTTTGATGGCGTTGGACATATCGGCTCCGTGGGCACTCATTGCGCGTGCTGAGCGGTGCTCAACCTCTTCAGTTCGATGACGATTTTATCTTTGACCTTCAACCGCTTGTCCTTGAGCAGGATTAACGTGTCATCGGAAGTGCCGATGGCCTCGTTTTTTTCGGCTTCAACCACGTGCTGATCCGCTTCAATGTACTTATGGATCAGCGCTGCAAGGTGAGGATCCTCGGCACTCAACTTGTTCAATTCATGCTTGGTGATGCCCAAGTCCAAAGCCAAATCATGTTTTACCGGCATATCTGCACCTCATTAACGTTGCGGTGGCGAACGCAGAGTCACGGCGTGACCCTGCACCTCAGCTGTCATGCCCCCTAAGCAATAGCACGCTCTGGCCCACTCAGAAAGCCGCGCGTACACATTCGTGCGCGGGATCAATGCTGTTGACCCGTGGCCAACAGCCGCCAAGGCTCGGTATCACGCGAGATCACCGCCGTTGGTGACGTAGAAAACTGGCGAGCCTCATCCGTCGGCCATGAGCGTCAACTGCGCAACAATGAGTCATACATCCTGAGCAATCACGTCTATCTGCCACGTTAAGCCTGACTATTCTTGTCGTGTTACATCACAAACCAACCTGCAAGAGAGTCAGACATGCAAGCAATAAAAGGACAAGGATTGTCCGCTCTGAAAGTTTCACTGGTTTTAGCGTTAAGTGTGCTGAGTCATCCCTACGCATTTGCCACTTCTGCTTCCTCGACACCCAACACTATCAATAGTGAACCGATTGATCCGGCGCAACTGCATCTACTTGAGGGTGTAGAGTACGCAAGTGTTAGCCAATTGAATGACAAATACACACTGCAAGGGCTTACATCGGTATCTGTGGTGAATTACTTGCTGAATCGTATTGAACGCCTGGATAAAAACGGCCCCGCCATTAATTCAATTATTGAACTCAACCCCGATGCACTGACAATTGCCGCTCAAAGGGATCAGGAACGCAGCCTTGGCCAAGTGCGGGGTCCGCTGCACGGCGTCCCGGTTCTGCTCAAAGACAATATTCAGACGGCCGATTCCATGCAGACCAGCGCAGGTTCGCTGGCACTGGTCGGGCAACCCGCCGCTGACGATGCCTTCATCGTCCAGGCGCATGGCGTAAAACGGGCCTTTACGAATCGGGGCCAGGCACGGGTTGGGGGTGATGTTGCTGTCGCCGTAATAGCGGTCAAAGACGTTGCCACCCCGGGCGAAGTCCAGGTCTTCACCGGTCTGGGCGTAGTGATTGATCTTTTGCACGGTATCGCCCAAGCCCTGGGCATCGACGCCGATTTGCGCGGCCAAGGCCTCCAGGCTGTCGGCTTTCCAGTACACGGTGTTGAGCCACTCTTTGCGCAAGCGGCTGTCAGGCGCCACTTGGGCGGGCATCAACGGGCCCATCGCGTAATGGAAACGGAAGTGCCCGTCAAAAATGACCCACGCGGGCACCGAACGCCCGCCGGTTTTGAGGTTGTCTTTGTACATGGCATCGACAAATTCAAGGTACGGGGCCGCTTCGTTGACAAACCGGTGGCCGAGGCTATTAACCACGATGGCGCCCGGAAACGCCCGCTCGGCAAACACCCCACGGGGTTTTTCTTCGCCGGGCACGGCAATGGTCGGCGCCCACCAGGCCCAATCCATCAAGGCCGTGGCAGCCCCGGCCTTGAGCCCCGCTTGCAACGCAGCCCCGGTGTTGTTGCCCGGTGGCGTGGCGCTCCAGCTGGCACGGGTCGGTTGCGGCAAGAACTGCTCGCGCAAGGCCTGATTCTGTTCAAAGCCGCCCGAACCAAAAATCACCCCGCGCCGCGCCTTGAGCGTCAGCACGTTGCCCGCGCTGCGGACTTTAATTCCGGTCACGCGCTGATCGTCGACCAGCAGCTCTTCAAAATCGGTGTTCAGCCACAGCGGCACGTTGCGGTCCATCAGCGAGCGGCGCAGTGACGCCACCAGCGAGCTGCCCAGCGCCGCGCGGCGATCGAATTTGCTTTTACGGCGCCATTTGAAATCCAGTTTGTAGCGCGCCATCAATTTGAAAATCAGCCACTGCCAGCCAAAACTGCGGGCCATGGCGGTGTGCGCGTCCCGTGCGGTCCAGGCGATGCGCCCCATCAGCAAGGTGGACGGCGACGGCTTACGCAGGTTCGCCAGCTCGTCACCCAGCAGGCTGGTGTCGAACAGCTCCGGGTCCAGCGTGCGCCCACCCGGCAAGGCGCCGGGCAGGTGCGGGTAATAATCGGGGTATTTTTCCGCCACCGCATACCGCACGCGACTCGTGTGCGTCAGTGCTTTGATCATCGGCGCGGCATTGTCCAGATAGGCCTGCAGACGCGCCTCATCGCCGTGTTCACCGGTCGCCGCCTTGAGGTATTGCATCGACAGCTCGGGGCTGTCGTGCCCGCCTTTGGCTTTGAAGTAATGGTTGTTGGGGATCCAGATGCCGCCGCCAGAGATGGCCGACGTCCCGCCATACTGGTTACTTTTTTCGACAATCAGCACCGAAAGGCCCTGATCGGCGGCGAACAGGGCCGAGGTCATGGCGCCGGCACCGGAGCCGACCACGATCACGTCATAGCTGGACTGAGACTGAACTTGAGCCGTCATTGTTGTTGTGCCATCCGCTGAGGTCTGAAATTCATGCTGACGTCACGCCCGCCACTGCCGTGAGCATTCACGGGCAGCGACGGGCGCGGTGCGGTCAACGCGTGGGAGCCGATTAGACAAACGGGTCGGCGTTGGGCAGGCCCAGCTGCACCAGCCCGTAACTGCGCCGGTAAGCCGCCTCGTTGTTGGCGATGTGCCCACGCGCTTGATGCAGGTCGCGGAAATACCGCGCCACCGGGTTGCCGCTGTACAGCCCCGAAGCCGCCATGCACCGCAGCAGGTCGCTGGCGCGGTCGGCGCACACGTTGGTCACGTGGGACGACTGATAGCGGTACAACAGGCGCGTTTCGACATCCGGGTACTGGCCCGCTTCGGCCAGCGCCAACAAGTGCCCGTAGTTGCGCGCCAACACCAGTTTCAGAGCATCCACGGTGATGATCGCTTCTGCCACGGCGGCTTGCGCGGCCGGGTCTTCGGCGGTTTTGGCGCCATGCTTGCCGATGTGCCCGGCGGCGTTGTCGCGAAATGCGTTGATCGCCCCTTGCAAGGCTCCAATGGCCGAGGTCGAGACCGCCCGGGCAAACACCTGGGCGAACGGGATCGAGTACATCGGGTTGGTGTTGATCAAGCGGCCGGGGGTGGCTTCGACGCTGTAGTTGTTGGTGCGCTGTACGCGGTGGGCAGGCACGAAAACGTCTTCGACCACAATGTCGTGACTGCCGCTGCCGCGCAGGCCCAACACGTCCCAGTTCTGTTCAATCCGGTAATCGCTGGCCGGAAGCAAAAAGGTCCCATGCTCGGTGGGGCCGGTTTCGTCTTGCGGCACAATGCCGCCGAGGAAACACCACTGCGCGTGTTGGCTGCCACTGGAAAACCCCCAGCGGCCGCTGACCTGATACCCACCTTTGACCGGCGTCACCTTGGCCACCGGCATGTAGGTGGAGGCCACCAGCGCCGCGCTGTCTTCGCCCCACACGTCGCGCTGGGCCTGTTCCGGGTAGCGGGCCAGTTGCCACGGGTGGACGCCCATCACGCCAAACACCCAGGCCGTGGACATGCAGCCTTCGGCCAGGATCATCTGGATTTCAAAGAACGTGCGAATGTCCACTTCGTGACCACCCCACGCCTTGGGCTGCAAGGCGCGCAGCAAACCGGCTTCCTGCAAGTCGCGCACTGTGGCATCCGGCAGTTTGCAGTCTTTGTCGGCCTGGGCCGAACGGCTTTGCAGGGCCGGGATCAGGGTGCGTGCGCGTTCCAGCAGCTCAAGCTCTATCGGACTTTTCACTCGGGTCGGGTCCATCTTTGGTTCTCCGTCAGTCTCTCGCTGCGCGAATGCGCGGGCGGTCTGTGACGAATAATCCGGCCTGTGACGGCGGCCATCATCGTCAAAGCGGACTAGCCCCAACCCCGTTGTGGTTTAATTGCCGCCTTTTTTCAGCCTCCGTGTTTCAAGGATCTGCCCCATGCCGTCGACTGCCCCCACCCGCGTCCTGATCATCGGTTACGTGTGGCCGGAACCGCGCTCGTCCGCGGCCGGTGGGCACATGATGCAAATCATCGAGAGTTTTTTGCAGCAGGGCTGGCACATCACGTTCAGCAGCCCCGCAGGCGTGGGCGAGCACAAGGCGGATCTGGCGGCGCTGGGGATCGACGAGGTCAGCATCGCGCTGAACAACAGCAGTTTCGATACCTTCATCCGGGAACTGGCACCGGACATCGTGCTGTTTGACCGTTTCATGATGGAGGAACAATTCGGCTGGCGGGTCGAGAAACATTGCCCCCAGGCCCTGCGAGTGCTGGAAACCTCAGACCTGCAAAGCCTGCGCGACACCCGCCATCAGCAGCTCAAGGCACGCCTCAAGCACGACACCGACCCGGACGATTTCAGCGCGCTGTTCGCCCCTGCCCCGCATGCGATCTTCGAGCACATGGCCGACACCGACCTCGCGCAGCGCGAGCTGGCCGCGATTTACCGCAGCGACCTGAACCTGATGATTTCCGACTACGAGATCGACTTGCTGGTGGAGCAGTTTCACGTCCCCAACGCCTTGCTGCACCTGTGCCCGCTGATGGTCGATGGCGTGCCCGAAACGTTTGTGCCCTACGCGCAGCGCCAGCACTTCTTGAGCATCGGCAACTTTCGCCATGCGCCAAACTGGGACGCGGTGCTGTGGATGAAAAACACGGTCTGGCCGCTGATCCGACAGCAACTGCCGGATGCCCAGTTACACATTTATGGCGCTTATACCCCGCCCAAGGCCACCGCCTTGCATAACCCGGCCCAGGGGTTCCATGTCCTCAACTGGGCCGAGGATGCCCTGGCGGTGATGCGCCAGGCGCGGGTCTGCCTGGCGCCGTTGCGCTTTGGTGCAGGCATCAAGGGCAAAATCGCTGACGCTATGCTGTGCGGCACCCCCAACGTCACCACACCGGTGGGTGCCGAGGGCATGCACGGTGACTTGCCATGGGCCGGGGCCATTGCCACCTCGGCCTCCGCACTTGCCGCCGCGGCCGTCGAGTTGTACCGCAACGAGGCCGTGTGGCAGCAGGCTCAAGCGCATGGCCGGGCATTGCTGGCTGAACGTTTTCAGCAGCGCGTTCATGGCCCGGCGCTGGTGCAGCGTATCGAGGCCTGTCGTGCCGACCTTGAGCGTCATCGTCGCCAGAATTTCACCGGGGCCATGTTGCGCCATCACCATCACAAAAGTACGCAATACATGGCGCAGTGGATCGAGGCCAAAAACCGCTCACTCTAACGGCGTGATCCCCCACAAGGCTTGCAGCGCGGCACTGAAGGACGGCGCCAGCACGCGATTGCCGTGGCCGCTGAGGTGGTTGGAATCAAAGAACAGCGGTTTGCCGTTGTTGCGGTCATAGGCCGAGCACACGTCCGTCGGGCACAGCACCGGGAACGGGTCCCACACCGCCAGCGCGGGGTGCTGTTGTTGCAGGCGCGTAAGCAAGGCCAGTTGAGGCGCGCGCAAACGCTGCAACGTATGGCGAAACACCGTCAGACCGGGGGCGCACACCGGGTTCATCTGGTTGAACCAGTCGGAACAGCGACTCGGCGCGGCCTTGAACAGCGGTTTGGGCGCTTCGACCAGCACCTGCACGTCAAGCGCGTACAGCCTGCTCAGGGTCGCCAGCGCCGAGGCTTGTGCGGCCTGTTGCTCGCGCTCGATGCCCGCCAGCAACTCGTTGACCACTGCCTCTTCACCTCGGGCCCAGTCGAGGCCATCAAGCTCGGGCATGCGCAGCGAGGGCAGAAACACGATGTCGCCGGGGCGCGCACGGGCTGCAATGTCCTTGAAGTCGGCTTCGCGGCGTTGCGCACAACGGGCCGTGTCACCGGCGATCAGGGTCAGCACCCCGCAGCCGCCCCGCTCGTATTCAATGACCTCAATGCCCAATTGCAAGGAGATCCACTTGAACAGGGTGCGGTAGGCCGCGGCATGCGAATCCCCCAGCACAAACAACTGCCGGTTTTCGAGGCGTGGGTCTTCAATTTTTGGCACAGGCTCTCTGGGCCAGTGGCGGTACGCATGCCAGGTGTAGCTGTCGCGGGTCTGGCTCAAGGAGAAAAATTCGGGCGTGCGCGTGATGGCCACCGCCATGAGGGCGCACAGGCCAACTGCGGCACCGCTCAGGGCCACCGTGCGCCGCGGCGTACGCAGCCATGCCGACGGGTTGGCGCGCACCGGCCGTTCGATCCAGTGATAGGACGCCGCCGCCAGCGCAAAGACCAGCAGCGGGTACAGGCACTGCACCCACAGCAGTTGCAGGCCTGTGGTCCATTGAAAAAACACCCTGACCGGCCAATGCCACAGGTACAGCGAGTAAGACAATCGGCCGAGATAGGTCAGCGCGGGACTGCACAGCGCACGCTGCAACGGCGAGGTGGTTTCAGGTGCGGGCAGGATGATCCCGGCCAGCATCAAGAGCGTGCCCGCCACCGTGACCAGTGCCCACGGGAATGGAAACGGGCCCGGCCGGGCGAGCCAGAAACTGCCGAGCAGCAAGACTGCCCCCGCTATCAAGGCAGCATGCGGCAGTGCCCCCGAGGTCATGACGCCGCGCCGGGTGCCCATGGCCTGGAACAGCATGGCCCCGGCTGCCAGCTCCCAAAAGCGCCCGGGCAGCAGGTAAAACGCCGACAGCGGCGCAGCGGTGGACTGGATCGCGCAAATCAGCAAAGACGCCGACGCCAGGCCGGGCAGCAGCGCCCGTGCCAGCCAAACCCGTGAGCGATAACGCAGCCACAGCCAAAACAGCCCCGGGAACACTAAATAGAACTGTTCTTCGACCCCCAGTGACCAGGTGTGAAGAAACGGGTTGAGGTCGCTGCCGGGGGAAAAATAGGTCTGCGTGTGCTGCGCCAACACGACATTGCTCAGCCCCACAAACGCCGCAAGGCCGGTGCGATTGAAGTGATCGCTGAGCCAAAATTGCGGCATGAACAGGGCAGACAGCACAAAACTGACCAGCAGCACACACAGCAAGGCAGGCAGGATGCGCACGCAGCGGCGGCGATAAAAATCGGCCAGGCAGGCCCCTAACCCGTCTGACGAGCGCTCACTCAGGGACTGACTGATGACATACCCCGAAATCACAAAAAACATGTCCACCCCGACAAAACCGCCGGGTAGAACGTTCAGGTAGCCGAGGTGAAACACAATGACGGCCAGCACCGCAATGGCCCGCAGACCATCAATGCCGGCAATGTAGGCGCAAAAGTGTCGGGGCATGGCATTACCTGCTCGCGCGATGGATTAACCGGGCGAACAGTAACGTCGCGTTACCTTATGAGCAGTAGTCCATGTCTTGATTTGGCGTAGTCCGTGGATCGAGTACAGGGACTGCGTACTGGGGTCATGGTGAGCGTCGACGCAACACATAAGTGTCCATCACCCACCCTTTGCGCTGCCTGGCCTGCTCCCTGGCCTGTTTGATCTGTGCGCACACGTCGCGCAACTTGCCGGCAATCAGGATTTCATCGGCGGTGCCGAGGTAAGCGCCCCAGTAAATGTCGAGGTCTTCGTCGACAAAGGCTTCGAACGCACACTGGGCGTCGAGCATGACCACGACGTTGTCCAGGTCATCGGCGCACAGTTGTCGCCCGGTGGTGATGCGGATCGGCTGGCCGATGCCGTTGAGGGGAATGCGATGCCGGGCCGCGAGGGCTTGCACACTGCTGATGCCGGGGATCACGTGATAGTCAAACGCGCTGCTGCCCTGCTCACGAACCCGCTCAAGAATACGCAGCGTGCTGTCGTATAACCCAGGCTCGCCCCACAACAGAAAAGCCCCGCAGGCTCCGTCGGCCAGTTCGCTGTCGATCAAGCGTGCGTAGACCTCGGCGCGTTGCGCGTGCCAGTGCTCGACCCCGGCGGTGTAAGACGCGGTTGCGCTGTCACGCTTGGGATCGTTGACCTGAACCACGCGATACGCCGGGTTACGGATGTAACGCTGGCAGATTTCCAGCCGAAGCCGGACCAGATCCTGGGTAATGGGGCCTTTATCCAGTACAAAAAACACGGACGCACGATTGAGCGCTTCGATCGCCTGCACCGTGATGTGTTCAGGATCGCCAGCGCCCATGCCAATCAGCAGAAGGGTTTTCATACACAAAAGGCTCCGCAGTCGTCGTGCCGCTGACTATAGAGCGCCAAGCGGCCCTGCGCACCGCGAATCAGCCGGTCGATACCGGGCTGAGGCGCGGGGAATGTGCGTTACCAGATGTTGAGGTTGTAGCTGACGATCAGGCGGGTTTCGTCCACGTCGCGGGCGAATTTGGAGTAGTTGGTGCGGTAGGTGGCATTGCGAAAGCGCAGGCTCAGGTCTTTGAACGTGCCGCTTTGCACGATGTATTTGACCTCGGTGTCGCGTTCCCACTCTTTGCCTTCTTCGGCGCGGCCCACCACCTTGATGTTGTCGCCGTTCACGTAGCGGGTCATGAACGACCAGCCGTTGTAGCCCATGGCCTTGAAGTCATAGTCGTAGCGCATTTGCCAGGAGCGTTCCTGAGCGTTGGCGAAATCGTTGACTTGCAGGTAGTTGACCAGGTACGGGTTGCTGCCATCCAGATACGGCATCGACGTGTCGCCGTTCATGCGCTGCCAGCCCGCGCTGACTTTATGCCCGCCCAGCGAGTAACCCAGCATGGCCCCCAGTGCGCGGTTGTCGATGGTCGATGCCTTGGCAGAACCGGCATCGTCACTTTTGAGCAGGCGCACGTCGGCCGACAGCACGCCCGGCCCGATCGGCTGGTTGGCCAGCAGACCGACGAATTGCTGGCGATAGATGTCTTGCAGTTCGGCGTAGTGGTACTGCGCGGTCAGACGCTCGTTAACCTTGTAGTCCAGGCCGTACATGTTGAAGTGATCGGCCGTGATGTTGCAGCCATAACGCTTGTTCTTGCAGTTGAGGCGCAAATCCTGCGGGTCGGTGGAATCACGCGCGGTGTAGCGATTGAGGCGCGATGCCATGATGGTCAGGTCGTTGACATCCTTGGACACCAGCATCGCGCCGTTGAACATGTTCGGCAGCAAACGGCCGTCGTTGTACTTGAGCAACGGCAGGTCCGGGAGCAAGGCACCGTACTTGAGCACCGTGTCAGATATACGCATTTTGGCGGTGACGCCGATTTTCGCGTATTGGTCCTTGGAACGACGCGGGTCGCTGCCGGTCGAAGGCAACAGCCCGCTGTTGCTGTCGGCGGGACTGGAATCCAGTTTCAGGCCCAGCATGCCCAGCGCGTCCAGACCAAAGCCCACGGTGCCTTCGGTGTAGCCAGATTGCACGTTGAGGATAAACCCCTGGGCGGTTTCTTCGCGCTTGGAGGCGCCTTGCGGGCTGGAAGTGCTGCCGTCCCGGAAATCGCGATTGAAGTACACCGTTCGGGCTTCGAGCTTGGCGGTGCTGTCTTCAATAAAACCGCCGGCCTGGGTATGTGCGGCAAAACCGGCGCACACGGCCAGCGCGCTCAGGCGTGCAACCCGGCACGGTGGCAACAACGAAAAAGGGACAACCATGTACAAGCTCCAGCAGCGAATCATTCGCAAGACGAAAACCATTGAGCCTGCACCTTCGGTCAAAAACCGGGGCTAAAGCGCTCAATGCAAAAGGGGGCGCAATTGTACGAAAGGCTAAGCCGCTGCCTCATACGACCTTAGTCGCAAATGATGGCCTTTTGCCCAAATTTAACCCTGTTCACGTCGTTAATAGCGTTTCACCCATATCCGGCCTTAAATAGACGCACCCACGATTGACACCCTCAGGATTTTTCATGAGCGCCGTATTTTCCCTCAGCCAACTCGCGCCCCTGTCGCAACGCCTGGACTGGCAACGAAACCCGCTGGGTGATGTGGCTGACTGGCCGCAAAGCCTGCGCACCTGCGTGCAGCTGTTAATGAACTCGCCCATGCCCATGCTGTTGCTGTGGGGCCAGCAGTTGACGCAGATCTACAACGACAGCTTTGCCGTGCTGGCCGGTGACAAACACCCGAACGCCTTCGGCCAGCCGGTGCACCAGAGCTGGCCCGAGTACCGGGAGTTCACCCAGCCGATCATTGACGCCGTGCTGGCAGGCGAAAGCCGCACCCACGTCGACCAGTATTTTTTGATCCCTGATCGCCAGCACGCCAATGAAATGTGGCTCGACCTGACCTTCAGCCCGGTGTGCGACGAGTCCGGCACGGTGGCCGGGGTCCTGATGATGGCGGTCAAGGCTTCGCGCCGCCGTCGCACGGCCATCAAGCTGCGCCAGCGCTCAAAAGCCACGCGCCAAGCCCAGCATGACACCGAGGAACGTCTGCGACTGGCGCAGACCGTCACCAATGGCGTGGGCACCTGGGACTGGAACATCGACCAGGACCTGTTCGTGACCGACAGCCGATTCGCGCAGATGCATGGCATCGAGCCGCAGTTGTCGGGGCAATTACCGATTACCGCGTATTTACAAGGCGTCCACCCCGAAGACCGGGGCCTGCTGACGCGCTCGATCAAAGCCTGTGTGGCCAGCAATGGCGAGTACGCCGAGGAATACCGCCTGCTGGACGCCGACGGCACCATCCGCTGGGTGTTCGCCCGCGGCCGTTGCTTCAGTGCGGACTCGGGCCGCGCCCAGCGGTTCATGGGCGCAGCGCTGGACATCACCGAACGCAAGAAAACCGAACAAGCCCTGCTCCACCTCAATGAAACCCTGGAAGAACGGGTGGCTGAACGCACGCAGGCGCTGGCTGAAGCCAACGTTCAGCTGCAACGCGAAATGCAGGAGCGCGAACGGGCCGAAGACGCGCTGCGCCATGCTCAGAAGATGGAAGCCGTGGGTCAATTGACCGGCGGCATCGCCCATGACTTCAACAACATGCTCACCGGCATCATCGGCAGCCTTGACCTGATGAAACGCTACATTGCGGCGGGCCGCAGCGCCGAGATCGGCCGTTTTACCGATGCAGCGGTTTCCTCGGCACAGCGGGCGGCAGCCCTCACCCACCGGCTGCTGGCGTTTTCACGGCGCCAGTCGCTGGACCGCAAGCCGCTGGACCCCAATCATCTGGTGACCTCACTGGAAGAGCTGTTCAGGCGCACCAAAGGCGCCCATATCACCCTTGATGTGCAACTGGGCGAGAACATCTGGGCCGTCAACACCGATGCGGGCCAGCTGGAAAGTGCCTTGCTGAACCTGATTATCAACGCCCGCGATGCCATGCCCCAAGGCGGCACCTTGCGCGTGCGCACCCGCAACAGCTACCTCGACGGCACGGACATCAGCACCCTGGAGCCGGTCAAGGCCGGGGACTATGTGATGCTCGAAGTCAGCGACAACGGCTCGGGCATGACGCCACAGGTGCTGGCCAAAGCGTTCGATCCGTTTTTCACCACCAAGCCCATTGGCCAGGGCACGGGGCTGGGCCTGTCGATGATTTATGGCTTTGCCCAGCAGTCGGGCGGGCACGTGACCATCACCAGTGAAAGCGGCAACGGCACGTGTGTGCGCCTGTACTTGCCCCGCCATTACAACCTGCAGGTGCAACCCCGTCCGCCAGTCACCCGCCCCGATGCGCCCTGCGCCATCGAAGGTGAAAGCGTGCTGGTGGTAGAGGATGACCCGGCCGTGCGCACGCTGGTGCTCAATGTGCTGGATGAGTTGGGCTACACCGCCCATCAGGCGCCGGATGCCAAAACCGCGTTGGCATTGCTGGAGTCGTCGCTGCGCATCGACTTGCTGGTGACCGACGTGGGGCTGCCCGGCATGAACGGCCGCCAGTTGGCGGAAATCGCCCGTCAACAGCGACCCGGCCTGAGCGTACTGTTCATGACCGGCTACGCCGAAAGTGCGATCGAGCGCGAGGGCTTTTTGGACACAGGCATGGACATGATCGGCAAGCCGTTCTCGGTGGATAAGCTGGCGACCCTGATTCGAGCAATGATCCCGGCGAAAACTCAGGCATAATCCGCGCCCTCGAATTTGCCCTACAGCTGCAAGGTATACGCCCCATGAAAGCTCAAGCCCGCCACATTCTGGTGAAAACCGCAGAAGAAGCCGAGTCCCTCAAGCAACGCATTGCCAAGGGCGAAGCCTTCGACGTGCTGGCCAAGAAGTTCTCGACCTGCCCTTCGGGCAAGCGCGGCGGCGATCTGGGCGAAGTGCGGCCGGGGCAAATGGTTGGCGTGATCGACCAGATCATCTTCAAAAAACCGCTGCGCGTGGTGCATGGCCCGGTCAAAAGCAAATTTGGCTACCACCTGGTGCAGGTGTTTTTCCGCGACTGAGGGGCGCGGTCACCTAAGCGCAACCGCGTGCCTCAACCGCCAAAGGCTTAAAAAAAGATCTCGAAAGGCTCAACCACCGTGAGCTGTTCGTCCACCAGGCAGCCCGTACGCCATTTATCGAACGTCAGGCACGGGTGGGACGTCCCGAAGCTGATGATGTCGCCCACGCGCAGCTCAATGCCGGGAGCGACCGTCATGAACCCGTGTTGGTCCATCAGCGCCGTTACGGTGCACGCGCTCACGTCATCGCCCACGTCAGCGGCATCCCCTTCGCGGTAACGCTTCAACGGGACGGGCAGCCCTGCGTCATACGCCACATCGCGCTTGCCCAGCGCCACCACGGCCAATCCGGGTTCGGGCAGCGATTGCACCTGAGCCCACACTTCCAGCGCCGGGCGCAGGCCCTCGTGCAAGTCGCTGCGCCGATCCAGCACGCAGCATTGCGCTGTTTTGTAGATCCCGTGATCATGGGCCACGTAACTGCCGGGGCGTAAAACACTCAGGAAGCGTCCACTGGCCGCCTCGGCGGCGAAGGCTTCGGCAATCAGGTCATACCAGGCCGAGCCCGACGCGGTGATGATCGGCGTGTCTCGCGCAAACGCGCCGTCACGCTGCAAGGTGAGCGCCAGGCGCACCAAGGAGGCGGCAAAGGCGCGGATGTCGGTGACGGCCTGTGCGCCGTGAATCACCCCTTCGTAGCCTTCGATCCCGGTCAGTGCCAACGCCGGTTGCGCGCGGATGGCAGCGGCCAGGGCCATGACCTGGGCTTCGGTCCGGCAACCGCATCGCCCGCCTGCGACGCCATATTCGATCATCACGTTCAAACGCTGGCCGCGTTCAGCGAAGAACGCGCCGAGGGCGGCAACGTTGTCCGGGTGATCGACCAGGCAGTGAAATTCAAAACCGGGGTCGTCCAACAGGTCAGCGATAAGGGCCATGTTCGGGCGACCCACCAACTGGTTGGCCATCAACACCCGGCGCACCCCGGCCGCATACGCCGTGCGGGTCTGCACCGCGGTGGCCAGGGTCATCGCCCAGGCGCCCTGCGCCATTTGCCGACGAAACAAGGCCGGGGCCATGCTGGTTTTGCCATGGGGGGCCAGCTCGCCGCCGCTGCCCGTGACGAACGCCTGCATCCAGCGAATGTTGTGCTCCAGCGCCTGGCGATGAATCACCAGGGCCGGGAGGCTGACATCACACAGCAGGTGGTCTGCGACACGCGCCGCGCCCTTTTCCACTTCGCTCCGGCTCATGGCTCACCCCTTGGCTTTGTAGGCAATGCAGTCGATTTCGACCTTGCAGTCCACCATCATCATTGCCTGTACGCAGGCGCGGGCCGGGGCGTGTTCAGCCTTGAAATAGCTGGCGAACACCTTGTTGAAACTCCAGAAGTCCCGCGGATCGGCCAGCCACACGCCTGCACGCACCACATCTTCGAGGCCGTAACCGGCTTCTTCGAGGATTGCGATCAGGTTTTGCATGGTTTTATGCGTTTGCTCGACGATGCCGCCAGCAATGATTTCGCCCTGCTCCATGGCCACCTGCCCCGAAACGTGCAGCCAGCCATCGGCTTCCACGGCGCGGGCAAAGGGCAACGGCTGACCACCGGCGCCTATGGCGCCTGTTCCGAAACGCTTGATGCTCATGACACTCTCCTCGACAAGAACGGGCGACGAAAGCGCCCAAGGTCTGGGAGTTTGCCATACACGCGCAGGCGTGGAGTTAGCGGTAGAGGGTGATGAAGATCCAGGCGAACCCGGCCAGGACGAGGGTCATGCAGACCACATACAGCAAAAACGCACGTTTCACGTTCAGTACTCAACGGCAAGGGCGCCAATCTGCTCGGACGACTGGCAGATTTTCAGCGGCGCGCAGTCTATCAGCCGGTGATGTCGCTGTGATATTGCAGCGAATAATGTTTCAGGCTGTTTCCGATCAGTGGAGTCGTTACTGCAACGCCCACCACGCGGGCAACAGCTGTTGCACGTTGGGCTCGGCAAACCGGTCATCAATCAAGAACACTGTGCCCTGATCGCTTTGGGTGCGGATCACGCGACCGGCCGCCTGCACGACCTTTTGCAAGCCCGGATACAGATAGGTGTAGTCATACCCTGCTCCGAACAACGCGGCCATGCGCTGTTTGATCTGTTCATTGACCGGGTTGAACTGGCTCAGCCCCAAGGTGGCGATAAAGGCGCCAATCAGGCGTGCGCCAGGCAGGTCGATGCCTTCTCCAAATGCGCCGCCCAGCACCGCAAAACCGATGCCCTGCCCGGTCAGGGTGAAACGGTCGAGAAACCCCTGACGCGCTGTTTCATCCATGCGCCGGGCCTGTTGCCACTGGGGGATGTGCGGGTAGCGTTCAGCCAGCAGCGCGGCCACTTGCTGCAAGTAGTCAAAACTGCTGAAGAACGCCAGGTAGTTGCCCGCCCGCTGTTCAAACTGCTCGGCCATCAGCTCGACAATCGGCGCCAGGGAGGTTGCCCGGTGGCTGAAGCGGGTGGAGATGTGGCTCATGACGCGCACCGACAGCTGTTCGGCCTTGAACGGCGACTCGACGTCGACCCATACCGTGTCTGGCGCTAGCCCGAGCAGATTGGCGTAATACGCGCGGGGGTTAAGGGTGGCTGAAAACAGCACATTACTGTGCGCACTGGCCAGGCGCGGTCCGATAAAAGCCGCGGGCACCACATTGCGCAGCGTGAGCTGTGACAAGCGGCGCTTGCCGGTGTCCCGCAGGGTGACATCGAAAATGAAAGGCGTGCCGAACAGCTCCGCCACCCGGTTAAATTGCAGCGCCTCGAAGTAAAAACCCTGCAGCTCGCCGGTCATGCCGTGCGGGTGATCGTTGAGGTAATCGCCTATCGCGGTGATGCAGGCCGTCAACGCGTTCAGCCACTTGCCCGGCAGTTGCGGATGAACCTGATACGGGCCGATTTGCGCTTTGTGCAGTGCGTTCCACTCGCGATTGAGGCGCTTGAACGCCTTGTCGAGGGGCGCCGGCGCATTCAGGCGCACCGCGTTCAGGCTGTACTGGTCGAGGCTTGCGCTGTACATCTGGCGGGCCCGCTCCACGAGGTTGTGGGCTTCGTCGATCAGGGTGGCGACTTTCCATTGGTTGGCCTGTGCCAGGCCATACAACAAGGCACTGAAGTCGAAGTAATAGTTGTAATCGGCGATCACCAAATCGGCCCAGCGGGCCATTTCCTGGCTCAAGTAATACGGGCATACCTGATGCGCCAGGGCCACTTCGCGCAACGTGGCCTGATCGAGAAGCGAGTGCTCAACGGCGGCCTGACGCGCGGCCGGCAAACGGTCATAAAAACCGTTGGCCAATGGGCAGGCCTCGCCATTGCAGGCGTTTTGCGGGTATTCGCAGGCTTTGTCCCGTGCCACCAGCTCAAGTACGCGCAGCGCTGTCGGGCCTGCGGCGGGGTACAGCCGTTGCGCCGCGTCCAGCGCTAACTGTCGGCCAGGGGTTTTGGCAGTGAGGAACAGCAGTTTGTCCAGCTGTTGCGCAGGCATGGCCTTGAGCAGCGGGAACAGCGTGCCCACCGTTTTACCAATCCCTGTTGGCGCCTGGGCCATCAGGCAGCGGCCGGTGCTGACGGTTTTGTACACGGCCTCGGCCAGCGGGCGTTGCCCGGTGCGAAATACCGGGTGGGGAAATGCCAGCCCGCGGGCGGCCTCGTCGCGAAGGGCGCGGTGCGCCACCTCCTGTTCCGCCCACGCCAGAAACTGCTCACATTGGCGGGTGAAAAACTGTTGCAGGTCAGCGGCGCTCCATTGTTCCTGCAGCCGGGTCTCCTTTTCACTGACGATGTCGAAATACACCAGCGCCAGATTGACCGCGGGCAGCTCCAATTGTTGACACAACAACCAGCCATACACCTTGGCCTGTGCCCAGTGCAGGTGACGATGATTGGCCGGCAGGGCCGCGAAGTCCCCGCGAAAGGTTTTGACCTCTTCCAGCACGTTGTTCAGCGGGTCGTAGCCATCGGCCCTGCCCCGTACACAGAGCGTGCGGTAATGACCCTCAAGGCTCAGTTCAGCTTGATAGCTGGCAGAGCGGCGGGATGCCACGGTGCGATGCCCGGCCATGCCTTGTTGCGCACTCGGGGACGGCGTGAAGCGCAGGTCAAGGTCACCGATTTTGGCCGTGAACTCGCACAAGGCCCTGACTGCTATGCGATAACTCACGCGGTGCATTCCTGCCATTGCACGTAACACACCGTGACCGGCATCTGGTGCTGCTCGCAAAAGGCCAGCCAACGCAGCTGGTTGTCTTGCAGGCGATCCCCTTGCCCTTTGACTTCGATCATGCGGTAGGTTTTTTGCGCGGGCCAAAACTGGATCAGGTCGGGCATGCCGGTGCGGTTGGCTTTTATGTCCAGTAACAGCCGACTGAACCACAGCTGCAAATGCGCGGGCGGCAGGCAGTTCAGCGCCTCCTCCAGCAGGTGTTCACTCAGGTGGCCCCAGGCCACGAATGGCGACTGCAGGCCGTATTTTCGGGTGTACGTGTCGCGAATGGTGTGGCGGTATCGTCCGTCGTGCAATTGCGCGAAGCAGGCGTCGAACAACTCGGCCCGACGCGCGTGGAAGTCGTCCTCCAGCAAATCGGCGGGGCCGCTTTGATACGGATGAAAAAATGCACCCGGCAACGGCGCGAAAATGGCAGGCCAGCACAACAACCCGAACAATGCGTTGATCAGGGTGTTTTCCACGTAATGCACCGGTGCATCTTCGGTGTGCAAATGGGCCACCACGCTGAACTCCACTGAACGCTGCGCATGGCGCTCCAGGCACAGGTCAAGGCGTTGCGGGGCGCGGGGTTTGGCGCGTGGCTCGGCGGGCAAGCCGAGTTTGCGCCGCAGGCGCGGGATCATGCGCTGCACCTGCTGGAGCTCCGCGTCAGTCAACGGTGCCTGCTCGGCCGTTTGTGCCAGCGCATACGCCTGCTCGTACGCTTGCAGGTGCTCCATGACCCGCACCGTGCGCACACGGGCTTGCGGGTGCTGGCTATGAGGGTAAATGTGCAGGGCTCGCAAATGATCGCCGGCACGCTCGTGGTAGTGCCCCAATTGAAACAACAAACGCGCGCGGCGACGTGCCAGCCAGCGGTTATCGGCGGTGTAGTCCAGCACGTGCTGCAAAACGAGTTCGACGTCTTGCGCGGCTTCGAACTGTTCGCGGCACGCATGCAGGTGCAAATAGCCGTCAATATCAGCCCGACACCGCAGGGCACGGGACGCCGGGCTCAATGGCACGGCCTCATAGGTAAACAGACCCAAGTCAGCCAATACCAGGTCGGACCAGCTCTGGTTGAGGGTGCCGAAGAACATCAGGCGCAGACGATCACCCAGGGCCCGGTTGGTCAGGGTCAACAGCCGGTCTTCAAGGCCCGGGCACCAGTTGCCCAAGGGTTGCTCATGGGTCAGCTCAAGGCTCAACCGGGCTTCCCAGTCGGACTTTCGGCCTTTGGGATCAGCAATATGCGCCGCGAAAAAGCGCAACAACTCTGCCTTTTGCAACACCTCGAACACGTCTGCCAGGTTGATCCGTGCCTGGTCATTCACCCACCCCTGTTCCAGCAAGGGCGCCGCTGCACCGGCGATGTCCCCGATTTCTGCGTAATTGAGCTTGCTGGCGCGAAAATGCGTGCCCTTGCGCATGACCAGCCTCACCCACAGCGCCTGTGAGGCGCCCGGCAACTGGAGGAAGGTGTCAATGAAGCACTGCTCTTCGAGGTTCAGCAGGTCGTCGTAACGGGATTTGATCCAGTGCAGGACGTGCTGGAAGTTCTTCAGGTAGTACAACGGGTCTTCAAGGGGATTGGAAATCACAGGCGGAACAAACCACTGACGTTTAATACTGGATAAGCGTACAGATATCAGGTCGTCCGGCGGGTTGGCAATGGCTAATGGATGAATGGTTCAGCCGCGTCGCTTACCGGGATCGTGGGACGCCAGAATGTCGATCAGGGTCGTGCCTTCGGCCAGATCAATCTTGCGCAAGGTATAAAGCGCCTGCAGGGATTTCATAGGCAGGCCGCTGATGGTTTCAAGCCAGCCTGCGTGTCGCGCGCAGGCATCAGGTTGTGCTTGCAAGGCGTGATGAAGTTCGTTTAACAACGGCAATTTGTCGGGGTAGTTACCCTGCACGAACGATTCCAACTGGCCGCCCTGTTCGACAAAAGGCGATTGAATAAAACAACGGATATGCTCGTCGCTCAAGTTATACAGATCATTCAAATACTGCGTTATCTGTATTCGCAACTTCTGAATTCGCTTGGGTGTATTAAATGCACTTGCGATGACACCCGTAAGTTGCCCCTTGTATCGAGGGTTACATTCATTTTGCTTGGCCAGACTTTGCAGATATAAACTGACGCCACTGCAATAATCGCCTGCTTCGGTGTAACGGTGACGCAACCCCTGCATATGGGCTTCAACCAGCACCACTGCCGTTTGTGGCTCTTCAATATTGACACCCGGGGCATTCAATTGGCCTTCGGTAAAATGAAGGGCCTCAGAGTTGAGGATTTCCATCTCGCAGGACAGACAATCAAACACGTTAATCACCGCCAACTCCCCGCGGGGCGCGGCACTGACAGGACGCTGGTCGGGTATGGAATGCGGGGGCATCATCAAGCGCGATGCCTGATCAAGTTGCCGGCACATATCAAGCGCGGCCGTCAGTACATCGTCCGGCGGGCTGGCCGTACAGAGCCCCAGGCGCTGTGCCACCTTGATCATCCAATGCGCATATTCGCCCAGATGCGGCGGCGGGCGTCTGTCAATCAGTGCATTGACCACGCCCCCCCACCTGTAGGCGGTTTGAAAGAGCGCGGCCCGTGACAACAGGTCGCCATACAAAAAAGTCGCCCTTGCGTCCCCTTCTGACACATGCCCCCACATCAAGACATCCTGCCGACTGGCCACCGGGCTCAGCTCATTGAACGGGGTATGGCGTGTGATGGGATGTGCGCCCGTGTCATCGACCTGTAGCAGTTCGACGCGATCGTCGTCATACAGGAATAACTCATTGCACTGGTGATGAAACCTTGCCATGACCGACGCCGTAAGCCGCGGCTGGCGCAGCACGGCCAGACGCAACATGAACGTCACGGGTGATCGGGCGGCAATACTCAACTGCGCTGCGCGCAAGAACGCCAGGGTATAGGCGCTTTCCTTGCCGCCCTCATGCACCACCATCAACCGGAACTGACCGATACGCTCGACACCGCCCGCGGCCACCAGTAACCGCTGTATCAACAATTGCAACGCAATGCGCTCATGCCGACTGAAGAACCCTGTCAGGCGATGCAGAACTTGTTGATATACAAAGCTCATGGCCTGCTCATGAAAGGTACTCATGGGTTAACCCTCCGCAACGTCTTATTAGTATTCGCAGGCACACTCAAAGCGGCCAGACATACCCGCCCTATAAAAACAAGGAGAGGTATTACTTAAATGTAAGAATTAGACTACGCAACTAGCATTCATCCAGATGCGCCCAATGCCAACCAACTTCCATATGAGTGGCCATCAGTAAGCTATCAGTATTCGCACCCAAATGAAAAGCCATTTGAGCATATAAATAATTAGACTGACCGGTCACACTTTAATGTTTAACAAGACCACAAAGTAATCCTCGAACACTTTAAACACATCGAATAGCCTTTAAACATCAAACCGAGAAGTTTCAACCTGAATGATTAACCCAAACAAAAACGTCACCCACCCTCATCCAGGGTGGGTGACGTTTTCATCAGCCCGTTAACACGATGCGAACTCACACTTGCAGGGCGACTCGCCCTCTGCACGGGCATTCATCCATATAACGATGCGCTTGCACAAACTCCTCGAAAGGAAACACTTTGACCACCAGCGGGCGCAGGATCCTGTCGGCCGTCCATTCATTGATGGCTTGCAACGCACGGGCCATGGCCTCTTGGTCCTGAGCGATACCCAATTCCGGCTTGCCGGTGAAATTACCGATGCAATGCACAAAGAACTGAATGTTTTTCTGGAACGCCGCGCAGGCCGGAAATGGCGTTTGATTACCGCCTTGCAAACCGTAAAGCACCAGGTTGCCGCGCGGGGCAAGCACATCGCCCAGCACTGACATTTGCGGCCCGCCCAACCCGTCGAACACAGTGTCTACGCCTCGACCGTCCGTGATCTTGTTGATTTGCATCAGCAAGTCCTGTTCTTCGGTAACGATCACTTTGTCGGCGCCCAGTTCGCACAAGTAATCGCGCTCGGCGGCATCTTTGGTGGCCGCGATCACCTTGGCGCCCAACGCTTTGCCCATCTGCACGAACGAAGGCCCTGCGCAATGGCTGGCGTCGGTGATCAGCACGGTCTGCCCCGGCTTGACCCGCGCCAAGTCCACGTAGGCGAAATAGGCAATCAACAAGGGCGTGTAATGCACGCTGGCCTCCACCGGGCTCAGCACCTGAGGATAGAGGGTCAGGGCAGAACGCGGCATCAGGACCTGCTCGCCATAGCTCGGGTAGTCATTGGCACTGTGCGCAGGAAAGCTGGCCACCTTGTCGCCCGGCTTCAAGTCACTCACGCCCTCACCCACTGCGGTCACGACCCCCGCCATCTCCTGACCGATACCGGCGGGCAGACGAGCCTGTGACGGTGCCAGATTTTGCCGCCAGAGCACGTCGTACCAACTGATACCAATGGCTTCGACGCGCACCTGCACTTCTCCGGGCGCGGGCGCAGCGACCTCGTGCTCTTCGCACTTGAGCACCTCGGCCGAGCCAAACTTGTGAAAACGGATCGTGCGCGACATCGCAAACCTCGCCAAATTAATCGCTAATACCCCAGGACTTTATCGGGGCTTTGTGCGCAAGACTAACAGACAGCATTAATAGTCGACATGTCTGACATTGATCGGCGGCCGCGGTTCTTGCGACACCGAGGCCGTCAAAAAGCTGCTCAAAGCGCAAAGTTAATCCGATCAGGCAATCAGAAAGCAAATCTAGGCAGTGACGATTTGGCCTGTATGCCCGTAAGATCCGTCACCTAAGTCCCTCTAGACCCGCCTGTGAAGCCAGCGAGATGAACCGTAACGACTTGCGTCGCGTCGATCTTAACCTGCTGATCGTCTTTGAAACCTTGATGCATGAACGCAGTGTGACCCGTGCCGCAGAGAAATTGTTCCTCGGCCAACCGGCGATCAGTGCGGCGTTATCGCGCCTGCGCAACCTGTTCGATGATCCGCTGTTCGTGCGGACCGGGCGCAGCATGGAACCTACGGCGCGGGCCATTGAGATTTTTGCGCTGCTGTCCCCGGCGCTGGATTCAATTTCCACGGCGGTCAGCCGCGCATCCGAGTTTGACCCGGCCACCAGCACCTCGGTGTTCCGCATCGGGTTGTCCGACGACGTGGAATTTGCCCTCCTCCCCCTGCTGCTCAAACGCCTGCGCGCCGAAGCGCCTGGCATCGTGCTGGTGGTGCGGCGGGTGAACTACATCTTGATGCCGCCGTTGTTGGCGTCCGGGGAAATTTCGGTCGGCGTCAGCTACACCAGCGACCTGCCCGCCAATGCCAAACGCAAAGTGTTACGTCGCAGCAAGCCTAAACTCTTGCGCGCCGACACCGTGCCGGGTTCGTTGTCACTGGATGATTTCTGCGCCCGGCCCCACGCCCTGGTGTCATTCGCTGGCGACCTGAGTGGTTTTATCGATACCGAGCTGGAAAAACTTGGCCGCAAACGCCACGTCGTGCTGGCTGTTCCACAGTTCAACGGCCTGAGTACCCTGCTGGCCGGCACCGATATCATCGCCACCGTGCCCGACTACACCGCAGAAGCGCTCACAGCCGCTGGCGGCATACGCGCTGAAGACCCTCCGCTGGACACGCAAACCTTTGAATTGCATATGGCCTGGCGCGGGGCACAGGACAACGATCCGGGAGAACGCTGGCTGCGCTCGCGGATCCAGATGTTTTTTGGGGATCCTGATAGCTTATGACTGACGTCCATCGAGATTCATAACAGTAATAAATTCAGTATTTTAATTCGATCTTAAGTCTAGAATCGTCTGTCGTATTCCACTCATTTCTGAGGCGGCTGCGGGTATATTTCCGGGTGATTTTTCTTTTCGAAAAAAAGTACCCGCAGATGACGATATTCCCCTCTACGCCTGTATTACGGCGAAAACTCAGCGATGCCTTTCTGCGTCCCATTGCGATACTTGGTAAGTAGGACGACGGCGAAGTACCCGGTCTGGAGTTACATGTCCAGGCTTCACAGAAAGGGCCTACTGGCGTTATATAGTCGGGAAGACCCGCCATCTGGACAAGAGCAAGCACATCGCGCCACTGCCGGAGCAGGCCCTTGCGCTGTTGCGCGAACGACATGAACGGAGGGTGGTGGATGAAGCGGGTGATGGCTGGGTATTCGTCTCCCCGGTCTACCCGGGTTACCCAATTGACGCCACGTCTCAGGCAAAGGCCTATCAGCGGATCTGGCCGCAATACCCCATCAATGCGCACGGTTTTCGTGACACCTACCGCACCATCGCCCACGCGCATTTGGGCGTCGATCCGATTGTATTGGAGTTGTTTCACCGCATGCCGGGCGTGCTGGGCGCTGTTTACGCGCGCGCCCAACTGCTACCACAGCGCCGAGAGGCTGCGCAGCAATGGACAAATTATTTGGATGGCTTGCGCAAGAATGCAGCCCTCGCAGGGCAGACTTGAGAACGCATTAGGCTCTGTACGAAAAGTAATGTCGTAAACATCGCATGGCGCAGGCCAGCCATCAGATGAGGCCCGGGTTGCTCGTACTGCGGTGGAGTCAATCATCCAGGTCTCCAGATCAATTAACCCTTGCTCGTTGAGTTTGATGTGAAGCCGCTAGAGCATCTGGTCAAACGCTCCGCGATTGCGCCAATCACGGAAGCGCTGATAAACCGTCGACCATGGGCCAAAGCGCTCAGGCATATCGCGCCAGGCAGCGCCAGAACAGAGCACCCAGAGGACGCCGTTGAGCATCAAGCGATCATCTGCTCGTGGGCGCCCACTGCGGCGGGGTTCATAGAAGATGTCTGCAACCAAATCCCAGGCGGCGCCTGCGGAATTCAAAATGGTTTCGGCTGATTTCGTACAGAGCCTAATCAAAATAAATAAAGTTGATGCTATTCCAAATTTATCTAAGCAACTGTTATTTGTGACAGCATACAAATTATTAGCCGCCCTTTATAACGGTAGTCCAGAGAATAATAAGTCTGCGGGGGCGTTTGCGATGAAGCGAAAAAACATAAAAGGCATTTCATGCGCTGATGATGAAAAATTGAGCATGCGCACTGCGCATTATTTGTCTATAGGCGCATTAAATATAATAGCGTTAGCCTTGTTGAGTTCTAGTGCTGTGGCAGGTGTAGGGGAGGATGTTGCTGCTGAGATGAAGCGCTATTATATGGCGACTGTAGACTCGTGTGATGGTGGAAAGCTGCCAGCTTATTATTGCTCTGGATTAATGATAAGAGGCACCTCAACCAACCCTAAGTATTACACGTGGAATCCAAGCCCGGACTCTAAAGTCAGCGGTGGTGTTTCATTCGAATATTTGCGTGCCGATACAAAGTTTAAAGATCCCGGCGTGAGTAAAATTAAAGGTTTTGTGTTCCAGCCTTATAGTTATTTGAAGCCGGGAATGAAGCGTACCCCTCAAGTTCTGTGTTCTTTCCCCATTGACTCATGGACCAACAATAGAAATGATCTTGGGTGCGGGGACCATTCGGAAACTGTCAGTCTAGAGACCGCCTGCGAACTAAAAAACGTTCATACCGCTGAACAGTGGGTGGCCGATTATCTACAGGTGGGCGCCAATCACAAAGAACAGTGTGGTTTTCGGCATGTCAGTGCTCGTAATGGAGCCGATGGCGTGGCGCAGTTTTATGCCAGTGTGCGAGCAAGATCATTGTTGATGAATGAATCCGCCCAACTAAAAAAAGACACATTTGAAACTCAGAATGAGTTGCGTCTTGCTACGTGGCCAGACGATTCTACGTCACTGCCAATTATGGCGTTTTTTTATGTTGAAGATCCGCACTTTGGAAGTGGGCTAAAATTCGCTCAACATGACCAACAGGATTGGGTTGTCAAGACCGGTCACAGCTATGTACCCATCATAAAAATAATTTACCCACCTACCATTAACGATCATGCTGCATTTGTCTTCAATCCAGCCGATCAAGTCGTGTGCCCTAAGTACTTTGATACTTCGACATGGTCAGAAAAAGATGGCAAATGGTCATTGGTCGTCACCCCTAGCGCGTGTGGACGAACAATAGGCACCTTTGATAGTCAAGCGGCCAGCAAAGAGCTTATGGACCTGCACGGTCAAGACAGCCAGTTTAAGGCGCTGCCATCGGGTGATTCCCTGCCTGTGCAAATTAACTGTTTGGCTTCTAATTACCGTGGTAAATCTCGGTGGTATCTGGAACCGTGGCGCTCAGCCCGAGGTTTGACAGAAGCACAAGTATTAGCCGCGGGTTGTAATCCGTAAGCGGCTGATGATACATGAAGGGGGCATTTCGAGTGAACATTCTCCGTCGTAGCTACTTACTTACAGGGGCTCTGCTGTTTCTTAATAACTTGAATGCACAGGCAGGCGTTGGGGAAGACACCGTCCGTGAAATTGAGAGCTATTACGACTCGCAAGTAGAATACTGCAACACACCTTATAGACCCGCCTATTTGTGTTCAGGGCTAATGATCCGAGGGACATCGACGTCAGGTAAGTTTTTGCCGTGGCAGCCGAGTCCTGGCACTTTGGCAAGGGGGGGAGTCCCTTTTTCTTATTTGCGCAGCGATACTAAATTTGGATTGGCTTGGGGAATAAAAGGGCTTATTTTGGCGCCTACAGATTATAAAAAATTTGGGATGTCAGACTTGCCGGAGGTACTGTGCTCCTTTCCTTTAGATGCCAATACAGCGATGAGGACAGATAAAGGGTGTGGCGATAATGTTGACACCCCTGTAGAAGAAAAGTCGTGCGAATCTTTTGGTATTACTACCGCTGAACAGTGGGTAAGTCACTTCGGGGATGTGAATAAAGATGAGACTAGGCAGTGTGGATTTAGGCAGGTTGGAGCGCAGACTTACCAATCGGCGAGTCATTTCTACGCCAGTGTGAAGGCAAAGTCGTTAATCAGAGATGGCTTCTTTAATCGGCATAATGAAGTACTCTTGGGAACATGGAGTGATGCTGAAAATTTACCGATTTTAGCCTTCTATTATGTTGACGGGCCTAATCAAAATAGTGGATTGGCAGCGGCCCAAACAGATCAGTGGAATTGGGTGGTCAACGCAGGTCATACATTTACACCGATTGTTAAAGTAACGCTTCCAGACGGCCCACAAAAAGAAGCAAGGTTTACCTTTGATCCGCAGGATCAAGCGACCTGTTCCCAGTACTTCAGCAATGTTCGCTGGGTCTTTAAAGATAATGGATGGTCGCTGGCTGTCACTCCCAGTTCCTGCGCTACGAACCTTACCAATCAAGAGTATAAATCCGCAGCCATTGAGTTGTTGAGACAGTATCGCGACAGCGTCAGGTTTAACCAACAACCTTACGGTGAGTCTTTAGCCGCACAGATCAAATGCCTTTCTCCATACTTCAAAAGCCCACGGGAGTTTTTTTAGAACCTTGGCGCACTACTAAAGGTATGACCGATGAACAAATCGCCGCTGTTGGGTGTAATCCTTGAGAGGCAGGTCAATCTAAACACGTCGTAGTAGGTATCCCTTTTTGGAATGCCTTAAGGAAGATATTAAGAAGTGCTGCAAAGCAAACCCGAAGACGCCAGCCATTGGAGCACGCGTCGAATGAGCCGGGAAACAGGGTTGTCCCCAGCCAGCGTGATGCGTATTTGGCACGCTTTTAGGATCAAGCCTCACTTGGAAAAAACCTTCAAACTTTCTACCGATCCACTGTTTGTCGATAAGGTTCACGATATTGTAGGCCTATACCTGAACCCGCCTGATCGAGCGTTGGTGCTCTGTATTGATGAAAAAGGCCAGATCCTCGAAAACCCATTCCACCCCCCCATGCCTGGCGGATGCAGTAGGTCTGATCAAGGATGTTGTAGCGGTGCCAAGTCCCGTTGCCTTCAACGACCTAGGTCAGTCTGTTGTTTTCGTTCCATTCCATCCGTGACGCTCGCCAAAAAATTCAACCGCCAGCGGGCGGTTGAATTTGATTATTCGTGACAGGCTCAACGCTTTAGGGCTCTGCGCTACCGCTAACTCGGGCCATCACACTTTGAAGCGCGCGACCAAGTGATTCAGTTCAATCGCCAGATTGGCCAGTTCGCCGCACGCGCTCGCGGTCTGACTGGCGCCTGCCGAGCTCTGGATGGACAGTTCGCGGATACTGGTCAAGTTTTGGTCTGCCTCGCGGGCTACTTGCGCCTGTTCTTGCGAAGCGGTGGCAATCAACAGGTTGCGTTCGTTTATCTGGGTAATGGCCTCGGCGATTTGCTTGAGCGACAAGTCGGCGTCTTGTGCCACGGAGATGGAGCTGCTGGCCATCTGCGCGCTGACGCTCATCGCCCCCACCGCTTGGGTGGAGTCAGCCTGAATCGCGCTGATCATTTGTTCGATTTCCTGTGTCGACTGCTGCGTACGGTGGGCCAGCGCCCGCACTTCATCGGCCACCACCGCAAATCCACGGCCTTGCTCGCCTGCGCGGGCCGCTTCAATGGCCGCGTTCAGCGCCAGCAGGTTGGTCTGCTCAGCAATCGCGCGAATCACTTCAACCACCTTGCTGATGTTCTGTGCCCTGCCGGACAACGCCTTGACCTGCTCTCCCGTACTGGCCACGTTGCTGGCCAGACTTTCAATGGCTTTAAGGGTTTGTGCCACATTCTCGATACCCGAACGGGTGAAGGCCATTGTCTCGCGGGAGGACTGGGCCGCAGCGTCGGCATTGCGGGCCACCTCGTCCACGGCGGCGGTCATTTCGGTCACAGCGGTGGCCGCCTGGTCGACTTCATCATTCTGGCGCACCAGCCCGCGGCTGGCCTCTTCGGTGACCGCCGTCATCTCTTCTGAGGCCGAGGCCAACTGGGTGGAAGAGTCGGCGATACGGGCGATGGTTTCGCGCAGGTTATGCTGCATCTTGGCCAAGGCGCCCAGCAGGCGGCTGGCTTCATCGCTACCAGTAATCGTAACCTCCCGCGAGAGGTCGCTGTCGGCGATGCGCTCGGCTACGGCCAAGGCAACCCCGATAGGCGCAGTAATACTGCGGGTCAGCACTGTGGCCAGTACGACGGTGAGCAACACCGTAGCCACCAGCAACCCAATCACCAAGGTGATGCCGTTGCTGTAGATCGAGGCAGCATTCAGGCCTGCACGCTCTGCACCCTCTTCATTAAAGGCAGCCAGCTTGTCCATTTTTTCCTGCATGCCATTGGTCATAGGGCTAATGCGGGAATTGATAAGGGTAATGGCCGCCGCGTTGTCCCCACGTTTGAGCAACGGTTCCAACTCATCCAGCAGATTGAAATACTGCTGCATGTCCGTTGCCACCGCTTGGTACAGTTCACGCTCTTGTGAGCCGGTGACCAAGGCGTCGTAGTGACTGATGGTGTTCTGCAGGGTACTGCGGTAGCCGCTCAATGAAGCGATGCGGGTTTGGCGCTGCTGTTCATCGGTGGTTACGGTGATGCGGATGCTTTCAAGGCGCAGCCGCAGGATGCCTGCCTGCATCTTGCCGACCTCACGGATGCTGGCCATCCAATTGGTTTCTACATCCTGCTCCGCGTCTCGAAGCTTGCCCATTTGCATGACAGCGACCATGCCCAGTGCAAAGACCACCAGGATAATGAGTGAGAAAAAGGTGGCAGATCGTGGAGCAAGGTTCATTGTCCTGACGTTCATTTTTTATCACTCTAAAAGGTCGGTACGTCGCAGGTGTCATGCCAAGCTATCGACCGAGAGACCAAAAGCTGCAAGCCACTCGGCGGATTTATAAACGCAGACTCTTCATTACGGCTCGTGATCTTTTACGTAGGCAGACGGCCGCCTCATCAACGTGAAATCACCCCCCTTTGCGCTTCGATCTCTCCACAGCGGTGCAGCCTGATCCCCACGGGCTGGATCAAACTGAAGGCAAAATGCCATCATTTCGTCATGATCGTAGTTCACGCCGTGTCATAAAGTCGTGCTGTCGACGTGAATTTTTTGTCAGTTCGCCAGAGAGCAAGCATCGCAAAAGGACGACAGCGCCCAAGGTGATTCCTATAGGCTGAGGAGTTCTTTGCTCCACATCCGCAGCAGATAGCAACGCGGACCGGGTAAATCATGACGCGGGAATCAACAAGCCCATGTGTTGAAGTGTGTGACAGAGCGCGGTGATGCTTCATGAGCGTCATCAAAGTGGTGCGACAGAGGAAGGGATGATGAGTGAGAAACATGAGCAAAGCGCCACGGTGACGGCAGCAGACATTGAGCGATCCATTCAGGCGCTGAACAAAATGGCGGAACGCCTTTGGGGGGATGGTCGCGAAGCGGAGGCCAAGGCACTTCTCGATGCACTGGACGCATTAAACCGAGCGCTGGACAGGATCCGGATTGGCGAAAGCCGGCGGGTGAAGACCCTGCACTGAGTGTTGGCTGGCGATCTGCATTATCTGAAAAGACGTCTCGTGCAAGTTGCATGAACAGTACGGAGCAGATGATCAGTAACCCCTTGATATGGCGAATCTATTTCTTAAATAACAAGTGGCACGACAAATGCCTTACCTACATGGAGGAAAAAAAGCAGCGCTGGCACTGATCAGCCGCACCCTACCCGTGATAGAGAGGCCTAACCATGAACGCCATTGATCTTCTGAAAGCAGACCATGAGAAAGTGAAAGCCATTCTGAACCAACTGAGTGAATCAACGGATCGCGCAGTGAAAACACGCACGGATCTTCTGACCAAACTTGAGCTGGAGATCACTGTCCACACTCAACTTGAAGAAGAAATCCTGTATCCCGCGTTCAAGTCGGCTGGCGGGAAAGACGAAGCCGAGATGTATTACGAAGCCAAAGAGGAGCACCGCACCGTGGACGCGCTGGTGCTGCCCGACCTGAAAGCCACCGATCCCACGTCACCCGAATTTGCAGGGCGGGTGAAAGTGATTAAAGAGTTGCTCGAACATCACATCGAAGAAGAAGAAACAGACATGTTCCCCAAGGCCAAAAAACTGCTCGGTAAGGCCAAGCTTGAAGAACTGGGCGAACAGATGCTGGTATTGAAAGCCTCTATGAAAAAGAGCCTTGCCGCTGCGTAAACAGTGGGTGCGTCCCCGCAACAGCAGAGAGCCCGGCCCAGCGCCGGGTTTTTTGCATTGATCCTGCACCTATCCGGTCTATCCACGGCCAGCACAGCATTAGCATCAAGAGGCGATGGCGAGTGTGTTTCATATGGACCAAACACGGCCCTGAAACGTTGGAATTTTGGACGCTCACTGAGGCGCAGGTTTTTTGCTTGAGCGCGGCGGTGTTTCTGCTGACATGGCGCTCAGCTCAACCTGCAAACAGCCTGCGACGTGGGTAAGGCCGAGCACGAACATGGGCAAGAAATCGCACGGTCAGCCCAGCGATGGGTTGCCTGAAGCAAGACTCCACTGCCCGGCCCGCCGGGATTTTTCACGCCTTCGGGATGCAAACAAACAGCGTTGATACTGCATTGGCATCTATCCCGAAAGCGCTATGCATCCACACTCCAGACAGCTAACTCATAGCCATCCAAATCAATGAAGTGAAACCTGCTACCCCCAGGAAACGCGAAAACGTCCCGGCTTATCGTGCCCCCTGCCGCTCTGATTCGCTGCTGGGTGTCTTCAAGGTCATCCGCGTAAAGAATGACTAGCGGGCCACCCGGACGCACGGGCTCCCCGGTTGTGAACCCTCCGGTAAGCCTGCCATCACTGAACTCGGTATAGCCGGGACCATAGTCTATGAAGGCCCAGCCAAACGCAGAGCCATAAAAAGCTTTGCTGTGTGCAATATCGCTGACGTTGAACTCAATATTGTCGATCTGACGATCAGACCCTCTAGCGCCCATGCTTGACTTCCTTGTTGAACAAAACTGTTTTGATGGTCTGAACCTGAGCATGCCTCCCGCGCGGAAGGAGTGCCAATCGCTGAACTTGATCCTGCCGCAGTAGCGTTCCGACATCAACCTTGCTCACAAGGATCGTGTGCTACGTGCTGGTAACGTCCGGGCGAGCGTGACCCATGCCCATCACATCCCCACTGGCGGCAAGGGCTTCGACTTGGAGCCATTCAAACCTCAGGAACTGGAGTCGGCGCGTACCAAGGTCGATGTCGGCCGCCAGGGTGTCCCATCAATACGTTTCACCGCTCACACTCAAAACGATGACGCCGATCTATTGAGGCACCGTCCAGCGTGGGGCACACTGCCACCGACTCAACGAAAAAAGGACTTTATGGATGCCATTTTCACGGGAAGAAAGAACCGCTTTGCTCGCCCTCAAAGGCGTAGGCCCCACCGTGATTACTCGGCTTGAACAGATGGGTATCGAATCGCTCGCCGAGCTTAGGAAGGCGGATGTGGGTGACATCCTGGCCCAGGCATCCGCGGCATTGGGTTCGACCTGCTGGAAGAATAGCCCTCAAGCCAGAGCGGCTATCACTGCAGCCGTAGAGCTTGCGCGCAGCTCAACGGTGAACAATCCGGCACGGTAGGTCCGTTCGGTGCCTGCCCATCGGGTTGCCTGGTGGTCATGACACTAGCCTGCCGCTTGAAAACGTCGCTAATCCCGACCCTGGAGTCGATGTCGAACGCTGAGTACGCTGCTTGAGTGCGCGCAACACGGGCCGGACAGCCATGAGATGGCCATGCCGGATCGGCGCCAATCGTCAGATTCGCGTGCGCGTGAAAAACAAAAAACGTCGGGTGGTACTGCTAAGCCAACGCGCCATAAAGGCCTTGGTCCAAGCAAAAGCTGACGCTGAACACCCCGCCATGCGTGAAATGCAGCAGGCTCACGCCCCATACATTTCCCCTCCCGGCCAGGAAAATCAGTTCGTTCACGGAAGAAGTCTGCTGCACACGCCCGTCAAACAGGCGTTTATCGCCCTATCGTTACGTGACCGACCCCAGTACAATCGCCGCCTTACATACGCGACCCTTTGCCTGATGACGGGAATGAATCCTGCTTTCATCGCAAATCAACTTGGGCATAGCGTGCAAATGCTGCTGTCCACCTATGCCAGATGGATCAGTTCTGCTTCAGACTGGAATGAAATGTCCACGCTCGGAATGTCGGAAATGGGTACTCAATAGGTACTGGCGCACCCTCGCAACTCTGTAACCCCCGCAGGATAACCTTTTGATTTCTACAGCTAACATCACGATGCAATTCGGCGCCAAGCCGCTTTTCGAGAACGTTTCAGTCAAGTTCGGCGCAGGCAACCGTTATGGTTTGATCGGTGCCAATGGTTGCGGCAAGTCCACTTTCATGAAAATCCTGGGTGGCGATCTTGAGCCGTCGGGTGGCCAGGTGATGCTTGAGCCGAATGTGCGCCTGGGCAAGTTGCGCCAGGATCAGTTCGCGTACGAAGAATTCACCGTGATCGACACCGTGATCATGGGTCACGAAGAGCTGTGGAAGGTCAAGGCTGAGCGCGACCGCATCTACTCCCTGCCCGAGATGACCGAAGAAGACGGCATGGCCGTGGCAGAGCTGGAAACTGAATTTGCCGAGATGGACGGCTACACCGCCGAGTCGCGCGCCGGCGAGCTGCTGTTGGGCCTGGGTATTGGCATTGAACAGCACAACGGTCCGATGAGCGAAGTGTCACCGGGCTGGAAACTGCGTGTTCTGCTGGCTCAGGCACTGTTTTCCGATCCAGAAGTGCTGTTGCTCGACGAACCGACCAACCACCTGGACATCAACACCATCCGCTGGCTGGAAAACGTGCTGACCCAGCGTAACAGCCTGATGATCATCATTTCCCACGATAGACACTTCCTGAACAGCGTCTGCACCCACATGGCCGACCTGGACTACGGCGAGCTGCGCCTGTTCCCGGGCAACTACGATGAGTACATGACGGTTGCCACTCAGTCCCGTGAGCAACTGCTGTCGGACAACGCCAAGAAGAAAGCCCAGATCAACGAACTGCAATCGTTCGTGAGCCGCTTCTCGGCCAACGCCTCCAAAGCCAAGCAAGCGACGTCGCGTGCCAAGCAGATCGACAAGATCCAGCTGGCCGAGGTCAAGCCGTCGAGCCGCGTCAGCCCGTTCATCCGCTTCGAGCAGACCAAAAAGCTGCACCGCCAGGCGGTCATCGTTGAGCACATGGCCAAAGGCTTTGACGGCAAGACGCTGTTCAAAGACTTCAGCTTCACCATTGAAGCCGGTGAGCGCGTCGCGATCATTGGGCCGAACGGTATCGGTAAAACCACCTTGCTGCGCACGCTGGTCAACGAACTGACCCCGGATGCGGGCACTGTGAAGTGGACCGAAGCCGCTGAGCTGGGTTACTACGCCCAGGACCATGCCCACGATTTTGAAGAGGACATGACCCTCTTCGACTGGATGGGCCAGTGGACACAGGGCGAGCAAATGGTACGTGGCACATTGGGCCGCATGCTGTTCTCCAACGATGAAATCCTGAAGTCGGTCAAAGTGATTTCCGGTGGTGAGCAAGGCCGCATGCTGTTCGGCAAGCTGATCCTGCAAAAACCGAACGTACTGGTGATGGACGAACCGACCAACCACTTGGACATGGAATCCATCGAAGCCTTGAACCTGGCGCTGGAAAACTACCCCGGTACGCTGGTGTTCGTCAGCCATGACCGCGAGTTCGTTTCCTCGCTGGCCACGCGCATTATCGAGTTGAGCCCAAGTGGCGTGATCGATTTCAGCGGCACCTACGATGACTACCTGCGCAGCCAGGGTGTGGTGTTCTGATTTCACACACCCCCTGATTACAGCGCGTCATCTTGAAAACCCGTCCCCGTGACGGGTTTTTCATGTTGTGCGCGGACGATCCTGCGCCTCATCTGTGGTCAGCCGTACGTAGCCCATTGTGAGCACTGTTTATCAATGACTGACGGAAGAATCGCCCTGCTTCGTCAATAAGATCACGGTGGATGTCCTCCCGATCCACACCCTCGGCGTCGGTACACAAACCGGGCATTGTCGCCATCTGCTCATCGGTGCAGGGCGCCATGAACACAAAGTGCCCAGCGCCCGGTATGACTTTGAACTCAGGCGCTGTAGGCAGTTTGCGAGCCAGCGCATCCGAGTTTTTGTCCGGAAACACCAACTTATCGCCATCCCCACTGTAAAGCAGGACAGGTACATGCACGTCGGCAAGGGTTTGCCGACCGAACATAAGGCTCAGCGGCGCCAGCAATAACAGCGCCTGAACGCGAACATCCGCCACGGGGGCAAGGTCGTCCCGGTCTGCAATCAATTCACCCTGGGTCGTACACGCATCACGATCCCCTGGCCGCTCCTGACAATAGCGCCTCAGCCGCTCCAGATCAGGCTGCGCACCGGCCAGGATCAGCGCCGTCTCACCGCCGGCCGAATAGCCAATCACCCCGAGTGCATCGGGCAAGACGTAGGGCGACAGGCGACTGTCCTGTAACGTCGCGTCAATGGCAGCCGATATTTGCATCGGCCTGCCATAGAGATTGCTCAGCGTGCCCAACCGGCTGTGGTCCTTATCGTTGTCCCCCGGGTGCAGCACCGCAACCACGACAAACCCTTTGCGCGCCAACGCGGTGGCCAGGTCATGCAAGGCCAGCGGTGTGCCGGTGTTGCCATGGGAGAGCATCAGCAGCGGATAGCGGCCCATCGCTATGCGGGCGTTTTGCGTGGCATCCATTTGATAAGCGCCAATCGTGCTGCGCCCTTCTTGACCGATGGATGGATAGAAGGCAATGGCATGCATGGGGCGGTCATCGAGGGGATCGAGAAACGTGAGCCGATGAAAGCCGACACTCCAGTGCAGGGACGGTTCGGCCTGCACCGCCCAAGGGCTGCAAGCCAAAAAAAGCATGAGAAGCGCACACGCACGCACCATGATCGCTCACCGCTGAAGGCGTTTAGCCGGTATTTTTCACACCTGAACTTGAGTACGGGCGCCATGCACGGTTCAGGCCATGGCTTTGGCTCAAGATGCAAAAAACTCCGTACCCGGGCCATTTGCTGACAGCCAGAATACAGAGTTTAGCGGGTGACACCGTGCCGCAAGCTTACGCTGCGCTGAACAACGCTCCAGTAATGTGCGCATGAGCATCGTTCATGGCTTTGCTGCGAACGTCATCGCCATAAGCCAGACCGTGGGCACGAACGAACGTCACATCGGTGATGCCCATAAAACCGAGCATGACCTTCAAGTAGTCTTCATGGGCCAGCCCGGTCGGCTGACCGACGTGCAACCCGCCCGACGTCGACACCACAATTACTTTTTTATTGCCGCACAGGCCTTCAGGACCGGCGTCGGTGTAGCGAAATGTCTGACCGGCAACAGCGATGCGATCAATCCATGCCTTGAGCTGAGTCGCAATGGTGAAGTTGTACATCGGCGCCCCAATCACGACAGCATCGGCGGCCAGGAACTGTGCCAGGGTGTCGGCGCTCAATTGCGCTTCGTGTTGTTGAGCCGCATCGCGCAGTTCAGCGGCGGTACCGGCAGCCACCAGCGTAGCGGCCGAAAAGTGGTCGATGGCTTCGGCTGCCAGGTCGCGATAGCTCACGTTAAGGTCAGGATCAGCCGCTTGCCAGGCGTTGACCACGGCACGACTCAACTGACGGGATGCCGAGTTGTCGCCGAGGATGCTCGAATCGATGTGCAAAACGTTCATGGTGATCTCCAGAGGTGAGGACCGCCGCCCGGCGATCAAGTGGGGAGGATGCTACCCATGAAAGCAATCGACGATAAGTCGCCACTCATGCGATAGTTCGTCCCACCTGTAGGACAGTGAGCGCGTCATGCAAGACCTGAACGATCTGTATTACTTCGCCAAAGTGGTGGAAGCCGGTGGATTTGCCGCCGCTGGACGCGTGTTGGGTATTCCGAAATCCCGGTTGTCCAGACGCGTGGCTGAACTTGAAGACCGCCTCGGCGCGCGCTTGTTACAACGCACCACCCGCCAACTCAAGCTGACGGCCGTAGGCGAACGTTACCTGCGCCACTGTCAGGCGATGCTGCTGGAGGCGGAAATGGCAGACGAAGCCGTGGCCAGTATGTCCAGCGAGCCGCGTGGCCCGTTGCGGGTGTCATGCCCCGTGGGGCTGGCCCATGAATTCATGCCTGACGTCATCAGCGCCTTTTTACGCACCTATCCTCATGTGCAGCTTGAAATGCTGCTGCTCAACCGCCGCGTCGACCTGATTACCGAGGGCATCGACGTGGCCCTGCGCGTGCGTGAGCTGGGGGACGAAGACCCGCTGCTGGCTACCCGTCGATTGCGGCAGGCGCAAACCGTCATGGTCGCCAGCCCGGCATTTGCCAGCCAATGGTCCATCGAACATCCGGACGACTTGAAGCACGTGCCCGTGCTGGGCGCGCTTGAAGCCGACCGCATGGTTCACTTGCGCATGCTTGATGAGTTGGGCAGCCCCTGTGACCTGGTATTGGAAGCGCGCTTGGGCATCGATGATTTCATCGTGCGCAAAGCCTGCACCCTGTCGGGCCTGGGGTTTACCGTACTGCCCATGATGTACTGCGAACAGGAATTGCAAACAGGCCAGCTTGTACAGTTGCTGCCCAACTGGTCATTGCCGGGGGGTTGGCTACATGCCGTTTACCCGCATCGGCGCGGGGTGATGCCCGCGGTGCGCGCCTGGATGGAGCATTTGGTTGAATCATTCGAACGCTGTGGAGACAAGCTGCTATGAGCACCAACAGGATGAACAAGGACGAGATTGCTGATTTTTGCCGTCAGTTGCCCGGTGTCAAAGAAGACATCAAATGGGGAGGCGTGCAGGTGTTCTACGTCGACCAGAGCAAGATGTTTGCGCTGTTCAACCTGAATAAGGACGGGTTGTCGTTCAAGGTGGAGAAAGAGCTGTTTCTGGGGTATGTCGATCGGCCCGGTATACGCCCCTCCCCGTATTTGGCACGGGCGCACTGGATCAATATGCAGCCGCCCTACCCCATGGGCGCCGAGGAGCTGAAAGACTTGTTGCGCCGCGCCCACCAGTTGGTGGTAGCCAAACTGCCGAAAAAGCGTCAGATCGGGTTACTGCTCTGACGCGCTTTGGCTCAGAGCTACAAGTCCAGCAGGGTCATTTTCAAAAACAGCACATCGATCCAGATCGCCTGGTGCAAGGCCACAATCAGCCAGAACCAGATTTGAAACGAGACCTTGCGCGTCTTGTGGCGCAACAGTTGCTGGGCCACACACGCGCCGGGCCAGCCCCCCAACAGCTCAACGCCGTGCAAGACCTTCTCCGGGATGCGCCACTGGCCGGTTTTGGCCCGCTGCTTGTCATACCCGTACAGACCAAATGCCAGCACGCTGGTGACCAGATAGATCAGTAACGGTACGCGGCTGACCCCGGTGATGAACAATGTCGCCGCGCCGCCCAGGGGCAACGCGCACAGCGCTGCAAAAATAACGAGCTTGAACTTCAACCCGCGGATCGGGCCGTTGCCACGCTCAGGCATGCCCACGTATTCGCGACGTTCTCGGACTGATTTGTTCACGCAGCCGCCGCCGTCCAGTTAATCCAGCCAAACTGCCAAGTGGCGAGAATCAACAACCCGAACGCGATGCGGTACCAGGCAAACGCCGCGTAACTGTGGTTGGAAATGAACTTGAGCAACGCACGCACTGCAATCATGGCGAAGACAAACGAGGTCACAAAGCCAATCGCGAAGACAGGCAAATCGTCAGGCTGAAACAAGTGACGGTATTTGTAACCGGAGTACACCGCCGCCCCGACCATGGTCGGCATGGCCAGAAAGAATGAGAACTCAGTGGCCGCCTTGCGCGATAACCCGAACAGCAAGCCGCCAATAATCGTCGAGCCCGACCGCGAGGTGCCGGGGATCATGGCCAGGCACTGTGCAAAACCGATTTTTACCGCGTCTTTCCAGGTCATGTCATCGACGGTTTCGGCGTGAATCACGTGCTCACGGCGTTCCGCCCAGAGCATGATCACCCCGCCAATCACCAACGCAGCAGCCACGGTGATCGGGTTGAACAGGTAGTGGTGAATGGTGTCGGCAAAGATAATGCCCAGCACCACGGCGGGCAGCACGGCGATCATCAGGTTGACCGTGAAACGACGCGCCTTGGGCTGTGTGGGCAACCCGGTGACAACGTCCAGAATTTTGCGCCGGAACTCCCAGACCACGGCCAGGATGGCACCGAGCTGAATGATGATGTTGAACGCCATGGCTCGCTCACCACCGAAATTGAGCAAGTCTGCGACGATGATCTGGTGGCCTGTACTGGAGATGGGCAAAAATTCCGTCAGGCCTTCTACCACGCCGAGTATCAACGCCTGTGCGGCAGTCCAAAGATCCATTGTTCCCCCATGAAGCCCCGCATCGTGCCGGACTGATTATTGAAATGTGAGTGTGTGCAACCGCTGCCGCAGGTGGGTCACACGCGTGGATTTTCGCCAGTGCGATGTGAAAAAAGTGTCAGAAATCAAGAAACTTACAGGTTTTCCCGTTTCGGCCGAGATCCTATCAGACACATTCACTTTTCGCTGCTATGACATTAGACGCAAGTCGCATGGGCCCCGCCCGCAAAGCATGCTTGGATGCCCATGAGTGTCGACGACAAGAAGAAAAACAAGGAGTGACCGTTCTATGAATACCTTACGCAGGTTGTCTATCAGTCGTCGTTTGTGGCTGATTTTACTCGTGGCCATGGCCATGCTGCTGGCGTTGGGTTTGTTGATGCTTAAACAGATCCATGAAGACCTCTATCAGGGCAAAGTGCAGAAGACCCAACACGTGGTGCAGACGGCCAGCGGCATCCTGAACCACTACCACGGGCTTGAAACGGCCGGCACCTTGAGCCGTGAAGCCGCGCAACAGCAGGCGCTGGCTGTGGTCAGGCAGTTACGTTACGACCACGACGACTACTTCTGGATCAATGACCTGCGCCCCTACATGGTCATGCACCCCACCAACCCCAAGCTCGATGGCAAAGACCTCTCTGCGATCAAAGACCCCGACGGCTTTGCGCTCTTCAACGAGATGGCGACGCTGGCCAAAACCAAGGGCGCGGGCATGGTCGATTACCGCTGGCCGAAACCGGGCTCTGACGCCCCGGTGCAGAAAACGTCCTACGTGCAACTATTTGAGCCATGGGGGTGGGTCATCGGCTCCGGCGTGTACATCGACGACATGCAGGCCGAGTTCTGGGGCCAGGTCTGGAGAGCCTGCTGGGTCGGGCTGGGCATTGCGTTGATCATGGCCGCGCTGGTGACGCTGATAGCCCGCAGCATCGTGCGGCCCCTGCAAGAAGCCGTGCAGGCCATGGCTAACATTGCCAGCGGCGAGAGCGACCTGACCCGCAGCCTGGACACCCACGGCCAGGATGAACTGACCTCAATGGCGCAACACTTCAATGGCTTTGTTGCCAAATTGCGCAATGTGGTGGGTCATCTGCAGTCCACGGCCACGGCGCTGGATCAGTCGTCCACGCAAATGGGCCACGATGCCAGCGAGGCCCAGCAGCGTTGCCAGCAACAGGCGCTGCAAATGGATCAAGTGGCCACGGCGATCAACGAGGTCAGTTACGCCGTGCAGGACGTGGCCAAAAACGCCGAACACGCGGCCAGCGAAATGCGCGGCGCGCAGGACCAGGCGCAACAGGGCCAGCACAACATCGACAGCAGCTTGCAGCAGATAGACGACCTGTCCGGCACGATCAGTCAGGCGGTGGAGGTGATTCGCACGCTGGCCTCGCAAACCACAGACATCAGCACCGTGCTGGAAGTGATCCGCTCGATTGCCGAGCAAACCAACTTGCTGGCCCTGAACGCGGCCATTGAAGCGGCGCGCGCGGGTGAGCAGGGTCGCGGCTTCGCGGTGGTGGCGGACGAAGTGCGTTTGCTGGCCCAACGTACGCAAAAGTCGACCGCAGACATCCAGGCCATGATTGAGGGGCTGCAAAAACACTCTGAAGCGGCCGTCAACGTCATTGCCAGCAGCAGCCGTGCTTCCCAGCTGACGATCGAGCAAGCCACGCAGGCCGGGCAAAGTTTGAGCAGTATCGGTCAGGCGCTCACCAACCTGAACGGCCTCAACGCGTCGATTGCCAGTGCAACGCTGCAACAGTCGCATGTCGTAGAAGACATCAACCAGAACGTGACGCAAGCCGCCGGCTTGTCGCAAAGCACCGCTCAGGCGGCCGAGCAATCCAGTGTGGCCAGCCTGCACCTCAAAGAACTAAGCGTGCAACTCAACCAGTTACTGCGCCAGTTCAAGGTGTAAACACTGCAGCGGCGCAGGGTTCTCCTGCGCCGCTGCTCTCCCCCGCGTTCACGCAATCACAATCTCTGCGCCATTCAGCGTCGCCAGCCCGACGCCCACCAACGTCACCGAACTGTCCGCAAAACTGAGCACCGTGTCAGCTCCCACGGCACGGGCATGGGCCCGGTAATCAGCGTCGTAGCCACCTTCCACGCCCAGGAACACGAGCGTGTCGGTGGGCTGATAACCGAGCAGCGTGTCGTGACCGAAATGGCCGCTAAACACAAACGTGTTGTTGCCGCCCGCTGACTCCAGCCGATCATCGCCGCCGCCTGCGATAAACACATGCTGGCCTAGCGTGCCAATCAACCGGTCATCGGCACCCTGCCCGATCAGCCAGTCACCTTGTGTTGCGGCCTTGAGCGTACTGCTCTGCAGGCCGCCGTTCACCGAGTGGGCATAGTCGCTGCGCTGAGTGCCCGCCCACAGCCCATCATCGGCGATCCGGTGCGTCACCGGCTGACGAATGCCCAGCCACCCGGCTTCATCGCTCACCAACTGGCTGAGGTCACGGGTCAGGCTGAGACCGCCGTCGGTGTCGCGCACGTACAACGTTCCATGCCCGTCGTTCACCACCTCAACCGTGTGCAGTGCGCGTTGCAACTCCAGCGTATTCACGCCCTGGCCACCCAGAATGATGTTGTAGCCGCCACTGTCACGAAAGGTGTCGTTGCCGTCGCGGCCCTCCAGAAAATCATTGCCGCGCCCGCCCTGAATCAAGTCATCGCTGTCGCTGCCGATGATGAACGTGCTGCCGGTGTGCGCTTGCGCATGGCGGTTGAGGTCCTGCACCCAGGTCGTTTCCCGCGCCGGGCCGGACAGATTGGCCACCACGAGGGTCGCGTCTTTATGGGTCAGGTGATAAAACGCCGAATCAAGGAGGCGGTTCAGGCCGTGGCCATAGCCGCTGGGCAGATGGCTGATCCAGGTCGAGACATTGACGATGGAGAACGGCAGCACATTCCACGCCGTGGACGCGTAATGGTCGTTGAAGCTCACGATATTGTTGGTCGCCGACGGCAAAGGCGTGTCGTGTACGCCCAATGACGAGAAGGTGAAGTCCGATCCGTCCAGTGCCCGGAACACCGGGTCGTTTTCGTACCCGATGTTCAGCACGTTTTGCGTGGTTTCGCTTTGCGTGGGCGAGGCGAAGGCAATGTAGTTCGCCTCGCGATAAAACCCGGCCCAGCGTTCGTTGCTCAGGTCGGCCAGGCTGTTGACCGCCAGTCCGCCAAGGCTATGGCCGGTGACCAGTACATCGTTGCCACTCAGCCCATGTGCCCGGGCAAACGTGGCGACGCTGCCCAGCAACCCGTCAAACGCCTGGCCGGTGTACTGGCGCGCGTAATCGTCGGGGCCGAAGGCAGCCAGCAGATCGCTGATGACATCGCCAAGAGCATCGGTAATCAACGACTCGCGCGGGCCACTGGTGCCGCGAAACCCGATGCCGATGGACGTCAACTGCCCATCGGCAGCATATTTGCCCATGATTTCGACTTGTGCCGTGTCATAGCCTTTTTGCTCGCCATAAAAGGTGCCGCGATGATCCACTTTGCCGGCATACCCCAACTGACCGGCACTGATGGGCGTCCATCCGGCCTTCTCAACGGCCTCGCGAGCCAGTTTTTCCGAGTCAGGGTTCCACGGGATGCCCGGCACCACGCCTTGCGAGTCCACCCCGCCCAACACGGCCGTGACCAGCGTCAGCGGTAAACCGACGCCCATCCCGTGCTTCTGATACCCCGCATCAAACCCGTGATCGAGGTTGTGATAGCTGTACAACGTGAGGGCCAGTGCGTCTTGAACGAGTGCTGTTGAAGCGCTGTTGCCCACGTGTTTGTAGTCAAACACTGCCATGGTCTTGCCCTCCTCACGGATGAATCGGCTGCGCCCCAGCGCGCGGCACAAAGGCCTCATCGACCTTCGCCAGGTCCTGCTCACGCAGGGTGCCTGCGTAAAAATGCAATTTGGTCCATGCCAACAAGTAGTCGTAGCGCGTCTGCGCCAGATCGCGGCGCGTGCTGTAGAGCTGCTGCTCAGCGTTCAGGGCATCGAGGTTGACCCGCTCTCCGCCCAGAATGCTTTGCCGGGTCGAGACCACCAGCGCCTCGGCTGAGGTCAGGGCTTTCTGATACGCCCGTAGTTTGCTGACCCCCGACTGACACGCGTTGAATTGGCGACGCAACTCAATCAGGGTTTCCCGGGTTTTACCTTCCAGTTCGTATTCGACCTGCGACAGGTTGCTGCGGGCTTGGCGCACGGACGCCGATACGCCACCGCCCGAATACAGGGGCAGACTGATTTCAATGCCAATGGTGTTGGTGTCATAACGCTGGTTGTAGGTATTACCGCTTTCGGACTCCATCTTGCGCACGCTGGCGTAAGCATTGAGTTTGGGCAGATGCCCGGCCCGGTTGCGCTCCACCTCGTAGCGCGCCACGTCCAGGGCTTCGCGCTGGGAGGCCAGCACCGGGTTATTGGCCAGCGCGATTTCGTGCCATGTCGAAAAGTTACCGGGCTCCAGCGCGAAGGGGTTGAAGCCAGGCGCCAAGGGGATCAACTGATCGATATCGACCGTCGGCTGGCCTATCAGGGCGCCCAGCTCGCGCAAGGCTGCGTCCTGCTCATCCTGGGCCTGAATTTCTTCGGCGGTGGCCAGTTCGTAGCGCGATTCGGCTTCAAGAATGTCGGTACGGGTGCCTTCACCCTGACGAAACATGTGCTCGTTTTGTCGGAATTGTTGCTCGTAGGCTTTTTTCTTCGCCCGTGCGTTATCGATTTGATCCTGCGCAAACAAGGCCTGGGTGTAATGGGTCAAGACGCGTACCAACAGTTCCTGACTCTTGCTGCGAAATGTCTCGTTCGCGAACAACGTTTGCGCCACGCCCTTGCGGTAATTGGCGTACGCCTCGTAGTCAATCAGTGGCTGCTGGAGCAAGAACGTCGACCCATAACTGTTGTAGTTGCGGTCTTCGTGGCGGTTGCCCTGGTCATTCAGGTAAGTGGCTTTGGAATGGTTACGCCCCTTGTTGTAGCTGTAAGACAACTTGGGCAGCAAACCCGCCCGGCCGATGAGGCGATTCTCTTGACCGGCGTTTCTCTCTTCAATCGCCCCCAGAAACTCGGGATCGTTGCGCAACGCCTGTTCGTACACTTGAAACGGTCCCATCGCCTGCGCGCTGGCAGTCATTGCCGCCCATAACGCCCACCCCAGGCACACTCTTGAAGCTGCTTTCATACGTCGCAATTTCCTATCGCTCAGTCAACGCAGAACCTGCGCGATCCAACAGTGGTTTGAACAGGTAATTGAGCAGTGACCGCTCGCCCGTGCGCACGAACATCTCCGCCGGCATACCGGGTTTGATCACCAGGCCGTTGAGCGTTTCGAGCGCCTGGTCGCTCACTGAGCTGCGCAGCACGTAATACGGCATGCCGGTTTTCTCATCCAACAGTTGGTCGGCCGAGACCAGGCTGACTTCGCCCGACACACGGGGCGTACTGCTCTGATTGAATGCCGTGAACAGAATGTCCACCGGCAACTCGCTGCCCACCCGATCCACCAGGTTCACCGGCAAGCGCCCTTCGACTTCCAGTCGCGTCCCTTGAGGCACGATTTCCAGTAGGGTTTCACCGGCGCGGACCACTGCGCCTTCGGTGTGTACCCCCAAATTCACCGCAATCCCGTCTGCAGGCGCGGTAATTTCGCTGTGCTGCAAGTCAAACCCGGCGGACGCCAGTTGTTGCTCAAGGGTCAGGCTTTTGAGTTGCGCGTCAGCCAGTTGGGTGCGGACTTCCTTTTGATATTCGTCGATGTGCTGCGCCAGCTTGAGGCGCGACTCAAGAATGCCCTGCTCGATACGCCCGCTTTCCCCGGTGTTTTGCGCCACGTCCTGCTGCACTTGGGACAACTGGCGCTCGTACTCCATCAGGCGGTTGCGCGGGATGTAGCCGTTTTCCGCCAGCGGTCGCAGGTTGTTCAACTGCTGACGCAGGGAATCGGCCTGGGCGGTGAGGTCTCCCCGCGCGCGGCGCATGCCGGCCAATTGCCGGGTCGCGCCTTCGATGCTGGCTTTAAGCGCGGATTGCTCGCGGGCAAAGGCTTCACGACGGCTGCTGAACAGCTGCTGCTGACCTTCAAGCACCAGCGCCAGCCGCGGGTCGGGGTTATTGCTCAATTCGGGCGGGAAACTCACCTGCTGCAAGTTGTCGCGCTCACTCTGCCAGCGCGCCGTGCTGGCCCACGCCATGCGGTACTGCGCGCGTAACGATTGCACATCCGCCTGGACCTGGGTTTGGTCCAGGCGAAACAGCGGTTCACCCTGATGCACCGCCTGGCCCTCGCGCACCAGAATCTGGCTGACCACCCCCGCGCCCAGGGACTGGACGGCCTTGCGTTTACCCGACACCACCACGGTGCCCTGCACCGGAATGCCTTCGTCCAGCGGCGCGAGGCTGGCCCAGGCAAAGAAACTGCCTGCGCCGATCAGGGTCAGGATCCAGCCCATGCGCACGTAGAACCCGGCGCCACGTTCCATGGCTTGCGACTGTTGTTGATTGTTCATGATGCGTGCGTCCTTGCTCATGCGCCGCTGCTGCGCGTCTGTGCCTGATGGGTGCGAGGGATGCCAGTGGCGGCCGCCTGTTGTTGCTGGGCGCCGGTCAGCGCCTTGAGCACCTCGGCGCTCGGCCCGAACACCTGGGTGCGGCCCTCGTTGAGCACCAGCAGTTTGTCGGCCTGCGCCAACGACGCAGAACGGTGCGTCACCAGCACCACGGTGCAGCCTTGAGCCTTGAGCTGGGCAATGGCGCTGGTGAGTGCCGCGTCGCCCACGGCATCCAGATTGGAGTTGGGCTCATCGAGCACCACCAGGCTCGGGCTGCCATACAGCGCACGGGCAAGCGCCACGCGCTGTTTCTGGCCGCCGGACAAACCGCTGCCATCATCCCCCAGCAGCGTGTCGTACCCGTTTGGCAAGCGCAGGATCATCTCGTGGACCCCGGCCTGCCGGGCCGCCGCCACCACCTGTTGCGGGTCAGCGTCGCGGAACCGCGCGATGTTGTCGGCGATGGAGCCACTAAACAGTTCAATGTCTTGCGGCAAATAGCCGATATAAGGCCCAAGTTGGTCGCGGTCCCATTGGTGGATATCCGCCCCGTCCAGACGCACCGTGCCCGCCAGGGTCGGCCAGACGCCGACCAGTACCCGGGCCAGAGTCGATTTGCCGGAGCCCGAAGCCCCGAGCACCCCCAACACCTCGCCCGCCACCAGGCTGAAACTGACGTGATGCAGGGTCGGCAGACGAATGCCCGGAGGCGCCGCACTGACGTCTTCGAAACTCAGGTGGCCCTTGGGCGCAGGCAACGCCATGTTCTCTTGCACCGCCGGGTGCTCACGCAACAGACTGTCCAGCCGCTGGTAGGCCAGCTTGGCGGAACTCCACTGTTTCCAGACGGCTATCAGCTGGTCGATGGGGCTGAGCACACGGCCCATGAGAATCGAACCGGCGATCATCATGCCCGCGCTCATGTCGCCCTGAATCACCAACAACGCCCCCAGCCCCAACACCAGCGATTGCAGGCACAGGCGCAGGGTTTTACTCACCGAGCCAATGACCGCGCCGGTGTCGCTGGCCTTGTTCTGCTCGGTCAGGAAGCGTGAATGGACGTTGAACCAGCGCTTACGTAACACGCCCAGCATGCCCATGGCCTGAATGGTCTCGGCATTGTGCAAATGGCTGGTGGCCAACTGACTGGATTGTTGCGAAAACACACTGGCCTGGCTCAGGGATTTGCGGGTCATGACTTCATTGACGCAGGCCAGTGCGATCAACACGGCGGCACCGGCCGTGGCAAAAACCCCCAGCCAGGTGTTGAACATGAAAATCACAAACAGGTACACCGGAAACCACGGCGCATCGAAAAAAGCGAATAACGCCGGGCCGGTGACAAATTGACGAATCAGGGTCAGGTCGCCCAGCGCCTGACCGGCATGGGCCTGGCCGCTGAACAGGTTGCGCTCGAACGCGGCACGGTACACCTGCTGATTGAAACGGCGCTCCAACTGGCTGCCGATGCGTATCACGATAAAACTGCGAACGGTTTCTAGCGTGCCAATAAAGATAAAGAACCCCACCACCATCAAGGACAACATCGCCAGCGTGGTGGTGTTCTGTGATGACAGCACCCGGTCATACACCTGAAGCATATAAATAGAAGGCACGAGCATCAGGATGTTAATCAAGGCCGTAAAACACCCGACACTGATGAGAATCTTTTTATAGTCGGCCAATACCTGTATGAGGGGCGCGACGGGACTGCTTTTCAGCCGCTTCATGAATCTTCCTTGATCAATAAACCACGTCCACAGGCACTGGCGAGTGCCTGCCAGCCACCTTGTTGCCGTTCAATGTCGTTGTGGCCTCATGCCTGATCCGGCGTTTACGGTCACAACTGATCCGGCCTGAATAACGGCGCTGGCTTGTTTGCGTTAATGCACACTTTGTAAGTGTGCACGTTGCATCACCAGGGTTTTAGAACCCTCCACTGAGCCTTCATAGCGACCTGCTTCTCGCAACTCCAAAAAGAGTGACTGCGAGCCGTCTTTTCCAATCAGCAAGAGGCCATCCGGGGTGGGCGACCACGTGGTCGGCGTTCGGCCCAGCCACGCCTGTAAACAACTGACCTGGGCACTGAAGGTCCGGTCTTTTTTCAACGTGACTGTGCACGCGTCCTGTTCGGCCCCTTGCACATAAAACGTCCAACTGCCCGCCACTTGTGCGGGGCTTAATAACATCAGCGAACTGGCCATGGCGCTCTCTGTGGTAGTCAACAGCAATGCAGCCACACAGCCCATTGCTTGTATAAAACGGTATGCAGTGTTCATGAGACCTCGGCGTAGTGCCAGAGGGCAGCGCTTGCGCGCTGCCCGTTTACCGACAGCCTTACGCGACGATGTCGTAAGTTGCCACTTGCCCGACGGTGGTGATCAGGAAATCGGCTATGCCGTGTCCGCTGAAGTCCACTTGCAGCGAGCCAGCATTGCTGGCCTGGTTGTAGCTGACGACCGCATCACCCGCCTGACCGGTGAACGCATTGACGAAATTCAACCCACTGAGATGAGTAATCCCGGTGAGGTCGATTTTGTCGAGCCCGGTCTGGAAATCCATGAGGGTATCGGCCGCCTTGGGGGTCGAATCAGACACTTCACGGTAAACAAACGTGTCCGAACCGCTCCCGCCCCACAGCTTGTCTGCCCCGCCACCGCCGTAGAGGATGTCGTTGCCGGCACCGCCCTTGAGGATGTTGGAGGCCGCGTTGCCCAGCAACAGGTCGTTACCCGAACCCCCGATGGCGTTTTCGATGGTCACGCCTTGAGCGATCGACACGTTACCGGTCATCCCGCCCACGTCAGAGAACGAACCGGCGGCCAGGTTGATTTTCTGGTTCTGGCTGAAACCCGAGAAGTCCAGCGTGTCATTGCCGCCGCCATCCCACACCGAAAAAATCAACTTGTCGGTGGCCGAAGTGGCGCTGTAGTAGTCGCGGTCAGCCGTGGAGTTGAACCCATAAACGGTGTCACCGGCGCGGGTTTCCATGTTCGCGCCGTACAGCTTCTGCACCGCAGCAATGTCATCGAGCAGTGGTGCCGACGCATAGGCGCCTTCCCCGGTCTTGGTGAACACTTGGCCGGTGTTCTTCTCGCTCCAGTAACTCATGACACTGTAAGCACGGGTGTCTTCGCCATACACGGCATCACGGTAGCTCGGGTTGCCATTACCGGCGTTGTAGTCGCCGGGGTGTGACAGGCCCAGGGTGTGACCGATCTCGTGGGTCAGGGTCTGACGACCGTAGTTGCCTTCCCCCGGGGTTTTGTTGACATCGTAGTCCTTGTTGATCAGGTACCACGACTCGCCTTTGCGCGAGCTGTTCGGCAGGTAGGCAAACGCAGCCCCGCCGTTGCTGGCGCTGAAGTTGGCGAAGGTCATGTGACCATCGTCACCCCGTGCCGCCGGGCCTTCAGTGAAGGTCACTTTGGCCACATCGGCCCACGACTCCAGCGACAGCTTGGCCTGTTCCTTTTGCAGCCCGGAGAACGAGCTGAAAGTGCCCAGACCACGGGAGGCATAGCCCGGCGGTGGAGACGTGAGGAAGGTGTAGGACAAATTGATCACACCGTCGCCATTGAGGTCGTACCAACTGGCGCCACTGCGGGTCAGTTGGTCAGCGGCCTGATCGACCGTAAACGATGGCTTGCCATTGACCAGGTGATTACCGCGGTCATAGAAATGACTGAAGTTATCCACCTGGGTGAAGGCAGAACTGGTGCCGTTGGCCGCAAACGTCGGGTTGACGGACAGCGCTGCTTTCTCTTTAAGTTTCGACATGTAAACAGTTCCTTGTTTAGCAGTAGAAAAGTTTTTGACAGATATAGACGATCCCATGGCGAGATCGTCCTATCACTCGCCGTTTATTGGCCGGGCGAAGTTGACACACTTCGAAATATTCAGTCCAGCACTTTTTTGACGTCAATAAACGACTTTTCCGTAAGTAGCCGTAAACATTGGAACTTTTACTGAAAGCATTCTCCTTAAAGTTTTAAGGATGCTGGCTATATTCGCCGTAGGAATATCGCTACAAACAAATACAGCGCTTAAGGTTCATGGTGTGACCGTTTGGTCAGTTCATTTTTGTTTAAACTTCCAGCCTGCTCACTCGTATTACAGAGTTGGCCAGCCGCAAACCCATCGCCATGTAAGCGTTTGCCGATCAAAAGTCGCTTGTCATATCACCACCGCCTCCAAAACTTCATAAACGACACAATGAACAACTCAACACCCCGCAGGCCACGTATAAAAAACGTCGCTTATGTGTAAGTTTCAGGCGCACTGCCCTTTAACTTTCAGCCAGACTGTTGGCCAGCATTACGCTTGCACTTTGGGTCACTGCCCATTTAGTGCAATACACACAAAAACCAACAGGAATAAATGACATGGAATGTCGAGTGACACCTGATTTCACATTGCCTGCCAATTTGACTAACCCTAATCGCCACTACGGTTACCTGCGCGAATGCGATCCAGTGCACTGGAATCCTTCAATCGGCGGCTGGATGCTCACGCGTTATGACGATGTGCAGGCGGCCGAAAATGACCCCCGACGATTCTCTTCGGTACGCATCGAAAAACTGCTTAAAAGCCATGTACCCCAAGCGTTGTGGCCACGACTCGAACCTTTTATCCGACTTACATCCTTTTGGATGTTTGCCAGCGATGCCCCACAACATCGACCGCGAAAAGCACTACTCAGCAAAGCGTTTACACCCAAATCCATTGCTGATCTGGAACCTTTCATCCTGCTGATGACCGACCGATTGCTGACTACCTTTGCAGGCCGTGAGCGGGTGGACCTTGTACAAGAGCTGTTTTCACTGATCCCCAACCACGTCCTTGCCGCCCTTTATGGCCTGCCCCATAGCGACGCGCCTCTGTTGCAGCACTGGAGCGACAATATCGCCATATTTCTGACCGGCTGTCTGGATGACAGTCACTGCATTGAGGACTCCATCGAAAGCATCGAACAAATGAATCGTTATTTTCTCGATGCCATCGACCGCAGGCGCTCAGACCCACAGGACGATCTCATCACGCGGGTGGTTGCCGAGGCAGACTTGCAGGGCATGCAAGATGAAGAAATTTGCGGACAACTGACGCTGGTGATTACCGCGGGCTACAGCACCACTGCATTTTTGCTCGGCACGGGTCTGTTCAATCTGCTTAAACACCCACAGCAAATGCAGGCCTTGAGGGCGGAGCCTTCATTGATGAAATCTGCCATCAATGAAATGTTGCGCTACGAGTCGCCCTCTCAGGTGTCGCACAGAGTGCTGACGGAAAACATGACGCTGCACTCAAAGGCCTTGCGCAAAGGGGATTTGGTGTATTTGGTGCGCGCCGCAGCAAATCGCGACCCATTGTATTTTGCTGATCCGGACTGCTTCGATATTCGCCGCGCCAAGAATCCGCACACTTCATTCGGTGGCGGCGTGCATTTCTGTATCGGTACAGCGCTAGCTCGCATGGAAGTGCAGTGTGTCTTGAGCCGTTTACTGGAGCGGTTCTCCAAGATCGAGTTGATTGAAAGTGATTTGCCGCAGTGGCGGCTAAACAATTTTCAGTTTCGCAGCATGGCGACGTTCCCGGTGCGATTGAGCGTTTAGGGCCAGCACTTGCGTTGTCCTACAAACGGCACTTGACGATCAGAGGTGATTTGAGTTTTCCTGAAACCGGTTTCAGACCCTGTGCCGAGACCGCCTGCGATAACAACCCATAAAAGGTTCAGGCCGTGAACAGTTTTTCAGCCGCTCAACGCTCCCGCGTCACCATGCACGATGTTGCCCTGCACGCCGGGGTGTCCAAGGCCAGTGTTTCGCGCTTTATCGGCGAGGACCGGGCGTTGCTCTCCGAAGCCACCGCGCAACGCATCGAGCGTTCAATCGAGGCGCTGGGCTACCGCCCCAATCAAATGGCGCGCGGTCTGAAGCGCGGGCGTACCCGCCTGATCGGCATGTTGGTCGCAGACATTCGTAACCCCTATTCCATCGCCGTCATGCACGGCGTCGAAACCGCCTGCCGGGAGCACGGCTACAACCTGGTGGTGTGCAACACCGACCGCAGTGATGAGCAGGAAAGCCAGCACCTGGCTGCTCTGCGGGCCTACAACATCGAAGGGCTGATTCTTAACACCCTGGGCCATCAACCTGATGTCCTGCAGGCGCTGCATCAAGAAATGCCCATCGTATTGATCGACCGTAACGTTGAGCAGTTGTATGCGGATCTGGTGGGGCTGGATAACGCCGGGGCGGTGCGCACCGCGCTGCAACACCTGCAAGCACAGGGTTTTCGCGACCTGCTGATGGTCAGCGAACCCGCTGATGGCACCAGCTCGCGCCTGGAACGCATCGCCAGTTTTAACGCGCAACTCAACGACTGCCCCTCACTGCAAGGCACGGTGATTGAAACCGGCCCTGAACTGCGGTCTCGCATCCAACAGTTTCTGGACACCCCCGGCACCGGCCCCAAGGCGCTGTTCTGCGCCAATGGCGTGGCCGCGCTGGCCGCCACTCAGGTGCTGCGCGACCTGAACCGCCACCTGTTTGAAGACATCGGCCTGATTGCGCTGGATGACCTTGACTGGTTCCCGCTGGTGGGCTCGGGGATTACCGCCCTGGCACAACCGACCCAAGCCATCGGCGCCAGCGCCTTCGAATGCCTGCTCAAGCGCTTGCGCGGCGATACCGCAGCACCTCAAGCCCTGGATTTTCCTGCGCAACTGATTGTCCGCGGCTCGACCCAACGCCCCCACTCCTGACAGCGCTGCCAAGACGCAACCCGCCTGGCAGTCCTTGACGCATAAAAATGAAACCGGTTTCAGAGATTAATAACAATGACTACATTCCCCGTTTCCATCAGTTTGTCGAGCTACGGAGCCGATCTGGTTCGCCAACGCGGCCAAGGCAGTTTTATTGAATTACTGGCCAATGCCGGTGCCCGGCGCATCGAACTGCGTGAAGAGCTGCTGACGGACGAAGACCCGTCGTCCTTCGCTGAAGCAGTGGCCGCTCAAGGGCTGGAGTGTGTGTATTCATCGCCTCTGGAACTGTGGCAAGCGGGACAAACACGGCCCAATCCTCTGCTGCTGGCGACCCTGCACAAGGCCCATGCTTTTGGTGCGGCCTGGCTCAAGGTGTCGCTTGGCTACTACACCGAGCAGTGCGATTTACACACCCTGGCCGCCTGCCTCAAGCAACAACCGGTCAACCTGCTGGTGGAAAATGACCAGACCTCCCAGGGCGGACGCATCGAACCTCTGCAACGGTTCTTCGATGCAGTGGATCAACGGCAAGCCCCCATCAGCATGACCTTCGACATCGGCAACTGGCAGTGGCAAGACCAATCCGCCAGCACCGCCGCCCGCTTGCTGGGCCGTCATGTCACCTACTTGCACTGCAAAGGTGTCGCCCGTCGCCCGGATGGCAAATTGATTGCGACGCCGCCAACGGCCACCGACCTGCAGATGTGGGAGCAGTTTCTGCCGCACATGCGGCCCGGTCTGACCCGCGCAGTGGAATACCCCCTGCAAGGCAATGACCTGCAATGGCTGACAAAAGTACATGTCGACACCCTGGCGACGCTCGGCGCAGCGCAACGGGAGTTGAGCCATGTCTAAGGTCGATGTGTTGTCGTTTGGCGAAACCATGGCCATGTGGGTGGCCGAACAGACCGGCGATCTGGCGCAGGTCGAGCGCTTTCACAAGCGCATTGCCGGGGCCGACAGTAACGTCGCCATCGGGCTGGCGCGGCTGGGCTTCAATGTCGCGTGGCTCAGCCGTGTGGGCGCTGACTCCCTTGGGCGGTTTGTGCGCGCCACGTTGCAAGCCGAAGGCATCAATTGCCAGCACGTTGAAACCGACCCGCAGCACCCCACGGGCTTCCAGTTGAAGTCCCGGGTGGACGATGGCAGTGACCCGCAAGTGGAATACTTTCGCCGCGGTTCGGCGGCCAGTCACTTGAACCGCAGCGCCATCACCCCGCAATTGCTCGGCGCTGGCCACTTGCATGCCACGGGCATTCCCCCTGCGCTGTCGGCCAGTTGCCGCGAATTGTCTTTCGAGCTCATGCAAGGCATGCGCGCAGCCGGGCGCACGGTGTCGTTCGACCCCAACCTGCGCCCGTCTCTGTGGGCCAGCGAACAGCAGATGATCCGCGACATCAACGCCCTCGCCGCCCACGCCGATTGGGTATTGCCGGGCCTGAGCGAAGGCCGCTTGCTGACCGGGCGCGATGACCCGGCAGACATTGCCCGCTTCTATCTGGATCAGGGCGCAGAAGCGGTCATCATCAAACTGGGCCCAAAAGGGGCTTATTACCGCACCACCGACACCGAGGGCTTCGTGCCAGCGGTGCCTGTGGAGGTGGTGATCGATACCGTTGGCGCCGGCGACGGCTTTGCGGTGGGCGTGATCAGTGCCCTGCTGGAAAACCTTGGCTTCGAACAGGCAGTGCAGCGCGGCAACTGGATTGGCAGCCGCGCCGTGCAAAGCCGTGGCGACATGGAAGGACTGCCGACCCGCGCCGAGCTGGAGGGGCGCGACCTCACTGCAACCGCTTTACCTGCGTAACGTGCTGCACCCGTGACCTGCTGCGACAAAAACAACAAGCTCAGGAGCTACGCCATGCAATCGCTAACACTCGCTGCCCGCCGGTGGTGGTACATCATGCCGATCGTATTCATCACCTATAGCCTGGCCTATCTGGACCGGGCCAATTACGGCTTTGCCGCCGCCTCCGGGATGGCCGAAGACCTGCACATCACCCCCGGCCTGTCGTCGTTGCTGGGGGCGCTGTTTTTCCTCGGTTACTTCTTTTTTCAGGTGCCGGGGGCCATTTATGCGCAGAAGAACAGCGTCAAAAAGTTGATTTTTGTCAGCCTGATTCTCTGGGGCGGTCTGGCCACGCTCACGGGTGTGGTGTCCAACGCCTACAGCCTGATCGCCATTCGCTTCATGCTCGGCGTGGTGGAAGCCGCCGTCATGCCCGCCATGCTGGTCTACCTGTGCCATTGGTTCACCCGCGCCGAACGCTCGCGGGCCAATACCTTCCTGATCCTCGGCAACCCGGTGACCATGCTCTGGATGTCCGTGGTCTCGGGCTACCTGGTGCAGCATTACAGCTGGCGCTGGATGTTCATCGTCGAAGGGCTGCCCGCAGTGATCTGGGCGTTCATCTGGTGGCGACTGGCCGATGACCGCCCTGCCGAAGCCACGTGGCTCAGCACCCAGGAAAAACAGGACCTGCAAAGCGCGCTTGATGCCGAGCAAGTCGGCATGGCCCCGGTCAAGAACTACGCTGCGGCGTTCCGCTCCCCCAAAGTCATCCTGCTGGCCTTGCAGTTCTTCTGCTGGAGCATCGGCGTCTACGGGTTTGTCCTGTGGCTGCCGTCGATTCTCAAACAAGGCGCGCACATGGACATGATCGAGGCCGGCTGGCTGTCGGCCCTGCCGTACCTGGCCGCCGTCATCGCCATGCTCGGCGTGTCGTGGGGCTCGGACAAACTGCAAAAGCGTAAGCGTTTCGTCTGGCCGCCGCTGCTGATTGCCTCGGTTGCGTTCTACGGTTCCTACGCATTAGGTGCAGAGCACTTCTGGTTGTCCTACACGTTGCTGGTGATTGCCGGGGCCTGCATGTACGCACCGTATGGCCCGTTCTTCGCGATCATCCCGGAAATCCTGCCATCCAACGTGGCAGGCGGGGCCATGGCGTTGATCAACAGCATGGGCGCGCTTGGGTCATTTTCCGGCTCCTATCTGGTGGGCTATCTGAACAGCGAAACCGGCTCGCCGGGGGCGTCCTACCTGTTGATGAGCGGTGCGTTGCTGATCTCGGTATTGCTCACGGTCATGCTCAAACCCGCGTCCAAAGACCCGGCCGCGTCGACAGTCAGCGCCACGGCGCGTCTGGCTCACTCTTGAATTGAAGGTTGGTGATTGCCTTGAAAAAACATGTCGTGCTTTACAAAACACTCTCCGCGCCCTTGATGCAGCGCTTGCAAGAACGCGCCGACGTCACGCTGATCGAGCGGCTGGATGCCCACGGGCTGGACCAATTGCGTGCGGCGTTGCCCCAGGCGCAGGGCTTATTGGGGGCCAGCCTGAAACTGGACGCGCAGTGGCTGGATCTGGCGCCCAAGCTCGAAGCCATTGCCAGCGTGTCCGTGGGCATCGATAACTACGACCTGGACTACCTCACTGCGCGCCACATTCTTTTGACCAACACCCCGGACGTGCTGACCGAAACCACGGCCGATACCGGGTTTGCCTTGATATTGGCCAGCGCCCGCCGCGTGGTGGAGCTGGCGATTCGCGTGCGCAACGGGCAATGGCAAAAAAACATCGGGCCGGAACATTTCGGCACCGATGTGCATGGCAAAACCTTGGGCATCATTGGCATGGGCCGCATTGGCGAGGCGTTGGCGCAACGGGGGCACTTTGGCTTCGGCATGCCGGTGATCTATCACAGTCATTCGCCAAAACCGGCGGTCGAAGCCCGATTTGGCGCCCGCTACCGCAGCCTCAAGGCGTTGCTGCAAGAGGCGGACTTCATTTGCCTGACACTGCCATTGACCGCCGAAACCCAAGGCCTGATCGGTGCAGAGCAATTCGCATTGATGCGTACCGACAGTATTTTCATCAACATTTCACGGGGCAAAGTGGTCGATGAGGCCGCGCTGATCCACGCCTTGCAGCAGGGGCAGATTCGCGGCGCGGGGCTGGATGTGTTTGAACGCGAACCGCTGGACCCGGCCTCGCCCTTACTGACGCTGGACAACGTGGTGGCCACCCCGCATATCGGCTCGGCCACCATAGAAACCCGTGAAGCCATGGCCCGCTGCGCCGTGGACAACTTGCTGGCCGCTCTGGACGGGCAGCGCCCGCCCAATCTGGTCAACCCAAGCGCATTTGACCAGGGCCGCTGATCATTCCCCGGCCTTGATTCGGGTCCACAGGCGCGTGCGCACACGGTCGATGTTGAGCGGCATGGCTTGCAGGGCGAACAGCGTCTGCAGCATTTGCGGTGTCGGGTAGACCTTGGTGTCTGCCTTTATTTCGGGGTTGACCAGCGCATCGGCCTGCGCGTTGCCGTTGGCGTAGTGCACGTAGTTGCTGATCCCTGCCATCACGTCCGCGCGCAGCAGGTAATTCATGAAGCGGTAGGCGGCTTTTTCATCCGGCGCATTGGCAGGCATGGCCACCATGTCAAACCAGATGGCGGCGCCTTCTTTAGGGATCGAATAGCCGATATCGATGCCATTCCCGGCTTCTTTGGCACGGGTTTCGGCTTGCAGGATGTCCCCGGAAAACCCGACTGCGACGCAAATATTGCCGTTAGCCAGATCGCTGGTGTACTTCGAGGAGTGAAAGTAACTGATATAAGGACGCACCTTCATCAGCATGGCTTCGGCCTTTTTATAGTCTTCGGGGCTTTTGCTGTGGTGGGGCAGCCCCAGGTAGTTGAGCGCGGCTGGCAAGACTTCAGGGCCATTGTCGAGAATCGCCACCCCGCACTTGCTGAGTTTTTCCATATTTTCGGGCTTGAAAATCAAGTCCCAGGAGTCCACAGGCGCGTTCTCGCCCAACACGGCCTTGACCTTGGCGACGTTGTAGCCAATCCCGGTGCTGCCCCATAAATAAGGGAAACCGTGCTCATTGCCGGGGTCATTGACTTGCAAGGCCTTGAGCAACGCCGGGTTGAGGTTCTTCCAGTTCGGCAATTGGTCCTTGTCGAGTTTTTTCAGCGCCCCGCCCTGTATCTGCCGCGCCATGAAATGGTTGGACGGAAACACCACGTCATAACCGGATTGGCCGGTCATCAATTTGCCATCCAGCGTTTCATTGCTGTCGTACACGTCGTAGCTGAACGCAATGCCCGTGTCACGCGTGAAGTTTTTCAGCGTGTCGGGGGCGATGTAGTCGGACCAGTTGTAAATTTTCACGGTCTCGGCCGCCTGGCACAACGTGCCAGCCAGCATCAGGGGCAACAGGGCGATGCGGATCATGATTCGATTCCTTGCGTATTGTGTGTCGCTGTTTTTATGGGCAGGGTTCGGTGATCAAAGGATCAAAACATAGGTCTTGCGCACGGTTTGCTGGATGTCCCAGACCCCGGTGCTGTTGGCCGGCAACATCAGTGCATCGCCCGCTTCTATGTGAAGGGTTTCCCCGTCATCGGGGGTAAATGTGCAGCGCCCTTCAATGAAATGACAGAATTCTTGCGCCACGATCTGCCGCCGCCAGCGGCCCGGCGTGCACGCCCATATCCCGGTTTCAACGCCGTCAGTGCGCTCGACACAGGTCACTGAGGTCTCGGCCACCGGCGTGCCGAGGGGCACCGCCACGGGTGAGGAGGTTTGCAGCGCCACGTGGGCGGTGTTTTTGAAGTGAGTGATGCTCATGGAGCGTTCCTTGTGGGTGCCAAAGGGGGGGTTACTGCATAAAACCTTCCATCACATTGGCCAGGCCACGGGCGAACCCCCGCCGCCAAGGGGCGACATGCGGGTTGGCCAGGGTCTGGTCTTCGTAGACAAAACTGCGGATAACGGCGTTGTAACCCAACCAGCGGCACGGCTCCGGCTCCCACGCTTTGAGCGCGTTGAGACCACCGGCGGTCAGCACCCAGGGCTGCTGCACCTCAAGGGTGTCGCGCTGCAAGATCAGGTCCGCGAGGGTGCGCCCGCCCAAATGGCTCGCGCCTACGCCCTCCCCGCCATAACCGCCGGACAAGGCAATACCGTGTGGCCGGTCACAGAGCATGTGCGGCTGAAAACGCCGCGCCATGCCCAGATTGCCGCCCCACACGTGGCTGATGTGCACAGCCTTGAGCGCCGGAAAAAGCTCGGTGAAGAGGTAGCGGCGCACCTCGATTTCAGCCGGAGTCAGGTTGAAGTCGTGGCGCAAACGGCCCCCAAACTGATAGCCGCCACGCGCGCCAAACACCAGGCGGTTGTCGTGGGTACGCTGCCCGTACGTCACCTGGCGGCTGTTTTCGCTGAACGCCTGACCGGCCGACAGCCCGATTTCATCCCACACGGCTTCAGGCAGCGGCGCCGTGGCGACGATCAGACTCTGCACCGGCAATTGATAACGCCCTAACGGCGCCAGGGTGTTGGCATAGCCTTCAACCGCGGGCACGACCCAGCGCGCCCTGACGTGTGCATGGGCGGTGCGCACATGGCCGGGTTGCCACGCCGTGACCGGGCTTTGCTCGAAGATCTTCACGCCCATGCGCTCAACCGCCCGGGCCAGCCCGCGTACCAGTTTGGCGGGCTGAATCGTGGCAACGTGCGGGGTGAAAATCGCACCGTACGGCGTGGCAATGCGCAGCTGCTGCGCCAGTTCAGCAGGCTCTAGCCAGCGGTAATCCGCGTCGTTGAGACCTTGAGCGTGAAGTGCCGTCAAATACTGACGCAGGGTGGAGGCCTGCTCGGGGTAGCGCGCGGCACAGAACAAGGCACCGCCTTTGCGGTAATCGCAGTCGATGCCTTCGCGATCAATGACCTGTTTGACTTCATCGGGAATGCCATGCAGCAAGCGGTAGGACTGACGCCTTTGCTCCACCGACAGACCGGCGAGCATGCGGTCCTCGCCCAGCAAGTTGCCCATCAGCCAACCACCATTGCGCCCAGATGCGCCAAAACCCGCCGTTTGCGCTTCGAGGATGGCAATGCTCAGTTCGGGCGCATGGCGCTTGAGGTAATAGGCGGTCCATAACCCGGTGTACCCCGCCCCCACAATCACCACGTCTACGTCCAGATCGTGCTCAAGCGATCGGCGCGCTGTGAGGTCGTCCGCGAGTTGGTCCATCCACAAGCTGATTGAGCGCCAGGCTGGCATTGCGGTCTCCACACTGTTTTCAGGAATGGAGCGATCCTAGCGCCTGTCCTCAAGGTACGTCTTGCGCGCGTGCCCGCAAAGAAATGTGCCGCGCATAAGCCTTGGGTGATTGCCCGGTGTGCCGACGAAAACAGCTGTAGAACGCCGACAGCGAGTTAAAGCCCGCGGCAAAGGCCACCTCGTCCACTTTAAGAGGCGACACGGCGGCGTCCATGGCGGCCAATACATGGCGCAGACGTGCCTGATTCACGTAGCGATAGAAGCTTTGTCCCAGCACTTGATTGAGCAAATACGACATCTGGTTACGCGTATAGCCACAGGCGTTGGCGACGTGTTGCAGGTCCAGCGCGGGGTCGAGGTAAGGTTGCTGGCGCTCGAAATAGGTTTGCAGGTCCCGGGCCATGAAGCTCAGCTGCCGGGCTGACAGGCCCAGGCGACTGACCGCAGGCCGTATAGGGGGTTGCCCGGCGGGGTTTTCAGGGGTTTCGTGCACCAGCGATGCGTATTCATTGACGTGCCAGATCAGACCGTCACGCACCGTGATGGCTTCGCTGGCCCTGAATGACACCAGCCCGTGGCTACCACGCAGGGTGATGCGGTACTGAATGAATGCCGTGTTGCCGTCCAGGCGAATGCGGTCACTGTGCTCCAGGGCCTCATCCGCTGCACGGGGCATGGACGCTTGAACGTAGTCACGCAATTGGGTAAAACCCATCACCCGATTCTGGAAGAAGTCGTGGTACACGACACCGGGGTGGTAAAGCGCCATCACCCCGTCAAGATCGCGGTGTTTCCAGCACAAGTGGTAACGCATGACCGTATCACCAGTGGCGCGGGTCTGCTCGGGGCCGTCTTCAGGGGCAAACATGGCAAGGCTCGGTGAAATAAAACAGAGAGTGCCGAGATTATGAGCGCGCTTCAATGGTCAAGCACGGGTACACCCCGCACCGCTAAAACGCTTCAGTGCATGATTTGCATCAAAGCCCGGCGAATCAATGGGCCCGTTGGGCACAAAACCCTTATCGTGTCGGGAGCACAATGCTAGGTTTGAACACGAAACGCTCGCACATACACGCGGCCGGGGCGACCCGAGACCGCACACCCACTGAGCAAAAGGAAGCGCTCGATGAAACCGGTGAGCAATACCACGAAAGTGACATTTCCCAATGCCTGCCAATTAATGCGCTGGCATTTCCATCCGATGGGCTTCGAAGCCACCATGGACGCCCCGCGCAGCATGATTGCCCGGCTGTTTGACCGGGCCAGCGGCGAGACCGTGATCGCCATCGCCGGTATCCCGTGCGCCACCGTCATGACCACCACCGAAGTGGCGCGCATCATTCAGTCCGTGGAAGACGAGCTTGAGAGCTTTGTCCCGCCACAAGCATGGCAAGAACTGGCGTGAGCCAAACCGTTTGCTGAGATGCTTTGGCGAACGTCCCGGTTCGCGATGTAGCCTTTTACTGCCCTCTCTGTTCACGTGTGCCGACATCCCGTCGGCAGCTGTCATGCATGAAATATCTACGTGACGGTAGATTTAACTTCATGGCAACAACGAGAATCTATATCATTTACTTTTGTATCTGCAGGGAAGCTGATCGATCTTAATCACTTCATGCGGAAATCCCGATGCTGCGCACACCCTTTGCACCCTTGCGACTCACGCCGATCGCTGCTGCCCTGATCGGCGCCATGAGCGCCCCGGCCGCCCTGGCTGAATCGCCTGTCAATACGCCCCTGACCCTCGACCCCACCGCGGTGTCCGCCGAAGCACCGCAGCACACTGCACTGCCCGCGGTGTACAGCGGCGGCCAGGTCGCACGCGGCGCAGAATTGGGTGTCTTGGGCAATCAGGACATCATGGATGTGCCGTTCACGATGGCGAGTTACACCTCACAGCTGATCGAAGACCAGCAGGCTGAAAGTCTGGGGGATGTACTGCTCAACGACGCTTCGGTGCGTCAGTCGTTCGGGTACGGTAATGCCTCGCAGATTTTTGTGATTCGCGGCTTGCCCCTCACAACGGACGATGTCTCCTACAACGGGTTGTTCGGCGTCCTCCCTCGTCAGATGATTTCTTCTGACAGCCTTGAACGGGTTGAAGTTTTTAAAGGGCCGAACGCGTTTATTAATGGCGTCACCCCCACAGGGTCAGGGGTTGGCGGTGGCATCAACCTGCAACCCAAACGCGCTGAGGACACGTCGACACGCCGTTTCACCACCGATATATCCAATAACGGGCGCATCGGCGAGCATCTGGATCTGGGCCAGCGCTTTGGCGCTGAAAACCAGTTCGGGGTGCGCATGAACCTGGCACAACGCGAAGGCGACACCGCCATCGATAATGAAAACCAGCGCACCAAGCTGTTTGCCCTTGGCTTGGATTACCGCGGCGATCGGCTGCGGGTGTCTACCGACTTCGGTTATCAGAAGCAACGCATCAATGGCAATCGCAACACCGTGTATTTAGGGTCTGCGCTTACCGATATCCCCCATGCCCCCGATGCTGATCACAACTACAGCCAGAAATGGACGTCCACGGACCTGGAAGACACCTTCGGCATGGCCCGCGCCGAGTACGATCTCTCCGACCACTGGACCGCCTATGCCGCCGCTGGCGCCAAGCACACCCGCGAAGTAGGGAATTACTCCACGCCCACACTGCTCAACAGCGCTGGCGCAACCACAGCATCGAACATGTTTGTGGCCCACGACGAGGACAACCGCAGTGCCATGGCCGGGCTGCGGGGCATGTTCCAGACCGGCCCGGTGAGTCATCAGGTCAATCTGGGGGTGAGCGGGATCTGGACCCAACAGCGCTCGGCCTATGACTTGAGCGGCACGTTCAGCAATAACCTATATGACACCGTTGACGTACCCCAGCCCGCGCCAGGCAAGTACGTGGGTGGCGATATCAACGATCCGGGGATTGTCGGCAAAACCATTAACCGCAGCGTGGCGATTTCCGACACGTTGGGCTTTGTTGATGACCGTGTGTTGCTGACCTATGGCCTGCGCAAGCAGACGCTCAAAGTCGATGGCTGGAACTATCAGGGCAATCGTTCTGCCGCGTACGACGAATCCATCACCACGCCGGTATATGGCATTGTGCTCAAGCCCTGGGAAAACGTGTCCGTGTACGCCAACCGCATCGAAGGTTTGGCCCAAGGCCCGACAGCCCCCGCTTCCGCGGGCGGCATGCCAGTGACAAACGCCGGGGAAGTCTTTGCCCCGGCGCGCTCAAAGCAGGTCGAAGCGGGGATCAAATACGACAAAGGCACCTTCGGCGCCAGCCTGGGCGTGTACCGTATCGAAAAGCCTTCCGATGGCTACACCAACGCCGATGGCACCTACGTACGCCAAGGCACCCAGCGCAACCGTGGCGTAGAACTGAACCTCTATGGCGAACCGATAGATGGCTTGCGTCTGCTGGCGGGCGCCACCCTGATGGACACGGCGCTCAAAGGTACTAAAAACGGCGCAAATGATGGCAACCGGGCCATCGGTGTGCCGAAGTTTCAATACAACCTGGGAGCAGACTGGGACGTGCCGGGTTTGCAAGGCGTGGCGCTCAATGCCCGTATGCTGCGCACCGGCGGCCAATACGCCAATGAGGCCAACACGCTCAGCATCCCTGCATGGAACCGCTTTGACCTTGGCGCCCGTTACAGCTTCGACGTGGAGCAGCGTGCCGTGACCCTGCGGGCCAATCTGGAAAATGTCGCCAATACCCGTTATTGGGCTTCCGCCAACGGTGGTTACCTGAGCCAGGGCGAGCCACGCTTGCTGAAAGTCTCGGCCACAGTGGACTTCTAAGCCGATAGGCGCACTGCAAGAATTGCACTTGCAGTGCGCAGGTGAGGGTCAGAGTATCCGGTACAGCAGGCGCTCGATCCGCACGCGGCTGACGCGGCGCAGGAACTTGGCGACGGCAGGCGGGTAATCGGTCAGGGTTTCGAGCTGCCTGAACGTCTCAATGCGCGTGGTGTGGGCAAAGATCGCGTCCAGTTCTTTGCGGCGCGGTTCCAGCAACTCGCGGCGCGGGTCATCGATCAACAAGCCGTTTTCAAGGTCCAGCCTGAACGCGCGCGGGTTCAAGTTGTTGCCTGTCAGCAAGGTGTAACGATCGTCCACCCACATGCCCTTGAGGTGGTAGGTGTTGTCGCCATCGCGCCACAGGTGCAGGTTCAGCAGGCCACTGTCGATCATCGCCTGGTGGCTCTTGGCAAAGCGGCGCAAGCTCAGTTCATACAAGTACGGCAACGCCGCAATCACCTTGAAGGGCTCGCTGGGCGGGATGTAAAAGTCGTTGGCCGTTTTGTCACCCACCACGATGTCGATGCGCACCCCACGCTCCAGCGCGCGATTGATTTCGCGGGTCACGGGCAGCGGCAAGTTGAAATACGGTGTGCAGATGGTCAGTTGCTGCTGGCTGCTGGCGATCAATTCGCAAATAACCCGGCTCAACGGGTTGTTTTTGCCCACACCCAACAATGGGCTGACCGACAGACCAAAGTGGCCGACCGTGCCTTGGCGGGTGTCGTAACTGGCTTTTTTCAGGCGACTGCGTAAATCCCCGATGGCCGACCTCAGGCTACGCGTGCTCGGTAGCGTCGGCAGGTCCAGACGGTGCACGGCCTTGGTCTGGATCAGGTCATGCTCGATGAAGTGCTGCATCGAATCGGCCAGCGGCTTGTTATTGAGCACGTGGTAGCGGTCGAACCGGTACTTGTCGAACTTGTGCAGGTACACATTGTTGAGACTGGCGCCGCTGTAGATCACGCAGTCATCAATGATGAAGCCCTTGAGGTGCAGCACGCCGAACAACTCGCGGGTTTGCACAGGCACACCGTAAATCGGCACGTGGGTGTCATGGGCTTGCGTCTGGGCCTGATACCAGGCGGCATTGCCCGGCTGCTTGCCCGCACCGATCAGTCCGCGCTGGGCACGCAGCCAATCCACCATGACCACGATTTCAAGCTCAGGTCGGGCCGCTTTCGCGGCGTGCAGGGCATCGAGGATTTCCTGACCGGCTTCATCCTGTTGCAGGTACAACGCCACCAGCGTGATGCGCTGGCGGGCATTGGCGATGTGCTCCAGCAGGCAACGCCGAAAATCGGCCGCACCGGGCAAGATGCTGAACGCGTCGGCGGACAACGGAAAGCTGCGCAACTTGGGCAGCAGAGAGCGTTTGAAGAGCGACGGCATAGGGCTCGCTAAGGTCGAATGCAAATAACCGCGAAGCTTACACGATTCTGTGTTTCAAGCAGTAACCTCGCTTCGACCCCACGCCTTATTGGCGACCCAGGCTCCACAGTCGCGCAATGTCCCGCGCCCGATCGGTCAGTAACTGCGACGCATGGGCGCAGGCGTAGTCCAGCGTCATCGGGCCACTGGCCACGGCAAACGCGGCATGGATGCCGTGCTCGTACAACGCTTGATACCCCTCCCCCAAGGTGCCGGCCAACACCACCACCGGTACGCCATTGCTGCGGGCGATGCGCGCCACCCCGAACGGCGTTTTACCGCGCAGGGTCTGCGCGTCAAAACGGCCTTCGCCAGTGATCACCAGCGCAGCGCCTTGCACGGCCTCGTTGAGGTTGACCAGCTCGGCCACCACGTCCACCCCGGCCCGAAACTGCGCGTCGAAAAACGCTTTGGCAGCAAACCCCAGACCGCCCGCAGCCCCTGAACCCGGCTCGTCACGCACGTCCTTGGGCAACACCTTGGCGCAGTGATCGGCAAAATGCCCCAACGCGTGGTCCAATTGCCGCACCTGTGCCGGTGAGGCACCTTTTTGCGGACCGAAAATAGCCGAAGCACCCTGTTCGCCACACAGCGGATTGTTGACGTCTGCGGCGATTTCAAAGCGCACATCGACCAGGCGCGGGTCCAGCCCTTGCAGGTCAATGCGCGCCAGCTGTGCCAGCGCCAGACCGCCACGCGGCAGCGCGCGGTCCTGCGCATCAAACAGCCCCAGCCCCAGCGCCTGCAAGGCACCTGCCCCGGCATCATTGGTGGCACTGCCGCCAATGGCCAGGATGATGCGTTGGGCGCCCGCCTCCAGCGCGGCCTTGATCAGCTCACCGGTGCCATAGGTGCTGCTGACACACGCATCGCGCTGCTCAAGGGCCACCAATTGCAAACCGCTGGCCTCCGCCATTTCGATGATCGCGGTGCGGGTTTCCGGCAACCAGCCCCAGTTGGCGTAAACCGGCTCACCTAACGGCCCTTGCACCTGTTCACGGCGCAATTGGCCATTACCGGCCGCCACGATGGCGTCAACCGTGCCTTCGCCTCCATCGGCCATGGGGCATTTAATCAACTGCGCATGGGGCAACACGTCGGCCAGACCGGCCGCAATGGCATCAGCGACTTTTTCCGCACTCAGGCTGTCTTTGAACGAGTCAGGGGCAATGACGATTTTCATCAGACGAATCTCCAGTTCTTATGCCATTCATGCTGCCAGTATCGGCGCGCAAACACGCCAGGCCGCTGCACAAGGGATTACGACCTTTGTTGTACATTTTCACAAGCCTGGCGCTTGCAGCCGGACAAGGGTTTGACTCGCACGCCGCACTGGCCGAAGCTGGCGCTCATTACGCACGCCTGCTTCTGGAATTTGCATGCTAAAGCCCCATCGCTACCTGTTGCTCAGCCTGGCGTCCGCCGTCGTTGCCACCTGCCTGTGGTTCTGGATGCGCCCTGCGGCCACCGTCCCCCCGACCAACCTCAATCACAGTTACGCTCAGGCCCTCGAGCAAGCACACAATGGCCAGCCCGGCGCTGCCCGTGTGCTGTACCAACAATTGGCCCGCACGGACTTGTCCGACATCCGCCGCGCCAGCCTGCACGCCGAACTGCCCAACTACCCCAGCCCGCACGCCCTGAAACTGGCCGATGCCGACTTGCATCACCCGTCTGCGCTGGTACGCGAAGCCGCCATCCAGAGCATTGTCGGGCTGGTGCCGGGGGCGCAACGCACGTTGCTGCTCGGCCCGATCCTTGACGACCCGGAGCAAAGCGTGCGGTTTGCCGCAGCCAACGCCTTGCTGGGTTTGTCACCCGATGAACAAGGGTTGTACTTCGGCCCGCTGCAGCACGTGATTGACGAATATGAGCGAGCGCTCAAGACCCAGCCCGACAGCGCCCAGGCCCAGGGCCAGCTCGCACGCTTGTACCTGCACGAAGGTCAGTTGGACGAGGCACAAGCGGCGCTGGAAAAAGTCACCCACCTTGAGCCGGACAACCTCAAGGCCGTAGTCGCACGCGTGGAGCTGCTCGACAAACGCAGCCAAAGCGACCGCGCCCGCGAGTTACTGGCGCAGCAGTTGGAGGCGCACCCCGATTCGGCCTACTTGCAGCATGCATTGGGCATCTGGCTGCACAATCACGGGCAAACCGAATATGCCCTGCTCGGGCTGGCCAAGGCCGTCGAGCTGGAACCTGACAACAGCGACTATCGCTACACGCTGGCCATCGCCCTGCACGACTTGAACCAGCTCGAGGCGGCGCAGCGCCAGCTTGAAGAATTGCTGCAGCGCCAACCCGCCAATCGCAAGGCTCGGGTGCTGTTAATCCGGTACTGGAAAGAGTCGGGGCAATTGCAAAACGTGCAGGTGTTGCTGGCCCAACTGGAACAACAAAACCCCGACGACCCCGCGCTGCAGCAAGGGCTATAGGCTCTTTTTTGGGTGATTCCAGGGCCTTCGAATAGATGCATTTGAATATATATTTCAAAACGTTGAACCGCCACGATGGCTCAGGGTCAAGACCATATAGCCGCATAAACGCGGGTAATTTTTGAGTCGAGTATCAATAGGCGGGAAATTCTGTGATTGCATTGGGACCCACCGAGGAGCGCGCCCTGATTCTCACGTGCCCCGGGCTAGAAAAGTCGGTTGATCTGCACCAATTGGCTTCAGGCGGCGTGAACGGTTTTGAGCTGGCCTGCATGGACCACCTGCATCCGGCGCTGCAACAAGGTGCCGGTTTGCTGATAGTCGAAGCCGACTCGCGACAGTCTGAGGCCTTCGAGCAACTGAGCGATGTGTTGTTGCAACAACCCGACTGGTCGGATCTGGCCGTCATCGTGCTGACCGCAGAACCTCACTGGTCGGACCTTCAGTTGAGTCATCTGAGCGAACAATTGGGCAACGCTTTTTTCGTGGCCTCACCCTGGTCACATGCGCAGTTGCTGTGCCTGTCAAAAAACGCGTTGCGCACACGCAAACAGCAATACGCCGCCAGGGATTGCACCCACCGCCTCAGCGAACGTGACAACTTCATTAAGAACACGCTGCAAGCCATTGATTTGGAAGTAGATCGTCGCGTCGAGAAAGCCCTGCAACATAACGACGACGTGCGCCACGCGCAAAAAATGGAAGCCGTCGGACAACTCACCGGCGGCATTGCCCACGACTTGAATAACATGCTGGCCGGGATTATCGGCAGCATGGAGCTGCTGCGGCGCAAGGTGGCCCGGGGCAAGCTCGATGATCTGGATCGCCTTATCGACATGGGCGTGACCTCCGCCAACCGTGCGGCGGGGCTCACCCATCGACTGCTGGCGTTCTCGCGGCGCCAGTCACTGGACTCCAAACCCACCATGATCAGCGAGTGGCTGCTGGCGCAGCGGGCGTTGTTGGAACAAAACCTCGCGCCGGCCACCCGGCTCACCCTGGAAGCCGATGACAACCTGTGGATCGCCGACGTTGACCCACAGCAGTTGGAAAACGCGTTGCTGCATTTGGTGTCCAACGCCCGCGATGCCATGCCCGAAGACGGTCACCTCACCGTCAAGACGTACAACGTGCAAGTCGACACCGCCTTCAGCGAAGCCAACGGACACTTCACTCCCGGCGACTACATCGTGCTCAGCGCCAGCGACAATGGCTGCGGCATGCAAGAAAGCACGCTTAAACGCGCCTTCGACCCGTTTTTCACCACCAAACCCATCGGTCAGGGCACAGGCCTCGGGTTGTCGATGATTTATGGGTTCTGCAAACAGTCACGCGGCCATGTGCGCATCATCAGCCAGGAACGCAGCGGCACCACGGTGCAATTGTTTTTACCGCGCTGTAACGGCAGCAGTGGTGAGCTCAGCGCGCAAGGCTTGTCACAGGCAGAAACGGCCGCCAACGCCGAAAAAACGCTGCTGGTGGTTGAAGATGACAACGCGGTACGCAACCTGGTGATCGAAGTGCTGCGAGAACACGGCTACACGGTGCTCAGCGCCGAAGATGCGAATGCTGCACTGCCCATTATCGAGTCGGCGCAAACCATTGATTTATTGATCAGCGATGTGGGACTGCCGGGCATGAACGGCCGCCAGTTGGCCGAGATCAGTCGTCAGGCGCGCCCGGACCTCAAGGTGCTGTTCATCACCGGATACGCACAGCATGCGACTGCGCGTGGCGGTTTTCTGGATGAAGGCATGCAGTTGATTACCAAGCCCTTCACCTTTGACCTGCTGACGGCCAAGGTGAATGAGATGCTGCTGGCCTGAATCCTCTTTATCAAGCGGATGTCAGACCAGTTGGTTCTGGATGATTTCTTTGAGCTTATCCAGATCGAACGGCTTGCCCAAAATCGGCGCCTTGCGCGTGATGGGGCTGTCCGTCTCGCGTATTTCCTGCGGGTAGCCGCTGATAAAAATCACTTTCAGGTCCGGCCGCAGTTTGACCGCAGGCTCAGCGATCTGTACCCCGGAAATACCGCCCGGCAGCCGAAAGTCCGTGACCATCAAGTCCAGATGCGGCTTGCTGGCCAGGATCTCAAAGGCCTGCTCACCGTTTTCGGCCTGCAACACGCGATAGCCTTCGCCTGACAAATAGGCCGACAAGACCATCAGGATCGAAGGGTCGTCTTCGACAATCAGAACCACATCTTGTGCATCTTCACTCATGGGGGAAACCTTAATTGCTGCAAATGCTGCCAATACGACCATGGGGTCGGCCATAGGTTGCGGCTAATTTACGCGTTTTGCGCCAATGGCAGGCTGACCCGGAATACAGCACCCTCACCCAGGGCACTTTGTACGGTGATTTTGCCGCCGTGGGCCGCCACAATCTGCTCGGAGATGAACAACCCAAGCCCCAGTCCGGCCACGGCATGCTTGGCTGAAACCCGCTCAAACTGCTGGAAGATGCGCTGCTGGTTTTCTTCGCTGATGCCAATGCCCTGATCGCGGACTTCCACGATGGCGTTCTCGCCTTCGACATACACTGAAACATCAATCGGGCTTTTGGCCCCATAGCGCAACGCATTGGTCAGCAGGTTCGACACCACCTGTTCGATGCGAAACTCATCCCACAGCCCGACGACCGGACTGTCAGCACTCAGATTGACACTCGACTGGGCCGCGCTGATCTGTGGCGCAAAGGTTTCCACCAGCGTGCTTACCAAACGCGACAAATCGAACTGACCCGGCCTAATTGACAGTTTGCCGGTGCGAATGCGCGACACGTCGAGCATGTCTTCGATCAGGCGAATCAGGCTTTGGATCTGGCGCTCATCGCGTTCCACCATGGCCTTCATTTTGTCCAGGGTGAACGCTGCGGCATTGTCCCGGGCCAGGTGCATTTTGCGCAGCTGGGTTTCCAGGATCAGCCCGTTGAGCGGCGTACGCACTTCATGGGAGACGATGGACATGAAATCGTCGCGCATGCGCACGGCGTGCTCCAGCTCACCTTGAGTGACCTGCAACTGCGCAAGTAGCACTTCTTGCTCGCGGCGACTTTGCTCCAGGGCTTCGACTTGCTGCTTGACTGCTTTTCGCTGGCGGTACAGGTCAACGAACACGTTGACCTTGCTTTTGACAGCGTGAATATCCAGCGGCTTGTGCAGGAAATCCACCGCGCCGCTTTCGTAGCCCTTGAAGGCGTAATTCATTTCGCGCCCTGCGGCGCTGACAAACACGATGGGAATATTTTTGGTTTTTTCGGTGCCGCGCATCATTTCGGCCAGCTCGAAACCGTTCATGCCCGGCATCTGCACGTCCAGAATGGCCAGCGCAAATTCATGTTGCAGCAGCAACGACAGCGCCTCGTCGGCTGACAAAGCCTTGTAGACGGCGCGGTCTTCGCGCTTGATCAACGCTTCCAGTGCCAGCAGGTTTTCTGGCAGATCATCGACGATCAGCAGCTTGGCTTGAATATCACTTACTAGCATTCGATTCGTTCCAGCTCGACAAGCAGACGGCCGATGCCGCGCAAAGGGAGGATGTAGTCCGGTTTCATACGGTCCAGTGCCGCTTGCGGCATGGTGGAAACCAAGGCTTCTTCAGGGTCTTGAACGATGGTCACACCGCCCGACTGCTTGACTGTGGCAATCCCCTGAGCACCGTCCTGATTGGCGCCAGTCAGTAAAATCGCAGCCAGACGCGCTTCGTACGTGTCTGCCGCGGACTCAAATAAGTAATCAATGGAGGGCCGCGAATAATGCACGCGCGCCTCCTGACTCAATGAAAAACTGCCATCGCGCTCCACCGACAGGTGATAGCCTGGCGACGCAAAATAGAGCGTTCCCGGTTCAATCGTGTCCTTGTCGGCGGCTTCTTTGACCTTGATCGACAAACGCCGTGCAAACACTTGCGCCAACTGACTGCGGCGCTCATCGGGCAGGTGCAGCACCACAATCAGCGGCAAGCGAAAGCCTTGCCGCAGGTCCGCAAAAATCGTCAACAAGGCTTCAACACCCCCGGCGGACGCACCGACCACGACGGCGTCGACCTGCCGCAGGCCAATGAACGTTTCAGGCTCGTTCATCATAGCTTGCGGTAAATCCGCTCTTGCTTGAGCACAGGCGTGAATTGCTTGCTGTAGTCCGAGAAGTCCAGCGTCTCTTTACTGCCCAGCATCAAGAAGCCACGGTGGCACAAGGAGTCGTGAAACAATCCGAACGCCCGATTCTGCAAACTTTTATTGAAATAAATCAGTACGTTACGGCATGAAATTAAATGCGTTTCTGAGAACACGCTGTCGGTCGCCAGGCTGTGGTCGGCGAACGTCACGTTCTCGCGCAAGCTTTTGTCGAAAATCGCGTAATCATAGGCCGCTGTGTAGTACTCCGAGAACTCGCGCTGGCCGCCGGCCTTCAGGTAGTTCTGGGTGTAGCCGCGGATGTTTTCGAGGGAGAAGATCCCCTGCTTGGCCTTTTCCAGCGAACGCGGGTTGATGTCGGTGGCATAAATGATCGTGCGGTCCAGCAGCCCCTCTTCGCGCAGCAGGATGGCCATGGAGTACACCTCTTCGCCCGTGCTGCACCCGGCGATCCAGATTTTCAGCGACGGGTAGGTTCTGAGGATCGGCACCACTTCCTGACGCAGCGCCAAAAAATGCTCGGGATCGCGAAACATCTCACTGACCGGGATCGTCAAGTACTGCAATAACTGCATGAACGCGGTCGGGTCGTGCAGCACCCGCTCCTGCAACGCCGAGATGGTATTGCAGTCGAATTGGCGCATGGCGTGATGCACCCGGCGCTTGACCGAAGCACCGGAGTAATCACGAAAGTCATAGCTGTATTTGAGATAGATCGCTTCAATCAGCAGACGTATTTCAATATCGGTGTTTCGCGGCACTTAAATACGTTCCATTTTGGGCAACCAGACCCGGATCAGCGAAAACAGGCGATCCAGGTCAATCGGTTTGGCCAGGTAGTCATTGGACCCGGCTTGCAGGCAGCGCTCCTGATCGTCTTTCATGGCCTTGGCCGTGACAGCAATGATCGGCAGCTTGCGCCAGCGCGGGTTTTTGCGAATTTCAACAGTGGCTTCGTAACCGTCCATCTCGGGCATCATCACGTCCATGAGCACCAGATCGATATCATCCTCTTCGTTCAGGCGCTCAATCGCCTCATGGCCATTTCGGCCAATGACCACAATGGCGCCCTTATGCTCCAGCGCGCTGGTTAGGGCGAAGATGTTTCGTACATCGTCATCGACCAGCAAAATTTTGCGCCCTTCGAACACTTTGTCTCGGCTACGCGCGGTCTTAAGCATGGTCTGGCGTTCATGGGACAACTGGGATTCGACTTTGTGCAGAAATAAAGTCACTTCATCGAGCAGGCGTTCCGGGGAGCGGGCGCCTTTGATGATGATCGAACGCGAGTACTTGCGCAGCTCGGCCTCTTCATCCCGGGTCAAGTTACGACCGGTGTACACAATCACCGGCGGGAACGAGCAGATGTCTTCGGTGGACATGCGCTTGAGCAAGTCGCCGCCCAGCATGTCCGGCAGTTTAAGGTCGATGACCATGCAGTCGTAAATGTGGGTGCGCAGCAGGTCCAGGGCTTCCTGCGCGTAACCAACGGCGGTGATTTCGATGTCATCGTCGCCGATCAGGCGGGCAATGCTGTCACGTTGCAGGTCATCGTCTTCGACCAGCAATACGCGTTTGACCTTCTGCGTGAGCTTGGCTTCAAGGCGTGCGAACACGTCCTTGAGCTCTTCGCGGGTGGTGGGTTTGACCGCATACCCTACGGCGCCCATGTGCATGGCCGCTTCAACACGGTCTTCAACAGAAATCACGTGCACCGGAATGTGTCGGGTCGGCGCCAGCTCCTTGAGTCGCTGCAACACCGTCAGGCCGGAATGGTCGGGCAGGCGCATGTCCAGCAAGATTGCATCCGGGATGAACTCGGCCGCCAGGCTGAAGCCTTCATCGGCACCGTGAGCCACCAGGCAGTGATAGCCCAGCTCATGGGCCAGGTCGAAGAGGATGCGGGCAAAGTTTGGCTCGTCCTCAATCACCAGAATGCAGCGCGAGGTAAACGGTGCTTTCTCGCGATCATCCATAAACCGCGGAATCTCGACGTTTGGCACATTCATCACCGGTTGCGGGGCGGGCGGCGCGGCAACGACCACGGCTTTGGCCGGCTCCGGCACTGGGGCCTGGGCGTACGGCTCATCCTGTTCGACGAACTGTTCAGGCAGGACCAGCGTGAAAATACTGCCCTGACCCGGTTCGCTGGTGACGCTGATCGAACCACCCAGCAAGTTGGCCAGATCACGGGAAATCGACAGCCCCAGACCTGTACCGCCATAACGGCGGTTGGTGGTGCCGTCAGCCTGACGGAACGCCTCGAAGATGCTCTCTTGCTGCTCGGCTGCAATGCCGATTCCCGAATCGCGCACGGTGAAGGCAATGCCCTCGCCCGGTTGGCGCGACACGGTGAGGCTGACCTGGCCTTTTTCGGTGAACTTGATGGCGTTGGATAACAGGTTTTTCAAAATCTGCTCCAGGCGCTGACGATCCGTGAAGATCATCGGCGGCGTACCCGGTTGCAGCTCGACCTGGAAGTCCAGTGCCTTTTCCCCGGCCAGCGGCTGGAACATGCTTCGCAGACCGTCCACCAGGCGCGGAACGCTGGTGTTTTCCGGGCGCACTTCAAGCTTGCCGGCTTCGACTTTGGAGATGTCCAGAATGTCGTTGATCAGATTGAGCAAGTCATTGCCCGCCGAGTAGATCGACTCGGCAAACTTCACTTGTTCGGCAGTCAGGTTCTCGTGCGGGTTTTCCGACAGCAATTTGGCCAGGATCAACGAGCTGTTCAGCGGCGTACGCAGCTCGTGAGACATGTTGGCCAGGAACTCGGACTTGTATTTGCTGGAACGCTGCAACTCTTCAGCGCGCTCCTCCAGCTGCACTTGAGCCTGATTCAGCTCGGTGTTTTTCTGATCCATCGCATCGCGCTGGGCGGCCAATGCCAGTGCCTGATCGGCCAACTGCTCGTTGGTCTGTTCGAGTTCGGCCTGCTGGGTTTCCAGATGGGTCTGGGACTCTTTAAGAATGCGCGACTGCTCTTCCAGCTCTTCGTTGGCGGTCTTGAGTTCTTCCTGCTGCACCTGCAACTCTTCGTTGAGCTGCTGGGTTTCGGCCAGCACTTCCTGCAAACGCTGACGGTAGCGGGCCGCTTCAATCGAGGTGCCGATGTTGTCGGCAATCAACTCGAACAACTCAATGTCACGCTCGGTCAAGGGGCGCAAGAAGCCCAGTTCGATCACGCCGTTGACCCGGTCGTCGTCACTGGTGGGCACGACCAGCACGCTGCGCGGGCTGCCTTCGCCCAGCCCTGAACTGACCTTGAAGTAACCGGCGGGCACATTGTCCAGGCGAATCAAGGTATCTTGCTGCGCCGCCTGCCCGACAATGCCTTCGTCGTTGTGAATCAGTTGGTCCTGTAGCTCCTGCTCGCGGGAGAAGCCGTAACTGGCCACCCGCTTGAGGCCACCGTGGTCTTCACGCACATAAACGGCCGCGACCACCGAACCCAAGTACTGCGCGCAGAACTGCAGAATATTGCGGCCCAGCATGTTCAGGGTCAGACGCCCCAGCACCTGTTCAGCCAGTTCGGTCTGACCGTTGCGCAGCCAGGCCTGCTGTTCAAGACGTTGCGCACTTTTAACCTGTGCGTCGAGGGTGTCGCTGTAACTCTTTGAAAGATTGACCAGATCGCGGCGTCCGACATAGGCCAGAAAACCGCTGAGTCCCAGTACAAACAGCAGGTAAAGGCCGATCACCAGGAACGTGGTGCGGCTCACGTCATCGTTACGCTCAACACGCAACTGTTGCTCCATGGCAATGAATTCGTCGAAGGCCTTGCGCACTTGATCGGTCAGCCGCTTACCGCGCCCCGATAGCACGGCGCCACGGTAATCGCCATTGCTGCGACGCAGCTCAATCATGTCCTGAGCGTACCGGCTCCAGTCGTTTTGCAAGGCCTGTAGACGTTTGAGGCGGTCCACCTGCTGCGGATTGTCGCTGACCAGTTCTTCCAGGCCACGCAGTTGCGCAGTGATCTGTGGTTTGGCCACTTCGTACGGGTCGAGAAAATGTTCGTCGCCGGTGATTAAGAAACCGCGCATCCCGGTTTCAAGGTCAACAGTGAGCTTGATGGCCTCATTCGCGTTACTGATCACGCGGTCAGTGTGTTGCAGCCACTGAATGACCGACAGCAAATAGCTGATCATCACCACAAACAAAACGGCGCTGAGCACGCCCACACCCAAGGGCAAACCGACGTTGCGACTCAGGAGTTTGCGAAAGCTACGCTCATCAACCGATGCTGGTGCATTCATTTTTCTGGCCCGTGAACAGTGTTAAAAAACAGCAAGTTTGCCGGATTATCGAGCAATTAATCTATTTTCTTACGATAAACAGTACAAATTCGTACTCAAGTACGGACTCAGAGACTACATACAGCTATCCTTGCAGACCTTGTGCGAAGGTATTTTTCGTACAACAGCGGGAACTTGTCCGGGGATACGGCTTACTCATAAGGCAAGTCGATACGTTTTGGCTTCACCGCGCTCACCACTTTTCGGGATACCCACTATGCCTGCAACACCCTCCACCATCCTCGTTGTAGAAGACGATGCCATTGTTCGCATGCTGATCGTGGATGTGCTGGAAGAATTGGAATTCAATGTGCTGGAGGCAGATGGCGGCGAAGAAGCACTGACGTTCATCAAGAACACCGACCTGGTCATTGATCTGCTCATGACCGATGTCGGTCTCCCGATCATGGACGGCCGTGAACTGGCTGAGCAGGCACTGCTCTTGCGGCCCACGTTACCGGTGCTGTTTGCCAGCGGGTATGCCGAAAGCCTGGCTAAGCCTGACAACGCCTTCGTTATCGGCAAGCCCTTTTCAATTGATCAGTTACGCGACAAGGTCAAGAGCATACTTTCCTGACACGTGAATTGACGCCTCCCCCGCTGCCATGCTCTCCTACACATCTTGTATCAGGTGCCCTTCACAGGGTGAAACGGGAAACCGGTGCGTCAGGCGCTCATCGCCTTGATCAGTCCGGTGCTGCCCCCGCAACGGTAAGCGAGCGGAACATCACAACCACTGTGCCCAGGCATGGGAAGGCGATGTTCAGCGGTTCAATAATTTGAACCCCTCGTGAGCCCGGAGACCGGCCTGTTCACATCCAATGACAAACCCGCGGTGGGCGGGCGCTGTTGAACCCTGCGAGCTTCGTTCGCGGGGTTTTCTTGCGCTTCTCCCCCGCTGTCTGACCCGAGGGAAGCGCCATGTCCATCAGCACCAGCCGTACACAGTCTGCAACGTCCACGTCCACCCAAAGCCAGCGCATCGTTGCGGCTGTCGGCGCTGCCGTGCTGGGAGCGTTTCTGGTTTACTTCGCGGGCTTTTCTCACATTGACGCGGTACACAATGCCGCGCACGACACCCGTCACAGTTCAGCCTTCCCCTGCCATTGAGACCCCGGCCATGATTAAGCGCATTGCTCAAACTGCCGGTTTTACGGGCTTGCTGGCCGCCCTGTTGCTGACCGTGCTGCAAAGCCTGTGGGTGACGCCGCTGATTCTCGAAGCTGAAACCTTCGAAAAGCCCGCCGAGACGCCCGCGCATACACACACTGACACCCACATGGCTGCCCATACCCATGACGCTGAGGCCTGGGAGCCGGAGGATGGCTGGCAGCGCGTGTTGTCCACCACCGGCGGCAACCTGGTGGTCGCTGTGGGGTTTGCCTTGATGCTCGCAGGCCTGTACACACTGCGCAGCCCGACCCGCACCTCTCAGGGTGTGCTCTGGGGATTGGCGGGGTATGCCACGTTTTGCCTGGCGCCGACGCTGGGCCTGCCGCCCGAGCTGCCGGGCACCGCTGCGGCGGATTTGCTGCAACGTCAGGTCTGGTGGGTGAGCACCGCAGCGTCCACTGCCGTGGCCATTGCCTTGGTGGTGTTTGGCAAACATTGGGCGCTGAAAGTGCTCGGGGTGGTGATTCTGGTCATCCCCCATGTCCTGGGCGCACCCCAGCCTGTCGTTCACTCAAGCCTGGCCCCGCAAGCCCTCGAAACCCAATTCAAAGTGGCTTCGCAATTGACCAATGTGGTGTTTTGGCTGGCACTGGGGGTGATCAGCGCGTGGTTGTTCCGACGTAAAGCTGATGGCCAGTACGCTGCATGACCGCCGCGCCCACCGCCCCCACCTTCGTGGTGGGGCTGGGCTGTCGACGCGGTTGCAGCGCTGAAGAACTGTTGACGCTGATCCAGGCGTCTCTGAGTCATGCCGGGATCACGCTCAGCGAGGTCCGGGCCTTGGCCAGTATTGATGGCAAGCGCAACGAACCCGGCCTGATCCAGCTGGCGCAGCAGTTGAAACGGCCTTTGCACGTCTTCAGCGCACAACAGCTCGCCGCGTTTGCCCCCCGGCTCAGTCACCGGTCCCCCGTCTCGTTCGCCCACACCGGCTGTTTCGGGGTGGCTGAAAGTGCGGCACTGGCGCTCTGCGAGTGCTTGACCGGGGACCGCGCGACGCTGCGGGTCACGCGCCAGACCTCTGATAACGCGACGTTTGCGTTAGCGACCCGGCAATAATCAGGCGATACTTCGCCGCCTCACTATGAGCGTTGTTCAAGCGGCGCTCTATTTCGCATCGTTCAAGAGACTGCCATGACTGTGTATTTCATCGGTGCCGGCCCCGGCGATCCAGAGCTGATCACCGTCAAAGGCCAGCGTCTGATCCGCAGCTGCCCCGTCATCATCTACGCCGGCTCACTGGTGCCCGCCGCCGTGCTGGAGGGTCATCAGGCCGAGCAGGTGATCAATAGCGCCCCATTGCATCTGGAGCAAATCATCGAGCTGATGCAGTCGGCCGACGCTCAAGGTCAGGACGTGGCCCGCGTCCATTCTGGCGACCCTAGCCTGTATGGCGCCATCGGTGAGCAAATCCGCTGCCTGCGGGCGCTGGGCATTGCGTTTGAGATCATCCCCGGGGTCACGGCGACCGCCGCGTGCGCCGCACTGCTCGAAGCGGAGCTGACCCTGCCTGATATTTCGCAAACGGTGATCCTGACCCGCTACGCGGAAAAGACCGTGATGCCCGCAGGCGAAGAACTGGCCAGTCTGGCCCGTCATCAAGCGACCATGGCCATTCATTTGGGGGTCAAGAACCTTGCCTCGATCGTGGACGAACTGACACCCCACTACGGCAGCGATTGCCCGATAGCCGTCATCCACCGTGCCAGTTGGCCGGATCAAGACGCCGCCACCGGCACCCTGGCTGACATTGTCGAGAAGGTTCAGGCCAAAGGGTTCAGACGCACGGCGTTGATCCTGGTCGGTCGCGTGCTGGCCAACGACAGCTTCAGCGAATCGTCGCTGTACCGCGCTGGTCACGCACATCTGTATCGCCCGTAGCGGTCTTTGGCCCAATCGGCAGGCATAAAAAAACGGTGCTCACGGGGCACCGTTTTTTTATAGAACGCGCAGCGAACACCTTGGGACTGATGACTCAGTAGTAGGCGTTTTCTTTCTGCGAGTGGTCGGTCACGTCACGCACGCCTTTGAGCTCGGGAATACGCTCCAACAAGGTGCGCTCGATCCCTTCACGCAAGGTCACGTCGGCCTGACCGCAACCCTGGCAGCCACCGCCGAACTTGAGGACCGCAATGCCGTCTTCTACCACTTCGATCAAGCTGACCTGACCGCCGTGACTGGCCAGACCGGGATTGATCTCGGTTTGCAGGTAGTAATTGATGCGCTCGTTGATCGGGCTGTCGGCGTTGACCATGGGCACTTTGGCGTTAGGCGCCTTGATGGTCAGTTGCCCGCCCATGCGATCGGTCGCGTAATCCACAACGGCGTCTTCAAGAAACGGCTCGCTGACCGCGTCGATCCAGGCGGTGAAGCTTTTCAGGCCCAGCGCGGTATCTTCTGGTTTTTCTTCACCAGGCTTGCAATACGCAATACAGGTTTCAGCGTACTGGGTGCCGGGCTGGGTGATAAACACGCGGATGCCGATACCCGAGGTGTTCTGCTTGGACAGCAGATCAGCCAGGTAATCGTGTGCGGCGTCGGTAATCGTTATGGCGCTCATGGAATCTCCTCGCAGACATGGGGCGCAGTTTACGCCAATCGGCGCGCCTGACAAAGTCCTAGTATTTTTGTCAGGAAAGCCGCACCCCACGTGGGTGAAACAAATGACCTTTACAGGTTCTCGTAGCGGTTCATGTCCAGCACGCCCGCCTCTACAGGGTCGGTTTGGTTAATGTATTCGCCAATGTCATGGAAGTACTGCCAAAACTGCGGGTGGCTGCGGCGAATTCCCCAGCGCTGGACGATGGCCTCAAACGCGGCTTGATCCTGGCTCGCCTCCATCGCCTCGACAAAAGCCTCTACCTCTTCGGCCGGAATGTTGAACATAAAGTTCGGGTAACAGCTGAGCACGCCCGGGTAAATGGTCAGCGTGTCCAGCCCCGGCTGCAGGCGGTATTCCTCGCCCAGCATAAAGGCCACGTTGGTATGCGCGCGGTTGCGCAACAGGCTGTACATCTCACGTTTGCCGTCGGCACTCTCGATACGCAGCATGGTGGCTTCGGGCAATTGGTTGATGACCGGTAAGCCGGCGGCAGGACGCGAGGTCAGGCGGCTCAGCGATTGCTCGGCATATTGGAAGGCACGCGGGATGTTCGGCCGTGAACAATAAGCGCCCGTACAGCGATTGATCGGGTCCGGCCGCGCATTCAGGGTGCCGGTGCGCTCAATCAACTTGAGGGCAAAATCGCGTTTCGGGTCGGCCGGGTCCAGCTTCATACCAGTTGGGGTGTCCGTGTCGATCTTCTGATAGTCCATCCACATCTTCAGCTTGCCGCTATTTTGATACCAGTCGCCCAAAATGGCGGCCCGCGCGTCGGCAGGCATCAAACGTAGAAAGTTGACCTCGGCGCCGTTGCGAATCAAATCGAAGTAGAGACGCGTCTGGGCCTGATGCGAGACGTTGCCGAACACATCGAAGTTAACCGCCAGTTGATAGTAGGTGCGCTCCAGCAACGGGTAATCGAACAGCCACAAGGTCTGCGGGATTTCACCCACCAGCCCCTTGCTGACACTGGCACTGTCGAAATGCCGAAAGATGGTCAGCAGCGCGTTGTCATTGCCTGCCCACAGGGTCGACCAGCTCGGCGGCGGCATGTCGGCGTACGCCGCCTGGCGCAGGTCTTCATACTCGTTGCGCTTGTTCCGGTAGTTGTGCCACAGCGAAATAACGCTGCCCACATCGTCGATCTGTCCCGGCATCGCCAGCAACGGCGTGGCTTTGCCACGGTACGCCGCATCGGTCACGTAACGGTCGCGGGCGGGCTCCTGGAACACCGCCCAGAAGTTGTCGCGGATCACGTCAGTAGCAATTTGCCCGCGGCACACAGGGCCGCGAATAAAGGTGCGCACGAAGTATTCGGCGTTATCCAGCATGAACTGATAACGGGCCACCGCCGGGATCGCTTCAAAGGTTTCAAACGGATTGGCGCGCCCTCGTGGTCCATACCCCGGCAGCTTGGCGGCATGCCAGTCGCCGCTATAAAACAGTTGCTTGACCCGTTCCAGCTTGCGCTGACCCATCGGGTATGTGATGTGGGTTTTATGAACGATCACGCCCTGCACCGGCATGATCCGGTAATAAAAGGTGGTGCCCGGGTCGTCGTTGGGTCGCCGGGTAGCGATCAGGTCAATCGGTTGCCCACTGGGCGTGCGCGAGCGCACCCACTGGAAATAGTGACCCGGCACGCCATTGTCGAAAAAGGCGTGGGCCAGGAACAAATGCTCATACAGCCAACGGGCCACCAGCGCCTCAGTCGACCCCGGGCGATTGAGCAACTCTTCCCATTCGGCAATCTGACTCGCCTCGATGGCGGTCGGCTTAATGGCGTTTTGATCGACCGGGGCGCCCTGCGCCAGCCAGGTTTGCACCGTGATGTATTGCTGATCCGTCAGGCCGGTCACGGCCAACGGCATGCCTTCGTTGGGGTGTTTCTGTGCGTAGTCGTTAAATTCGCCGGGGGCCGGGCAACTGTTTTCACGGTTGAGGCCCAGCACAATGCCTTCAGGCAATTTGGCATTCGGGGTCAAGGGGGCGCTGTGTCCCAGTTCGAGCATGCGCGCCATGAGCGCCGCTTGTGCCCCTTGTGCATCCAGCACCGAATAGAAACCTTTGTTGCGCCACTCTTGTTGACCTTTGGCGTCATAGAAAATCCGCGTCGGCGCAACCGCTGTGGTTCGATCGCCCTGATACACGGGCACCTTGCTGGCACCCCGGGTCGCGCCCTCCGCGCTCCCGAGATTGAGCTGGCAGGCCGCATCGTTGCAGGCGTGGCAGGCAACACACTTTTCGGTAAGGATCGGCTGGATATCTCGGGTGTACGAAATAGCCGGACTAACCAGCGGGGTTTGGCCCAACGCTGTACTGCACACCACCAGCGTCACGGCGCCGGTGAGGAGGCGAAAAAACATGTGCCATTGTCCTGATATTAAAAATGTCGCGATTCTACCCATCGAAGGCCCGCCTCAACATGAATGAAATTCATGAAAAACGGCGAACGATCAAATCCCACGCAGGTTTGTTATGATTTGCCCTCTTTTGCATGGCTCTAACAGGTAGTCCTATGTCTGACCGCAGCGCTCGTCTCCAAGCACTTCAGCACGCCCTCAAAGAGCGCATTCTGATTCTCGATGGCGGCATGGGCACTATGATCCAAAGCTACCGTCTTGAGGAACACGACTATCGTGGCACTCGCTTTGCCGACTGGCCGAGCGACGTCAAGGGTAACAACGACCTGTTGGTCATCACCCGCCCGGATGTCATTGGTTCGATTGAAAAAGCGTACCTGGATGCCGGTGCCGACATTCTCGAAACCAACACCTTCAACGCCACTCAAGTTTCCCAGGCCGATTACGGCATGCAGGCGCTGGCCTACGAGCTAAACGTAGAAGGCGCCCGACTGGCGCGCAAGGTGGCCGATGCCAAGACCCTTGAGACCCCCGACAAACCGCGCTTTGTGGCAGGGGTTCTGGGCCCGACCAGCCGCACCTGCTCGCTGTCACCGGACGTCAACAACCCCGGTTACCGCAACGTCACATTCGATGAACTGGTGGACAACTACACCGAGGCCACCCGGGGCCTGATCGAAGGTGGCGCAGACCTGATCCTGATCGAGACCATTTTCGACACCCTGAACGCCAAGGCTGCGATCTTTGCCGTACAAGGCGTTTTTGAAACCTTGGGCATTGAGTTGCCAATCATGATCTCCGGCACCATCACCGACGCCTCCGGCCGCACCCTGTCCGGCCAGACCACTGAAGCGTTCTGGAACTCGGTGAGCCATGCCAAGCCGATTTCGGTGGGCTTGAACTGCGCGCTGGGTGCCAGCGAGCTGCGCCCTTACCTTGAAGAACTGTCGAACAAAGCCAGTACCTACGTGTCGGCACACCCGAACGCCGGTTTGCCGAATGAGTTCGGGGAATACGACGAGTTGCCTGCACAAACGGCCAAGGTGATTGAAGAGTTCGCCCAAAGCGGCTTTTTGAACATCGTCGGCGGCTGCTGCGGCACCACGCCGGGCCATATCGAGGCCATCGCCAAAGCGGTTGCCGGTTATGCGCCACGCCAGATCCCGGACATCCCCAAGGCCTGCCGCCTGTCAGGGCTTGAGCCATTCACCATCGACCGCAGCTCGCTGTTCGTCAACGTGGGCGAACGCACCAACATCACCGGCTCGGCGCGCTTTGCCCGCCTGATTCGTGAAGACAACTACACCGAAGCCCTGGAAGTGGCCCTGCAACAAGTTGAAGCCGGTGCGCAAATCATCGACATCAACATGGACGAAGGCATGTTGGACTCCAAGAAGGCCATGGTGACCTTCCTCAACCTGATCGCGGGCGAGCCGGACATTTCCCGGGTGCCGATCATGATCGACTCCTCCAAATGGGAAGTGATCGAGGCGGGCCTCAAGTGCATCCAGGGCAAGGGCATCGTCAACTCGATCAGCATGAAAGAAGGCGTCGAGCAGTTCATCCATCACGCCAAACTGTGCAAGCGCTATGGCGCGGCCGTGGTGGTGATGGCGTTCGATGAAGCCGGTCAGGCCGACACCGAAGCCCGCAAAAAAGAAATCTGCAAACGCTCCTACGACATTCTGGTCAATGAAGTCGGCTTCCCGCCGGAAGACATCATCTTTGACCCGAACATCTTCGCCGTGGCCACCGGTATTGAAGAGCACAACAACTACGCGGTGGACTTCATCAACGCCTGCGCCTATATCCGCGACGAACTGCCGTACGCCCTGACGTCGGGCGGCGTGTCCAACGTGTCCTTCTCGTTCCGTGGCAACAACCCGGTGCGCGAGGCGATCCACTCGGTGTTCCTGCTGTATGCGATCCGCGCGGGCCTGACCATGGGCATCGTCAACGCCGGGCAACTGGAGATCTACGACCAGATCCCGACCGAACTGCGTGACGCAGTGGAAGACGTGGTGCTCAATCGCACGCCCGACGCGACCGATAACCTGTTGGCCATTGCCGACAAGTACAAAGGCGACGGCAGCGTCAAAGAAGCCGAAACCGAAGAATGGCGCGGCTGGGACGTCAACAAGCGGCTGGAGCACGCGCTGGTCAAAGGCATCACCACTCACATTGTCGAGGACACCGAAGAGTCGCGCCTGTCGTTCAAGCGTCCGATTGAAGTCATCGAAGGCCCGTTGATGTCGGGCATGAATATCGTGGGTGACCTGTTCGGCGCGGGCAAAATGTTCCTGCCGCAGGTAGTTAAATCGGCCCGCGTCATGAAGCAGGCCGTGGCGCACCTGATTCCGTTCATTGAACTGGAAAAAGGCGACAAGCCCGAAGCCAAGGGCAAGATCCTGATGGCCACGGTCAAGGGCGACGTACACGACATCGGCAAGAACATCGTCGGCGTGGTGCTCGGCTGCAACGGCTATGACATCGTTGACCTGGGCGTCATGGTGCCTGCGGAGAAGATCCTGCAAGTGGCCAAGGAGCAGAAGTGCGACATCATCGGCTTGTCCGGCCTGATCACACCGTCGCTGGACGAAATGGTCCACGTGGCCCGTGAAATGCAGCGTCAGGACTTTCACCTGCCGCTGATGATCGGTGGGGCGACCACATCCAAGGCGCACACGGCGGTCAAGATCGAACCCAAGTACCAGAACGACGCCGTGATTTACGTGACCGACGCCTCCCGTGCCGTGGGCGTGGCCACACAATTGCTGTCCAAAGAGCTCAAAGCCGGTTTCGTCAACAAGACCCGCGACGAGTACATCGAGGTCCGCGAGCGCACCGCCAACCGCAGTGCGCGCACCGAGCGCCTGAGCTACGCCGCGTCCATCGCCAAAAAACCGCAGTTCGACTGGGCCCATTATCAGCCGGTAAAACCGACGTTCACCGGGGCCAAGGTGCTGGACAACATTGACCTCAACGTACTGGCCGAGTACATCGACTGGACCCCGTTCTTTATTTCCTGGGACCTGGCAGGCAAATTCCCGCGCATTCTGACGGACGAAGTGGTGGGCGAAGCCGCCACCGCGCTGTACGCCGACGCTCAGGAAATGCTCAAGAAACTGATCGACGAGAAGCTCATCAGCGCCCGCGCCGTCTTCGGCTTCTGGCCTGCCAATCAGGTGAACGATGACGACCTCGAGCTGTATGACGAGAACGGCCAACCCTTGGCCAGGTTGCATCACCTGCGCCAGCAAATCATCAAGACCGATGGCAAGCCCAACTTCTCGCTGGCCGACTTCGTTGCGCCTAAAGACAGTGGCGTGACCGACTACGTGGGCGGATTCATCACCACAGCCGGGATTGGCGCAGAAGAAGTGGCCAAGGCCTATCAGGACGCGGGCGACGATTACAACTCGATCATGGTCAAGGCCCTGGCCGATCGCCTGGCCGAAGCCTGCGCCGAATGGCTGCACCAACAGGTGCGGACCCATTACTGGGGTTACGCCAAGGACGAGCAACTGAGCAATGACGCGCTGATCAAAGAGCAATACAGCGGCATCCGCCCTGCCCCAGGCTACCCGGCGTGCCCGGATCACACTGAAAAGGCCACGTTGTTCACCCTGCTCGACCCTGAAGCCGAAGAAATGCGGGCGGGCAAAAGCGGCGTCTTCCTGACCGAGCACTACGCCATGTTCCCGGCTGCCGCCGTCAGCGGCTGGTACTTTGCGCACCCGCAGGCCCAGTACTTTGCCGTCGGTAAAGTCGACAAGGACCAGATCGACAGCTACACCGCCCGCAAAGGCCAGGACCTGGCCGTGACCGAGCGCTGGCTGGCGCCGAACTTGGGTTACGACAACTAAGGCTCCAGCACCCGTGCGGCCTGCGTGCTGTCGCTGAACAAGCGGCAGCACACAGGCTTTTTTTTGCCCGATTACGGTGAAAACCGTTGTGTTACTGACCGTTCAGTTTGGCGCGCTCAAGATGGGACAAGCGTTCGTAAAGCGTTTCAAACTCTCTTTTTTTCTTGCTGCCTAACGCTGTTATTGCCGCGTTGTAAGACTCATTTATAACCGGATAGCGATCTTCCAACTGGTCTGCTTCTGTTTTTAGCTGCAACTCCAGCGCCTGGCACTCATCAGGGTATTGCGCCTTTAAATAATTGATCCATTTCTCCGAGGACAATAAATACTGGCTGAACTCGGGAGAATTATCGGTCGCAATGACTCGCTCGTAGGCTTTTTGAAGTGTCACGTTAAACGGTTCATCCAGTTCCACTGAAGGGTGTTCAACCAGATTGCGGTAAATCATGCCTTTGGGCTGTTTGGGCAATTGCAGGCGCTCGGCCAGACTGATGCGAAAATCCAGTCGCACCTCAGCAGGGTCTATCGTCGGGTACTGAACCATGAATTCCCGGGCAATTTCTTCCACCCGCTCCAAACGATACAAACTTTTGTACAAGCCCAGCAGAACTGAACCGGCCTCACTGGGAGTGACGCCCTTAAGGACGTTGAACTCATGGACCTTCACTTCCAGATCACTGAATAACAGAATGCGTCCGTCACCACAGGTATAGGGTGAGCGTGCCTGAACGAAAAGCTCGCTGCCCAAGGCCTCATTGTTATAAGCAGCCTCAAGCACGTCCCACACCCTCGCCGTCAGGAGTGCCTTGCCTTCAATGAAGTCCCGGGTATTTTTTAACTCGGTGAGCAGATGAAACAACCCGTCACTGCCCTGGCGGCCCGACACCACGTCCCATATACGATGCTTCGGCGAATCAGCTGGCACCTCGTTAAACCAGCGCGCTTTTTGAACCGACGGCGACTCGTGGATGCCTGCATCCAGATCCTCATCGGCTTCTGGTTCGGAATCACTTGCAGAGTCATCAGAGTGACGCAATCCCCTTTCCAGTTCTTCTGCCGTGAAGCCCAGTCCGTTGCCGGTTGACTGCTGATAGTCATACAGCGCTTCAAGGTCGTCATACTCCAATGGATTATCCGTTACATCCGTACCGGCCATCAGGTTGTTGTAGGTGCGGTCATAGAGTTGATCGGGTATGCGATGGATTCGATTATTACTGAGGTCCAGTTCGGACAGCTCAGAGAGATTCATTACCCCCCCAGGCCAGCGTGTCAGGGCATTACCGCTGAGATTAAGCGTACGCAATGCAGGCAAATCCCCCGCATCAAAACTTTCCAGGGCGTTCGTGCTTAAATCCAGCCATTCCAGATGGGCCAAAGAGCGCAACTGGCTCTGCAGCATTTCGGTGTTCACCAGGCGGTTATGAGCGGCCTCCAGGCGGGTGAGATTATCAAGCCCCTCTACAGCATCAGGCAGTTCTGCCAGGGCATTGTTGTTGATACGCAACGTACGCAATTGAGGCAAAGAACGCAGGAAATCATTTGAACCGTGCGCCGTTATCCTCACACCGCTCAAATCAATAGAGGTGATGTGTTCTAACACAACAGGCAATTGAGGCAGGTCCCCCACACACAAGTCCGAAAAATCGATGACTCTTGCATGACTCGCGCCCTCAGGTGTCTCGGCGGTGAGCATTTGACGCCAGGCACGCATGAGCCGATCCGAGGCTCTTCTGCGATCCAGAGCACTTACCCATTGGGCTTCGACTCTGTAGCTCTGCCTATCAATCCAGCGGTTGAGCTGCCGGGTCATCGCGTTGTACTGACGATGCCAACTGTCGAGTCGGGCGTGAATGTCTAATGCACCCTCACCGCTGCTCATCCAGCGGTCAATGCAGTTAACCGCATCGCGCAAACTTAACTCAGGATCAATTCTTTGCAGCCTGGCGGCAGGCGTAAGTGAGGTATCGCTCTCAGCGAGATCAGGAACAGAAGGCAATAGCATGTCCGGATTTTGCGAGACCTCCAGAGGGAAATACTCAGGCTCACCGCCTGTTTTACCTTCCATCAACAAGCCTCGGGGTATCCACCCGGCACTCACGCTGTTTGTTCGGTGTGCATACCCCAGCAAGTCCAGACAACTGTCGCGGCTCAGCGCACATCCCTCAAGCCGGGTGTTGGTCATTAACCTGTCATGCCCGTTAAGTGCAGCCTGCGGCACATCGGTAATCCCACTGCGGGACAAATCAAGCTTGTGCAGGCGAGGCAAATCGAGCGCACCCTGAGGCCACGCCCTGATCGCCGTCTGGCTCAAGTCAAGCTCTTCGAGCTGCTCCATCATGCTGACATTTAACGTATCCACCCGATTGCCGCGCAAACGTAATACGCGTAGTTGGCGCAATCGATCCAGACGTGACTGCGCGTAAGGCGTGACCGTCAGCTCGTTATTCGATAAATCGAGGTGTTCAAGCTGGGTAAACTCGGCAAGGCAAGACGGTAAACGGTGTATCCGGTTACGGCTCAGGTTTAACGTTTTGACATGAGTGAACGACTCAAGCAGGTGATCCAGTGACTCGCCGGGGGCAACGTGACCTGTAATTGTCAGGTGCTGAATATGCTCAAACCCGCTGCGAGGTATACGAGCAAGACTGCTTATTTCATGACCGCCATTAAGACTTAAGTGCGGGTTAACCGTACCAATCCCGGCCTGCCCCTCGCCTGCAAAGCGATGGTAAACGCCATCTTTCCAGGCTCGTCGCAGGTTTGCGGCGACGCCTGAATCCGCAGGAATCTGATTTCCAATCGTCCAGGTATCAAGGCCCTGCGTTAAGACCGCAAATTCCTTATTAACGCCCAACACCGTTATAAATTGCTCGTGCAGAGGAACTTGCCGCCTCCGGAATTGGGACAACAGGTTGTTAAGAAAAGAACCGTTGTACTCCGGCATCATGCGTTTGAAACAATCCAGCGTGTAAAGATCGACCCACTGTTGCATATCAGCCACATGAAAAGCATTGCCTTGCAAGTACCCATAGGCTTTAAGAACGGATTGTTCTTCAATCCGTGACCAGTTCAAACGCAGGCCGCGCCACAACCGTTCGTGACCCGAATACAACTCCACCGGTACGTCACGCAGTGTGCAAGCATGCATGTCCAGCTGTTCAAGATGCGGTAAGTCCAACACACCATGGGGCCAACTTGAATACTGTTGACTTGCAACCTGCAATTCACGCAGTTCATGCAGACTGCTGACGTCCAGTGATTCCAGGCTACCCCGCACCGTCAGGCGTTGAAGTTGATTCATGGAGGTCAGTTGACGCATAAACTCCGGCGAGAATGCACTTTCCAAACTTGAGACGGAAAGCGCTTTGAGTTGGGGTAATGCTGCAATTTTATGGATGACCGTCATCATGTCGCGCTCTTCGAGCTCCAGGCCCAGTTCAAGACCCTTGATACCGGGAAACATCCTGATAATTGTTTCACCCGAATTGGCGAGCAACAGTGAACCTGTGCCTTTGAGGGTGCGTACATGTGAAAAGTCTGCCGTCAGTTCCGGTAACGCGTCCACATCACCTAAATCAAGGGTCGCGTAGGGTTCTTGAGCCCGGAAAAAACCTTGGCGCCAGCAATGGATGACCTTTTCCATGACCGATCTTCGCGCCAACGCTTGCCCGGAACTGCCGGGCACCTCCGCCCAACGTGCCAATGTCGCCGCTAATGCATCCGATTCACGCGCTCGAGTGTTCAGAAAGTGAAATACCTGCTGATCGGTGTGGCCTCCTCGCAATCGTTCCTGAATGAAATCAAGGGCCAACTCATCGTCAACATTCGGATAGACCTCCCGCAGCCTGACCACCAACGAGTTCTCGACACTCAAATGCCCTCCTCTGCCGGATAAGCTGTAACCAAAACCGCTACGCCCACTTCTTTTCGAGGGTTGTGTCCGGGGAGAAACGGTCTGCAGGACATCCTCCATCTCAGCTCGATGCGACGTCGCATATCGGCCTATGGCGTTGGTCTGTTCGACACCTTCCATACCCGCACTTTCCGGCACCTTCGTCAGGACATAGTTCTTTATTCGGGCAGTGTCTGCACTGATCGGCCCGGCCTGATATATACCTGCCAGCGCCCGATTCAGGCGGCCTGTCTGGGCGTAACGTCGACACTGGTCATCGATACGCCATGTAGAGCGCCCCTTGCGAAGACTGGACAGGTCGCGCGCGCCTGCGGACATGACGATTTCACGGGCCGATGACTCGGACAGGTTCAGGCTTTTGAATCGTTGAAGCAGTAACTTCACTTCGGGGGACGACGGCGCACCGGGTTCAACGACGGGACCCACCGTGAACAGGTCAAGCACATCAGCCAATGCTGCCGGAACCGGTAAGTCGTCAAGGTACATTTTGCGCAGGGCATCGTCGCTCACACCGCTGATTTCACCTAAACGGGCAAGAGTTTCGTCATCAAACAGTCGGACTTTGTAGCCCAGTCGCCGCAATAAGCTCTGGCGGTCCCACGTTAAAGGGCGCTCATGCGCAAAACGCCAGGCTCCGTCATGGTTGTGCTTGAGTACAGGTTGATAGGCCTCACTGTCCGCGGGATGTTTGACCCGCCATGTGTTGAGTTCCTGATCGAAAACTTGCTCATAAAAATGCTGATCAATCTGGACCCAGGTTTTGCCGTTGATCGTGTATTGACCCAATGCATTGGGTTGCTCCACACCCAGCGTCAACTCGCCCTGATAAGGGGCCAGCTCCGGCTTCCACAAACGGGTTTTACCTTGCGGGGAGACAATCGCGGTGACACTTTCAGTCCACCTGCTCAACGCGCCGGACGGGATCTTGCTGATGCCATACCCGGCTCCGGCAATGGCGACGCCAACCCCAACGTTGATGGCCACGGATTCCAGATGCGCCCATGCGCCGTCCATATCCCCGACGCTGAACGCCTCCAAGCCGTGATAGACCTCAAGGCCGATCTGCAAGGCCATCACGGCCATCATGACCTCACCCACGCCCGGAATAAAAAACGCCGCCGCATTGAGTACGTCCATCCCCAAGCCGGCGTAATACTCCAGGCGTTCGCGCAGTAATTTGTTGTCAGCATCCGCGGTGGGCACCGCCAGCACCCGCGCGTTGGCTTTGATGCGTGCCACATGCAGCGCGTTTAACGCAAAGAACAGATTGGCCGGGGTGCTGCTTATATAGGTTTGGCCCATGCGAAGACTGACGTCATCACTGTAAACCGGCGGTTCTTTTCCTTGCGGATCTGGCGCTTTGCTATACAGCTGGTAGTTAAGCCGTTTCAGAAAAGCCTGGGCATCACCTTGCGGCACCAAATTCGCAAACAACTGCTGATAGGCCGGGGTTCGCAGATTAACCGCCAGGGCATGTTCAAAGGCTTCAAGGGACGCATACTCCATGAGTTGATCCGTCGCAGCGCCCGGCATGTAAACCACCAGCGGTTCGATTTTCGACGTTGCAAACACAGGTAAGTCTACCCCTATGGGCGTGCTCACTATTTGCGTCTCGGGCAGCCAGGACCGATAGGGCCCTATCAGCAGCACATCGGCGATGGTGAAGCCAAACAGACTCAGTTGGCTAAACACCACAGGCTTGCCACCGAGCAGGGGGACAGGCAGCCCCTGCACGACATCCGACACGCATCGATACGCGTCTTCACTGATGTGTTTCTGGATCAAGGCCGCATGCAACCGCACTTCAAGCAGGTCTTTTTGCGCCTGAACCATTTGCGCGCGCAGTTTTGATCCGTCCTGCGGGCTGTCAAACACTTCGCTCAAGTGATCCTGGTATTGCTGCCCGAGGTCCAGCGCCCTACACAAATTCGAGAAGGTTTGCGGTTTCATAGGCAGCGTTTCGCGATAGCTAAAACCGTCGGGGGCATGAAGATTTTTCAGTTCGTCTTCAATCCTGGCCACCCCAAAACCACTCCCCTTAACCAGAGCGTCTGCGAGCATCGAATAAGGAATGCCGCTTTCATTTTTTTCGGGCATGGCCGGCAACGACCCTGAAGGTGCTATCGCGCTGGTTCGACCACGCACCAACCGTGTGAAGTCTTCGTTGCCTTCAAAATTGAGCAGCGCGGCCTGTAACAAGCTCTGCTCCTGCACGGGTTGGTCACGCTGCAGGTAAAACAAACAGTCTTTGTTGACATCCAGCGCCCGGCCCGTTGTGTGGTGACTCTTAAGGGCCAATTGAAGACGTGGCTCGGCAAACTCTGTGATGCCCTTAAGTGTTTTCAACTGCTGAGCCAAACGCAGCGTTGCCTGCCGGCTACGCACCTGACTGCTTTGCAAAGCCTCACGCAACCAACGTGGCGCATCGGCCAAATGAGTGTCGGGTAAAGGCTCGTGCCCCAGAACAGCGCCCGTACGCAGACGTACTAAATCCTTGCGGTGGCTGTGCTTTATCCAGGCAGGCAGTTTTTCTTCAATAAACGCTGCGTGAAGACCGAGTCCATTAGCCGTTGAAATGTCTGTCACTGAGTCTCTCCTGATAACTCATCAAATAGAGCATCAGTAGATACAAAGCCTCAGTGCTGACGGTGGTAACGGGCTACCCCTTTTGCGGGGTTGACTATCATCTAGGGAGACACTCCACTCCGGCCTGCGAGGTCCTTATGGAAAGCCCCGAAAAACCGCCCACCTTTTGGCAAGTGCTGCACAGCGTGATGGCCGCTGCGTTCGGCGTGCAAAGTGGCAAAAACAGAACGCGTGATTTCACTCACGGCAAACCCGGTCAGTTCTTGCTGCTGGGCTTGCTGTTTACCGGGGTATTTGCGTTAACGCTGTTCGCAATCGTCAAACTGGTGCTTCACTTTGCCGGGGTCTGAGGCATATGCAGCAGGCTATCGAGCGTAAACGGGTAGCGATAATTCGCGGGTTTGCCCTGCGCGGAGAACGACGTGAACCGCAGGTTGAACGCCTGGCTGCGTATGACTTTGAGTAAAGTGGCCGCCTGTTCGGCATTGAGCAACTGCAACACCGGAACCTGCCGGTCTCGCCCACCGAAGCGTTTGAAATCAACGCCTTTGCTGTCGTCGTTCAACAACACCATCGCCCAGCCACCGAGGGTGAAATGCCCTGCCACCAGCGCACTGAGTCGCCCGCTGATCCGCGATTCAAGGGCAGAAATGGAGCTGTTGACCGCGCTGAACAGAACATCGCTGCCCGGGGTGTACCCGGCTTCCTGCGCCGCGCGCATGGCGCCGAAGGCCATTTCATCATTGGCCGACCACACCAGCGCTGTGTCGGGGTAACGCTTGAACAACTGCCGGGCCTGTTCGTACGCCCGCTGCTGGTTCCATTCGCCATAGACCATCTGCCGCAAACGCACCTGAGGGTGTTCGCTCAGGGCCCGCTTCATGCCTTTTTCGCGCCAGCGTGAAGCCGGGGTGTTTTTTACCCCTGAGAAGGCCAAGAGGTCCAGGGTGTGCCCCGGCTCAATGGGCCCGCGTTGACGAATCAACTCCTTGAGCATCAGGTAACCGCCCTCTTCATCATTGGTCACCATACTCCCGAGCCAGCCGGCGTACTGGGCATCATCCGGACAGATCAACTGCGCCTGCTCACGGGTCAAGCCATTGTTGACCATGAACAGCTTCACGCCGCTGCCTTGAGACAGGCGCAAAATTTGCGGGGCAATGTATTGTTCGTTGACGAAGATCAGATAGTCAGGGCGGTGCTGGCCCTGCAAGGCCGTGCGCGCCTGTTCGATCGCGCGCTCGGGGGAGCGTTGGGAATATTGCACCTCAAGCTGCATGCCTAAATCGCGAGCAGCCGCCTGCATGAACGTCGAATAACTGACCCAGAAGGTCTCATCCGTGTAGCCGGGGTTCAGGAAAAGCACCGTGGCGCCCTGCACCGCCATCGAAAACGGCAAGCACAGCAACACCAGGCAATGGTTGAAAACCTTTCGCATTGAAACCCGCCCCCGGAAATTGAGCCACATAATAACTGGCACAATACCATCAGACACGCGGGTGACCATCGTATGACGCGACAGTCAGCAGCGCCAAGGGCTACCGGAGAATACGCAGGGCGGACAACTTATTGGTGGCTGACCCAAAACACCGCCGTTGCCACCACCAGAATAATCATGAACAGAATGGCCCACGCATCGACCTTGCTGTCACTTTTACGTGCCTTGACTGGAGTGCTCATCGCATCGCCTTTTTGAAATGTTATGGGTGAATGCTAGAAGACGTCCTGTCAGTTAAGTCCAGCAATCCCCACAAGACAAGTAAGTGATTGAGAATCAGCCTCTTATAGTCTTTTTGGTTCTTTCCATATGCTTAAACATCACTTTTGCGCATAACTGCAAACTGGTATCGTGCCTCGCTCCGTGGGGAGTGCGCGGCCGTGCGCGCAGATAAGCTGTTAGCAGCCTGAGAACAGGACCTATATGTACGTATATGACGAGTACGATCAGCGGATCATCGAGGACCGCGTCAAGCAGTTCCGTGATCAGACCCGACGCTACCTGGCAGGTGAGCTGAGCGAAGAAGAATTCCGCCCTCTGCGCCTGCAAAATGGCCTGTATGTTCAGCGTTTTGCACCCATGTTGCGGGTCGCCGTGCCCTATGGGCAACTGACCTCGCGCCAGGCGCGGATGATGGCCAAGATTGCCCGCGACTATGACAAGGGCTACGCCCATATCAGTACTCGCCAGAACGTGCAGTTCAACTGGCCTGCGCTGGAAGACGTGCCGGACATTCTGGAAGAACTGGCCACTGTGCAGATGCACGCCATTCAGACCAGCGGCAACTGCCTGCGCAACGTCACCACCGACCAGTTTGCCGGCGTTGCCGCCGACGAACTGATCGACTCCCGCCCGTGGTGTGAAATCGTGCGTCAGTGGACGACGTTCCACCCGGAATTCGCCTATTTACCGCGCAAATTCAAGATCGCCATCAATGGCTCGGCCTCTGACCGCGCCGCCATTGAAGTGCACGATATCGGGTTGGAACCGGTGTTCAATGAGGCCGGTGAATTGGGCTTCCGTGTACTGGTAGGCGGCGGTTTGGGCCGTACACCGGTGGTCGGTGCGTTCATCAATGAGTTCTTGCCGTGGCAAGACTTGCTGAGCTATCTCGAGTCCATCCTGCGGGTTTACAACCGCTATGGTCGCCGCGACAACAAGTACAAGGCGCGTATTAAGATTCTGGTCAAGGCGCTGACCCCTGAAGTCTTCGCGCAACGCGTTGAAGCCGAAATGGTGCACTTGCGCGGGGGGTCAACCACCCTGACCGAAGCCGAAGTGCAACGGATCGCCAAGCATTTCGTGGATCCGGAGTACAAAGACTTGCCCGATTTCAGCGCCGAGCTGGCTGAACTCGACAAACAACACCCCGGTTTCGCCCGCTGGCGCACCCGCAATACCCTGGCGCACAAGAAGCCGGGCTATGTGGCCGTGACGCTGTCGCTCAAGCCCACCGGCGTCGCGCCGGGTGATGTGACCGACAAGCAGTGGGACGCGATTGCCGACATGGCCGACCGCTACAGCTTCGGCCAACTGCGCACCTCTCACGAACAGAACATCATCCTGGCCGATGTCGAAGAAAGCCAGTTGTTCACCATGTGGGGCGAGTTGCGCGAGCACGGTTTCGCCACACCGAACATCGGCCTGCTGACCGACATGATTTGCTGCCCCGGCGGCGATTTCTGCTCGCTGGCCAACGCCAAATCCATCCCGATTGCCGAATCCATCCAGCGCCGCTTTGAAGACCTGGACTATCTGTTCGACATCGGTGAACTGGACCTGAACATTTCCGGCTGCATGAACGCCTGTGGCCACCACCACGTCGGTCATATCGGCATCTTGGGCGTAGATAAAAAAGGCGCCGAGTTCTATCAGGTCTCGCTGGGCGGCAGTGCCAGCCGTGATGCCAGCCTGGGGAAAATCCTCGGCCCCTCGTTCGCCCAGGACGACATGCCGGATGTGATTGAAAAGCTGATCGACGTCTATGTTGAAAAACGTACCGAAGACGAGCGCTTCATCGACACCTACCAACGTATTGGCATCGATCCCTTCAAGGAGCGCGTCTATGCAGCGAATCATTAAGAACAACGAAGTGATCGATGAAACCTGGCACTTGCTGCCCAAGGACGCGAGCTTCGACGCCATCCCCAATTGCGATGATCTGATCGTGCCGCTGGCCCTGTGGCGCGAGCATGCTCATGCACTTAAAGCCCGCGATGGCGGTTTGGGCGTATGGCTGGACAGCGATGAAGAAGCCGAAGAAATCGGCGAAGACGTGGACAATTTTCAGGTCATTGCCCTGAATTTCCCCGCCTTCACCGATGGCCGCAGCTACTCGAATGCGCGCTTGCTGCGTGATCGCTACCGCTATAAAGGCGAATTGCGCGCCATTGGTGATGTACTGCGCGATCAGCTTTTCTACCTGCATCGTTGTGGCTTTGATGCGTTTGCCATTCGTGCCGACAAAGACCCCTACGAAGCGCTCGAAGGCCTGAAGGACTTCAGCGTGACCTATCAAGCGTCAACGGATGAGCCTCAACCGCTGTTCCGGCGTCGTTAAGCCGTGAGCAAAACGCTGGCTCCGGGCATTGAACGCCTGGAAGCCAGCGTCAAACGCTTACCGCTCCGGGGGGTGCAACACCGCCATTAACCGCGGGTTTTCAGCAATCTCCTGTTCGGTCAATCGCTTCACCAACGCCAGCCGTGCACTTTCCCTCTCCCCAACGATTTCCTGTGACTGCGTAACGTAGTCGCTGCTGGACATGCCCTCGCGCGCGGCGAAAAGCGCCGCCATCCGCTCATCTTGCGCATCGTCCGAGCGAAAGAACGTTTCCTGATATTTAAGCCTGAGAAAGTTTTGCCAGTAATCGCGGGCGATGAGCGAGGCTTTCAAGGTCTCAGGGGACTCCTTATTCATGACATAGGCCTTGGCCTCTTCCAGCTCGGCCGATGTCACACTCGCCACATTTTCGAAGACCATGCTGCGTGGCCGGGCGGGCAAGTCCAGGTCTTGTGCCAGGTGTACTTGGTAATACATTTGCACTTCCAGCGGATCAATTTGCGCAATGCGGTCTTGCAGCCAGCGCGGGCTCAGTATCTCGGCCAATTGCAGCGCTTCTGGCGTACCCAGCCGATACGCTACGCCCTGACACTCTTGCGCCGACATTTCACTCAAGGGCTGGTCGGCAAAGTCAGGGCTGACCTCATCAATCAACTGCTGCAAACGTTGCACGGCACTAATCGGTCGAGCACTGATTTGAGCAATACGCTGAGCAATGATCGTGTCCACATGCTGATTAAGCGACTCAATACGGAACAAACCCCGGGTTAAATCCAGCAATTGTTCTTCGGTGTTAAGGCCGTGCTCAGCCAAATAGATGTGCAGTTGCAGTTCAAGATCAGCAAACACCATGGCAATGCCGTCGACGCAGGTTCTGGGTTGGCTGCTGATATCAAACAACCCTCTACGCAGCCCCATGTTCTGGTGCATAGCGTTAAGCAATGACCATACGCGCTGACTTAAATCCCCGTAATTACGGGAAAACTGGGCGGACGCGCTTAAATCCTCGAGTATCCGAAAAAAATCACGACCATTGTCTTCGGCCCATAAGGCATTCCACACCGCCAACTGCTCATCGCTCGGCGGCTGCGCCCATCGCTGGATACCCCGAGGGGACGGCACATGCTGGCGGGAGATCCAGATACCGAAGTTGATGTGTTGCTCCAGCCGATAAATATAGAGACGGCGCAGAGAGTCCGCGCTCAAAGGGTTGTCGTGTAAAAACGTCACGCGGTTGACGGCATTGCGCGCTGGCGACAGCACCTCGGAAGGCACATGGCTGATCGCGTTATCGCGCAAATCAACCACTTGCAGGTGTTGAAGACCTTCAATGCCTTCGGGCCATTGATCAAGGCCGGTATAACGCAGCTGCAAGTGTTCAAGGTCGGACAACCGAGCGACTGACAACCTCATGCCCAAACCATTGCCGGTCAGATTGAGGGCTTTTAAACGGGTCAGGCTGGCAAGTGTTTCATGGGCGGACGCGTTCAACATGATGTGGTTGCCCTGAAGGTTGAGCACCGTCAGCTCACTCATGTCTGCAATGGCAGCGGGTAACTCGACCAATTCGCTGTTCTTCAAGGTCAATGCGCGCAGTTGTTTGAACTTGCCCAAAAATGACGCAGGAAAGTGGCCTGAGGGTGAGTGGCTCACATTCAGGGCATTGATGTGAGAAAAATCCGCAGATAGCTCAGGCAGACAATCCACGGGCCAGGCATCCAGATCCAGCTCGTAGCCCAAGTGGCCCCCTATCTGGTTATGCGGCGTCTGGCGCCGCCAAGCCTGTATCAAGGCCCGGCGCATCGACTTCTTGACGTGAACCGACACTTTGAATCGCGGCGCGTTGTGAGGCGCGCTCCACACCTCGGACGCCACCCAACTGTCGAGATCCACGCGCAGGCTTTGTAACTCGCCCCTGAGACGGACCAGCGTGCGGGTAATTTGAGCGGGACTGAGGTTCAAGCGATACATGAACTGACCCGCCTGAGCCTCGCTCATTGAGGGGTAAAGCTCAAGTAACTGATCTTTGAGCAATTGCGGCCGTTCTTGAGGCAGTAAACGCCCGGAGCGGCCGCCCAGCGGGTAGCCCAGACGGCCATCCGCCAATCGCAAAGGCGACTTGATCCACGGCTTTATCGTGTGTAGGCCCAAGGCTTGGGCACTTAGGGAACGATGGCGGTTGGCGACCGCCGCAACCTTGAGGGTGAACGCGCCATAGGGATCAGTGGCAGGCAGCATCAATCCCGTGCGCTCTTCTTTTGAAAGTGTTTCAAAAATGCACCTGAGCAGCGACGTATGCGTGTATGTTTCGCCCTCGGCAAACCCAAAATACTCGTAGTGATCACCGCTCTTGAACACCTCTCGTGCAGAGGTGACTAACGGGTTTCCAAACGTTTCAATCACGTGCCCGGTGGTTTTGTCCCGTACAACAAGGCGCAAATGCCTGGGCCAGCCCGGGACAGAAGGCAGAATTTTGCGGGCCACGTTTAAACTGTCGTCGCTTGTGAGCACGTCAAACAGCAACCCTTCAATGGCACGGCTAATGCGCACGGCTTGAACGTAGTGCCGCGCTTCTTCCAGCACCACCAGCGGTAGCCGCCCTTCGCTGCGGATCAGCGCCACCTGCTCAGGTGACAGGTGTTCGACCAACTCCTCGACCACGGCAGCGGGCAAGCTGGAAAATTCTTGTTGTATCAGGGCGCCGATGGAAGACGTCGCTTCTGTTTCGTTGTACAGACTCAAGAACAATGCTTTCTCAGTGGCTTGCGCAAAGGCCCCCAAGCGTTGCGCCAGTGCCTGCACCTGCTGCTGTTCGCCAGCGATTTCACGTCCCAGTAACTGGGTGACCTGTGTCTGGGACAAACAGTCGAGGGTCACTTTCAGCAGGTCCCTGTGTGCAATCTGCGCTTCAGTCACTTGCACCCTCGGGATTCGGGAGACCAGGTCATTGCCATACTCACGAAATAGCACGCCATCATTTTCGACCACGCGCAGCACCCGATCGGCTGGCCATCCCGGCAGTTGGGTAATCAGCCGCAACTGAAGATCGGCGTCCGCTGCCAGACGGCCAGCGCCGTTTTTCATTCTGGAGACAAAGGTCTCGATTTTCTCGACCAGCGCGGCGCGTTTCAGACTGTCCACCCACAAGGCGGGGGCTGGCAGTTGTTCAAGCACCACATGCCTTAAGGTTGCATCAGACAGATTCGAGATCGTCATCACCTTATCAAGCGTGGTGGTCGATAAGGCTTGGGCGTCCTCCCCCATGCGCCGGAATAATTGAGCGCGGTCCCAATACAAGGGATCGTCCAGTTCGTGCGTCCAGATGCCTTCATGGTTATGACGTAACTTGACCTTATACGCACGCCCATCCGAAGGATGTTTCAAGTAGAAACTGCCGGCGCCGGGCTCCGTTGCAACCCTATATACCCGGTCATCCAACTTGATATAGGTGTGTTCATTGACCGTGTAAATACCGCGCGCATCCGCTTTTATGCCCTCCAGGGAAATTTTTTTAACTGCGTAGCCGGCAAGGTCAGGTTTCCATAACTTACTGACTCCCCGTTCAATCCTGACAGGCACCATCGCATCTACATGCGCAGGGGCCTGCAAGGCTTTGGCGACCCCCGCTGTTCCCGCCAGTAACGCCACGTTTTGGGCCACATCGAAGAGGTAAGTGATCGCCGTGTACGTGTCATCTCTTTCCCACGCCTGAATGCCCGCAAAGACTTCTTCCCCCAGTTCAATGACGCTGACAGCCAACAGCACCTGACCCAGTACCGGAACAAACCCCAGTGCCAACCCAAACAAACTGATCCCGATGTTCAAATACATGGCCTGACGCTCGACGCGCGCACGCTGGTCTTCGTCTTCGGTCGGCACGACCAATACACTGGCGTCGTCTTTGATTTGAGCCAGTTGCTGCTGCCATGCCACTTCAAAGGGGTTTTCGCTTTTAAGGTTGTAGTGTGAGTGGGTAAATAACGCCGGTTCGTAAATGATGGGTGGGCGTCGCAGCAACAACGAATCCCACGTGGCATGCCTGATATGCGTACGGCGCACAAACTCGGCACGATGGCGTAACGGCACGCGTTTTATGAAGTACTCGGCAAATTCAGGGTTTTTTAACCATTCGCGCAAGTGAATCTGGAAGGCATTAAACGTTTCAAACTCGTAGAAGCAACGTTCGGGCGCCTGGGGCAGATACACCACGCACGGCTGGACGACGTTGCTGGCTTTGCGCAACGGCAACACGATGATGACCCCCGTGACCTCGAAATCGAGTATCTGGAAGGTTCCACACATGGCCGGCCCGCTCGTGAAAACAGAGGGCTGTGCCGTCAGCAAACGCTCAATGAGGGTGTAGATGCCGGGGCTCACAAGGCCCTTCATGAACTCCATATGCAACGCACAGGCAAACTCATGGCGCGCATTGTCACTAAAGGCCTGCATGTTTTTAAAAGCCTTGGAGCGAGGGTCCGTCATGGGCCATTGGTTTTCTACAGGCCTGAACTGCTGATCCAGATGCAGTTGGTATTGAAACCCCAAATTCAGATCACGGCTGATTTGTGCAAATTTCTCCGGTGTCAGATCGGGGTTAATCACCTCCGACTTATTGCTGGCAATGCCGTAGATATAAGAGCCGGGATCGAAGCCACCGGCACGTGTTTCCGACACATCAAAGTTCTGCATCGCAGCCTGCAACAGACTGTGGTGCGAAATACTGGACACCAGGTTCAATTCCAGCGACTCAGGAATCAGTGCGTCCGGCATTAAGGATCGTGCAGCCGTATCGACCAACTTGACCTGATGGCGCGCGATAAAAACCAGCAAGTTGTTGACCAGGTGCACTTGTTTTAACGCATGGGTCTTTACATCCAGATCACGCCACCCATACACCGACAGCGCCAGTTTCAGCAGGGGTTCGCAGAATTGTTCGATGGGTTTGATGGCGGCCAGAATCCCGGATGTTATCTGCTGTGTCTCATGCCTGAGCTGCAGGCTCCTTTTCAGGGACTGGCGAACGGACTCCGGCGCGTTGACGAACCAGCCGGGTAACAAGGTTGAGACAAGGGTTTCGTATTTATTTTCGGCGGGTGCCTGCAACAGACGTTTTGACGTTTGCGTCATCTGCCTGACTGCGTTGGAAGGGGTATAGCCATTGATCGTTGCCATTACCAAAGCCTGTCTTCTAATAAGACATTCAGCTTAAGCACAGGCTTTTGCGGCCATGAGTTAGATAGTTAGGGGCCCCCCACTCGGGCTCTGACGCCTCAGCGCCGACCACTGAGGTTGACACGGCCCGCTGTACCCACAGGCACGGCAGGCCACGGTGGGTTACCAGAAACGGTTCTGGGTCAAACGCGCCCAGAGCGAATCCACGACACGCTCGACGGAAGAACTGGCGGCCAGCCCCACACGCTCTTGCAGGCTTTTACGCTGGGCAAAGTGCAGATGATAAAGCTGCGCAGTCTTGGCACGCTCCGACAAATACTCATCGCTGGTTTTCAATTCATCCACCAGCCGTTTTTCAACCGCCGCCACCCCCAGCCATACCTCGCCCGTGGCAACTTCATCGATGGCCAATTGTGGGCGGTATTGCGCGACGAAGTTCTTGAACAGTTGATGCGTGATGTCCAGGTCCTGCTGAAACTTCTCACGCCCCTTTTCAGTGTTTTCGCCAAACACGGTCAACGTGCGCTTGTACTCGCCAGCGGTCAGTACTTCGTAATCAATGTCATGCTTTTTCAACAGTCGATTGACGTTAGGCAACTGCGCGACCACACCGATCGAACCGAGGATGGCGAAAGGCGCGCTGATGATTTTGGCCCCAATGCAAGCCATCATGTAGCCACCACTGGCGGCCACTTTATCGATACACACCGTCAGCGGAATGCCCGCCTGACGAATTCGCGCCAACTGCGACGAGGCCAGACCATAGCTGTGTACCATGCCGCCGCCGCTTTCCAGTCGCAGAACCACTTCATCGGCCGGGGTGGCCAGGGTTAGCAAGGCGGTGATCTCGTGACGCAGGCTTTCAGTGGCAGAGGCCTTGATATCGCCATCGAAATCGAGGACAAACACGCGCGGCTTCTCATCAGGCTGTTTCTTCAGCTTCTTTTCAGCCTTGCTGCTGTCTTTGCGCAAGGTCTTCAACTGATCCTTGGTCAGCAGTGACTGTTGCAGACGCTCGCGCAAACCTTTGTAAAAGTCATTCAATTTGGTGACGTGCAGTTGCCCCGTCGAACGTCGGCGCCCTTTGCCGCGCACGACAGCCAGCGTGACCAGCACCACCAGGATCGCAACCACTATCGTCACTGTTTTCGCCAAAAAACTGGCGTAATCGGCAAGAAATTCCACAGACACTCCTTCAAACAAGGCCACCCCGGACGTCCGGGTGGCGTAATGGGGCTCAGCATACCGGCGCCAATCGGCGGCTGCCAGCCGTGAAACGCTGCGTCGACACGTGCCGGGCGCAATTCAAACAAGCGTATGTTTTTTCATTGACAGCTCCCCGCCTTGCTCCTAACCTCGCCTGACTTTCAACGTACCGGGGCAAAGCGGACGTGGGCAGCATCTATCTAATAAGACATGGCCAAGCCTCTTTCGGCGCTGAGAACTACGACGTGCTGTCGCCACTGGGTGTGCGCCAGGCGCAAATCGTCGGCCAGCATCTGGTGGACCTCGGCCTGCGCTTTGACCGTTGCCTGTCCGGCGATCTTTCCCGCCAGCAAGACACCGCCCGCCACGCCCTGCAGCAGTTCAGCGTAGCCGGGCTCGCCACCCCCGCTCTGGAAGTTGATCCGGCCTTTAATGAATTCGATGCGTTCGGCGTGCTCAGCGCGCTGCTGCCCGGTTTGTTGCCAGATGAGCCCAATGCCGTGGCCGCCTTGACCCATGCAGCCCATGACCCGGCCGAATTCCAGCGGATATTTGACCTGATTGTGGCGCGCTGGGTCAGCGGCACCTGGGACACCCCTGAACTCGAAAGCTGGCTGGCCTTTGTCGAACGCGTCCAAGGCGGGCTCAACCGGTTGCTGGATCACGCCCAGGCCAGCCAGCACACCATCGCCGTGTTCACCTCCGGCGGCACCATCACCGCCCTGCTCCACCTGTTGACCCGAATTCCCGCCAGCGAAGCCTTCAAGCTCACCTGGCACATTGCGAACACCTCGCTCAGCCGCCTCTCGTTTCAAGGCCGCGAGGTCACACTGGCTTCCTTTAACAGTCACCTGCATTTGCAACTGTTGAAGACGCCGTCACTCATCACCTATCGTTGAGCGCCGGCAACCGCGACCCACGGGTCGCCGTACCCCACCACAAAAGGATCGAACCATGACGTCTGTAGCTGATGCCGTTCAAGCAATGAAAGCCAAATTCAACCCAGCCGCTGCTGCCGGCCTGGACCTGGTATTCGGCTTTCGCATTGATGACACCAAGAACTTTTCGCTGATCGTCAAAGACAGCACCTGCGAACTGAAGGAAGGCGAAAACCCGGACGCACAAGTCACTCTGGTGATGGACGGCGAAACCCTGGAAGGCATCGTCAGCGGTGAAACCGACGGCATGCAAGCGTTCATGGGCGGCAAACTGCGCGCTGAAGGCGACATGATGCTGGCGATGAAACTGAGCGAACTGTTCCCAAGCTAAGTTTCGCGCACGACAAAAAAACCGAAGCCCACGCAGCTTCGGTTTTTTTTTGCGCTTCACATTGGGCGCCTTGCTATCAGACACGCTGATCGGCCATTAACACCCGCGTCTATTAAGGCCGCCCGCGGCTTGTTGTCGACGGGGCGGCCCATTAGATTAGCGAATGTTGTCCGGCCTCAAAAATAAGCAGAAGAGATAGCCATGGCGCTCACCGACTCGTCTACCCGTATCCGCTCTGGCGAAGAACTCGACGCCAGCCAGATTGACCCGTACCTGAAGGCCCACATCCCGGGGCTTGGCGGTGAGCCCCGCATCAGCCAGTTCCCCGGTGGCGCATCCAACCTCACGTACCTGATCGAGTACCCCGGCCACGAACTGGTGCTGCGTCGCCCACCGTTTGGCCATAAAGCCAAGTCTGCCCATGACATGGGCCGTGAGTACCGCATTCTCAATCACCTTAAGGACGCCTTCCCCTACTGCCCCAAGGCCTATGCCCATTGCACCGACCCGTCGCTGATCGGCAGCGAGTTCTATGTCATGCAACGGGTCAAAGGGATCATCTTGCGCTCGGAATTGCCCGCGGAACTCAACCTCACGGCCGACAACACCGGCGCCCTGTGCCGCAGCTTTATCGACACCCTGGTCGAGCTGCACAAGGTGGATTACACCGCGTGCGGCCTGGCCGACCTGGGCAAGCCTGAAGGTTATGTGCAACGCCAGATCAGCGGCTGGTGCGACCGTTACGAAAAGGCGCTGACCCCGGATGCGCCGCACTGGGAAACCGTCAAGGCGTGGCTCAATGCGCACCTGCCGCCCGATCACCCAACGCCTGCCATCGTTCACAACGATTACCGCTTCGACAACGTCATCCTCGACCCGCACAACCCCAGGCAGATCATTGGCGTACTGGACTGGGAACTCACCACCCTCGGCGACCCGCTGATGGACTTGGGCAACACCCTTGCCTACTGGATTGAGGCCAATGACCCGCCGGAGGTGCAGCGGATGCGGCGCCAACCGAGCCATGCGCCGGGGATGTTGACCCGCCGCGAATTCGTCGATTACTACGCAGAACGCGCCGGGATTCAGATCGATAACTACGACTTCTACTACACCTACGGGCTATTCCGTCTGGCAGGCATCGTGCAGCAGATCTACTACCGCTTCTACCACGGCCAAACGCAGGACAAACGCTTCGCCCAGTTCGTCCACATGAACGCCTTGCTGGAGCACATGAGCCTCAAGGTCATCGAGCGCTCCAGCCTCTAAGCCCCCGAACACGAAGGATTCAGCATGACCCGCACTCACTTGTTTGACCTTGATGGCAAAATCGCTTTCGTGTCCGGCGCCAGCCGCGGTATCGGTGAGGCCATTGCCCACTTGCTGGCCCGCCAGGGCGCGCATGTCATCGTCTCCAGCCGCACACGGGAGAACTGCCAACCTGTGGCCGACGCGATCATCGCCGCCGGGGGCAACGCCACCGCCATGGCCTGCCACATCGGTGAACTGGAGCAAATACAACACGCCTTCGCGCGCATCCGCGACGATTTCGGCCGCCTCGACATTCTGGTCAACAACGCCGCCACCAATCCGCAGTTTTGCCATGTGTTGGACACCGACCCGAGCGCCTTCCAGAAAACCGTCGACGTGAACATTCGCGGCTATTTCTTCATGTCGGTCGAAGCCGGCAAACTGATGCGCGAACACGGCGGCGGCAGCATCATCAATGTCGCCTCCATCAATGGCGTGTCGCCGGGCGCCTTTCAGGGCGTGTACTCGATGACCAAAGCCGCGGTCATCAACATGACCAAAGTGTTTGCCAAGGAATGCGCGCCGTTGGGCATTCGTTGCAACGCCTTGCTGCCCGGCCTGACGGACACCAAATTCGCCTCGGCGCTGGTCAAGAACGACGCGATTCTCAAGGGCGTCTTGCAACAGATCCCGCTCAACCGCGTGGCCAATCCTGAAGAAATGGCAGGCGCCGTGCTGTACCTGGCCAGCGATGCCTCCACCTACACCACGGGCGTTTCGTTGAATGTGGACGGTGGGTTCTTGTCCTGAACAATCCGATAATTTAATTCCACCGATTGCATTTTCGGAAATTTAATTCCATAAAGGTACTTCCTTACAATAAAACATCCAAAGGAAGTTGCCATGCGTTCACTGGGAATAGGTCTGATCGGCACCGGCTTTATGGGGCGCGCCCATGCGCTGGCGTTCCGCAATGTCAGCGCAGCATTCGAACTGCCGGTGCACCTGCGCCTGGCTGCCGTGGCCGATGCAGAAGCCGAACGGGCGCAACAGTGCGCTTCGGCCTGGGGGTTTGAACGCGCCCACAGCGACTGGCAGCAGTTAATCAGCGATCCCAAGGTCGACCTGGTGGCCATCACCACCCCCAACCACCTGCATTTCCCCATGGCCATGGCCGCCATCGCGGCGGGCAAGGCCGTGTACTGCGAGAAGCCCCTGGCGGTCAGCCTGCAACAGGCCGATGACATGCGTCAGGCCGCCCGGGCTGCAGGCGTGGTCACGCGGGTCGGTTACAACTACCAGCACAATCCGGTGCTGGTGCAGGCACGCGAAATGATCGCGCGAGGCGAGCTAGGGCGGCTCATCAGCTTTGCGGGGGAGTTCAGCGAAGACTTCATGGCCGACCCGGCCTTGCCCTGGTCATGGCGCTGCGAAGCCGAGCATGCCGGGGGAGCGTTGGCAGATCTGGGCAGTCACGTGCTGGCCCTCGCCCGCTACCTGATGGGCGACGTCGAGGCGGTGTGCGCCGACAGCCAGACTGTCCACCCGCTGCGACCCGCCAGTCATACCGACCCGCGGGACACACCGATCCACGTGGACGACCAGACCCACGCGTTGTTGCGCTTTCGCAATGGCGCCCGCGGCAGCGTCAGCAGCAGTTGGCTCAAACACGGCTACAAAAACCACCTGAGCGTCGAAATCAGCGGCACCCTGGGCACGCTCAGGTTCGATCAGGAACGCCTGAACGAACTGCACGTGTGCCTGCAAGGACAATCAGGTTTCGAGCGCCGGCTGTCCGGCCCCGACTGGCCGGGCTATGCCGCCTTCAGCCCGGCGGCGGGGCATCAACTGGGTTACAACGAGCTGAAAACCCTCGAAGTCCACGCCGTGATTCAAGCCTGCGCCGGCGTGCCCGCCCCCGGCCCGGATTTCGAAGAAGCCTGGCAAGTGGAGCGCCTGGCCGCCGCCATCCGCCGCGCTGCACAGGAGCAGCGCTGGGTCAGCCTCGATTAACGGGTATACGGCGTGCTGACGGCCCGCAAACACCGCTCAGCCTCCTGCGCCATCTCCTCAATCACCTGCTGGCAGCTTTTCAGCTCGCCAATCGCGGCCGCCACCTGACCGCTGGGCAATATGCCTTCATCCGGCACGCCGTCGACCATCGAGCGCTGTAAGAGCACCGGCTGGTTGGCGGCCATCACGGTTTGCGACAGCGCGCCGGGGTCTTCTTTGACCGACTGGGCAAACACCCCGAGCATGTGCCGCACGCTCATGCCGGTCTGTTGCTTCCATTGCCAGGCGCTGCCCAGCGCAATGCGCAAACGGCCAAACGCAGTGGCACGCTCCAGGCGGTTGATAAAGGCATTTTCAATCATCCGGTGACGCATGCCGTCCACGGCAGTGGTGACCCGAATCTGCTGCGGGTCGTTGACCTTGAGGTAACGCTCCAGGGTCGCCACCGGCGTGGGGGATTCACGGGTCATGAGAAACCGCGTGCCCATGGCTACCCCCGCCGCACCGCACGCCAGCGCACTGGCCAGGCCGCGCCCGGTGGAATAGCCGCCCGCGGCAATCACCGGCACCTGCACCGCATCCAGCACCTGTGGCAGCAAGATGGTGCTCGGTACGCCGCCGGTGTGGCCGCCGCCCTCGCCGCCCTGCACGGTGACCATGTCAGCGCCCAGTTCCACGGCCTTGATCGCATGCTTGAGTGCGCCCACCGTGGGAATGCACAACACCCCGGCGCGTTTGAAACGGTCAATGGTCTGCCGGTCGGGCCCGCGCCCATAACTCACCGCACGCAGGCGGTATTCAATGGCCAGGTCCACGCACTGCGCGGCATTGTCCTGAAACATATGAAAGTTAAGACCGAAGTTGCTACCACCCGTGGCCTCGATCACCCGTTGGATTTCGCCCTCCAGTTGATCGGCAGCGATCGTCGCCCCGGCCAAAAAACCAAAGGCTCCCGCCTGGGTGCTGGCGATCACCAGATGAGCGTCCGCCACCCAGCCCATGGCGGTTTGCACAATCGGATAACGGCAGCCCAGCGCTTGGGTCAACGCCGTGTTCAGGTAGTCACTCATCGGCGTTCCCCCGCAGCGGCCTTGTTGGCGTCGGCCATGGCCTTGGCATCGAAACCGCCCAGTTTGTCACCGGACAGCAGTTCGTTGTGGCTATGGGCGAAGTGATGCCACGCGAACACCGCGTCCATCGCCGTGCGCTTGCCCTGTAAGTCTTCGACGTGGTTGATCGCCTGCTTGGTCAGGGCCAGCCCCATGCGCGGCTGCCGGGCGATGGCTGCGGCCAGCGCGTAGGTCCCGGCCTCCAGATCCTCTCGGCTGAACAGACGATTGACCATGCCCATTTGATAAGCACGCTCGGCGCTCATCCGGTCTCCGGTGAACAGAAATTCCTTGGCAATGCGCGGGTTGAGTTCGTACGGATGAGCGAAATACTCCACCCCCGGAATCCCCATGCGCACCACTGGGTCCTGGAAAAAAGCATCGTCACTGGCCACGATCAAATCGCACACCCAGGCCAGCATCAGCCCACCCGCAATACACGCGCCCTGCACCATGGCGATGGTCGGTTTGGGCACCTCGCGCCAGCGCCGACACATGCCCAGGTAAACCTCCTGCTCGCGGGCATACAAATACTCCCCGCCGGGCTTGTTGGTGTGATCCCACCACAGGTGGGCACGCTCGAACGGCTTGTTGATGTCGCGCCCCGGCGTGCCAATGTCGTGCCCGGCCGAAAAGTGCTTGCCATTGGCCCGCAGCACGATGACTTTGACCGCGTCATCGTTGACCGCACGCCTGAACGCATCGTCCAGTGCATAGGTCATTTGCGAGTTCTGCGCGTTGTTCACCGTCGGCCGGTTCAGCGTCACACTGGCCACGCCCTCGACCACCGCGTACAACACCGGCTCATCGGTTTCATACACAGCGCTGTCAGCGCGCTGCACAAATTCACTGTCGATGCTCATAAGAGTGATCCTTGGCGTCAGGCCTGACGGATGCCGGGCGGATTGCCCTTGAGCGCAGCAGCGCGGTAGTCATGGGGGTCGAGCCGGCGGATCAACGCCAACTGCTCGGCGGTCGGGGCCACGGTGGGGTGCAGGTCGGCCGCCTTGAGCAGCGGGAAGCCGGTGTTTTCTTGCACCTGTTCGAAACGCACGCCCGGGTGCAGCGAACGCACCTGCGCGGCCCGCTGTGGCCCACCGAAATCCATGACGCACAGGTCGGTCACGATCAGGCGGATATCCATCAGGTCGCGGCGCATGCCCGGTTCCCAACGCGCGTCGTTAAACCCCACGCCCGACACCATGTCCACCTCGGCCCCGACAAACGCCCGGGTGTTGTGGGCCGGGATGAAGAACGAGTTGAGGTGATTGATGCTGTTGCCGGGCAAGCCGCGCACGCCCAGCATCGCCACTTTGGGTGTGTGGTAATCACCGATGCACGACAGGTTGGTCTGGCCCCAGCGGTCCACTTGCGTCGGGCCGATCATGGCATGGCGACGACCGCCCCAGACGCATTCGAACACCCGCTCAAATGACAGGTAACCCGAATAGCGCGGCTCATCGTCACCGCGAGGGCCCAACGGGATCGGTTCTTCCACCAGAAACGCCTCACTGTCGGTCATCAACAGTTCAGGGCTGTGGGTCATTTTGGCCAGGCTGGCCGCCAGACGCGGGATCACCCCGAGCCCCGAGGCAATCACTTCGCCGTTGCCACGCCAGGCTTCAGAGGCGGCCACAATCAGCAGTTCAGCCAGGGAAAATTCGCAATCAGCAGACATATTCATGCTCCTTAAAACACGGGCAGCGGCAATGCGCTCAGCCGATCGACACCGCCATTGCTGGCCTGATAAGCGCTTTCGCCGGGGGTCACGAACTCGGCCACATAGGCGGCCCAGCCACCGTCTTGGGCCGCGCTGGCGCTGTAGCGCTTCAAGTGACTCAAGTCCCAGCCGTAATCGGACGGGCACGAGGTCGGGTGCGCACCAAAGGGCGCGTGCACCACACCCGTCACCAGGTAACGTTCAAAGGTGTTGAACCGCGCCTGCTGCGCGTCCAGGCTCAGGCGCTCTTCGAGCCGTTCGCACGAGACAAAACACTGTTTGGCGGCACGCGCATACAAGTGGTCGAAGTACGGGTCAGGCCCGGTCACCAGGGTGTTGCCCAGGCGGTCGGCCACGTTGACGTGCAAGAACGCGATGTCGAGGTTCAGGGCGGGCATGGCCAGCATCACTTCGCCATCGTCATAGGGCGATTGCACCTGTTTGATCTCGGGGTTGAGCCGCGTGACATCGGTGGCCAGGCCGCAGCGGGTCGGCAAGAACGGCAGGCGCATGCCCGCTGCCCGCAGCCCCCATTGCAACATGCCCTCGTCAAGTTCCATCAGTTGCAACCCGCCCGCTTCGCGCGCCTTGCGAAAGTGGGCTTCCAGCGGGATGGCGTCCAGGGTGGCAAAGCCAAACACCAGTTTCTTGACCTTGCCCGCGGCGCAGAGCATCCCGACTTCGGGGCCACCATAGGCGACCACGGTCAGGTCCTTGACGTCCGAGCGCAGGATTTCACGCACGATGGCCATCGGCTTGCGCCGTGGGCCCCAACCGCCGAAGCCGATGGTCATGCCATCGCGTAATTGGCCGACCACATCGGCCGCTGTCATTTGCTTGTTCATCTCACGCTCCTTACTGCTGGCCGACTGAAAAGTCGTGCCCCCAGAGGCTGACCCGGGTGAATTCGAAGGCGCTGTGCGCCTGCCAGTCCACCAGCAGGCCGCCATAGCCGTACTCAAGGTCAAAACCCGACGGGGTTTTCATGTAAAAAGAGGTCATCCGGTCATTCAGGTGCTGGCCCAGCGTGGCCGACAACGGCACCTCATGGGCCAGGCGCCGGTCGTGGGCGCGGCCGACTTCGGTCATGTTGTCGACCTCGACCATGACGTGCACACAGCCCGAGGGCACCGGGTACTCCGCCAGCGCCAAACTGTGATGGCGGCTGTTTTTGCAATGCAGAAAGTGAATCCGGATCGGCGGCGCCGAAGGGTCGGGCCGGAAGTTGAAGATGTCCGACAGCTCAAACCCGAGCACGTCCTTGGCAAAGGCCAGGGTCGCGTCGAAGTTCGGCGCGGGCAGCACGGTGTGGCCCAGGCCCATGTCACCGGTGATAAAGCGCGGCACGCCTTGAGGCGACACAAAAGGCTGGCAATCGGAACGATGGCCCCAGCTCAACTCGTGGCGATTGCCTGATGGGTCGGTGACGTGGACCAGCGCTTGCACGCCCCGTTGTTCGCACTGCTCGGCACTGCCCTGACGCCAGCTGACATCGGCCTGATTGAGGGTGGCGATGGCGGCGTTGAACGCCGCTTCGTTGCCCAGCTCCCAGCCGGACGCCACATAACGCGCCTCGTCACCGGGCACGATCAGCATGCGAAACGGACGCTCGTCCATCTTCACGTACAGCCCGCCCGTGGGGGCTGGCGTCACCATCATGCCCAGCACATCCTCGGCATAACGCTGCCACGCAACGGGATCGGGGGACTGTGCAACGAAGTAGCTCAAACCGCGAATGTCGATCATGCCTGCTCCTCAACGCCTGTCTGTAGTGGCTGAGGGGAGTATGGGAAGGAAGGGAGCGGGGATCATCGTCCGTTGAGACTAACGGGCGCCGAGGGGGTCGTCGTTGCCCGGCACACAGGCTGCGCGCCGGGCAATGACGAGGTGCAAAGGGTTTACATGTACAGGATCACCAGCTCGTTGATGACCGAAGGCCGCTCGTTGCCCAGTACATGGGTATTGAGTTCAAGGGTGAGTTGGGTGCCACTTTTGACCTTCTCCACCTTCTTGACCCGCGCCCGCGCATGAATGGTGGCCCCGGCGGGCACCGGCGACGGGAAGCGCAAGCGGTCCGATCCATAATTGACCATATTGCTGAACCCGGTGATCTCGTAACCCAGATTCAGCTGCATCCGCGATTGCAGGATCTGCACCAGCGCGCCGTGGGCAATGGTGCCGCCGAACGGGCTCTGTTTGCGCGCCCGTTCCGGGTCGGTGTGAATCCAGTAATCATCGCCGGACAACTGCGCAAAGGCGTCAATCAGCGCCTGATCGACAATCACCCGATTGCTCCACGGGCTGAACGTTTCGCTGACCAAGCCCTGCAAGGCCGCGTCATCGCTCAGCGCGATCTGGCGCACCGCGGCACGGGCCGGTTCAACAGGCGCAGGCTGCTCGACGCCAGGCCGTTGCCTGTGCCCGGCCGCGTCCTTGTCCACGCCGGTAAAGCGCAGCAGGCGATTGCCCTGGGCGTCCACTTCTGCAAACACCGGCTGCAGGCGCATGCCGATGCTGACTTCAGACGCCTCCAGCCCCACCAGGTTGGTGTTCATGCGTACGCCCTGATCCAGCTCGACCACGGCCAGCATCTGCGGCATTTCGTCAGCGAAATCCGGCAACGTCGGGATGCGGGTCACGGTAAAGCTGTAGAGGGTGGCCTCGCCGCTGACTTCGCGCCAGCTCAGGTCGTGGGCCAGGCACGCCGGGCAATGCCGACGCGGGTAAAACACCCACTGGCCGCACGGGTTGCACTGTTGTATCAGCACGCGCTCGGCTTTGAGACCTTCCCAGAACGGCGCGGAGATTTCGGTCGGCACGGGCATTGGTTTGTTATTGGACATTGGATTCATGCTCCCTGAAGTATCAACGCGCCCTGCTCGCTCATCACACCGCCGGTGCCTGAGACGTAGACGGTGTCACAGCGTTTGAGTTGTCGCTCGCCCGCCGCCCCGGCGATTTGCGTGACGGCCTCGATCACCTGGCTCATGCCGCCCGCCGACCCGGCCTGACCGAAACTCAACTGGCCGCCATGGGTGTTCATGGGGAAGTCGCCGCGCCAGGTCAAATCATGTTCGCGCACAAAGTTCATGCCCTCGCCCTTGCCGCAGAAACCGGCATCTTCGAGGGTCAACAGCGCGGTGATGGTGTAGCAGTCGTAGATTTGCGCGGCGTCCACGTCCCCGGGTTTGAGTCCGGCCATGTTGAACGCCCGCTGCGACGCCGGGCCGATCGGGGTGTGGACCATGTCCTGGGCGTAGGACGGCGATTTGAATGCCAAGTGTTCACCGAACCCGGTGATAAACGAGGGCCGCTTGCGAGCCCGGGCCGCGACTTCTTTGGAGGCAATAATCATCGCGGCGCCACCGGCCACCGGCATGACGATCTCCAGCACGTGCAGCGGATCGGCAACCTTCTTGCTCGCCAGCACCTGCTCGATGGTCAGCGGCTGGCCATAAAACATCGCCTGCGGGTTGTATTGCGCATTGGTGCGTTGGTCCACCGCGATCTTGGCCAACGCCCGCGGGTCGTACCCGTATTGCGCGCCATAGCGCTGGGCGATCATGGCGTAACCGGTGTTTTGACCCATGTGGCCATAGGGCAAATCGAACTCTGCTTCGGGCGCACCAAATGCCGTGCTGTGGCCGCCAAAGCGCATGGCCCGGGCCATCCAGCTTGGGTCTTCGTCCGGCCCCATGGGCGCCATGCGCGCTGGCAGCACGCACAACACCGCCTGACACAGCCCCAACTCAATGGCCGCGGCGGCGCGCCACACCATGCCCACCGAGGTGCAGCCGCCCAGGTCCACCACTTCAGCGAAGTTCAGTTTGAGCCCCAGGTATTCGGCCGCCATGGCGGGCACGAACACCGACGCCTCATGAAACTGCGGGCCGTTGATCACCAGCCCGTCGAGGTCACTGGCCTGTAGCCCTGCGTCCCGCAAGGCCTGGGCCGCCAGGTCCGCCACTTGCTCCAGGTGGAACATGCGTGGGGCCGTGGCGTATTTTTCCGGTTTGTACTGCGCGCTGCCGACAATGGCCGCATGACCTTTAAGACCCATGGGTTTCTCTCTTTATGTCGAATGCTGGGTCCTGCCCACGCTGCGCGATGCAGCGAGGACAGGGACGAAGGGCTCAGAACGTGTATTTCATCGAGAACGTCGCGTAATCGCGGTCGGCCAGCGGCCGCTTGATCGGGTCCGGCTCACCCAGGTACGCGATGTACTTGAAGGCCACTTCCAGATTGCTCAAGTATTTGAACGTGGTGCCCGCGCTCAGGCGTCGATCCCCTGCCACCCCGGCGATGGTGCCGGACATCGGCGCCGCGCCGCTGAACACATCGGAGTAGGTGAACGGCACTTCCAGGTCCCAACCATTGAACACGCCCGGGTAGCTGAACGAGGCGCCCACGGTGTATGCGCTGGAGGAGCGTGTGCGCCAGGCCGAACCAGTTTTGTAGGTGTAGTCATTGGACGGCTGCACGGCCCCGGCATAGCGCGGGTCCAGCGGTAAACCCAGCAGGTTCGGCGCACCGGACACATCGTCCACGTCATCCACACGCACGGTGACGATTTCCCCGGTCAGGGTGGTCTGGCTGGCCCACGGCCGGTCTCCGAGAATGCGCATGGCCGACACTTGCAGTTGCTGGCCCTTGCCACGGGTCGGCACCGGCCCCAGCCCGGTGTTGACCATCACCGGCGCGCCGTCGCGGTACGACCACTCGGCGCCGACCTGGGTATCGCCGATTTTGGTGGTGGCGCTGATCCCGGTCAGTTTGATGTCTTCAAAGTATTTGATCCGGTAGCCGTTGCTGGTGTACGCGTACTGGCCGTTGTTGATCGGCAGCGGGTCATAGCCGATCAGCGCCGTGGCCGGGTTTTTATCGTGGTACACCACATGGAACAGCGACATTTCCAGCTCGGGCAGCGGCCGGAAACGGATCTGCGCGCCCCACTGGCCACTGTCGCGCGGATCGTCGGTGCCGTTGTAAGGCACCTTGGCGCCCCCGGCGCCGTACAAAAACTCACGGCCCGGCCCGATCACGTCGGAAGTCGACAGGTAGCTGCCCACCGGTGGCAGTTCGGTGCCTTTCCACTCGTACTGCACATAGCCGCCGAGGGTCAGCACGGGGTTGATGCGGTACGAGGCCGACACCTGCCCGACCGGCAGCAGCACTTCCTTGACCTCCACCCCCGGTTGCGCGGCCTTGACCGCGTCGGACGGGTTCTGCACGCCATTCACGCCGGGGTAATACAGGCTCTCGCCCCAGGATTCGATATGCCGCCCGGCCTTGACGTCGAGCATGGTGTCGTTCTCAAACCGCCAGCCGCCAAACACGTAGGCGTCCAGCAGCCGCGTGCGCCCGCCGCTGTAAGTGCGGGTGTCGCTGGTGAACGTGTCATTGCTGCCGTATTTGTTGACGGTACTCGGGGAGTCGTTGTCGTTGTGGCGGTGGTACACATCGTCATAGAAAGTACTGGCCCGCACCACGGCACCGTAGTTGTCTTTGCGCAGGATCATCTCGCCCAGCGCGCCGATCCGGTTGGTGGTCAGGCTGTGCTGGTCGAAGTTGCGGTTCGGGTCATCCGCGTTGATGCCCATCAAGCGATCGCTGGGGGCGCCCAGGCGCATGCCGATGCCATAACTGGTGGTCACCGTCCAATCCAGGGTCGCGCCATTGTCAAACTCGATGGTCTCACCGGCCCACAACGGGCTGGCGAACAACGCGACGGCGGCGGCCAGGCCTGTGACCTGAACCGTGTGCGGGCGCAGCCCCGGACATTTATTGTTGTTTTTATTAATCACACTGCCTCTCCTGATTCGCGACACGCGGCCGCATCGATGGGTTCAAGCGTCATTGCGTGGGTTGGCGCATACGGCCCCGCTCAGTGCAGCGCGAGCGGGTTGAACGTCGAATCTCCTGTCCGGGCACGCCGGTAACGGTGCAATCCTCCTTGTTCTTCACGTACAAGCTTGCCCTGGGCCATCAGGTAGTTGGCGTGCGCCAGCGTCTCGCCCAGGGCCATCAACTCGTCAAAACGGCCCGACAGTTTTTTGAACAGCACGCCCATCATCTCCAGCCCCGAACACGGCTGAGCGCAGGCATCGAGCAGCTGTTGCAAATGGTTGTGGTGGTGTTCGCGCAACTGATCGAGCCGCGCATGCAGGTTGAAAAACGGCCGCTCATGGGCAGGCAGCACCAGCACGCTGTCGGGAATCACCCGCAGCCGCTCGATGGAGTCGAGCCAGTCCTGCAACGGGTTGGCAGCCGGTTCCGTGACGTGCACCGCCACGGTCGAGGTAATGCGCGGCAACACCTGATCGCCGGAAATCAGCAACCCGTCCTCGGCGCTGTACAGGCAGGCATGCTCCGGTGAATGGCCGTTGCCCATCACCACTTGCCAGTTGCGCCCGCCAATGCGCAGTTCGCTGCCGTGCTGCAACCGGACGAAACCGGCCGCGAGCTGCGGGCGAAAATGCTCGCTCTGAATCAACGGCAGCAGCGCGGCCGTTTGCGCGGCACTGAAACCGGCCTTTTGGTAGAAATCGAGAAACGCCCAGTCCGGGGTCGTGGCCCTGGGCGGGCCGTGGTGCAACGCGTCGAACTCCCCCAGGGTCATCAACACCGGGCAGCGGAAGCGCTCGGCCAGCCACCCCACCACGCCCGTGTGATCGCTGTGAAAATGCGTGCAGATCACCGCCTTGAGCGGCAGGCCCGCCATCGCCCCGGCAAACACCTGCGCCCACACCTCACGGCATTGCGGGGTGTTGAGACCGGTGTCCACCGCCACCCAGCCCTCGCCATGGCGCAGCAAATACAGGTTGATATGGTCCAGCCCGAACGGCAGCGGCATGCGCAGCCACAGCACGCCTTCGGCCACCGTCTGCACCTGACCGTTGGCAGGCGGGTGCGGCCACGGGTAGCTCAGCCCGTCGCGCCATTCATGCCCCAGGGCGTCGACGTCATTCATGGTCGCTGCTCACGAACGGCGGCAATCCCGCGCGCGCCAGCACCTGCAATGAATACGGCTGGTAGGTGCCGCTGCTGTCGTCACGCACAAACAAAGGGTCGGCAAACAGGCACGGCGCATAGCCCTGACGCTGCAAATCCACCTTGCGCAATTTGAAAGTGCTGGTCAGGTCGGCCGCTGCCGAAACCCGCACAAAGACGGGCGCCGCATAGCGCGGCAAACGGGCTTCGGTCAGGTCGTAAAACGCCTGCGGATCAAAACAATGCCCGTCTTGCATCAGAATGGCGGCCATCCCGGCCCGCCCTTCGTGCTCGGGCACTTGCACGCCGTAGACGTTGATCAACTCAAGCCCCGGCAAATCGCTCAGGGTGTCGGCCACTTCCAGCGTGGACACGTTTTCACTCTTCCAGCGGAACGTGTCGCCGATGCGGTCAACGAAATAGAAGTAACCGTCGTCGTCATAACGCAACAGATCGCCCGAGCTCCAGTACGCGTCCCCCGGCTCAAACACATCGCGACGGATCTTGCTTTCGGTGGCGTGCGCGCAGGTGTAGCCCTCAAAGCGTCCACCGCCGACCTGCGGATGGTTGACGATAAACCCCATCGCCTCGCCCACTTCGCCCGGCTGGCACAGTTGGTAAAACCCTTGTGCGTCACGCGGGTGGATGTCGTTTTCGATGTCATAGCGCACCAGTCGCAGATTGGTGCGGCTCCAGTCCGGCACCCGGCCGCACGAGCCGACGTAGTTGTCGACGTTGATCAGGTTGGCGTTGGCTTCGGTGGAGCCCCAGCCCTCGAACACCTGAATCGGCCCGAAGCGCTCGATCCAGCGTTGCCAGGAGTCAGGCGTCAGCCCCGCGCCGAGCATGTAGCGCAAGCTGTGCTCACGCTCGCCTGCGACCACCGGCCGGTTAAGCAAGTAACGGCAGATTTCTCCGATGTACTGAAAGGTGGTGATGCCGTGCTGACGCACGTCGTGCCAGAACTCACGGACGCTGAATCTGCGCCGCACCACAATGCTCGCCCCGGCCCGCAAAGCGGTGGAGGTGACCGAGGTGGCCGCGGCGCCGTGGTACAGCGGCAGGCAGCAATAGAACACGTCCTCACAGGTGGCGCCGAGGGTCACTTTCATCACATCACCCGACGACAGCCAGCGCATATGGCTGTAACGCGCCGCCTTCGGCAGCCCGGTGGTGCCCGACGTAAAAATCAGCAAGGTGGTGCTTTCGGCCGGGATGCTGGCGCGCCCGTCACGGGGGAACGCCGTGGCCGGTGCGCGCTCCAGCTGCACGGCCAGGCTCTCGTCAACACAGGCCGGTAATGCCGCGTCGCTGGGGTTTTCCGGGTCGAGGATCAACCACCACGGCACGTCAGGCAAGCCGTCGGTGCTCAAGACATTGCCCAGGCATTCTTCACCCACGACCACGGCCTTGGCGGCGGTGGATTCCAGGGCGTGCACCAACGGTTTGCCGCTGACCTGGGTGTTGATGAACGCGGCCACTGCGCCGAGCTTGACCAGCCCGAACCAGCTGAAGAAAAACGCCGGACGGTTTTCCATGGCAATCGCACACACATCGCCGGGGCGCAAACCGTTGTCATAAAACACGTGGGCCATGCGATTGGCCTGGGCATCGACCTGGGCATAGGTGTAGGTCTGGCCCCCGTAAATCAAAAACGGGCGCTCTGCAAAACGCAGCGCCTGCGCTTCAAGGCGGTCGGCCAGGGTGTAGAGGTCCGATGGTTTGATCTGCGCGCTGGCGGCCGCACGCCGGTCCAGCAGGGCCTGGGTGTGTTCGCGCGGCACCGGCGGTTGCAAGGTGGCCAGGGGCGTATGGATATGGGTCATGTCGTTCATGGCGCCACCGCCTCTGCACACGGGTAATCGCTATAGCCTTCGGGGCCTGGGGAATACAGGGTCTTGCGCTCGAACGGTGCCAGCGCCAAGCCGTGGCGCAGGCGATGCACCAAGTCCGGGTTGGCGATGAAGTGCCGCGCAAACGACACCGCTTCGCCCTGCCCGGCGTGCAAGGCAGCTTCTGCGCGCGGGCCGTCAAAGCCGTCATTGAGGATCAGCCCGCTGCTGCAATAGCGTTGCGCCAGGGCAAAGGCATCCAGGGTCGGCAAGGGCGAGCGCATGATGTGCACATAGGCCAGGTCCAGCGGCTCGGCGGCGCTGCACAAGGCCTCGGCCGTGGCCAAGGGGTCGTCATCGCTGATGTCGTTGAACGGGTTGCCCGGGCACAAGCGCAGCCCGACGCGCCCGGCACCGATCGCCGACGCCATGGCCGCCAGCACCTCGGCCGGGAACCGCACGCGGTTTTCCACGCAGCCGCCGTAGCGGTCTTCACGCCGGTTGCTGCCCGATGCCATGAACTGCATCGGCAGGTAACCACTGGTGCAATGCAACTCAACGCCGTCAAACCCGGCTGCGCGGGCATTCAGGGCGGCCTGCCGGTATTCCTCGATCACCTGGGCGATGTCCTGCAACGACAACGCTTGCGGTTCGTCGGTATCGACCAGCCCCGCCACGTCGGTGAACAACTGGGTGCGGGCCCGCAACGCCGAAGGCGCGACGGTGGCCGCCCCGGCGGGTTTGTTGTGCGCGCTCGCGGCCCGGCCCACGTGCATCAGTTGCAACACGATCAGGCCGCCCTCGGCGTGCACGGCCTCGGTCACGGCTTTCCAGGCGGCAATCTGTTGCGCGGTGTAAATCGCCGGGGTGCGGCAATAGCCCAGGCCACTGGCCGACGGCGCGGTGCCTTCGGCAATGATCAGCCCGGCAGACGCGCGCTGGCGGTAATACTCGACCATCTCAGGCGTTGGCACCGCGTTGGCATCGGCGCGGCTGCGGGTCATCGGCGCCATCACGATGCGGTTGGCCAACTGCAACTCACCCAAACGCACAGGCTCAAACAAAATGCTCATGGCAGCTCCTCAGCGCACGCGAATCGACGGTGCGCCAGCCCCACGGCGCAGGGTGGCAAGAAAGTGTTCCAGGGGCGCGGCAGCGGCCACTTCGGGCAACTGATCCTTGTCCGGGCGGTTGGCCCAAAAGTCGTTCCAGGACGGAAACAAATCATGGAAGGTGCCGGCGTAGGGTTCGCGCCCCGGCCAGCGCATTTTTTGCGAGCCGATCGGCGGCTTGTTCAAATCGCTGGCGTACCAGTAGCACGGCAGGCGACGGCGGAAATACCAGCGCCCCTGCATGCGTTCGTAGTCATCCCAATACAGCATTTGCATGGTCACCCACTCGGGGCCGGTTTCATGCTCGTTCTTGGAATACACCACGCCAATGGCATGATCGGCGTCGGTGAATTCAATCAGGTGCTGGCCCAGATGGTGGGAGGTGCCCTGAAACTGATGGCGCAGCGTGTCGTCGACCCACGCTTTGAGGTGCGCCCGCCCGGTTTTCTCGCGCCCGACGCGAATGTCTTCGGCAAACAGATTGACGTGCGCATCAAGGTCGCGCATGTCCAGCGACAACGAATATTTGCCGGCCAACTGGCGAATTTCTTCGATCGACTCCAGCCGGTCGAGACGGGCGAGCAAGGCGTTCTGTTCCATAAGCGGTGTCCTTCAAACGATCTTTAAAAACGGTTGCCCGGTGGGGCTATTCCAGAACCGTGTACAGCTCGCTGCTGCGCCCGCCATCGACCGGCAGACTCGCGCCGGTGATGTACGACGCCTCGTCGCTGGCCAGGAACAAAATGGCGTTGGCCACCTCGCGGGGTTGGCCGACACGTTTGAGCGGAATGAGTTTTTCGGTGTTGTGGCGGGTCTTGTCGTCGGTGAGCATGCCGCCGGTGGCTGGTGTTTCCACCACGCCCGGAATCACCACGTTGCAGCGGATGTTGTGGCTGGCCCCTTCACTGGCCGCCGCGCGGCTGAAGTTGATCACCGCCGCCTTGGCCGCTGAATAACCGGCCATCCACGGCGTGCCGAACACCCCGCAGATCGACGCAATATTGATGATCGAACCGCTGCCCTGCGCACGCATCAGGCCCATGGCGGTGCGTGTGCCCCAGAACGTACCGTCCACGGTGGTGGAAAAGTTGGAGTGCCAGTCAGCGGTCGAGGTGCTGTCAATCGCACCCCAGCTGTAGGCCATCGCGTTGTTGACCAGAATGTCTAACCGCCCATTGCGCGCGGCCGCGGCCTCAATGGCCGCCACAAAGGCGGCTTCCTGACTCACATCCGCCACGGCACATTCGGCTCGACCGCCGGCATCGCGCACCTGCGCGGCGACGGCTTCAAGCGGTTCGATCCGGCGCCCGCAAAGCACGACCAGCGCGCCCTCCTCGGCAAACCGCAACGCGGTGGCCGCGCCAATGCCTGAACCGGCGCCAGTGATCAATGCAACTTTGCCTTGTAAACGACTGCCCATGACCTGCTCCTTAATCCGCTGTTAGATGAACGCCATGCCGCCGTTAACCGCGAGGTTTTGCCCGGTGATGAAACTGGCGTCATCGCTGGCCAAAAATGCGGCGACCCGGGCAATTTCTTCGGTTTCACCCATGCGCCCCAGCGGGATGGCCTTGAGCATGCTGTGCATCCAGTCGTCCGGGATGTCCGCCATCATTGGCGTGTTGGTCGGGCCGGGGACGATGGTGTTCACGCGAATACCCTGGCCTGCCAGTTCACGGGCCATGCTGCGGGTCAGGCCCATTACCCCGGCCTTGGCCGCGCAGTAATGGCTAGGCCCTTCGCCGGTGATGGCGGCGGTGCTGGAAATGTTGATCACCACGCCCGGCGTTGCGGCCTTGAGCATCAGCTTCACCGCCTCGCGGCTGCAAAAAAACGGGCCGGTCAGGTTGACGCCGATGACACGCTGCCAATGTTCGTCAGGGGTGTCAGCGAAAGCATCGATGGAGCCGATACCGGCGTTGTTCACCAGCACATCAAAACGCCCGAAGCGGGCATACACCGCCGCCATGGCGGTGGCGACCGAGTCGCTGTCTGCCACGTTGCAGTCCACGGCCATGGCGTTGTCGCCCAGCCCTTCGATGGTCTGGCGCGCTGCCTCAAGGTTGATGTCGGCGGCCACCACATGGGCGCCCTGTTCGGCAAAGTGGCGCACGATGGCGCGCCCCATGCCTTGGCCTGCGCCGGTTACAAATGCCACTTTATTGATCAGCTTCATACGTTTCTCCCGCTTGCCAGAGTGCTGCCCGACTGCAGCGCGGAACGGCTGACGGCGGGATTGGGGAGCAATCATTGACTGCAGGCCAGCGCGCAACATCGTCCGATGGGACTAACCCCGAGTTCGGCGGGCTCACAACGCCGTGACGGGGTTCGCAGCCTCGGGCATCGACTCCGGGCAAGCTGGCATGGCAGGCCGCACAGACGCGCAAACAGCCTGCGTGCCGAAGGTGGTCTGAACGGACGATGCTGTTTTCGACCCGCCTGTGAAATAACCCTTCCCACTAGAACAAAAACCGGGAGAACCCGCCGTGAGCACACCCTTGCGCCCCACCTGGCGAACGCATTACGCATTAGGCGTACTGGCCGCCATTTACGTCTTCAACTACATCGACCGCTTGCTGATGGCGATTCTGATCGAACCGGTGAAGGCCGAATTCGGCATTTCCGACACCGGCATTGGCCTGTTGTCGGGCGTCACATTTGCGGTGTTCTACACCCTGTTCGGCTTCCCCCTCGGGCGCCTGTCCGACCGGGTCGGACGTAAATCGGTGATTGCCTTCAGCTGCATCGCCTGGAGCGTGATGACGATGTTCTGCGGCCTGGCGGCCAGCTTCAGCATGCTGGTGGTCGCGCGTATCGGCGTGGCCATCGGTGAGGCCGGGGGCACGGCGCCGTCGATGGCCATGGTGTCGGACTTGTACCCCCCGGAGCGTCGTTCAACCGCCCTCTCGGTGCTGATGCTCGGTTCCAGCCTCGGGGCGATTTTCGGCCTCGGGCTCGGTGGCTGGATCGCTCAGCATTACGGGTGGCGCAATGCCTTTGTGATCATCGGCGCACCGGGGGTGTTTCTCGGCTTGCTGCTGTTGCTCACCGTGCGGGCGCCTAAACCCGCACAGCTGGTCAAACCGGCCGATGTGGTTCAGGACCATTGGGCCGTGACCCTACGCCAGTTGTTTGAAGTACCCTCGTTCGTGTGGATTGTGCTCACGGGCGGCTCGGCGGCCATCGCGGGTTACGCCATCGGCACCTGGAGCCCAAGCTTTTTGATTCGCTCCCATGGCCTGAGCCTGCAAGACGCCGGTTTGCTGGCCGGGGTGGCGGGCGGTGCGGGCGCCACGCTCGGCACCCTGACCTGCGGGGTGTTGTGCGACCGCCTGGCACGCCGCGACAAGGGCTGGCAAATCGGGGTGCCGCTGCTGGGCACACTCATCAGCATTCCCTTCGCACTGGCGTATTTCCTGTGGCCCACCGGCACGGCGTTTTATGTCGGCAACACCCCCGTGCCCACCGCGTTTTTGTTTTATTCGGTGTTCAGCTTCTTCGGCACATGGTGGGCAACTCCGTGCCTGGGCGCCATTTCGCACTTGTTCCCGGCCACGCGACTGGCACAGGCGACCTCGATTTTTGTGATGGCCATGACCCTGTTGGGGGTCGGTGTCGGGCCGTTGCTGATCGGCATGCTCAGTGACGGTTTTGCACACCGTCTGGGCAACGAAGGACTGCGTTATGCCCTCGCCTCATGCGTGTCGTTGCTGGTCCTGGCGTCGGTGTTCCTGGCCCTGGCCTTGCCCCGCTACCGCAATCAATTGATCCATCCGACCCCTGCCGCCGCGCCTTTGGCCAAAGCGGTCACAGCCTGATTTTTGGAGATTGAGTCATGACCGAACAAGACCTGCCCCTGCCGATTGGGCATTTCGTCACGCTGGACAGTGGCCTGCGCCTGCACTTTCTGGATGAAGGCAGCGGCCCGGTGGTGCTGTGGTTGCATGGCAGCGGCCCGGGAGCCAGCGGTTTCAGCAACTTCAAAGGCAATTACCCGGCGTTCGCAGCCGCTGGCTTTCGCAATCTGGTGGTGGACTTGCCGGGCTTCGGCCGCTCCGACAAGCCGGAAGACGTGCAGTACAACCTGGATTTTTTCGTCACCGCCCTGTCGGGGTTTCTCAAGGCGGTCGGGGTCACCCGCGCCACCGTGCTCGGCAACTCGTTAGGCGGCGCGATTGCCCTGGGCCTGGCGCTGGCTGAACCGCACCGCGTTGAAAAGCTGATCCTGATGGCACCCGGCGGCGTTGAAGAGCGGGAAACCTACTTCGAGATGATCGGCATCCAGCGCATGGTCGAGCTGTACAACGCAGGCCCGCTGGACATCGAGCACATGCGCCGAATCATGAGCCTGCAACTGTTTGACAGCTCGCAGCTGGACGACAAGCTGCTGGCCGAACGCGTGGCCGTGGCCGCGCACCAGCCGCGCAACCTGTTCAGCACGATGATGGTGCCGAACATGACCCAGCAACTTGAAGCCATACAGGCCCCGATTCTGGGGTTCTGGGGCACCGACGATAACTTCAACCCGGCGAGCGGGGCCTTGAAGGTGCTGCAACATGCGCCGAATGCGCGCTTCACCCTGCTCAATCGCTGTGGCCATTGGGTGCAGGTTGAACACCGGGAACTGTTCAATAAAACGTGCCTGGCGTTTTTGAACGAATAAACCCACCTGCTTGGACTGACCTGACAATGACAACATTCCCTCAGTTGCTGGCACCCGGTCGCATCGGTTCACTGACGTTGCGCAACCGCATCATCATGGCGCCCATGGGCTCCAATTTCGCAGAAGCCGATGGCCATTGCGGCGAACGCATTCAGGCCTATTACGAAGCGCGTGCCCGTGGCGGCGCCGGGCTGCTGATCATGGGCGTGTGTTCGGTGGCCTTCCCTGCTGGCACCGCCGAGCCTTATCAGGTGGGCGTGTCCAGCGATGCGTTCTTGCCGGGGCTGAGCCGGCTGGCCGAACGGGTCCACCAACACGGCGCCAAGATCGCCATGCAGTTGCAACACGCGGGCAAGACCTCGGTGCGGGACATGGCCGAAGGTCGCCAGCTGTGGGTGCCCTCGGTGCCGCCGGTGTTGCACAGCGACATGATGGCCGCCCTGACCCCCGAAGAACTGGCCAACTTTGTCAGCTCGATGAAGCGTCGCGCTGAAGGCTCACCGATCCGGGTCATGGACCGTGCCGACATCGCACAAATGACCGACTGGTTCGCCAGCGCCGCCGAGCGCGCCAAACGCGCGGGTTTTGACGGCGTGGAACTGCATGCCGCCCATGGCTACATCATTGCCGGGTTCCTGTCGGGGTATTACAACAAACGCGACGACGAGTACGGCGGCACGCTGCAAAACCGCGCCCGCTTGCTGCTGGAGATCATCGCAGCGGTGCGTGCCAGGGTCGGCGCCGAGTTCGCGCTGTGGCTGCGGCTCGATGCCCAGGAGCTGCACACCCCCGGCGGCATTGATCTGGAGGACGCCAAAGCGGTGGCGCGCATGGCCCAAGCGGCAGGCGTGGACGCGGTGAGTGTGTCGGCCAGCGCCCGCATCACCAGCGGCGAAGTGTTCACCGAAGCGCCGCTGGTGCATCAGCCAAGCGGCTTTATGGAGTGGACCGCGGCCCTCAAGCGCAGCGTGGACGTGCCGGTGATTGCCGTCGGGCGCATCGAACCCGAGGCCGCAGAGGCCGCCTTGAAGCGTGGCGACTGCGATTTCATCGCCATGGCCCGCAAACTGCTGGCCGACCCCGACTTGCCCAACAAGCTGCTCAACAACCAACAAAACACCATCCGCCCGTGCATTTACTGCTACGTGTGCGTGAGCCAGATTTTCGTCAACGCGCGGGTCAAATGCGCGGTCAACCCCATGACCGGGCACGAGTTCGAGTACGTCATCACGCCGTGCGAGCAGCCCAAACATATCGTGGTGGTCGGCGCTGGCCCGGCCGGTATGGAGGCGGCGCGGGTGGCCAGTGCCCGGGGGCACCGCGTGACCTTGCTGGAACGCAGCGACCGCCTCGGTGGCACGCTGTTTTTCGCGGGGCTGGCGTATGCCGAAAACGCCCGTTTGCTGGACAACCTGCGTGCGCAGCTCGAACGTTCGGCGGTGGATATTCGCCTCAATACCCAAGCGTCCCCGGCGCTGTTGCGGGATCTGGCAGCCGATCAGGTGCTGGTGGCCGTGGGGGCCGAGCGCGCCGCACCGTCGATTCCCGGCGCCGATCAGGACCACGTATGGAGCGGCGATGAGTTGCGTCGGCTGATGACCGGCGACCGGGCTGAGGAGATTGCCCGGCGCAAACTGTCGTTCGCCCAACGCACCCTGATGAAAGCCGGCAGCCTGGCGGGCGTGACCGACAGCAGCGAGGCGATGCAGAAACTGTCCAGGGTCTGGATGCCGCTGGGCAAGCGCGTGACCATCATCGGCGGCGGGCTGGTGGGGCTGGAGCTGGCGGAGTTCCTGATCGCCCGCGGCCGTCAGGTCTGCGTACTCGAAAGCGGCAGCCACTTGGGCCGGGAACTGGCCATTGTGCGGCGCTGGCGTGTGCTGCATGAAATCCGCGCCCATGGCGGTGAGCTGATCACCGGGGCCAGCGTGACGTCGATCGACGGAGGGGCGGTCCACTATCAATTGGCGGATGGCCAACCTGGCACAAGCCCCGCCGACTCGGTGGTCCTGGCCATTGGCGCGCAACCCGACACCCGCCTGCTCGACGCATTGACCCATGCCGGGTTGCCGGCGCGCAGCATCGGCGACTGCCAGAATATTGGTTATATCGAAGGGGCCATCCGTGCCGGGCATCAAGCCGGACGGGATGCCTGAAACTGACACGGGCGTGTTTTTTCGCTGCGCCATGGGCTGACCTGCCCATCAAGCAGCGGCCCCTGAGCACGGATGCTCGCCACCACGCCCCCGACAGCGCTCAGTGGCGCTTTCCAAGGCCCACGGCTGGAGGGGTTTGAACTAACCCCTGCCCACAGCGTCCATCCATGTGATCCGATTCACATACCCGCAGGTGGACGCTGTTTTTTAAAAACCGTTAATGCCGTCTTAAACGTTGTTAACTGACTTAGCGTGCCGGGCATTTAAATCCCTCATGAACACGCCCGACTTTTAAGCGCCTAAAAATCAAACACCCCACGCTAACTTCGCACGCGATAATTACTTTCCTGAATAGCACCTGTCTGCCTGATGGAAACAGGTTCTGTTGATCTGTCTTTCATAGGTTTTTCACAAAAGTGCGTTTACCGTATGCGCTACCCGAACCCAACCGCGCCAAGAGTTCGTAGGCAAATCATGTAGATAACGCCGTTGAGGGCTTTACCTTTGTCCGCAATAGGCTTTAATCCCTGTGGGTGTTATGTGCAGTGCCCGTGTGTGCGTGTTGAGTTAAGACTTGCCGTCTTGTGCCATTGAAACTGACTGGAACGAATACTTTGAAACCCTACCCCATCCAGTGTGTGTCTATCGTCATTCCGGTCTACAACGAAGAACAAAGTTTGCCTGAGTTGTTGCGTCGTACTGAAGCGGCGTGTGCGCAACTGTCGCAACCCTATGAAATTGTGCTGGTGGATGACGGCAGCCGCGATGAATCGGCCAGCATTCTCCAGGAAGCGGCCGAGCGCGAAGGCAGCCCCGTGGTGGCGGTGATTTTGAACCGCAACTATGGCCAGCACGCCGCAATCATGGCCGGTTTCGAACATTCCAGAGGTGATGTCGTTATCACGCTGGACGCCGACCTGCAAAACCCGCCCGAAGAAATCCCGCGCCTGGTGGCTCAGGCCGCGCTGGGCTACGACGTGGTCGGCACCGTGCGCAACAACCGTCAGGACTCAGCCTGGCGCCGCTGGCCGTCACGCCTGATCAACCTGGCCGTGCAGCGCTCCACCGGGGTTGCCATGAGTGACTACGGCTGCATGTTGCGCGCCTATCGCCGTACCATCGTCGACGCCATGCTGGCGTGCCGCGAACGCAGCACGTTCATTCCGATTCTGGCCAACAGCTTCGCGCGGCACACCACTGAAGTGCTGGTCGAACATGCCGAGCGCGAGCACGGCGATTCCAAGTACAGCCCGATGCGCCTGATCAACCTGATGTTCGATCTGGTCACCTGCATGACCACCACGCCGTTGCGCCTGCTGAGCATCATCGGCTTCAGCATGGCTTTGTTGGGCGGGCTGTTCGCCATCCTGTTGATCGTGTTGCGCCTGATCTTTGGGGCGACCTGGGCCGGTGACGGCACGTTCGTCCTGTTTGCGGTGCTGTTTGTGTTCACCGGCGGACAGTTCATTGGCATGGGCCTGCTGGGTGAATACCTGGGCCGCATGTACAGCGATGTGCGGGCCCGGCCACGCTTCTTTATCGAAAAAATCGTGCGCGCCGAGCCGGCCAAGGCTGACGTTTCGACGACCCCTTCTTCTATTTCCACCTCGACACAGGTCCAATCATGAGTTTGAAAGCCGTAGTTTTCGCCTATCACGATATTGGCTGCACCGGCATCGATGCTTTGCTCAACGCCGGGTATGAAATCGCAGCGGTGTTCACCCATGCTGACGACCCGAAGGAAAACAACTTTTACGGTTCGGTTGCGCAGCTGTGCGCGCGCAAAGGCATCCCGGTGCATGCCCCGGAAGACGCCAACCACCCGTTGTGGGTCGAGCGCATTCGCAAACTGAACGCCGATTACCTCTTCTCGTTCTACTACCGCCATTTGCTGGGCGAAGAACTGCTCGCCAGCGTCAGCCAGGGCGCCTTCAACCTGCATGGCTCGTTGCTGCCGCGCTACCGTGGCCGCGCCCCGGCCAACTGGGTGCTGGTCAACGGTGAAACCGAGACCGGCGTCACCCTGCACCGCATGGTCAAACGCGCGGATGCCGGTGCCATTCTGGCCCAGCAGCGGGTCAGCATCGAACGCAGCGACACCGCGCTGAGCCTGCACGCCAAGCTGCGCGAAAGCGCGGCAGCCTTGTTGGCCGAAACTTTGCCCCTGCTGCCGGAAGGCAAGCTGACCGAAACCCCGCAAGACGAATCCAAAGCCACGTACTTCGGGCGTCGCACCGCCGCTGATGGCCTGCTGCAATGGGCGCGTCCGGCTGAAGAATTGTTCAATCTGGTGCGGGCGGTGACTCAACCGTATCCGGGCGCGTTCTGCGCCGTGGGCGAGCACAAACTGATTGTCTGGGCCGCCGAGGTGATGCCGGGCAATGCAGGGCTGGCGCCGGGCCACGTCATCAGCTGTGAGCCCCTGCGCATTGCCTGCGGCAAAGACTCGCTTGTCATCACCGCCGGTCAACGCAACGCCGACGGCCTGTACCTGAGCGGCCCGCAACTGGCCCGCGAACTGGGTCTGGTGGACGGCTCGCGCCTGCGCGGCAGTGAATCCGGGCGCCCTGCCCGCCGCACCCGCGTGCTGATCCTCGGGGTCAACGGGTTTATCGGTAACCACCTGTCCGAGCGCCTGCTGCAAGACGACCGCTACGAAGTGTATGGCCTGGACATCGGCTCCGACGCCATTGACCGCCTGCGCAGCCACCCGAACTTCCACTTTGTGGAAGGCGACATCAGCATCCACACCGAGTGGATCGAGTACCACATCAAAAAATGCGACGTGGTCTTGCCGCTGGTGGCCATCGCCACGCCGATCGAGTACACCCGTAACCCGCTGCGGGTGTTCGAGCTCGACTTCGAGGAAAACCTCAAGCTCGTGCGCTACTGCGTCAAATACAACAAGCGGGTGATTTTCCCGTCGACGTCCGAAGTGTATGGCATGTGCCAGGACAAGAATTTCGACGAAGACACCTCCAACCTGATCGTCGGCCCGATCAACAAGCAGCGCTGGATCTACTCGGTGTCCAAGCAGTTGCTCGACCGAGTGATTTGGGCTTACGGCCAGAAAGGCCTGAAATTCACCCTGTTCCGTCCGTTCAACTGGATGGGCCCGCGTCTGGACCGTCTGGATTCGGCACGGGTGGGCAGCTCGCGCGCCATTACCCAACTGATTCTGCATCTGGTGGAAGGCACGCCGATCCGTCTGGTGGATGGCGGTGAGCAAAAGCGTTGCTTCACCGACGTGGCCGACGGCATCGAAGCACTGGCGCGCATCATCGAGAACCGCGACGGCAAGTGCGACGGCCAGATCATCAACATCGGCAACCCGGAAAACGAAGCCAGCATCCGTCAACTGGGCGAAGAGTTACTGCGTCAGTTCGAAGCCCACCCGCTGCGCGACAACTTCCCCCCGTTCGCCGGTTTCCGCGACGTTGAGAGCCAGTCGTTCTACGGCACCGGTTATCAGGACGTCAGTCACCGCAAACCGAGCGTTGAAAACGCCCGTCGCCTGATCGACTGGACACCGACCACCGAACTGAGCGAAACCATTGGCAAGACTCTGGACTTCTTCCTGCGTGAAGCCATGGTAGAAATCGCGGAAAAACGCTAATGCAAGCAGGCCTGCGTATCGACGTCGACACGTACCGCGGAACCCGAGAAGGGGTTCCGCAACTGCTCGAATTGCTGGATGAAGCTCAGATCAAAGCCACGTTTTTCTTCAGCGTGGGGCCGGACAACATGGGACGCCATCTGTGGCGGCTGATCAAGCCCCAGTTCTTCTGGAAAATGCTGCGTTCCAAAGCCGCCAGCCTGTATGGCTGGGACATTTTGCTGGCGGGCACCGCCTGGCCGGGCAAACCGATTGGCCAGGAGCTGGGGCACCTGATGCGCCAGACCCTGGCCGCGGGCCATGAAGTGGGCTTGCACGCGTGGGATCACCACGGCTGGCAAGCCAACGCCGGGCGTTGGTCGCAGGCGCAATTGATCGAGCAGATCCGCCGGGGTGTCGACACCCTGAGTGACATCACCGGCCAGGCGGTCGAGTGTTCGGCCGCCGCGGGCTGGCGCGCCGATGAACGCGTGGTTGAGGCCAAGCAGGCCTTTGGCTTTCGTTACAACAGTGATTGCCGCGGTCACAGCCTGTTCCGGCCTCGTCTGGCCGATGGCCAGTTGGGCACGCCGCAAATCCCTGTGGACTTACCGACCTTCGATGAAGTCGTGGGGCCGCACCTGAGCGCGGCCGACTTCAACGCCTACATTCTTGATCGCTTCAGCCCGCACACGCTGAATGCCTACACCATCCATGCAGAAGTAGAAGGGATTCTTATGGCAAACGACTTCCGGCAACTGCTGGCGCAGGCACGCGCCCGCGACATTCATTTCCAGCCCTTGCGCGCGCTGTTACCGGCCAATCCCGACAGCATCCCCGCCGGGCAATTGAGCCGTGGCGTGCTGGAAGGCCGTGAAGGCTGGCTGGGAGTGCAGCAACCATGACCCTCAATCGCTGGGCAATCCCGTTGCTGATACTGGCGTTTGTCGCGTTCTATCTAGTGCCGCTGGGCACCCACGGCCTGTGGATCCCGGACGAATCCCGCTATGCGCAAATCGGTCAGCAGATCCTGATTGATGGCAATTGGGTCACGCCGCATTTCATGGACTTGCGCTACTTCGAAAAGCCCATCGCCGGTTACTGGATGATCGCCCTCGGGCAGGCCATTTTTGGCGAAAACCTGTTTGGCGTGCGCATTGCGTCGGCGCTGGCCACCGGCCTCAGCGTGTTGCTGGCCTACTGTGTGGCACGGCGCCTGTGGAACGACCCACGCAAGAGCGTGGCCTGCGCGTTGATCTACATGACGTTCGGCTTGATCGCGGGGCAAGCGGGCTACGCCAACCTCGATCCGCAATTCACCTTCTGGGTCAACCTGAGCCTGGTGGCGCTGTGGTTTGCCGTGGACAGCCGCAGCGGGCGCGAGCGCGTCATCAGCTGGGCCGTGTTGGGCTTTGCGTGCGGCATGGGCTTCATGACCAAGGGTTTTCTGGCGTTTTTGCTGCCGGTGCTGATCGCCCTGCCCTACATGATCTGGCAGAAACGCTTTGTCGAAATGGTCAAGTTCGGCCTGCTGGCCATGCTGGTGGCGGCGCTGGTGTCGCTGCCCTGGGTGCTGGCGGTGCATGCCCAGGAACCGGACTACTGGCGTTTTTTCTTTTGGCATGAACACATTCGCCGTTTTGCCGGTGAGGATGCGCAGCATGGCCGTCCGTGGTGGTTCTACCTGCCGCTGCTGGTGGTATCCAGCTTGCCGTGGGCCGCTTTGCTGCCCGTGACCTTCAAGGATGCCTGGCACAACAGGCGCAACGCCAAGGTGGTGTTTGTACTGCTGTGGATGCTGCTGCCGCTGGCCCTGTTCAGCCTGAGCAAAGGCAAACTGCCGACCTACATCCTGCCGTGCATGCTGCCGCTGGCATTGCTGCTGGGTCACGCACTGATGCAACGCGTGGAGCATGCGCAAACCGGCGCCTTGCGCACCAATGCACTGGTCAACCTGTTGCTGGCAGGGGTGGGTCTGGTGGCGTTGATCTACTTCCAAATCAAAAAGCCCTTCTACGACAACGAACCGCTGCACATGACCCTGCTGGTGATCGTGCTGCTGACCTGGATCGTCGCCGGTGCCGTGCAACTGTGGCGCCCGCTCTCGCTGTGGGCGGCGCCGGCCCTGAGCATGGGCGCGCTGGTTCTGTTGCTGCCGGCGGCCATGCCCAGCAGCGTGGTACACAACAAAATGCCCGACCAGTTCGTGCTGGAACACATCGAGGAACTGACGCCGGCCACTTCATTGCTCAGCAACGACCTGGGCGCGGCCTCGGCGCTGGCCTGGCGCCTGCGCCGTCCGGATGTGACGTTGTACAACACCCAGGGCGAAGTGAAATACGGCCTGACCTACGACGACGCCCAAGGCAAAAGCATCGGCCTGGCCGAGGTCGGTCCATGGCTCAGTGCCGCCCGCCTCAAAGGCCCCGTAGGTGTGGTAATGCGGGTAAAAAACAGCGATGAAAGCCATGAAATGGACATGCTGCCCAACGATGCCAAGCGCTATGACGAAGGCAACATGGTGATTCTGATCTTCCCGCAGAGCGCGCCATGACCCTTGTGTTGTTGCTCATGGCCTGTGTGCTGACCTGCGCGGGCCAGATCGCCCAGAAATATGCAGTCGAAGGCTGGCGCCGGGTGGACGCAGGCATTGCCGCCAAGCTGCGTTCGCCCTGGTTGTGGCTGGCGTTGCTGTGCCTCGGGCTGGGCCTGCTGGTGTGGTTGTTGGTCCTGCAACGGCTGGAGGTCGGGGTGGCCTACCCGATGCTCAGCCTGAACTTTGTGCTGATTACCCTGGTGGCGCATTACCTGTTCAAGGAACACATCGACCTGCGCCACTGGTGTGGCGTGGGGCTGGTGATCGCCGGTGTGGCACTGCTGGGGCAACACGCATGAGCCTGCGCCGTGGATTCACCTTTGCCAGCGCCAGTGTAGTACTGGTCAGCAGCGCCCAATTGGGCATGCGCTGGAGCATGACGCGTTTGCCGGAGCCGACCCACTGGCTGGACGCGCTGCGTCATGGCGAGGTCTCGCTGGCCGCAGTGGCCGTGGTCAGTGGCGCCATCGTGGCGTACGCGCTGTCGATGCTGTGCTGGTTGCTGGCGTTGCGCGACCTGCCGCTGGGTCGCGCGTATTCGTTACTGAGCATCAGCTATGCCCTGGTGTACCTGCTGGCCGCCAGCCTGCCGATGTTCCATGAAAGTTTCACGCTTTCAAAAACCCTGGGCGTGACGCTGGTCATTCTCGGCGTGCTCACCATCAACTCTCGACGTCCCCCAAGTTCCAGGAACTGCGCATGAAAATCAGTGTATTCGGTAGTGGTTATGTAGGCCTGGTGCAGGCGACGGTGTTGGCGGAAGTCGGTCACGATGTGATCTGCATGGACATCGATCAACACAAGGTCGAGTTGTTGCAGCAAGGCCACGTCAGCATCTTTGAACCGGGGCTCAGCGCCCTGGTGCGCGAGAACCTCGACAGCAAGCGCCTGCGGTTCACCAGTGATGAAAAGCTGGCCGTGGAGCACGGTCAGGTGCTGTTCATTGCCGTCGGCACCCCGCCCAGCGAAGACGGTTCGGCTGACCTGAGCGCGGTGTTTTGCGTGGGCGATGCCGTGGCCCGTCACCGCGAAGAGCCGGTGATTCTGGTGGAGAAATCCACCGTCCCCGTGGGCACCGGCGACGCGCTGACCCTGCACATCAATAACGCCTTGAAACAGAGTGGCCGCACGCTGCCATTTGACGTGGTGTCCAACCCCGAGTTTCTCAAGGAAGGCTCAGCCGTTTCCGATTGCCGCCGCCCGGACCGCATCATCATTGGCTGCGAACGCGAAGAGGTGCGCGAGGTCATGCGTGACCTGTATGCCCCGTTCAACCGCAACCATGACCGCATCATGTTTATGGACCTGCGCAGTGCCGAGCTGACCAAATACGCCGCCAACTGCATGCTGGCCACCAAGATCAGTTTCATTAACCAGATCGCCGAGCTGGCCGAACACTTGGGGGCCGACATCGAGGCTGTGCGCCTGGGCATCGGGGCCGATACACGCATCGGATATCACTTTATCTACCCCGGCTGCGGCTACGGCGGCTCATGCTTTCCCAAAGACATGCGGGCGCTGATCCAGAGCGCCAAGCAAGCCAACTGCTCCAGCGACTTGTTGCAAGCCGTCGAAGCCATCAACGAGCGGCAAAAGCACAAGCTGTTCGAGCGCATCCGCGCCTTCTTCAACGGTGATCTGGCCGGAAAGACGTTTGCCTTGTGGGGCCTTGCGTTCAAACCCAACACCGACGACATGCGTGACGCGCCAAGCCGCGTGCTGATGGAGGCATTGTGGGCTGCGGGCGCGCATGTTCGCGCTTTCGACCCGGAAGCCATGCAAGAAACCCAGCGGCTGTATGGGGACGAGCCGCGCCTGAGCCTGATGGGCACGCCGGAGTCCACCCTGACCGGGGCCGACGCACTGATCGTGTGCACCGAGTGGCAGCAGTTCAAAGCACCGGACGTTGAGCTGATCAAACAGCGCCTCAAAACCCCGGTGATTTTCGACGGGCGCAACCTGTACGACGGTGAGCGGTTGGCCAAAGCCGGGTTGCAGTATTTCCCGATGGGGCGCGGCGAATCCTGCAACTTGCCGGTTTCGCCCGGCGCCATGCCGTCGGCTGTACGCCTTTAAGGCGCCTGCAACGCCGCCATTGGCAACAGTGGCGGCGTTTTTTTGTGCACTTTTTCAGGGTCAAGGAAACTCAATATGCCTGCCCATAGCTCCCGTCCGGCGTTACACATTCAGCGCAGGCAGTCCCTGATAGCCGGAGCGCTGGCGTTGCTGCTGTTTGTGCTGGGTGAGCACACTCAGGCGACCATCGGCTTTGACTCGCGCTTTGTGCTATTTGCCCAAGAAATGCTGCGTCACGGCCCCAGCGTCTTTCCCACCACCTATGGCCAGCCGTACCCCGACTACAGCGCCACGTCGACGTTTTTGATCTGGCTACTCTCCGTGCCGTTCGATGAAGTCACCCGGCTGACGGCCTGGCTGCCGACTGCGATTGCCTGCGCGACAATCGTGACCCTGACCTGGCGCCTGGTCGCCCCGCATTCGCGGCAGTGGGCGGTGATGAGCGTAGCGTTATTGTTACTGAGCATGACGTTCATCACCGAAACCCGCGCCGTGTCACTGGACCAGATGCTGGCGGCGGTCAGCCTCGGTGTTTTTTACCTGGCCTACGCCCACGACCATTTGGGTGCGCCGCGCCGACACGCCGGTGTGCTGGCCTTACTGGTGCTGGGGTTTGCCTTGCGCGGCCCCATCGGGCTGGTGATTCCCACCGGCATGCTTTGTGTGTATTTCGTACTCGGCGGTCAATGGCGACGGATGCTGACCACGGGCATGCAGGCCGCTGCCCTGCTCGTTGTGTGCATCGGGGTGTTGCTGGCGTTGGCCTGGATCGCCGGCGGTGAAACCTTCGTGCATGAAGTGATCCGCATGCAAGTGACCGGGCGTATGGATGGCACCGAAGGCGCCAGCAGCGTGCTGTATTACTTCACCAGCGCTATGGGCAACTACGCGCTGGCGTACCCGCTGGCGGCCCTGGTGTTGGCCGCTCTCGTCTTTTGCGGTCGCAAAGAACCCGATGCCGCATTAACGCTGGTCAAATACTGCGTGGGGGCGGGGCTGATCGTGATGGTCGGGCTGTCCATCCCCCAGGCCAAGAAAGCCCGCTACCTGCTGCCGATGTTGCCCATGGCGGCGGTCATTGCGGCGTACCCGTTTCAGGGGCGGCAAGGACGTGCTTTTGCGCTGTTGCGCGGCTTGACGCTGGGCGTGTTGCTGCTCTTGCCGGGCCTGCTGATTGCAGGGTTGGTGATAGCGGGTAAACGTCTCGATGAACCGCTGCCGGCGTTGAACACGGCACTGACGGGATTGGCCGTCCTGCAACTGCTGGCCGTGGGTGCGCTGTTCAACACCCGCTGGCGCACGACGGGATTGGCCGCCTGCGCGGTGCTGGCCGTGTGGTCGGCCTACATCATGGTGTACGAGCCTTACGCACGCCGCGTGTACGACACACGCACATTCACCCGTGAGGCCATGCGCCTGATTGATCAAACCCCACAGCCCCTGGTGTTGCATGGCATGGGCAAGGATGCCAAGGCCATCAAGTTCATGGTCAATGTCGAGCGCGATCTGCAACCGGTGTTCACCCAGACGCCTGCCGAACTGGGCACGATTAGCGGGCGGGCCTGGGTCATCATGGACCGCCAGGACTACCAGGGCTTGCACGGCACCGTCTTGGGCAACACGGCACCGACACTGAGCGGGCGCTTTGACAAGAACGACATGGTGCTGCTGAAAAAACCCTGACGCGCCCAGTGCCCCAAAGGGCTCGGCTGCGGTTACAATCCCCGGCTTTTCCCCACGCCAAGGAACCTCCATGTCAGGGCTTGAACTGTTTGCCGCTGCGCTCGGTGTCATCGCCGTCTGGTTGACAGTCAAACAGAACCCTTGGTGCTGGCCGATCGGGCTGGTCATGGTGCTGCTCTACAGCTGGATCTTCTTCGAAGTGAAGCTGTATTCGGACATGCTCTTGCAGGTGGTTTACGCCGCGCTGCAACTGTATGGCTGGTGGCAATGGACACGCGCCGGTGCGCAACACCAGGGGCGCCAGGTCACGGCGCTCACTGCCCGTCAGGTGGTGACCGGTCTGGCCATCGGCGCGGTGGGTAGCCTCGCGCTTGGCGCAGCCATGGCCCACTGGACCGACGCGGCCCAGCCCTGGCTGGATGCTGCACTGACCGGGTTCAGTCTGGTGGCCCAACTGTGGATGGCGCAAAAACGGTTGCAGTGCTGGGCCCTGTGGTTTGTGGTGGACGTCATCTTCGTCGGCCTGTTTGTCTATAAGGGTTTGTACCTGACCGCCGGGCTGTATGCGCTGTTCACGGTGATCGCGATTCAGGGCTGGCGCGACTGGCGTCTCGACCCGGCGTTGCGTACATGAAGGTCGTGGTATTGGCGGGTCCGGAATCCAGCGGCAAGAGCTGGTTGTCCGCGCAGTTGCACCAGCACTTCGGTGGCCTGCTGGTGGGCGAATACGTGCGTCACTTCATGGCCGTTCACCCCCGCGACACCTGCCTGGCCGACATCCCGGCCATCGCCCGCGGGCAATTGGCCTGGGAAGACGCCGCCCGCGCGCAACAGCCCCCCTTGCTGATCCTCGACACCCACTTGCTGAGCAATATGCTGTGGAGCACCACCCTGTTCGGCGCCTGCCCGGACTGGCTGGAGCCGGAGCTGCTGAGCCGCCACTACGATATGCACCTGCTGCTGTCGCCCGAGGATGTGGAGTGGACGCCCGACGGCCTGCGCTGCCAGCCGAGCCTGGCCGAGCGCCAACACTTCTTTGAGCAAAGCCGGGACTGGCTGCAACGGCATGCCCAGCCCCTGCGCATCATTCGCGGCAGTTGGCAGGATCGACAGGCCAGCGCCATGGACGCCGTTCGGCAATTACTGGCAAATTGACCCTGTTTCACCCAAAAGTGTCCGCTGCTGAAACACCCCCCTGCCACGAAACCCTTATGCCGCAGGGTCTCTAGGGTGGCAGCGGGTGCTGTGTAACACCCTCGTTACAGAGGGCGTCCTGCCCCGTAAACGTCCTGAAGCCCTGGTCTTTCTTAGCCCGCCCGGCCTACATCCCTGTACCAAGCCTGAAACAGCAGTACGCCCCAACGCCCCTCCTTAAGGCCCAACTCATTGATTTACAAGTACATTTAAAAAGCGGCACAGCTTCTGCTCTCTCCTTCACAACGCTGATCAGGGCCAGCGTATTGAAGAAGGAATATGGTCATGGGGACTTTACGCACATTACTCACGCGTCACCTGCTACTGGCGTGCAGCTTCGGTGCATGGCTGGTGTGCGTGAACGCACAGGCCGATGGCACGGGTGAAATTGTGATTACCCGCCATGTCTACCCACGCGCCGTCGGCAGCATTGTGCCGCCCCCTGATCCCAACCCCACCACGGTCAATGCCAACCCGGCCGCCCAGATCAATGCCGTCACCACCCACGGCGAACTGGGGGATGGGGACTTTGCTCGCGTCAGCACCGGTTCCAGCATCACCCGTGTCATCAACACCGGCACTGGCAGCGTGCCGGGCCTGCTGAATCAAAACAGCGGCATGCCCGGTTTGACCAGCACTGCACGTGCAGGGGGCGGCAGCGGCGGTGGCTCGCTGGGCTCACTCGGCGGCCAGATCAACCGCAGTGTTGAGCAAGGCATGCGCCCGCTCACCTCGCTGGGCGGGCAATGACATGAACAACCTCGCGCTGCTCTTGACCGTGCTGGTCGCTGCACCGGTGCTGGCTGACAACAATCAGGCCGAGATCAATGCCTCGGGTGCCCATTACACCGGCAACCTGATGATCAATCAGGCTTCAGGCACTCAGCAGCAGCAAGTCAACAGCCGCGCCATTGCCATTGGCAATCAGGCCCAGTCCACGGCCGGGGTCACGCAACAACTCACAGGTCAGGCAGACCCCGCGATGAACGCTCGGGCCAGCATTGGCGGCGACTCCTTCAGCCAGGGCAGCGGCCTGCTGGGGGTCAACCAGTCCGCCGGTGCCAACAACCAGATGGTCAACGCTGTGCGGGTTGCCGTAGGCGCCGGACCGCAAAGTATCGATGACAACGCCTTGTCCCAGCAAAACGTGGCGTTGCAACCAAACTCGGGAGCGGGATCACTCAACACGGGCAGCCGCCAGATCGTTACCAGCGATCAGGCCTTCACCGGCAGCCGCGGAGTGGTTCAGGTCAACCAGAGTGCCGGGGTGGGGAACCGCATGGCTAACACCCTGAATGTACGGGTCACGCAGTGACTCGGGTTACGCGAAGTGCAATGACGTATGCCAACACACACATAACTGATGAAGCATGGAGAAACATCATGAAACCAACAATGGCTCTCAAACCACTGGTCTTCGCTCTGGCTGCACTGATGGCTGTGGCAGCACAAGCAGACAGTAATCGCCACCCCACCCCGACACCGGCAGCCACGAGTGGCGCCAGCGCCGTGATCGCTGATGTGCAGGTCAGTCATGACAACAACATCACCAATAACGGCACGCTCAACAGCGCAAAAGTCACTGACTCTGTGAAAAGCACCAACGGCAACGTCGGGGTCAACGTAGCGTCCGGCTCGGGTAACCAGCAGGACAACGCCGCCGCCATTGCCAGCAGTGACCAGAACTTTGTGCTCGGCACTGCGGCGGCCGTCGTGAGCGCCAGCCAGACCAACAGCTACAACAAAGTGAATAACCACGGCACGCAAAACGGCGCCACGCTCAACGACTCCATCCGAAACACCTCCGGCAACATTGGGGTGAACGTGTCCGCAGGCGACCTCAACCAACAGAAAAACAACCTGGCAATCGCCGTGTCCGGTGGCAACCTGGCCAGTGCGGCCGCTGGCACTGTACAAACCTCCAATAACCTGACGGTGGTCAATGACCTGAGCTCGGTCAGCACCCACACCCCCTGGCATAACCCCAACACAGCCCGCGTGGCTGTGAGCAACAACTCGACCGTTAACGACTCGATCAAGTACACCTCCGGTAACGTGGGTGCCAACGTCTCGGCCGGGGTCGGCAATCAGCAGAACAACTCGATGGTTATCAGCACAACCTCGATGTAACACGGCGGTTTGAAGGGCCTCTACAGCAGAGGCCCTTTCTTCATGTGAGGTGACTTCATCATGTTGCGGATCGCGCTCGCCCTGTTGTTAGGCCTGACCTGCGAGGTGCAGGCGGCCCGTATGCCGGTTGCGGCGTTGCCGGGCGGGAACCTGGTGTTCAAGCCGGTACAGAGCATTCGCGAACGTCGCTTCAGCGATCTGGTGGAGCAAAAAACCGATTTCAGCTGCGGTGCCGCCGCGTTGGCCACCATTTTGCGTCAGGCTTATTGGCTGGACGTGGATGAAGACCACGTCATCAAAGGCATGCTGGTCAATGCCAACGAAGACCTGGTGCGGACCCAGGGCTTTTCGATGCTGGACATGAAGCACTACATCGAGAGCATCGGCATGCGCGCCCGGGGGTATCGCATCCCGGCCCAAAACCTGCGAGACATCAATGTCCCGGTGGTCGTGCTGTTGGACATACGGGGCTACAAGCATTTTGTGGTACTGCAACGGGCTCAAGACAACTGGGTGTACATCGGCGACCCCGTGTTGGGCCACAAGCGGTACAGCCAGGAAGATTTTGTTAAAGGCTGGAACGGTATTGTGTTTGCCGTCATTGGTCCCGGTTATGACAAGACCAATGCGCTGCGCACCCCTCCGGTTCCGCTCTCGGCCAAGAACACGCTGGATGCGTTCAGCCCGGTCAAAGATGCCGAGTTGCTGGACTTCGGCTTTATCCAGAGTGACTTTTTTTAACGGCACCTCATTCACCATGGCGGGCAGGACGCTCCCGGGAGCAGCACATGAACATCCACTATTGGCTGGCGCTAACTTGCCTTGCGACATGCCTGCACGTGCAGGCCGAAACGTCGTTTAAACCCATAGAGTTGAAAGATCAGGAACTGTCAGAGTTGCGCGGCCGTTTTGTCATGCCCGGTCGCATTATCAGTTTCGGTCTGGTCATGAGCAGCACCTGGACCAATGCTCAGGGCGCGACCATTGGGGCCAGTACCAGCCTGCACCTGCAAAACTCGGTCAAGCCGCAGTTTTATGTGTCCACCTATTCCCAACAAGGCACCCCGCAACAAGGCAAGCCCGACACCGGCACCGGCATTGTGCTGGGCGGTGCCGGCCTGGGCAGTGGCCAGGGCGTCGTCCAGAGCGTGCGGGCCGCAGGGGATAACAACAGCGCGCTCAACAACGTGGACATCAGCATCAGCCAATCCGGTCAAGCACCGGCGCTCACTCAACAAGGCAGTGTATTGACGGCCACTAATCCGGTTTCATTAAGCAACGCGGCAGGTAGCGTCAGTGTGGCGATAAACAATGGAGCCATTCAAATGGCTATAGCCGCCAACAACAATCAAGGCAACTCGTTACAGCAAATCGCTCAAGGTGGCGTGTTACAGAACACCACGTTATTGGGCGGCGGCAATGCCGTGAATAACATGACTCAATTGAATATGGTGCTGGGCAATAAACTGCCCAGTACCGAGGGACTTAATTCAAACCTCAACCAACTAAAAGCCCTTCGTGCGGCAGGATATTGAACTAGGCTGTTCCACTACTTAATGGACTACCCGGACGGCTTATTTCATGCATCGATCGTTTACCTTTCGCGCAGTTGTATGTATGAGCGCACTCCTTCCCTCCACCCTGCTACAGGCGGCTTCGGAGGTTGATGTAGAAACGTTGAAACAGGAATTAATGGAGCTGCGCCAGCGGTACGATCAACAACAAAAAGCCTTGGCGGTGCTTGAACAACGCGTCCGCCAAGTAGAAGAACAACCGGCGGTTCCGGCCCCCAAACGCCTGGTCAAGTCCCCGGCCGATCTCAAGCGCGGGCAAACGGTGGCCCAATCCGGCGGCGCTGCAGGCGGCACCGGCAGTTCGTACGGCCAGTCCCTCAAAGACGATTCTGAACCCGCGCAAAGTGTCACCAACCTGTACGACGAAGCCAGCGGCTTCTTCGGCGGCGGCAAGTTCAGTGTCGAAACCGGGATCACCTATTCGCGCTATGACACCCGCCAGTTAACCCTCAACGGCTTTCTGGCCCTGGACTCCATCCTGCTGGGCAACCTCAACCTGGACCGGATTAAAGCCGATAACTGGACCCTGGACCTGACGGCACGTTACAACCTCGACAATCGCTGGCAATTCGATGTCAACGTGCCCGTGGTGTACCGCGAATCAACCTACCAGTCCGGTGGCGCCAACGGCGGCGATGCGTCGGCAGCGTCCGACAAAACTGTCACCCGCGATCCGACCATTGGCGACGTTAACGTCGGTGTTGCCTACAAGTTCCTCGACGAATCGCCCAACACCCCGGACGCCGTCTTCTCGGTCAGGGTCAAGGCACCGACCGGCAAGGACCCGTTCGGCATCAAGCTGGTCACCGACGGGCAGAACAACAACATCATTTACCCCGAAAGTTTGCCCACCGGGAATGGGGTGTGGTCCATCACGCCGGGCATTTCGCTGGTCAAGACCTTCGACCCGGCGGTGCTGTTCGGCTCGCTTTCCTACACCTACAACCTGGAAGACTCATTCAGTGACATCGGCTCCACGGCCGGTCAGTCACAACCCGGCAGCGTCAAGCTGGGCGACAGCTACCAGATTGGTGCGGGCGTGGCCTTTGCGCTGAACGAGAAAATGAGCATGTCGTTCTCGGTGTCTGACCTGATCCAGAGCAAGAGCAAAATCAAATACAAGGGCCAAGACTGGCAAACCCTGACCACCAGCGACGCCAACGCCGGCTACTTCAACGTGGGCATGACCATTGCGGCCACCGACAACCTGACCATCGTGCCCAACCTCTCGATTGGTCTGACCGAAGATGCGCCGGATTTCACGTTCAGCCTCAAATTCCCGTACTACTTCTAACGCCAGGTGCGCAAAAGGCCCGCTGTGGGTGAACACGGCGGGCCTGCCCCTAGCGGATTTGATGCTTGTGTAACAAACGGTAAAACGTCGGTCGCGAGACACCCAGCACTTTGGCTGCCAGGCTGAGGTTGTTGCTGTGGCGCTGTAACACGTCACACAACGCCTGCCGCTCAGCGCGGTCCTTGTAGTCTTCCAGTGTGCCCATGGTCAGGCTGGGCGCCTGTCGGGTCTCAAGCCCCAGATCACAGGACTCAATCTGACGGCCTTCGGCCAATACCAGGCCGCGACGCACCCGGTTGGCCAGTTCACGCACATTGCCCGGCCAGTCGTGATTGCCCATGGCAACCAGTGCTTGCTCGCTGAAAGTCCGCGGTCGACGCCCGGTTTCCTGGCTGTAAAACCGTGCAAAGTGGTTGGCCAGCATGGCCATGTCACCGTGCCGCTCACGCAAGGGGGCGGTGAACACCTGCAACACGTTGAGCCGGTAATACAAATCTTCCCGAAACCGCCCGTTGATGATGGCGGCTTCCAGGTCCACATGGGTCGCTGCCAACACCCGCACATCCACAGGGATCGGCTGGCTGCCGCCCACGCGTTCGATGTGTTTTTCTTGTAAGAAGCGTAGCAAGTTAGCCTGTAGCTCAAGGGGTAGATCGCCAATCTCATCCAGAAACAACGTCCCGCCATGGGCGGCCTCTATGCGGCCGATCTTGCGTTGATGGGCCCCGGTGAACGCGCCTTTTTCATGACCAAACAGCTCCGACTGGATCAGGTGTTCCGGAATGGCGCCGCAGTTGATCGCGACAAAAGGCCGGGCGTGGCGCTGGGACTGGCGGTGCAGGGTCCGGGCCACCAGTTCCTTGCCCGTACCGCTCTCGCCCCGAATCAATACCGGCGATTCGGTGGGAGCCAGTTTGCCCAACAATTTGCGCAAGTCCCGGATGGCACGACTTTCCCCTAGCAACTCGTGCCCTGCGCTTTCAATCGGGTCGGTGCTGCGGCCTCGCAGGCGCGCCATGCCAAACGCCCGGCCCAGGGTCACCTGAACCCGCGACACATCGAAAGGCAGGGTATGGAAATCGAAAAACCACTCGCAGACAAAATCGCCGACGGTTTTCAATTGCAAGGTGTCAGGGCTGAGCACGGCAATCCACTCGGTGCCGCTGCGACTGATCATGTCTTTGACCGCTTCGGGTCGTTCCAGGTGAAAAGGTTGTAACCGGATAAGACCAACATCACATGAACGATCATTCACAGCGTCCAGCTCACAACTGTCCACTTCCCAGCCAATGTGACGCAGCCCGGGCACTATCTGATGACAATCATCACAAGGATCAACCACTAACAAACGGCGGGACACGGGCAATTCGAGCATGACTGTTCCTTGGCGCCAAAATATTAAAAGATTAGTAAAAACAGTAAGTTGAGGATATTGCTCCTAACGGTAGTCAACCTTTGAACGGCGCTTGTACTGTTTTCTTATAACCCTAATATCAAACGGAACTTTGCCCACTCATAGGCACAGACCTGCAACCTGAATCGCTGTTTTTGAACAGCAACAAAACCTTGATCCAGATCAGCCCCATGAAAACCCGTTAAAAAAAAACGCAAATGGGTGTGACCTGCGTGGGGGCATCGGTCATCAGTACAAGTAACCAACCGCACGGTATGCCCAGCCGACGGTTAATCACTTGATGGGCCTATTTGAGAGACGACCCTATGAACGCCCCGCTCCGTTTCAACGAAGCACTTTTGATTGCCGGCCACGCGTTTCAACCTTTCCAGTGCGTGGCTTGGGCTGCACAGGACGGCCATGGCGAACTGAGCCTGACCGTGATTGACCGCACCAGCACCCGTATTGGCCGTAAGCAGATCCCGCGCAGTGCCTGCGCCGACGCCAAACAGCTCGCCAGCCTGCTGGCACAAGCCCGCGCCGAGTTGAGCGAAGAAGGCTACGCGTTGCAGCCGTGGGTCATGCCGGCTTAATCCGCCTGATGCCGGTGTATCGCGCAACGAGGCTGTGATAGGGTGCCACCCCCGGCCACCCGATCGCAGCCTCGCGTTTTTAGCTACAGGGTTTGAAGCTCATCCAGATGCCGGTATTCGATGTGCAGATCGCTGGCGATTTGTCGGGCCCTACCCAGACGAATCGGTCCACGTTCCATGTCGACCAGCAGACCAGGGCATTCAAGTGCGTGTGACGTGCGCCATGCCTTGAGCCGACCGTCAGTGAGCAACAACACGCGTTGCTCCTCCAGCGGAAAGCGCCGCCGCCGGGCGTTGAGCCATTCACTGGCTTCGCCCACCGCTTCCAGCAACGGCGTACCGCCCCCCGCGCCCAAGCCTTCCAGCCACTGTTCCAGCCCTTTGGCCGCTTTGATGCCGCTGACGTGCCATTGCGGATTCAAACCGCTGGCGGTCATCACGGCCACCCGTGCCCGTTGCCGATAAGCATCCTCGAACACTTCGGCCAGCAAGCCTTTGGCATCCGTCAGCGCGTGATGACGCCGGGTCGAAGCCGAGGCATCCACGATCACCAGCCACAGCTGGGGCGCGGTGCCACGACGGGTTTTGAACGCCAGGTCCTTGCGTTGCCGGGGCCGTCCCTGCTGCAAGGTCTGGACCCAATCCACCGCCCCGCAAGGCGCCGGACGACTGGCGCCCTGCTTGCCGCTGTCCAGGGTTCCCGGTCGGGGTCTGGCATCCGCCCCCCCGGTTGCACGAGGGCGGATGCCTAAGGCTTTTTTGGCCAGCTCGGCACTTCACGACGCGCGCCGGTTGTCTGCGGCTGAACCGGCAATTGCCCCCACAACCCCTGCCCGGCTTCGCTCGCCGTGGTGGGCGAAGGCGTGGGCGGTGGCGGTTGATCCGGCGTGGGGGCGTGCGGCGTCTGCTGGCGACGACGGTGGCGCAGGGCACATTCGGCCACGGCGTCGATGTCCTGCACCTCGATACTGACGGCGCCACGCCACGCGGCATGGGCCCGGGCGGCACGCAGCCAGACCAGATCCGCGCGCAGGCCGTCCACGCCCGCTGCAAAGCAGCGTTCAGTGATGATCGTCAGCGAGGCATCATCCAGCGCAATAGCACCCAGCAACTCACGGGCGTGCTGACAGCGCGCGCGCAAGGCCTCCTGACTGGCGCGCCAGTGCGCGCAGAACCCGTGTGGATCGGCATCAAAGTCCAGACGCCGACGAATGATTTCGCCGCGCTCGGCAGGCGCTGGCTGGCCGCTCATGGCGACGTTGAGACCGAAGCGGTCGAGCAATTGCGGACGCAGCTCACCCTCTTCAGGGTTCATGGTGCCTATCAAAACAAACCGGGCCGGGTGCCGGTGGGAAATACCGTCGCGCTCCACGACGTTGACGCCACTGGCGGCCACGTCCAGCAGCACGTCGACCAGATGGTCGGCCAGCAGGTTGACTTCGTCGACGTACAGCACGCCGCCATCCGCCTTGGCCAGTACGCCCGGCGAAAACTGCGCCTTGCCCTGCCCCAGAGCCGCGTCCAGATCGAGCGTGCCCACCAGTCGTTCTTCGGTGGCGCCCAGTGGCAAGGTGACAAATTGACCGCTGGCAAGCACATCCGCCAGCCCGCGTGCCAGGGTGGACTTGGCCATGCCGCGCGGGCCTTCAATCAACACCCCGCCGATTTTCGGGTCGATTGCCGTCAGGCACAGCGCCAGTTTCAAGTCCTCGGCGCCCACGACCGCAGACAGCGGGAAGTGAGGGGTATCAGTCATGTCAGTGTCCACATCAGTCTTCTTCAATGTCCAGCAGCAGGTTTTCCAGTGCATCCCGGTACTCGCCGGGCTCGCTCCACAAGCCGCGTTGCTGGGCTTCCAGCAGCCGCTCGGTCATGTCGCGCAAGGCATGGGGGTTGTGTTGCTGCACAAATTGCCGGGTGTCCGGGTCCAACAAATAGGCGTCGGCCAACAAGGCATATTGATGATCGTCGATCAGGTGCGTGGTGGCGTCGAACGCGAACAGGTTGTCCAAGGTCGCGGCCATTTCAAACGCGCCTTTATAGCCATGTCGCTTGACGCCCTCAATCCACTTCGGATTCGCCGCACGGGAACGGACCACCCGGTTCAGTTCTTCCTTGAGGGTACGAATCTTCGGCAGATCCGGCTGGCTATGATCGCCGTGGTAACTGGCGACCTGCCCGCCGCTCAGGCTTTCGACGGCCGCGAGCATGCCCCCCTGGAATTGGTAATAGTCGTTGGAGTCGAGTAAGTCGTGCTCGCGGTTGTCCTGGTTCTGCACCACCGCTTGCAACTGGCTCAGGCGCTGGGCGAACGGACCGCGGGCCGCCGTGCCTTCATCGGCCCCGCCGTAGGCATACCCGCCCCAATTTAAATAGACCTCGGCCAGATCATCGCGGCTCTGCCACAAACGCCCGTCAATGGCGTTCTGTACCCCCGCGCCATAAGCGCCGGGCTTGGCGCCGAACACCCGCCAGCCTGCCTGGCGGGCCGCCAGTTCCGGGCTCAGCCCCTCACGCTCGAGCTGTTGACGCTCGTTGCGCACCCTGGCCGCCAGCGGGTTCAGGTCATCCGGTTCGTCCAGTGCTGCCACCGCTTGCACGGCCGCATCGAACAGGCGGATGAGGTTGGCGAATGCATCGCGGAAGAACCCCGACACCCGCAGCGTGACATCCACGCGCGGCCGATCCAGCAGGCTCACCGGGAGGATTTCAAAGTCGTCGACGCGCTGACTGCCGGTGGCCCACACCGGGCGCACGCCCATCAGCGCCATGGCTTGAGCGATGTCGTCACCGCCAGTACGCATGGTGGCCGTGCCCCACACCGATAAACCCAGCTGACGCAGGTGATCGCCGTGGTCCTGCAAGTGGCGTTCGAGGATCAGGTTGGCCGATTGAAAGCCGATGCGCCACGCCGTGGTTGTCGGCAGATTGCGCACATCCACCGAGAAAAAGTTGCGCCCGGTGGGCAACACATCCAGCCGTCCGCGACTCGGCGCCCCGCTGGGCCCGGCAGGCACGAAGCGGCCGTTGAGCGCGTCGAGCAAGCCCTGCATCTCGGCGGGGCCGCAGGCGTCGAGCCGTGGTGCAACCTCCTGCAGCAAGGCGTCAAACATGCTCCGCACCTCGGCCCATTGATCGTCTGGCGGCAAGGACAAGGTGCCGTCCAGCGCCTGCTCGATCAGCCCGGCGGCATACAGTTCAAGGCGCTCGCGGGTGTCGCCGGCCGTGCGCCACAGGGCATCGCTGACCGCCGACAGAGGCGCCGGGCGCCGCGCGGTCCAGGGTTCGGCCAGCGCACAGTCAAGCGGGTCAAAACCCAGGTCGAAAGCCTTGGACAGTGCCCGTAGCACACTGGACTGCGCACCGCGCCCGTCGCCCCGGGGGATGCGCAGCAGCGCCAGCAGCGTGTCAATGCGTAAGCGGCCTGCAGGCGACTCGCCAAAAATATGCAGCCCGTCGCGTATTTGCGACTCTTTCAAGTCGCACAGGTAGGTGTCCAGTCGCGGCAGCCAGATGGCCGCATCCGCGTCGCTGTCGAGCTGTTCGTCCAGCTCCAGTTCGCGGTCGATATGGGTTTCACGCACCAGTTTGAGAATGTCGCGCTGCAATTCGCGCGCCCGGCGCGGGTCCAGCAACTGCGCTTCGTAATACTCGTCCGCCAGCAGTTCAAGGTCGCGCAGCGGGCCATAGGTTTCGGCGCGAGTCAACGGCGGCATGAGGTGGTCGATAATCACCGCCTGGGTCCGGCGCTTGGCCTGCGCGCCTTCACCCGGATCGTTGACGATGAACGGGTAGACATTGGGCAGCGGGCCCAGCAACGCATCGGGCCAGCACTCATCAGACAGCCCCACGCCTTTGCCCGGCAACCACTCCAGATTGCCGTGCTTGCCCACGTGCACCACGGCATGCGCACCGTAGGTGTGGCGCAACCAGAAGTAAAACGCCAGATAGCCATGGGGCGGCACCAGATCCGGGTCGTGGTACACCGCGCTGGCGTCCACCTGATAACCACGGGCGGGCTGAATGCCGACAAAGGTCAGGCCAAAGCGCAGGCCCGCGATCATCAGCCGGCCGTCGCGAAACATCGGGTCATTTTCCGGCCGCCCCCACCGCGCCAGCACTGCCTGCTGGTTGGCGTGCGGCAACGCACGGAACTGCTTGGCGTACTCGTCCAGCCCCAGGCTTTGGTGGCAAGGGCGCAGGTCAAGGCTTTCCAGGTCATTGCTCACGCCGCCCAGCAGCGCTTGAATCAACGCCGTGCCGGACGCTGGCAGTTCGCCGTCCAGCGGATAACCCTGTTGCTTCAAAGCCCGCAGGATATTCAACGCCGCGGCCGGGGTGTCCAGCCCGACCCCGTTACCGATGCGCCCGTCACGGGTCGGGTAATTGGCAAGGATCAACGCGATGCGCTTGTGCGGGTTCGGCACGCGGGCCAGCTCAACCCAGCGGCGCGCCAGTTGTGCGACAAAGTCCATGCGCTCGGGCTGAGCGCGATAACACACCACATCCGACTGGCTGCGCTCACTGCGCCAGGCCAGATCCTTGAAGCTGATGGGGCGGCTGATGATGCGCCCGTCCAGCTCCGGCAGCGCAATGTGCATTGCCAGATCTCGGGGGCCCAGCCCTTGTTCACTGTCACGCCAGCCGGGTTCGTTGTCCTGGGCGCAAATCGCCTGAATCACCGGGATGTTGCGCCGGAACGGCCGCACGTGCGGTGCCTCCGGGCTGGACTGAGCGAAGCCGGTGGTGTTGAGAATGACCCCGGCGTCCACCTCATCGAGCAGGTCTTGCACCACCGCCAGACACCCCGGTTCCTTGAGGCTGGCCACGGCAATCGGTAACGGATTGATCCCGGCCGCTTGCAGGCGCTGGCAAAACACATCCACAAAGCCGGTGTTGGCCGCTTGCAAATGCGAGCGATAAAACAGCAACGCGGCCACGGGAAAATCGGGCTGCCATTGGGCCTGCCAGTCGCTGAGCTGCGGGCTGGCGTGTACCGGGTGATAAATCGCGGTACGCGGCAGGGCCTGCGGCTCGCCCCAGGGGTAAGCGCGACCCAGCCATTGGCCTGCGAGGCAGTTAAACAGTTGCAGCGCGTTGTGCCGCCCGCCCTGACGCAAAAAGTGCCACAACCGTTCGGCCTGTTCGGCCGGCACGGTGCTCAGCGCGCTGAGTTCAGGGTCGGGACGATCGTCGCCGGGCACCAGGATCAGGGTCACGCCGCGCTCGGCCAACTGCATCAGTTGTTCGATGCCATAGCGCCAATAGCCAATCCCGCCATGCAACGACAGCAGAATGACCTTGGCGTGTTGCAGCACTTGGTCGACATACAGGTCGACCGAGGCATGATTCTGAACCTGCATCGGATTAGCCAGACGCAGGCTCGGGTAATCGTCGGGCAATTGCTGCGCCGCTTCGGCCAGCAAAGCCAGGCTGGAGTCGCCGCTGCACAGGATCACCAGCTCGGCGGGGGTTTGCCCCAGGTCGGCAATGTTGTCGTCCGATACAAAGCCACCGGGCTGGGTCCTGAGCAAATGCATGGCTTAAGCGCTCAGCGCAGTGCGCAGGGTGGATTCCAGCAGCGCGGCGTCCAGGTCCTGACCAATCAGTACCAACCGGGTGACGCGGTTTTCATCCGCCGCCCAGGCACGGTCGAAATGTTTGTCAAAACGGGTGCCCACACCCTGAATCAACAGGCGCATCGGTTTGCCCGGAATCGCGGCGAAACCCTTGACCCGCAGAATGCCGTGGCGGATCACCAACTGCGTCAGGGCTTCGAGCAGCACGCGCTCTTCGGCCTGGGGCAGCTCAATGGAGATGGAGTCGAACGCGTCGTGATCGTGGTCGTCATGGTCATCGCCTTCATGGTGATGATCGTGATGGCTGTGGCGGCTGTCGATGTGCGCTTCCGAGCCGTTACCCAGCCCCAGCAACACGTCGAGCGGCAAACGGCCGCTGCTGGCTTCGATGACTTTGACCGCAGGCGGCAGTTCTTCTGCCACTTCCAGACGCACCTTGGCGAGGTCTTCAGGGCTGATCAGGTCGGCTTTATTGAGAATGACCAGGTCGGCGCTGGCCAGTTGGTCGGCGAACAGCTCATGCAGCGGCGATTCGTGGTCCAGGTTCGGGTCGAGTTTGCGCTGGGCATCCACCTGGTCCGGGAACGCGGCAAAGGTGCCCGCGGCCACGGCCGGGCTGTCGACCACGGTAATCACCGCGTCTACGGTGCAGGCGCTGCGGATTTCAGGCCACTGAAAGGCTTGGACCAGCGGCTTTGGCAGCGCCAGGCCGGAGGTTTCGATCAGGATGTGGTCGATGTCGCCACGGCGCGCCACCAACTCGCGCATCACCGGGAAGAACTCTTCCTGAACGGTGCAGCACAGGCAGCCGTTGGCCAGCTCATACACGCGGCCATTGGCTTCTTCTTCGGTACACCCGATAGAGCACTGCTTGAGGATTTCGCCATCAATGCCCAGCTCGCCGAACTCGTTAACGATAACGGCAATGCGACGGCCCTGCGCGTTGTCCAGCATGTGACGCAGCAAGGTGGTTTTGCCCGAACCGAGGAAGCCGGTGACGATGGTGACGGGGGTTTTGGCCAGTGTTTTCATCGGATGCCCTTTGGCAAAGCGGCGGGCATACGGGACGAGGCCGCACACGCTGCACGGCCGTATTCGCCACCGGATCACCCCGCCCGGTTGAAGTAAAAAACGCTCACGAGGCAGGTCTCCTGGCTTACGGCTGACAGCAGCCGGAGGGCTGCGTCTTTCCTTGCGCCTTCCCGCTCCCTGGAGCAGTGGCCTTGCAAGGCAATTGACCGTTTACAGTTGCGGGGGCAGCCGCGGCATACCGCGTTCCCTTCTTAGCTTCGCGTGGCGAAGAACCTCGAACGCGCAAGGCTACGCAGTGCGTTGTAACAGGTCAATGTCAAGACGCGGGCGGGTGGATCAAAGGGTCGGCAATTTGGCCCACGGGTGCGCCTGTTCCAGCTGCGCACTCAGGCGCAGCAGCACATCTTCCCCGCCCATCGGGGCGGTGAGCATCATGCCAATCGGCATGCCGGTGTCACTCATGCCCACGGGCAGCGAGATGGCGGGCTGCCCGCTGACATTGGCCAGCACGGTAAACCCGGCGCTGCCCATGGCGTTGTGGGCGTAACTGTCCCAAGGCTGGTCGAGGCTCAGCAGCCCCAGTTTCGGGGTGACGTTGGCCGTGACCGGAGACAGGATCACGTCGAGCTGGCGGAACTGGTCTTCCATGTAGCCGCCAATCGACTCGAACGACTGGCGAGCGCGATACAACGCTTCGCCCGTGACTTTTTGCGCGTTGCCCAACACCACTTGCGTAATGCGTTCCAGGTCCTCAGGCGTGGCACTGCGGCCCAGCGCTTGCTCACGGTCACGCACCAGGGTCAACAGCGCGTCGCCGATCACCGCGCCATGGGCTCCGAACAATTGCCGCGGATCGACCTGCAAACGCACAGGCTCCACGTCGTGCCCCAGCGCCGACAACCGCTGAGCGGTCGCGTCGAGTACCCGCGCCACTTCAGGGTCCAGCGGCGCACCGGTCAGCGATTCGCGCACCAGCCCCACGCGCAAACGTCCCGGCGCGGCCTGCAACTCGTCCACGTAGGGCCGTGCCAGCGGTTTGGTCCAATACGGGCTGCCGGCTTCATGGCCCTGCCCGGCATCCAGAAACAGCGCCATGTCCCGCACGTTTCGCGACACCACATTGCCGACGCTGGCCCCGAACCAACCTTCGAACTTGCCGGGGCCGCTGGGGGTGCGGYAACRG